>DAOUBK010000087.1:0-104473 GCA_034432635.1 Roseiflexus sp.
GATGTGGCGCTCGGCGTCGGTGTGGCGCTCGGCGTCGGTGTGGCGCTCGGCGTCGGTGTGGCGCTCGGCGCCCCGCCTGCCGAAAGCGGTTGCACACTGATGTCGCCAAAACTTGCGTCTATATGGTGCGCAACCAGCAGCAACGACCCCTGACTCAGAGGTTGATCGCCCGCCGGCGCAGTTCCCTCCACCGTCCATCCAGTCGGTTCTGCTCCACTTGCGGGCCATACCTTCAACCAGTACCGATGAGCGCCGCTGGTGTCGGTCTGCACCCGCATTTTGAAGATATACGTTTCGCCGACCGTCAACCGCATAGCGGTCAGATCACGCGCAAACACCGTAGTTGCGCCGGTATCGAGGTGCAGGTGAAAGATGCGCTGCGATGAACTGCTATCCGGAAAGCGATCCAGCCGGTACCACCCAAGCGCCCCCATCGGGTAATACACCCATCGCGGTTGTGTTTCCGAACCGGCTGGTGCATCCCAGTGCCTCTGCCAGCGCAGTAACAGCCCAACCCCTGGTCCGCCGCTGTTCGGTCGCTGCCCACGGTACATGTCGATCTCATGGATGGTGATCGGCACGCTTACTTCGTAGTTCTGCCACGTTACGTCTCCAAGCGCCAGCAAACGGTCATAGCCGGTCCACACTGGGCGAACACTGTCCGACTCTAACGCCCACAACCCATCGACCGGCTGCGCCACATCGCCGACTCGTTCTGTCGTCTGCCAGTCAATGGTATAGGGGAGCGGCCAGGTCGATCCGATTGCGTAATCCAACGTTACCGTCTGCGTACTGGTGTTTCCAAGTCGATCAACTGCCGTGATCACCAGGGTATTCGCACCGGGTATCAAATCGTTCCGGTCGATCTCGATATTAAACTCCCCTGTAGTATACACTCTGCGCCAGTTCAATGATCCGTTGCTGTAGTACCCGCGTCCCGGCATCAATGACCGCTCTGCGCCCCCGTTCAGGCGATAGCGCAGGGGCCATGCCGGGGTGCCGAAATTGCTGATAGTTGTATCGAACCCATCACTGTCACTCACCATTCCCAACACATTGATCCAGCGCTGTGGCGTACCCCGCGCGCCGAAGGTCTGAGTAGCGCCGTTCCATACGTCGATCACCGGGTTGCTCTCTACTGCCGACGGCAGAACACGGAATACGCCGGTTGCGCGCCGTTGATTCCCACCAACATCGGTCACGGTCAGCGTGTAACGGTAGGTGGTTGCCGGTTGCAGCCCGGATACGGTAAAACTGTGCATCTGACTCAATGGACTGGCCAGCGTCCCGCCCGGCGCGGTACGTGAGGCGTAGGTCAACTGCGCCGTCGTCGGTTCATCGGTAAAACCCTGTACTGCGAATGTGGTTCCGCTGACCGTATGCGGCGGCATGGCGAGCAGTGGTGGAGTAGCATCCGGGAATGACTGCGGATCGTCGGGGAGCGGCGCGCTTGCAACATGGAAATAATCGATCGCGGCAGTGAACGGTTGCGCGTAGCGGTTGTTCGGATCCGTATTCCCCGCAAATACCCCCACACCGGTCACCGTCAGTGTGATGGTTGCCGTGTGGAACAGCGTCCAGTTGGTCCCGTCAAACGACGAGCGAAACTGCCAGTCTGTTCCGCTGCGCGTGAGGCGCAACCAGGTTGGATGACCGGGGGTAGTTAGCGTACTGGGCGGGGGCGGCGTTCCGCTCCCGTCGGTGACCGAGGCAGCGAACAGGCGCACCTGCTCGATCCCTGCACTGGTGCGGCTACTCGAAATATCGAAGCGCACATAGTTGTTGTCGTCCGCCTGCGCGATCAACCCCTGCATTGCGATGTGTCCGCTAACCCGTGAGTTGAACTTTGCGATGACATCGAAATCGACGTCTGCCGTCGGTTGCAGCAGGCGTACCGCCGTATTGCCGGAGTTCCACGGCTCGTGTGGCAGACCGTCGGGAACGATGAGGCGAATATCGGTTCCGGTAAACGCATAACTGGCATCACCGCGCGGATTGACGAATGTCCATGCGCCAAGACCGCCGGTGCGGTTGAAATTGTCCGACACGAGTGAACCGGAAGCAGGCGCGATGAGCGATGCAGGCGCACCGATGGCAGGCGTTGGCGTGGGAGTTGCTGCTGCCGTTGTGAAGACCTGTGGGATGGAGAAGGCATTCGTTCCATCGGCGCGATAGGCAGTGATCCAGAAACGGTAGGTTGTGGCAGGCTCAAGGTCGAGCAGCACGGCGGTATGGGCAAACCCATCGCCGCTGGTAGGCGCCGTTTCTGTCCAGGCGCCATCGGTAAGACCATAGAAGACGGCGCCACCGGCAAAGTGGCTGGTCGTCCAGCGCACAGTGGCGCTGCCGGCGCTCACGGTGACCTGGATGTTCTCGATGCGCAGCGACGGATCGGCGGAAGCCGCCAGCACTCCGGGCAGCAACACAAGGACGATTGCAAGCACATAACGTAACGGTATCATCGTGAACGCTCATGAACTTACACGGACGCTGGCACACTTCTGCCTGCGATACTCCCACTGCGGCGCTTCGACAACCGGCAACATTTATGCTCCGGCAGTCGCACCGGCAAACGCCTCTACCGTCAACACATCCGCCGACACGCCCAAACGCGCCAGATCGCGCTGGATTTCGTCGCAGTAGATCGGATTCATCACAACAACCACGTCTGGTCGATACTCGCGCAGAAATATCGGACTGACGATCTGCTGCCCGGTTCCTGCCATGAACATACCGTGCTTGTGTGGATTGATATCCACGGTATACGTTATCTCACGCTCGATGCCAAGCGTGGTGAGGAATGCAACCCCCTTCGATCCCGACCCCCAGAGCACCACCCGTCGTCCGGCGGCATACTGCTCGTTGAGGTACGACCGCCAGCGATGCAGCACGTGTGGCGCTTCACGCCGCAGCGTTGCGACCCCCGCAGCCGTGCGCTCCAGGTCATCCTCTAGATCGGGGAAGGTGCGTCCGGCGCCACGACCCGGTTGTGCCTCGATCATCAGATACTGGTCGCCGTAGTCGCGCCACAGATCGATCACATCGAACCCACACCGCCGGAAGAGACGCGCTAGCGAACCGGGGGTGAAGTAGGAACAATGCTCATAGTAAATATCCCAGAACCCGATCTCCTCCAGCACGCGAGTCGTGTCCGGGATCTGAAAGAACACCGTTGTATGGGGCTGATCGGCAAGCGTGCGTCGCACCATTCCTACAAACGCAGCCGTCTGATGGATATGCTCCAGGGTCATCTTGCAAATGACGAAATCGGCACGCAGATGGGCATATTTCTCGGAATAGAAGTCGGTAATGAACGTCACGCGCTCGCTAGGGCGCGCCAGGCTGCGCTGCGCAACATACGCCGGGTCGATGCCGATGCCGCGATTTTCGCCCAGGTCGCACAGCAGGGTAATGAACTCTCCCTTGCCGCACCCGATTTCGATAATATCCTTCCCGTGCAGATCGTAGCGTTCGATCAAATGCTCTGCCAGCCGGCGCGCAAACGCATTGAATGTCGGCGAGTACCCCTGTGTTTCTTCGTAGCGTTCCGAATACTCGTGGAGCGAGGGATCGAACGTCGTATTACTGATGAAGCCGCACGTCCGGCAAAAGCCGAGACGAATATCGCCGCACGGATAGGCAATGGCTTCCTCGCGGGTGGGGAGCAGCAGCACACTATGCACCGGTACACGCTCCAGTTCGTAGAAGATCTCCATTCCGGCTGCACCACAACCCGGACAGGGTATGGCAGACATAGTACTCCTCATTTCACACAACCGGCATGCTACACAATGATCGGATGGGGGATAGGAATAATGAATCTGCCGCCGCGCTGCCGATACTCAGCCTGCTGGCGTAGGATCTCGTCGGCGAAGTTCCATGCCAGCAGCAGAACGTAATCCGGTTGCTGCTCCAGCAGTGCCGATGGAGGGACAATCGGTAGATGGCTACCGCTCATGAACTTACCCTGCTTGTATGGGTTCAGATCGGCGACAAAATCAACCAGACGGGTGTCGATCTGGCAGTATGCCAGCAATGTGGTGGCTTTGGCAGCAGCGCCATACGCCGCGATGCGTTTGCCCTGCTGCTTCAGTTCATGCAGCAACGCCACCAGTTCGTCGCGAATAGTGCGCACCCGATCGGCGAACGAACGATAGAAATCAACCTGATCCACACCACGCTCACGCTCGATTGCCAGCAATTCCCGTACCCGCTCACCAACAACCTCGCGCCGCCCAACAAACAGACGCAGCGAGCCACCGTGGATCGGCGTGCGCTCCACATCGTTGAGGTACAGACCATTGGCGCGGAACAACCGATCGAGCGCCGTCACCGAGAAGTAGCAGAGATGCTGGTGGTAGATGGTATCGAACTCGCAGTGATCGACCAGATCAACCACATATGGACACTCGATCACCGCAATACCGTCATCCTTGAGCATAACGCGGATACCGCTCACGAAGCCATTGAGGTCAGGCACGTGCGCCAGGACATTGTTTGCCAGAAACAAATCGGCAGCCTTGCCCTCGTTGCGCAACTGTAGCGCCAGTTCTCTGGTAAAGAACGTATTGAGCGTGGGGATGCCAATCTTCTGTGCAGCCTCCGCCGGAGCGCGCGCCGGGTCGATGCCGAGCACCGGAATGTTGCGTTCGACGAAGTTCCGCAGCATATACCCGTCATTGCTGGCTGCCTCAACCACCAGGCTGTCCGGTCCCAGCGGGCGCGACGCCATGATCGCCTGGGCGCTGCGGGCAAAATGGTTCAGCAGCGATTTCGAGACCGACGAAAAGTAGGGGTATTCGGCGTAGAACAGCACTTCAGGATCAACGGTTTCCTGGATCTGGAGCAGCGCCGAGTCTGGGCAAAACACCAGGGTCAGCGGCGCGAACGGCTCCTCGTTGCCCAGTTGATCCGCCGTGAGCAACCGATCCGCCAGCGGTGTGACGCCAAACGACAGGATCGGCAGCAGATTGGGCGAACCGCTGGCGCGGCAGCGTTGTTCAACGCGGTACAGCATGGTCACATCCCTCGTCTATCACTAAGCCTTCATGCCGATCCAACCGCCAGCGCCTGCTCGCAACGGCGCAGCGACGAGTCGAGTCGTCCGGAGGCGATCAATTTCCGAATATGGTCGATGCGCTTGTATCGTGGACCTTCAAAATCTTGGAGTTTCAACCCGATCGTGCGGTAGGCATCGTAGAGCTCCTGCGCTCCCTTGCGGGCATCCCAGGCGGGCTGAAAATTCGGCAGCACACGCCGAATCTTCGAGCAATCGACACGGTAGTTCCGCTTATCGGGTTGCGCACCCTCGGCGAACTGAATCCGACATCCGGGCACCGTCTCGTACACGATGTGCGCCAGATCGCGGATGCGGTAATTATCCTCATTGCGCCCAACATTGAATGCTTCGTTGTGGATCAACTCACGCGGCGCTTCGAGCACGGCGATAAAGGCGCGCGCAATGTCGGCGATATGCACGATAGGTCGCCAGGGCGTGCCATCGCTCTTCAGGTAAACCAGACCTGTCGTGTATGCCCAGGCGACAAGGTTATTCAGCACCAGGTCGAAACGCAGACGCGGCGATACACCATAGGCAGTGGCATTGCGCAAATATGTCGGACTGAAATCTGCGTCGGCGAGTTTCGCCAGATCCTGCTCGACCAGAACCTTCGAGCGTCCGTAGGGGGTCACCGGATTGAACGGTGAAGTTTCGTCCAGCATATCATCGCCGGCAGCCCCATACGTACTGCACGACGACGAGAAAATGAAGCGTGTGATACCTGCCTGCTTCGCTAGCAGCGCCAGGCGCACCGACGCTAGGTGGTTGATCTCGTAGGTCAACTGCGGATCGAGGTCACCGAGCGGATCATTCGACAGACCGGCAAGGTGCATCACAGCATCGACACCCTGCAGATCGGATGCTTCGACATCTCGAAAATCTTTTCGAATCTCTGGCACCTCGACCGGCGGATCGCCAAATGTACACTCCTCGAACAGATCACTATCAAGCCCGACCACCTCATAGCCGCGTTCGAGCAGCATCGGTGTCAGCACTGTTCCGATATACCCTTTGTGCCCTGTAACTAACACGCGCATGGTTGCATCCTTTCAGTACACTCCCATCGGATACGGCGATGCTACTCCCAGATCTTCCAGGGTGCTTTGCCGGTTTGCCAGAGACTTTCGAGCAATTTTTTATCGCGCAGCGTATCCATACACTGCCAGAAGGAGGTATGTTTGTACGCCATCAGTTGCCCTTCGCGTGCCAGGCGCTGCAACGGCTCACGCTCCCAGGCGGTATCGTCGCCGTCGATATAGTCGAATACCTCTGGTTCGAGCACAAAGAATGCGCCGTTGATCCATCCTTCGCCGGTTTGCGGTTTTTCGTTGAACTCGGTAATCCGATCTCCGTCCAGTTCCAGGTGCCCAAAGCGCGCCGGTGGACGCACGGCGGTCAGCGTCGCCAGTTTGCCGTGCGAGCGATGAAATTCGAGCAGCGCATGCAGATTGACATCCGAAACACCATCGCCCCAGGTCAGCATAAACGTCTCATTGCTGAGGTACGGCGCCAGGCGCTTGATTCGCCCGCCGGTGTTGGTCGGAATGCCGGTATCGATCAACTCCACATTCCAGTCTGGGCGATAGCCGCCGTTCATTTCAACTGTGCCGGAACGCAGGTTGACCTTCAGATTGCTGTTGAGCGAGCAGTAATCGACCATGTATTTCTTGATGACTTCGCCTTTGTAGCCGAGGGCGATAACGAAGTCTTTGAAACCATAAAAGGAGTAGTGCATCATGATGTGCCACAGGATCGGGCGACCACCAATTTCGACCATTGGTTTCGGTTTGACCTCGGTCTCCTCCGAGAGGCGCGATCCGACTCCGCCTGCGAGAATAGCAACTTTCATAGCGAATTCCTCCGTGCAATCGTCGCATGAATTCGTTCTGCGTATGTGACTAGCACACGCCCCCCCAGTTGACGCCCGGCATGCACGACATCATTTCCCATCCGCGCCCAGTTGTAATCGGCGGCGATCCAGTGCAGCAGCGCAACATAGCAGCACCGCGTCTCTTCCGGTGGAAGAGGTGTTGCGCGAATGGCTTTGATGTACTCGTAGAACGTGCGAAAATGCGGCATCACGATTTTGCCTTCGTTCGCCGGATCGAACCAGGCGGCGCGGGCGCGCAGTTTCGCCGCACGTACCGACTGTGCCGGGTGACGGCGTGAAATGAACAGATGCTCAGGCGCTTCATAGAAAGGTCCGAGCAACCCCAGCCGCGCCAGCAATATCCGGTCCGATGGCACATACGCGCCAATCAGCGGCGTGCACCGCAACACATCGGCTCGTATCACACCGAACACCTGAAAGCAGGGATGCCCGATGCAGATCAGGTCGTGGAAGCGAACGCTCGCCAGTGGCGATTCGGTGCGCAAACGCTCATCATAGGTGTACAGCGTATGACCCGCCGGGTCGATAACGCGGGTACGACTGAAGGCAAGCACCACCTGCGGGTCATGGTCGAGTGCCGCCACACACCGCTCGAGAAATGTCGGTTCGAGCAGATCATCGTGGGCATGCCACTTGAAATACACGCCGCGCGCTAGACCAAAGGCGTGATTGAAATTCCACGCTGCACCGCGATTGATCTCGTGGTGGACATACCGGATGCGGGAATCGCGTGCCGCATATGCTCGGCAGATCTCCGGTGTGGCATCGGTTGAGGCGTTATCCGAAATGATCACCTCAAAATCGCCAAATGTCTGCGCCAGGATCGACTCCAGCGCTGAGGCAAGATACCGCTCACCGTTGTACACCGGCAAACCAATGCTCACTCGCGGAGTCGGATCTTTCCCGCTTTGATTGACGTCCATACGATCTGTTATTCCAGGTGTGTGGTTCTCATATGCTGGAATAGCCGCGATTTCTACTATAAACGGTCGAGATTAGCATTTCAATTACAGTATGTTCAGTAATCCGGAATAACCGGTGGGAGTTGCTCAATATTCCGTCATTTTTCGAACAACGCACGTTCGACGATTTCGCACACAACATGCGCGACGGTTATATGCACTTCCTGAATGCGCGCCGTATTGTGCGATGGAACGCACAGACAGAGATCGACGTGGTCAACCAGCGTTCCGCCCGAAGCACCGGTGAAACCAATCGTCGTCATACCACCGTCACGCGCGGCACGCATCGCGGCAATCACACTCGCCGAGATACCGCTAGTGCTGATTCCGATCACCACATCGCCAGGTCGTCCCAGTGCTTCTACCTGACGGGCAAAGACGCGCTCGTAGCCGTAATCGTTGCCGATAGCCGTCAGAATGGAGGTGTCGGTTGTCAATGCTATCGCCGGCAAGCCACGTCGTTCACGGCGAAAGCGACTGACGAACTCGGCAGCGATGTGTTGAGCATCCGCTGCGCTGCCACCATTGCCGCACAGCAACAATTTGCCGCCACGCCGGAATGTCTCGATAACACACTCTGCAATCGCAACAATCATCGGCGCCTGCGCTTCGAGGGTGCGGCGCTTGACGTCGATGCTCGCCTCAATTTCATCGATCACCCAGCGAGTGAACGTTTCGGAGGACAGATTCATAGAACGTTCCTGATAGTTACGCTGCCTTGCGCTAAATGGCCTACAAGCGACCGCGCGCCAGCATGGTTTCGTATAATCTGATGTACGCCTGCGCGACCATATCGATTGCATAGCGCTTCACGATACGTTGTCGCGCGCGCTCGCCCCACGCTGGTGTAGTGAACGCTTCCGGTAGCGCTCGAGCAAGCGCGTTGGCATTTTCTGGTGCAACCAGTCGCCCGTTCTGGCTATCATCGATCAGTTCTGCCGAGCCGCCAACCCGCGTTGCGATACAGGGAAGGCCGCATGCCATCGCCTCCAGGAGGGCAACCGGCATGCCTTCAGTGCGCGAGGGAAGGACAAACGCATCGGCTGCCCGCAGATACGGCACGGTATCGGTTGTACTGCCGGTGAAGATCACCGACCGATCGAGCCCCAGGCTGCGCGCCTGCTGCTCCAGATTCGCACGCAGTTCACCATCGCCAACCAGCACCAGATGAGCGCTGGCGAGCGCCGCATCACGCTGCGCCCAGGCATCGAGCAGAATATCGAGCCCCTTGGCGACGGTGAGACGTCCGACGAACGTGAGCAGCGGAGTGTCGGGCAGGTGAAGTTTTCGCCGCAATGCTCGCCGTTCTGCAGGAGTCGCCGGCGCAAACCGTTCAGTATCCACGCCGTTCGGAATATCCCAGATGCGCGCCTCTGGCACGCCCATGGTGCGCAGTTCGTGATGGATATCGTGCGCAATTGCGACAAATGCATCACCCCAGAGCAGTGCAGCCGCGACGCGCAGTTTGCCGGTCAGTGGACGAAGCCTGGTAATCTTTGCCACATCACCGCGCAGACCGCGCCCATGTGGATTGATAATCAGGCGCTTTCCCGGCAACACACGCCCCATCAGCGCCAGCATCATTGGCGATATCATCTGATGGCAGTGCAGAATCTGGTATCGCCGCCGTTCACGCAGCAGAACTGCCAGACCTGCGATCAGATAACCCCATCCGGCAACCGCCCGCCCTCCTGAAACGCCAACCCGATACGTCGGTATGCCTTCGACTTCTTCGTATGATGCAGCACCGGGATACGGGCGGGTGACAACAATTACATCAATACCGCGCGACCGCAGAGCGCGACTGAGTGCCAGCGTATGCATCTGCGCACCACCGACCGAAGGATAGAAATCGTGCATGACCATTGCCACGCCGATCGTCATAGCACCGACCTCCACTCATACCAATGATCTCTGCTCTTCGGCAGCGACGATCTCCGCCCGTCGTTCAGGCGTGACGAGCGAGAGGTACAACTGCTCATGTCCGCGCACATACTGCTCGATACCGAATTCCCGACGAACCTTCGCCCGACCGCGCCGACCAAACAGGCGCTGCTGCTCTGGATTGTCCAGCATTTCGATCAGTGCATCAGCCAGGGCAGACACGTCTCTCGGCGGCACGAGCATCCCTTCCACACCGGGGGTCACCAGGTCGCGGCACCCACCGACATCGGTCAGAACGACCGGACGTGCCGCTGCCATGGCTTCGACTGCTGTGACCGGCAAACCTTCCCACAGCGACGACAGTGTAAATACGTGCGTTTCCGACAGAACGACCGGAATATCGTGCCGCAGCCCCTCAAAAGTTACGGCGTGAGCAATACCATTCGAGAACGCCTGTTGCCGGAGCGCCGCTTCCAGACGCCCGTCGCCAACGATGCGCAGACGGGCATCGGGGTGCTTCTGCAGGACCAGATGAAACGCTTCCAGCAGAATGTGATGCGCTTTTTGTGCGCTCAACCGCCCGATAGTAGTGACTGTTGGCGGAAGACCGTCGGGAGCGCCCTCGGCAATTGTCAGGTACGGTTCCACCGGTACGGCGTTGTTGATTGCAACAATCCGCGAACGGGGAATCTTCCACTGATGTTCATATGCGCTGCCGATGGCTGGCGCAACCATAACCAGTCGTGCCGCCAGCGTTCGCGCTGTCAGGCGCTGCAGCAGGCGGCGGTGAATCTTCTGCTGATCATAGTCGTGTGGAATGTTGTGCATCGTCGACACCACCGGAACGCCGGTTAGCGCACCGGCAACGCGCCCGACCACATCGGCGCCAGTAAGGTGGGTATGTACCACGTCAAAGCCACCCTCACGCACGATGCGCACCAGCGCCGCAAGCACTCGCGGTTCATAGAAGTGACGCGCACCCAGCAGCGTGAGTGGAATGCGCGCCGATTCGAACTCCTGCCGTAATGGTCCGTCGTGCAGTGCAACCGTATGACTGTTGAACTGGCGTGGCTCGAGGCCCTTTACCAGGCCCGGCAACAATCGCTGCGCGCCTCCCAGCCAGAGTGTTTCGATAACATGCAGGATGCGCAGGCGCTTTGGCACGATGATTTTCTCTTTCTATGTAGGCAATGCCTGATACTGAGCAACACAACCAGAAAGGAGTAATCACGAAGATCGCGCAGGAAGCATGGCATTGACTGCCATTATCAACTCGCCCAGCAACTCACGCCGCGTCCACTTCAACCAGTGAAGCAATGCACCGGCACAGCACACTTTCTCGATCAGACTGATCGGCGCCTGCCCGATGATACGCAGGTACTCACCGATCCAGCGCCAGTGGGGAAGAACAACGCGCCCACGGTAGGTTGCATCAAACCAGCGCTGACGTTCGGTCGCCGACGGATGCGCCCGTACCGACATGTTTCGGTGCTCGCGACGAAAAAACAGCGACTCGGACAACTCGTGAATCTCACCACGCAGCGCCACGTCCGCAACCAGGATCATATCCGATGAAGGGTAGGCGCCGATTCGTCGGGTCTTCCGCAATACATCCAGACGGTACACGCCAAAGACAGGGTTCATCCATCCGCGCGCCAGCGGTAGGAATCTGCGAAATCGCTCCGATGGACGTTGATTACGAAAGTGAAATCCATCGCGGATGGTGCGCAGCGGTTGTCCTTCCTCGTCGATAAAAGTCGTCGGTGCATAGCAGAGAACGACGTGCGGTTCCCGTTCGAGCACTTCAACACATGCTCCAATCAGTTCAGGAGCGCAGATATCATCGTGTGCCATCCACTTGAAATAGCGGCCGCGCGCCAGATCGACGAGGCGATTGTAATTGAACGCGGCGCCCATATTCTGCTCGTTGCGCACATAGCGAATACGTCGGTCCTGCTGCGCATAGTGCTGACATATCCCGGACGTACCATCAGTTGATGCATTATCACTGATGATAATGTCAAGGTTAGCGAATCGTTGAGCAAGGATCGACTCAATCGCCTGTGATACATAGCGCTCGCCATTGTAGACAGGTATCCCGACGGTTACTATCGGAACGTGATGATCTGTTGCTTGCTGCATATGCCCTCGATATCTACCGTCACGATCAGGGTAATTGGATCTGCCTGCGACGAGCTGCAGGTCGTCGCAACTTCGAACGGAGCATACGTCCCAGGTGCGTGTAGCGGTCATCTCTGAAGATAGACCGCATCAGACGCTTCGTTTTGCTCACCGGTCGCTCAAATGGAAACAACGCCAGTCCAAGGCAGGCGTGCCACACTCGACGCCAGCCAGGCAAACCGATCTGCGCGGCATACGCGGCACGATCACACTGATCCCAGCTCAGGCGCCGCGCCAGCAGAACGGGGCGCAGCCATACCGGATGCACATGTGCAATGCCGCGGCATGCGATGGACTGAAACATATCAAGACGCTCGATGCCGCGATGGTGTGAGATACCGCCGGGATGCCAGCGATAGACCATCAGTGGCTCCATGACGAAACCAACCGGTCCGTATCTGGTGATACGAATGAAGAGATCCCAGTCCTGTCCCCAGCGCAGGGTTGGATCGAACTGACCGACGGCATCGAACACCGACCGTCGGATAAGCGTCATCGATGGATTGCCAATCACATTGCGCACGACATTCTCCAGCGCCAGCGAGCGTCCTGGACGCACGCCAAAGTATTCGATATGACGCTCACCTGTGGTCTGATCCCAGCGCCAGCGCAGACAACTCACCATCACGGTTTCGGGATGAGCAGCAAGGTACTCCAGCTGACGCTCCAGTTTGTGCGGCAACCAGAGATCATCACCATCAAGGAATGCTACCAGTTCACCGGTTGTTTCCCGAATACCGCGATTCCGCGCCGCACCCGCGCCCATATTCGCCTGTTGAACCAGACGCACACCGTATGAGGCATAGCGCCGGGCAACGTCCGGCGTGGCATCCGTGGAACCATCATCAATGACAACGATTTCATCAGCAGGGCGCGATTGCGCCAGAACGCTTTCGATAGCCGCGCCCAGGTACTCACTGGCATTGTAGGACGTGATAATGACACTTACTCGTGGGTGAGGCATCACTGTTTTTCGCTTCTGTTTATCTGCAATCTAGCCGCGCGCCAGAGCGCTCCGCACAACCGTATGCGCCTGTGTCAGCGTTTCACGTTCCACCAACCAGACAGTTCCGAGATAAACCGCCGCTCCTGCAAGTGGGATAAACGCCAGTTGAACCACAGTCCATCCTGCTAGCAAGATACTCAACGGAACGATAGCGACCGTCATCGCCGCTACGCCGAGTAGCGCCGGACGCAATGCGTGCAGAACGCCTGTCAGCCGCACTGCCGTGACTCTGCGAATAACCGCCAGATCGAGCGCCATGCAGGCAAATGTCAACAATACGTGTCCAATCGCCACCCCGGTAATATTCCAGAACGTCCCGACATAGAGCACAACCACCACGAGCGGCAGTTTTGCCAGCGATAACTTGAATGTCAAGTCAGGCCGACCAATTGCATTGTAGATAATCCCCGAAAGATACGAAACAATCGAAAAGGCGCTGGCAAGCGCAATGAACTGCATGGGGACAACCATCGGGCGCCACACCTCGGCAAAGAGTGTGGACACAATCGCCGGAGACAGCAGCGCCAGACCTACACCTGTCGGAAAAGTGACCAGCGACATATAGCGCAGGTGTGCGAAATATACGTCCTGCATCCTGTCGTGATCTGATTGAGTATGAGCCAGAACAGGAAACGCAACTGTACTGACGATCTGACTGACGCTCCGGATAACCAGTTCAGGGATGCGAAACGCCATAGTGTAGTAGCCCAACGCTGCTGCACCCAGCAGCCTTCCAACGAGCAAATAGTCCACATTTACCATGAATGAACCGACCAGACTCACTCCTACGATATTGATTCCGTATCGCACCATCTCGCGCATCACCTGCAGATCAAATGCGCGGGTCGGTCGCCAGCGCACGATAGTCCAGGGAATGATGACTTCTAATATTTTGTTGACCAGTTCTGAAATGACCAGGCTCCAGACGCCAAATCCCTGCCAGGCCATGCCCATAGCCACACCTGCCCGGATAATATTGCGTACAATGCCGGGCAGGAGATATGCCTTGAACCGCAAGTCCCGCTGCAACATCGCCATCGGCACTGTGCCGATCCCAACCAGGATCAGTCCGAGTGAGAGGACACGCAATAGTGGCGTTACCTGCGGTTCGTTGAAAAAGAGTGCAAGTGAAGGCGCCGACCACCAGGTGATGGCGTACAACAGGACGCTACTGAGCACACTGACGATAAATGCTGCATTCTGCGCTTCTTCCATCCTGTCTCGCCGCGCAATGAGTGCATGACCGACGCCGACATTGTTGAGCAGATCAAGATAGGCAATGACAATCGTGCAGTACCCGATGACGCCAAATTCTTCCGGTACAAGCAGGCGCGCCAGAATGAGCGTGGTGACGAATGTTACAAGTCGCCCGCTTGCATATGAGAGAAACGACCAGAACGTGCCGCGTACAGCGCGTTTGCCGATGTCTTCAGATGGTGTCGTCACCGTGTCCAATGGAGTCGCCTCTTCTTCCAGCACTGCTCGGTCGATCAATGTCGCTGCCTGGTGATTGTTCACACGCCACTGTCCGTCCTACTGCACTGTCATCGAATGCCGCACATAGAATCGTTTGCGATACCCGTCAACGAGTGCAAGCCAGCAACCGTTCTCCATGCGATGCAGATCAAGGGTGTGCATCCCGCGAGCATTCCAGCCGGCACGCTGCGGAACAAGCATGGGCGCAGGGCTATACGGTCGCTCTGCATACCGTTCAGGAGTTAATGCCGTAATCTCGAATGCCAGGACTCGTTGACCATAGTGCTGCGAACAATCCTGGGCAAAGCGCACCAACCGCTCCCCGTCGTGTACCACCCGCCCGGCTGGACGCGCGCTGCGCGGATCGTGCTGCACGATTGGGCTGCACGGATGCTCATTCCAGGGACCATACGGCGTCGCTGCGTGATACAGGCGCAGCGTGCTGTTGTTCCTTATATCGGTTCCAACAAACATCCACCAGCTCCCCTGATACGCAAACGGCGTCGGATCGAGATAATCGTCGCCTTCGAGTAACGTTGCCACATACGACCAGCGCAGCGGAAACTCGACGGCGCGGTACAGCCGCACCTGGCGGCGCTCTGCCGTTTCGGGAATCATGTAGAATGCTCCGTCCCACGTAAACACCAGAGGGTACGACAGATGAAATGGCTCACGGAGCACAATCTGACAGTACTCCCAGTCCTTACCGTTGCGACTCGTCGCCAGGCCGATCTGTCCACGTCGCAGGGTTGCATGAAGCACCTCGAAGAACAGCAACCAGTGATCCGCTGTGCGCACCAGGAACGGGTCGGCGACGAACAGTGCCGGAACATCGCGCACGTGGGCAGCAGTCAATACTGGATTACGCACACCGGGCATCGGTGCGAGCGTGAGGAGACTTCTGCCGCTATAGAGACCGATTGCCCAGTCATCCTTGCGCCGGATGCATCGCAAGAATGGGAGTGCATTTCGCATGGATGCTAGCAACACGCTCATGACTGTGTAACCTGTACCTGCCGACTCGGGCGCTGTGTGGCTTCACGCTGCGCAATGACGACCAGTGCCACCGCCATGCCAACCTGCAACCAGAACATGTAGCCGTAGGCGCCGTGTAGAAAGAGCGATGTCACCAGATATCCCAGGAAACCGACTTTCACCGCAACCGAGAGATCGGCCATGCGACGTTCGCCGGTTGCTGCAAAGAGCCGCTCGGCAACACGGAGCCTGCCCCACACCGTCAGGATCAGTCCTGCAAAAACGGCAAAGCCAACAATCCCTTGCTCAGCAGCAACTTCCAGATAGAGGCTATGGGCGTCGCGCTCAGTATTCGAGCCGGCGCCCTCGATCTCCTGAATGTAGTCGCGGTAATGAAAGCGATAATTCCCGCGTCCAACCCCAAAGATCAAATTGTCAGCCAGTATCACAAAAGCAATCTCAGCCTTGACGGATCGTCCCTGGATCGAGCCATCATTGTATGCACCCGCATTCGTCACACCGGGCATGACCTCTTCCAGGGTGCCGAAACGGGCACGAAACTCAGGCGGAGCAACGTACAGGAGCGCTCCGATGAGCGGTAACACCAGCAAATAGCGGGCATCGAGCCGCAGGTACATTGCATACACCACCAGCACGATGACAGCCCCCAGGTACGCACCGCGTGAGAAGGTAAGTCCAATCGCGGAAAGCAACAACAGGAGCGCCGAGATACCGAACGTCTTCCCAAGCCAGGTGCGCCCGTTGAGGATTGCCCACACTGCCAGCGGCACTAGCACGAGCAGCAACTGACCGAAATAGTTCGGATCATTAACCGTGCCAAATGCACGCGCCCGGTCCTCCATCGTCGTGGAAATCTGGCGCACCGCCGATTGTGCGAATCCTCCATAGTTGTTGTCATACGTGTGGGTGATTTCCTGATAGACGGTCAGCGTACTCAGCGCCACGCCAACGATTAGCAGTCCCCAGATTGCACGTTCGAAGGCGATACGTGTTACCAGCAGGTTGAAGATCAGCCCGGCAATGATACAATCTTTCGCCGTGTCGATCAGATGCTTTATCACAGTATCGGTACTGCGCGCAAACCAGAGACCGGTCGCTCCTACCACCAGGTATGCCAGCATCCACCAGATAACCGGGTCGGATACCAGACCGCGCGGACGTTCGGTGAGGAACCGGCGGGTCAGCAGCACCACCGTCAGTACGGCAACCATCGGTTTGACCAGTGACGGGATGCCGTGATACTTGATCAGCACGTCATGGATATTCCCCCAGTGGATTACCAGCAGGGTGACCGCAGCATACTCCGGCTTGAGGAATGATAATGCCAGGAAGATAACCCCGCCCACGCCGCCGATCAGCATCCACAGCGGTATATCGCGCGACAGCACAAACCCTGCGGTAACGGAAACCATCGTCACCACCGCAATCTGCACCCAGGCATGGCGCCAGATTTCGGCGCTGACCTGCACTGGATGCCTGAGCACACGTTCTAACTGCATAGGATCCTCGTTGGGTCGTCATTTCCGTCCGATACCACAGCACTGCTGCGCCGTTCGGTCAAACCATAGCGAACGCAACCGGAGGCTATTCCTCGGACGATGCCTTGTGCTGTCCTGAAGCAGTCACCTCAACTGATGAAAGCGCCGGTTGCGGAGGGGCGATCAGACTGTCTTCAAGCAGGCTGCCCCCGGTCCGCAGGATAGAAAGCGCGTGCTCCAGCAGCGCAAATGTCACACCCAGAATCAGACCAAAGATCAACCCGAGCGTCAACAGACGCAACGGTTGCGGCGCAATCGGGGATGTCGGCGGCACTGCCGGGTCGATCACTTCCAGCGAGATGACCTTCTCATAATCCTGACCGAGCATCTTCTGCGCCACAGTGTTGGCAACCGCAGCCGCAAAAGCCGGATCAACACTCTGCGCGTGTACTTCGATCAGGTTCGTCTCCGGCGGCGTGATTGTCTGCACCCGCGCCGACAGGACTGCTTCGACCGGCACACCCATCTCGCGTGCGACCTCTTCGTGCATCGACATGCTCGTTGCTTTGCGCGCAATTGTGTTGATCACATTGCGCCGCGTCAGGGCGTTGATCGTGTTCAGGATCTGGTTTGGGTCTTCCAGAACGACACTTGGCTTCAACTCGACAGTCGTCGATGCCTGGTAGACCGGCTTCTGCAAGAGTACGAATACTGCTATGCTTCCGACGGTCAATGCGGTTGCCAGAACGACTAGCCACCAGTTGTGGAACAACACGCGAACGAACGTTGACAAACTCATAGGTTGACGCTTCCTTTCTTCCTGCTACTACCTGTTCGATTGATACACAATGCCAGCGGACGTCCGTTGCTCAGCATCACGCCGTTGAACGCGGCGCCAGAGCGACGTATGGTGTCCGGTCAGAAAACGGTACAGCCCAATCAATGCGGCACGATTGCCGTTCACCAGAAATGCCGGGATATACAGCACCTTGCCAAATCTTCCGCGCGGTTCGCTGCGCCCCCCCAGCCATGCCAGCGCGTAGAACAGCGACTGAAGCGCCAGCATGATCACATTGGACGGGTACGTCAGGTGTGCGAGCCCACCGCGTGCAGCCGGACGTGCAACCGCTGCAAGATTGGCGATCAGCGCGCCGACCATTGCCAGCGGTACGAGGGGACGCAGGTATTTGTGCGATACGATTTGCCAGACGAGCAGCGGGTGTGACCAGGGCAAAACTTTGTGTGAGAAGCGCATCATGACAAACCGCTGTGCAACGATGCGCGCACGTCGTTCACATTCATCGCGCGTCGATGATGAGACCCGCTCGACGGATCGCGCGGCAGGGACATAGACGACGCGGTACCCCTGCTTCAACACGTGCATGGCAAGGAACAGATCGTCCGCCATCAACCTGGCTTCTGGCGGCATCGGTCGATCAAGCAGAAAACGACGCACTGCCATGATTTCGCCGACGGCGCCGGTGCAACTGCCAAGCCGCGTCTCCTGGCGCTTGATGTAGGACTCGTACTTCCAGTACAACCCTTCCGAGTCTCCCAGAGCACCATCTCCTTTTGCGATGACTTTGGCGCCACTAACGGCGCCGACAAGCGGATCAGCGAATGGCGCCACCAGCGCGCGCAAGGCGCTGGTATTGTAGAAGTTGTTCGCGTCAGACAGAACAACGATGTCGCCACGCGCCTGTGGCAGAGCGCGCAGAATAGCCGCCATTTTCCCTGCACGCTCCGGTCGGTAACTCAGTTCGACACCCTGATCGGCAAACCTGGCGACAACCTCCGGCGTGGCATCATCCGATCCGTCGGCAGCAACCAGAATCTGCAACCGATCGCGTGGATAATCGAGTGCCAGACTGTTTTCGAGTTTTGCCGCGATGACGTTCTGTTCGTTGTACGCCGCGATCAGCAGCGTCAACGTTGGAAGATCGGTGAGTGGCGGGAATGGTTGCACCGGTCGCAACCGCGCCAGAATAGTTAGTAACGCCGGATAACCCACGTAAGTGTATCCGATGGTTGCCACACAGAACCAGAACAACCGACCACTCATCGCACCACCTCCGACCGGTGTTGCAGCGCGGCGTGGTATACCGCCTCAGTACGCTCGAAGAAGCGTCGCCGCGTGTAGTGCTGCTCGACTGCGCGCCGTCCCTGCTCACCCAACTGTTGCGCCAGTTTGGGATTATCGAGCAGAAAGATGATCTGCTCTGCCAGCGCGCGGCTGTCCCCTGGTGGTACGAGGATGCCATTCTCCATTGGGCGCACGTGTTCGGGGATGCCGCCAACATTCGTGGCCACTACCGGCTTCGCACAGGCGAACGACTCGGTGATAACAATCCCAAATTCTTCTTCCAGCGAAGGGAGCACGGTAAAGTCGGCGAGCGCCATAACATCGACCGCGTCGCTGCGCGCACCGGCAAACGTGACATGACGCGCCACACCCAGATCATGCGCTGCCTGTTCGAGCGAGGCACGTTCTTCACCATCGCCGACCAGTACGACCTGAAGGTCTGGGTACACGCGCACCACGGTCGGAAGCGCCCGTAGCAGATGGATATGCCCTTTGCGCGCAACCAGACGCCCGACACTGGCGATGATCGGCGTCGATCCGTCGAGACCAAGGTCCTCCAGCAAATGGCGACGGCGCTCATTGGAGAGAGATAACGGAATGTTGATGCCAATCGGAATGACAGTAACACGGTCGGACGGCGCACTACAGGTTTCAACGACGAAACGCTTCATCATCGCGCTCATCGTAATAGACCGAACGCCGAGAGCGAAGCGTGTCAGACGCCGATTCTTCCACGGCACCTCCTGGAGTGTCGTCACCACCGGCACATCGGTCAGACGTGACGCCAGTTTCGCAGCAAGCGCAGCAAAACGGTGATGCGTGTTCACAAGGTCGATGCGCTCGGTACGGATGATGCGCGCCAGTTTCAACCCGGCTGCCAGCAACGCCAGCAAATTCGGCGTCCGCTTGCCAGAACCGATATAGGGGGTCAGTGGTATCTGGTCGTAGTGGTGAGCAAATGCCGCCACCCGTTTGCTCCACTCACCACCGCCCGAAGCGATTGCCACGAAGTACCCGGCTTCCGCCTGGCTCTCAGCAAGCCGGATGAGATATTCGGTTGCGCCTCCGACCCCCAGGCGCGGGCGCACGTGCAAAACACGCAGTTGTCTGGTCGATAACGTCGTCATATGTTCACGCCTCGATTTCGCGCAGGATCGGTCGCTGCCCTTCCATCCACCTGTCACGCTCGAAAAGAGTACGCAATTGAGCAACACTATGCGCGAGGTTGAATTCACGTAACACCAGCTGGCGCCCTGCGGCAGCCAGGCGTCGTCCCAGGTCGCGGTTGGTATAGAGGTACAGCAGCGCTTCCGCCAGCGCCGCCGCATTCCGTTCTGGAACGAGCAGACCGGTTTCGCCATCGCGCACCAGTTCGGGAATACCGGAGATGGCAGTCGCCACAACCGGAATTTCGGCGGCAAGTGCTTCCATCAGCGCCGCCGGAATACCTTCCATCTTGCCGTTGGGCATCACGACGCTGGGTAATGCCAGCACATCGACCTGCTGCAACAGTTCGCTCACCTTATGGCGTGGTTGAGCGCCGATCAGCCTGACATGATCAGTCAGACCCAGACGCCGGATCTGCGCTTCGAGGTGTGGACGATCCTCACCTTCGCCGACCAGCAGACACTGGAAGGGTATGCCCTGTTTGCGCAGCATATCACAGGCATCGATCAGGTAGCGCTGCCCCTTGTACCCGGCAAGACTGGCCACGCACGCAATCGTAAACAGTTCACCCGGCTCACGCTGCGCACGTGGACGAAAGAGGGTCGGGTCGATGCCACAATGCACCACCACAACCCGTTCCTCAGCCGTTGAGCCGTACAGGTCGATCAGCATCCGGCGATTGAACTCGGAGATCGCCACGACGAAACTGGCGGCAGCAACCTTTTCGCCCAGCATCGGGCGCTCGACGTAGAGATCGTGGGCATGGACCGTGAAACTGTACGGAATACCGGTCAGGAGGTGAACTACATACGCCAGGAGCGCCGGGTGAGTTGCATAGTGGGCATGCAGGTGATCGACGTCGAGCTCGACCATGCGTCGTGCTGCATACGCTGCCTTGGGCACGACCACCAGTGCACGCGACAGGAATTTCGGCGACTCCAGGTTGCCGCGTACTGCACGCCACCATGCACGCAGATAGGCGCCTGGACGACGCAGCAGCCAGTAGATCTGCGCATCCAGCACCGGGCGCGAGAACAAACGGCAAAAATGCGCGCGTTCGACCATCGTCTGGGCGTCGGCATGCTGCACCGGTGCACGCTCGCGGATGAGCGGAAACACCTCGACTCGCACTCCCTGCCGTTCGAGTTCCAGCATCTCGATCAAAATGAACGTCTCGGTAATCTTGGGAAAGCGCGACATCGTATACGCAACAGTGCGCAGTCGTCGGGGGGATACACTTCTGGTCGCCTCGATCATCAGTATGCTCCACGTCCCTGAAAGACCGCCAGTGCCGTCCGCAGCAGAATTTCGATATCCAGCCCCAGGCAGCGGTGCTCGATATACAGAATGTCGAGACGTAATCGCTCATCAAACTCGGTGTTGCCACGCCCGTACACCTGCCACAAACCGGTCAATCCCGGCTTGACATCGAGGCGCGCTGTTTGCCAGAGTTGATAGGTGCTTGCATCAAATGATGTCGGACGTGGACCGACCAGGCTCATGTCGCCCCGGATCACATTGATGATCTGGGGCAACTCATCGAGACTCGTCTTGCGCAGAAACTTTCCCACGCGCGTCACGCGGGGATCGTGCGTAATCTTGAAGTCGGGCCACTGCAACTCGTTCAGATGCGCCAGTTGCTTTTTCAGTTCCTCTGCGTTTGGTACCATCGTGCGGAACTTATACATCTGGAAACGCCGTCCGCTTCTCCCGGTACGATTCTGGGTGAAGACGACCGGTCCGCCGGGCGATTCGATCTTGATCGCCAGGGCGATAATGACGAACAGCGGCAGAACAATCGGTATCGCCAGCAACGACAGCGTCAGATCCATAACACGCTTGGCGCGCCGATAGGCTCGTCCGCGCAACCACTGGCGCTCAGGGCGATAACGCTCGATCCACTCGAGTGAATACGCCGGTCGACCGCGCTTAACGATGGTAGCCATAGTGTCCTCGCAACGGTAGCTTCAACGATCCTCTCCTCTTTCCACCTTACACATTCATTTCTGGCACCTGGACGGTTTTCGGCGAACGCAACTCTTCCGACTGCACCTGTTGGAGATGGCGCTCAGCCGAATCGAGCAAATCCTCAAAGGTTAACGAATGATCAGGGAATGTCGCCACGCCATAGCGTGCCGTGATCCCCAATCGATCCTGAACCAGATGCACCAGGCGATCTCCCAGCAACCTGGCCTTGTCTTCGGGAGTTTCGGGCGCTACCAGGATCAGACGACCCGGCCTGCCATCCTCGATGATCTGGTCGGTACGGCGCAGATGGCGGGCAAGCACGCGCGCAGTCACCGCCAGCACATAGCGTTGCATCATCGCACGCTGAAGTTCCCGGACGAAGCGATGGATCATCATGTTGAGCGAACGCGCATCGGCCTCGAGAATGAGAACGCTCAACGGACGATGCATACGGCGACTGGCACTCATCAGCGTATGCACATCCTCCTGCGCCTCGCTCATCGAACGCAGACGGTCATTCTTATCTCGCAGGGTTATAATTTCGACCGCCTGGCGAAACTCTTCGAGCGCAGCACCAAAGCGGTGCGATAAAAAGGCCGCGCCCGCAACCAGAGTAAATTCGACGATTGTCAGGTAGGTATGAATACCGCCAAACTTTGGTGATGGATCAAGCGCAAGACCGATACCAAGGGCAAGACATCCCAAAACGACCGATATAATGGCAGGAAGCCGCTGGAACAAACGAAGCAACGGCAAAAATACCACTGTGGTAATCACAGCATAGGTGAACGGTTCAAGGTCTAAGGTATTGATACTCCCCAGATCAAGGCGTTCGATATTGAAACTTGCAATCAGCCAGAGCAACAGTGCGACTGTGTGACGATATAAGCTTCTCATGGCAATTGTCTCTCTCTCATAGACTGATCCCGTGAACCAGAGTCTTCTAACCGATAGATGCGGTACGGACGATCCGTGTTTGCCTGTGAGTCATCGGGATTAGCCATGCCGGCGCGTACCCGCAACATACGCAGGTTGTACCGCAGTCGATAGAGCAGATAACGCGCCAGTTCACGCCATCCACGCTCGAAGTATCGTCCAGACGTAAGCACTGCCAGGCGCGGTGCATTGCCATAGGCCACCTTCATGCGCCGCGCCTGCAAGACTGGACCGATACTGAAATCGGCGGGGAGATACCCGGCATCGAACAACGCAATAAACAGGTCACGGTCGATTGCGAAGTTACTGCCGCGAATCGTCGGGATTCTCAGCACCTGTCGTTTGAACCAGCGCGTCAGATGATGGATGACGACGCGAGCCTGTGTTGCAGAGTCGTTGTTCAGGTCGCAAAAGTTGACCGGCGTATATGCTGCACGCGCACCCGCAGCAAACTGCTGCACATACCAGTCCAGCAATGTCGTCGGGTCAGGCACACGACAATCGGCGTCAAAATGGATAGTCAGGCGCGACGCTGCCACCCGTGCACCATGCACCCGTGCCGTCACCGCCACCCGAATGCCGGGCAGACGCGCGTCTGGCTGACTGACAACCCGTATCCCTGCCTGCTCGAAAGCGGTAAGCGATGGGGGTGCATCCGCCGGGTAATTGTTGACCATAACGATGATTTCAAAGGTATGCCGACCGCGATAGGCAAGGATGTCATTGATAACCACCCACACACGCTCTAGGTCGGACTGTGCATTGACCGGGATGATGATCGAGCCGTCGGGCTGACGTGACAGGTCACCCCGCATCGCCTGCATTCTGGCAGACCAGATATGTTCCCCGGGTGATACAACAATGTTCATCATTGGGCATTCACATATGCGAGAACATGGATCACCAGCAATCGCAGTAACATCGTCTGCCCGGCCGTGCTGATGCATCACAGACCCTGTGTGGTAAAACTATAGAGCGTCGTGCAGAGCAAACCGGGCAACACTGCTGAACTGGATGTTGTTATGCTTCTAGCATATATGACGAAGAAAAGTAAATAATGACAGAGTAGTGGATTGTGATGAAAATCCTCTTAACGTTCTGCGGTTTCCGCAGAGGCGCTCTTGACACGTCGTTCACGATGCGGCACGATCGTACTCTACTATTTCTGCCCTCACAAAGGAGATATCGCGTGACGACATCAACGCTTCTCGAGGAGATCTACGAACAACCTGTAGTATTGCGACGGCTGGTCGAAGCGGAAATGGAACCGATGAGCCGCCTGGCGCGTGCGCTCAACGCCCGCGATTGCGATTGCCGGTACGCCGTCATTGCTGCGCGCGGAACATCGGACAATGCAGCGCGCTATGCGCAGTATCTCATAGGAGCGACGCTCGGTATGCCGGTTGCGCTGGCAACTCCTTCGCTCCATACCCGTTATGGTGCGCATCTGCATTTCGATGGCGCCCTGGTTATCGGCATTTCACAATCGGGGGCGTCTCCCGACATCTGCACCGTCATAAGGGATGCCCGCCAGAGTGGCGCACCGACGGTCGCCATCACAAACAACCCGGAGTCGCCGCTGGCGCAGGCTGCTGAATTTGTGGTTCCGATCCATGCCGGAATCGAACGGAGCATTGCAGCTACCAAGACGTACACGGCGCAACTTGCGACGCTGGCGATGCTGATCCTCAGCCTTGCGAATGACACCGCTGGTCTTGCAATGCTGGCGACGATTCCCGATGCAATCGAAGCAACTCTGGCGCTTGACAGACGCATGCGCGAGATTGCCGGCGAGATGGCAGAGGCAACCGCTGCCATCACCATCGGACGCGGTTATCACTACGCAACTGCGTGGGAAATTGCGCTCAAATTAAAGGAATTGACCCGGATTGTAGCTGAACCGTACTCGGCGGCAGATTTTCAGCACGGACCGATCGCCCTGGTGCACGAAGATATGCCGATTGTGCTGATAGCAACCCAGGGCGCTGTCGCCGACGATCTCGCCGCGCTGGCAGTGCAACTGCGGAACCTCGGCGCGCACCTGACCGCAATCAGTGATATACCGTTCATCCTGGAAACCGTAGACCGACCGGTGCCGCTCCCCGTTAGCGTCGAGGAGCGTTTTGCCCCAATGACCGCTGTGATTGCCGGGCAATTGCTCGCCTTTCATCTGACACGCGCGCGGGGACTCGATCCAGATCGACCGCACGGCTTGCGCAAGGTGACCGAAACCCGGTAAAACCGGCGGAATGCGGCGCTAGCCAAAAACAGAGCGTGCAGGTGAAGTGCCTGCACGCTCGGTGCCTGCTCAGCGCAATACGCTACTGAGTAACGGTCATCACACCTTTCATGCCACCAGCATAGTGCGCGGGGTAAGTGCAGAGGAAAACATACGTGCCGGGAGCAGGTGCAGTGAATGTGATCGTCTCAACGCCGCCGGGACCTAACATCTTCGTCGCAGCGATAATATCGGTGCGATCAGCCGGCAGGAAATCAGGTGGACCGGCATTGATCGACTCTTCATCGACCTTTGCAGCCACATCCTCGCCGCCCTTGACAATCACGATGTTGTGTTGCTGCGCCGTTGAGACGTTCCTGAACGTCAGCGTAATCGTCTGACCGGTTGGAACGGAGAACTCTTTCTTATCATACGCCAGATTTTCTCCATCAGACGCAATCTCGATCGTCGTGCTTGCACCACCACCACCGCCGCCACCGCCGCCGCCACACGCAGCCAACGCAAACGCAGCAACCAGCGCAACCATCAGCATCCATATGTGCTTTTGTACCTTCATACTGAACCCTTTCACTGTTTCAGGTGAACATGTGTATTTTATCACGAACCTCCGGGTTGTCAATCGATACTACGCCGGTATGCAGCGAACGGATGTCGTGAGTGCGCACCCTCTATCGCGAGGGTTCCGGTTTGGCTTCCCGATCCACCGATGCGCTTTTGAGCAATGCCTCGCGGAACGTCTCGACAAATTCACGCGGACGCGCCGGGCTGATGATCAGCGAGGGCGCATCATAGCGCGCCACTGCTACCAATCGCTCACGGTTCGTCGCTGCAAAAAAGATGCTGCCGTATGGATCGAGTTGGAACGGGCCGTGATAACCAAATACACCGGCGTTGAACGACCAGCGTAAGCCAAAGCGCGGCGTATCTGCCAGCGCACCCGCAAATGAGACCCCCATAATCTGCTTGAATGGAATGCGTAGCGCACGAGCCCAGCGCCGCCGCACGATCAGCGTATCACCGGTCACGACATATGCCACCGGCTGGATAGCGTAGTTGAGTGTCAACCACACTGCAAGTGTCAGTGCAATCGCTATCGTGATGATCGTTCCGGTCAAAGCGACGCCAGCCACCAGCAAACCGCTGAGGTAGAGAAACAGCGCCGGGAGCATCAGGATGCCACCGAGCATTGCAACCCCATTGGTGATACGTGCCGCATAGGAATCGAGCTCCGCTGCATTGAATGATGTTTCCATGTGCAAAAACCCTGACTTTAGTACTTCTTGCGCGTGTGCCCCTGGTATGGTATACCGACAGTATAAGGCAGGTTCCACCCTTGTCTGCATTTTTGCCGTACTCGTCAGGAAACGATGAGTGCTATCCGGATACACGCACTATGTCGCCTGAACGAATCGTCCATTCAGTAACCCCGCCTTTCGATTGCCGATAGCAGGCCTCAGATTGCACCGCCCGACAATTATGGCTTCGGGTGCTCTGCTGGTTCTCTACAGTATTGCACTCGCAACACAACCACCACGCCTGTCGATTGAAACATTCGTGACCGGCGCAGTCATAACGATTTTGGTGCTGCTGGGTGATCGATGTGCTGTGCGCAGACCGAACGGCTGGCGCCTGACACTGTCGCCGGTTGTGCTTGCGAGCGCACCCCTCCTGGCAGACTGGTCGCTGGTGCTGATCGCTGGGCAGATCGGCAGTCTTTACCTGATGCTGGCTTCCTCGTAGCGCCATATCATTCGTCTGATCACCGTTCGCTCGCTGATTGTTGGCGGCAGTGCGTTGATCGCTCTGGCTGCCGGGACAACGCCGCCCTTCGTGTTGTCAATGGAGCTGGCGGTGGTGATCATCATCGGGTACGTTCTAGAAGCGCTCGCCGATTTGATAGACACCGTTGTATGGCGAATGCGCTGGCGCGATGCCATCGGATCACCTCGCTGATACATCCCCATAGTGGCGCTGATCGGCGCCCTGTTTGCCGCATTCCACAACTCGGCGACTACGGTGCTGCCCTTTGCGCTGACACTGCTGGGATGCCTTCAAACCATGGCGCACAGCCAGACGCAGCAACGTCGCACCCGGGCTGAATTGAACAGTCTGCGTGAGCAACTCGGCAAACGCACAGAACGTCTCGAACGATTGCAGGCGTTGACGACGGCGATGCTTGCCACCCTCGATGATCGTCGCCAGTTCCACATGCTCTGGAAACGCCTCGCAGCGCTGCTCGATGCTAAAGCTGGCTGGATTGCACTCTATGAGCAGGATGAATTGCATGTCCCGGCAGTTCACGGATTAACCGTCTGTCATCCTGAGTCGGTTCAGGTCGGCCAGAAACGCTACAATGAGATCATTCAGCGCGGTCAGATTGTGCTGATTGCCGACGAACGCGCCCAGCAACTTGCACCGGCGTACGTTAAACTCAGCGTGAGCGATACGGCGCGGGCATCCCGGAACATGTGCGTGACCAGATTTTCGAGCCGTTTGTAACGCCAAAGGGCGCGCTCGGCACAAGCAACACACCCGGCACCAGCCTGGGACTGTCGGTGTCGTATGGCATTGTGAAAGATTACGGGGGTGACATTTGCTTTGAGACGGAGATCAGTGTTGGAACGACCATGATCGTGCGCCTGCCGATCAATCTGCCATCTTGACAGCGGTACACGCTCACTTCAGTTCTGGCAGTTCGATCGGGTCTTCGCGTGGTTCGCATACGCCACAGTAGAGTGCGCGCGTCGTCACGATCGCTCGTGGTACGTTGCGATCATCGCAATAGACGGCAACAATATTGGGCATTTCGCGCGCACAGTCCTTGCAGAGTGCCCGTCCGCAAAAGATACATACGCCGTGTGCCGGTCGTTCACAGTGCCAGCAGTTCACGCCAATCCTCCTGTCGATATCGATGGAGCTTTCTCCATCTCAGTTGTACTGTAGCATGATCCGGTGAGCATTGCGCCGACCACGGCGCTGTGGTAAGATAACATGGAAATTCGTTCATCCGAGGCTGCCTCGTGGATCCGGTCGAATCGCCGCCCAACCGATCGCCAGAACATATGTCCCCCTTGCGCATCTCACGTGATACCGCGATCCTGCTGGCATCACTCGTCTTTCTGGCATGCGCTATTCTGCTGGCGGTGCTGTTCCCGCCCTCCGGTAGCGAACTAGCGCGCGCTCTGACGCCAATCGCAACAATCGATCGGGCAACGCTGGTCATCGTGGAACCGGTGCAACCGGAGACCCCGATCGCAACGATCTGGCCAACCGATGTGAGGGCGCCTGCGACCAATCCGCAACCGTATCCGCCTCCAGCAGCACCATTGTCGGTCACAGCATTTTCACCCACACCAGAGCCGACGCCAGCGGCAGCATTCTCGCCTACCCCGGAATTGCCGGTACCGACGGTCGTATCTGAAGGAGCAGGCATCGCCCCAACTGCGCCGCTCGCACAGGCGCCAACCCTCGAACCAACGCTCGCACCACCGCCTGTCGTTCAGCCAACACCGGACCCGCATGCACTGACACAACCGGTCGAGACCCAACATGTGCCGCCGACTCAACCGCCTGCACCGCGCCCTACCCGTCCTCCACCTACCGCTACCCCGGTTCCGATCGACATCATCCGAACCACGACCTACTGGACGCTCGACCAGAGTCCGATCACTCTGCGACGCGATACGCTGGTGGCGTCCGGCACCGCTCTGATCATCGAACCGGGTGTTGAGGTGCGCATTCCCCCCGGCGTTGTGCTGTACGTCGATGGTCGGCTGTATGCCCTGGGGCAGGCAGAACGTCCGGTGCGCTTCACCGGCGCAGGCTTGCCCCGTTGGGAAGGCATCTTCGGGCGACCCGGCAGCGACATTGTACTGGAACATGTGGAAGTACGCGGCGGCGGCGCGGGCGGAACGGTTCTCGCATCAGACCGTGGCGGATTGACAATCCGTTCGAGCCGTATCGTCGATAATGGCGGTCACGTGCGGATGATGGGCAGAGGCTTCGAACTGCGTGACAGCGAGATGAGTGGTAATGATCTCCCCTATGGCGCCGCCGTCGAAATCGTGTATGAACGCGGCGGTACGGCGACGCTGGTCGGCAATCGTATCGGCGGTAATCGGATGGCATTCGGATCGCCCAATGTCCGGATCACCAGTCTCAGCCCCAATGATACCGTCGTACTCGATGTTCAGCGCAATCTGCTGGTCGGGCAGGATGGTCCGAACCTCACCCTGGAAACAAACGGACCGTTACAGGGCGCCATTGTGTGCAACGGATTGATTGGCGGTTCGAATGGGTTGAGTGTTCTCAGCACCCTGCCACAGGCGCCGGGATTGCCGCAGTTGACGATTCGCGACAATGCGATCGAGAAGCACACGCCGCCGATCATTCCGATCTATCTGCAACGCGGCATTGGGCGCGGCGCTACCAGTGACGTGGCCATCGATATGCGCAACAACTGGTGGGGCGCTGCGGAAGGTCCCTACGAACCGGATCGGCACGCCGACGGGCGTGGCGATGCTCCGGGCGATCTGGTGCAGTTCGACCCCTGGTTGACCGAACGGCCGCTCTGCGCTCCTGCACAGTAACCGGCGCCAACCATGCCTATTCCAGCCATCGATGCCATTATTGCCCGCACCATCGACCAGCGCATCTTTCCCGGCGCAGTGGTTCTGGTCGCGTGTGACGCAGAGATCCTTCACGCGGCTGCGTATGGCACGATGACCTACGACCCTCCCGGAAACAATCCTGTCACACCAGTAACCATCTACGATATTGCATCGTTGACCAAAATGTTCACTGCGACAGCGGCATTGCGCCTGCACGACAAAGGGCACATCGACCTGGCAGCGCCGGTTCAGGTGTATCTACCACACTTTCGTGCACGCAATGTGACCGTCTGGCATCTGCTGACCCACACATCGGGTCTCGACCTGCGCCTTTCGCCGCTGCGTCACGTGGGGCCTGAGGGATTGCTTGCGGCGATCTACCATACACTGCCCGCCCGTCCGCCTGGCAGCAGTGTCGCCTATACCAACATCAATTCATTCCTGCTGGGTGAAATTGTGGCTGCCGTGCATGGTCAACCACTCGACAGGGCAATCGACGACCTGGTTTGCCGACCACTGCGACTGCAACATACCGGCTTTTGCCCCGATCCTGCGCTGATCGCGCAGATTGCGCCAACCGAGTTCGATGGCGAATGGCGTGGCTGCCTGGTTCACGGTGTGGTTCACGATGAAAGCGCGTATGTACTCGGCGGTGTCGCCGGGCATGCCGGACTCTTCAGCACTGCCGATGATCTCTGGACATTCTGCCGTGCCTGGCTGCCAGCCGGGAGCGGGAATCACCCGGCGCCTCTCCTGAACCCGAGAACTCTGACCATGGCGACTATCAATCAGACACCAGGGCTGGCGCAGGCGTGTGGTCTCGGATGGATGATTGATCGTCCGAACTTCATGGGATCGGCACCCTGCGGCAGTTATGGTCACACCGGTTTCACCGGGCCAGCGCTGGTGATTGTTCCCCACGAGCGGCTGATCATCGTTGTGCTGAGCAACCGGGTACACCTGCAGCGCAGCGCGCCGCGCCACCATGCTGTCACCGCGGCAGTCGTCACCGCAGCGCTCGACAGTATACCGATGCGACGTTCACTGTCCGACCCTGTGACGTAGAGCCGGATTAGAAGTACGCTTGTCGATCGGAAGCAGCACACATGGAGGTAAGACTTCGTTATGGCGCCATTGTGGGAAGATCACTCATTAAGCAGGGTTTACAAAGCAGCACAGTGTGATATGATTGGAACGATCGCTGACGTTTCCACACGCACGTGGAAAGAGACTTAGTGCAACGCTATGTTAGGGCAAGCCTTAAGACGTTTCCACACGCACGTGGAAAGAGTGGATGCTATGGCAGTTACGCGCATTCTGATTGCTGAGGACAACGATCTGGTCGCGCTCACGCTCGAAGAGCAACTGAAAGGGCTTGGCTACGACGTCATCGGCATTGCGCGCACCGGCTCCGAAGCCATTGATCTTGCAGCGCGCCTGGGGCCAGATCTGATCATTATGGATATCCGCATGCCGGAAATGGATGGGACGGAAGCGGCGGCGCGGATCAATCAGCAGCGCCCGACCCCCATTTTGATGCTCACTGCGTATACCGACCGCGAAACCATCCGCAAAGCGGAGCAAGCCGGAGCGCTTGGCTATCTGGTCAAACCAGTCAATGAAGTGGAACTGTCACCGGCAATCAACATTGCGCTGGCGCGTTTCCGCGAATTGCAGGCGCTGCGTGCGCAGGTGCACGAACTGGAAGAATCGCTCGAAGCGCGCAAATTGATCGAGCGTGCCAAAGGCATCCTGATGCAACGGTTGGGGTTGAGCGAGCGCGACGCCTACGAACGGCTACGGCAACGCGCGCGCGACAAACGCGCCAAGATGAAGGATATTGCCCAAGCGATCATCGAAGCCGAAGAACTGCTAGGTTCCGGATCGTGAGAGTTGACGCCATCGCAAGGGTATGGTATAGTCGTGGTGTCAACGTCTGAGATGCAAGAGATAGCACCCGGTATGCAACCGCGAAGCACATATTACTTCTGGTTCTGGTACTTTGCCAGCTCACCAAGAGACTGGTTGCTTCGCGTTGGATGACGTTCAAGGGTACCGAAACTCAGAAGGCGTGGAGCAACAGGCTCCACGCCTTCTTGATTTTTCAGGACGCAACATATGACCATCGTCTGTCGTGGCATTCGCGGCGCAACCACCTGCGACGAAAATACACGCGAAGCAATCCTCGAAGCGACGCGCGATCTGTTGCAGCGCATCATTGCCGCAAACGGCGTGCGTCCAGAGGATATCGCCAGTGCCATCTTCAGCACCACGCCCGACCTGAACGCCGAATTCCCGGCAGTTGCTGCGCGTGAACTTGGCTGGCTCGACACCGCGCTGCTCTGTACGCACGAAATGGCGGTTCCCGGCAGTCTGCCGCGCTGCATTCGCGTGCTGATCCACTGGAATACCACACGACGGGCGGAAGAGATCGTTCACGTGTACATTCGCGGCGCACATACGCTGCGTCCTGACCGGAGCACAATCCGCGTACTGGCAGAGCCATCGGGACAATGAAACAGCGGCAGGAGTTTCCTCCGCTGTTTTTTAATGCAGAGATCACGGCGCACAGGTCGAGGGGCGCAAGCCACAGGGCAGGTAGGGCACGTAGGAGTTATAGAGATGCGACAGGCCAGTCCATTCGGCACAAGCCACGGAAGGAGCACGCCATGACCATGCTGGAACTCGATGTCATCGCCCGGCCGCGCCTTCGCCTGGCGCTGCCGCCTGAACATCGCTCATCGTTCATTGAACAACTGTTGCCGCTAGCAAAGGAGAATGTGTCCATGATCGTCGTCATGCGGAGCAACGCAACCGAAGAGGAACTGAACGCAGTTCTGGCGCGCATCCAGGAGCACGGTCTCAAGGGGCGCGTCACTTACGGTGAGGAGCGGAATATCGTCGGTGTTATCGGCGCAGCGATTCCACCAACGTTACGCGAAGAGATCGAGCGTTTTCCAGGCGTCCAGGAAGCCGTGCGCATCACCCGACCATATAAACTGGCTGCACGCGAGTTCCACCCCCAGGATACCGTCGTCCAGGTTGGTGATGTTGCCGTCGGCGGCGGTTCGTTCGTGGTGATCGCCGGACCATGTGCTGTTGAAAGCGAAGCACAGATTATGGCAACTGCGTTTACGGTGCGCGAAGCGGGCGCGCACATGCTGCGCGGCGGCGCCTTCAAACCGCGATCCTCCCCCTACACCTTCCGCGGTTTGGGTGAAGAGGGGCTGCGGCTGCTTGCGCTGGCGCGCGCCGAAACAGGATTGCCTATCGTCACGGAAGTGATGACACCGACCGATGTCGAACTAGTGGCGCGCTACGCCGATGTGCTCCAGATCGGCGCGCGCAATATGCAGAACTTTCAGTTGCTCGAAGAAGCCGGTCGCAGCGGAAAACCGGTGCTGCTCAAGCGTGGGATGTCGGCGACGATCGAGGAATGGCTGCTCTCCGCCGAATACGTTATTGCCCAGGGCAACCCGAATGTCATCCTCTGCGAACGTGGCATTCGCACATTCGAGACGGCGACGCGCAACACGATGGACCTGAACGCCGTGGCGCTCGCCAAACGCCGCAGCCACCTGCCGGTGATTGCCGATCCATCGCACGGCACGGGCAAGTGGTATCTGGTGCCGCCACTTGCGCTGGCATCACTCGCCGCTGGCGCCGATGGCGTGATGATCGAGGTGCATCCCGATCCGGATCGCGCAACTTCGGACGGCGGGCAGTCGCTCACCTGCGAAAATTTTGCCGCATTGATGCCGCAGATGACTGCACTTGCCGGCTTGCTCGGGCGGAAAAGCCACGTGTTGGTTCCGCGTTGAAGCCATCCAGAAGAGCGCAGCGCTGCTGCGCCCTTCTGGACGCGCCGACGATGGTGGTATAATGGCATAGGTGACGACCATTATGGCTGGAGATACGTTCTTGTGAGCAATCGGTCTACGCCCTGGCACAAACCGGTACTGACGCTGGCGCTGCTCGGAACGCTTCTGGCGATCGTGGCCGGTGTTCCTCTCACCATTGTTCGCGCTCAACAGGTTGTTCAACTTACCCAGATCGGACCTCCGCCGCAGGGTGATGTCGGTTCGATCATCACCCTGACGTTTCAACTGACGAATAATATCGACGATGCCAATCTCACCAACAGTCCGAAAACGTCGTTCACGATCACGACAGCGAATGTTCCATCCGGTGTGACGGTGGCCTCGCCTGGCACCATCCAGCTGGCAAATAATGTGACCAACGGTGTAAGCACAACGTTTAGCCTGCAATTGAGCATTGGTAGCACCGCCGTTCCAGGAACCTACAACAACCTGCTGGTAACGACTGCCGGTTCGTATACTTCGCAGACCGGCGTGCGTAATGTGAGCACCAGTACGTTTAGCGTCTTCGTCATTACTGTGGGCGGAGCCACTGCCACCCCCACATTGTCGCCAACCGTTACGCCAACTCCAACCCGCACTCCAGGACCGACGCCAACACCCGGACCTGTCTGCCCGGAAGGAGCGCGCGATCCTGGAAACGATCGCGGCGGCGCGCGTCTGGTGCTGATCGATTCACCGGTAACGCACGGCATCTGTGAAATTGGCGATGAGGACTGGTTCCGCTTCGGCGGGGTTGGCGGCAAGGTCTACACGATCGACATCGAGCGTATGGATGCCGGTCTCGACCTGTCACTCGAACTGTACAACGAGAACGGTCAACGGCTGGCGTTCAACGATGATTTCTTCAACCGCGACCCGGCTCGCCCCGACCCAAAGGACATCAGGCCGCGCATTCAGTCGTGGCAGGCGCCGCGCGATGGCATCTACTATGTGCGTGTGCGCGATACGCTGAGCATCGGCGGCGGCAACCGTACTTATGTCTTCGTCGTCCGATCGGAGAGTTACGGTCCGACGCCTGTCGTGGTCGGTGAGGTGTGTCGCGATCTGTACGAAGATGACGGCTTGCCGGAGCAAGCGAAACTGATCTTGCCGAACGAAATCCATCCAGGGCGCCGGCTCTGCCCGACAGGTGACGCCGATTGGGTCAGGTTCTTCGGTAAAGCCGGTAAAGTCTACTACATCTACACCGACACACGCCCTTACCGTAACACACCCGATTTCAACAATCAAACCCAGGCGGGCGCCGATACGGTGATGTACCTGTTCGACCGTGATGGGATTCGCCTTCTCGACTTCAGCGACGATATTCCCGGATCGCTCGACTCACAAATCCGCTTTGTACCGCAGGTGGATGGATTCTACTATGTGCAGATCAAAAACAACGGCGATCTCGGCAATCAGTTCATCCGCTACGACCTGATCCTGCAACTGTGCATTCCAGACGAAGAGTGTGGACGTGCGCCGCAATCGGTTGTACTGCCAACTTCCGGCGCGCCAACCCTACCCGTTGCGCTGTTCGATGATAGCACGCCAACTCCAACGGCAACCCAGGCGCCTGGCGCTTTCGATGAACGTGCACCTGATTCAGCACAGGATGGCTCGACGCGCGCGTTGCTCAACGGGCCACTGGTCGGTTTTGCCGATGTATCGTTCGACCAGCTCTGGCAACGCACCGATCGGGTCGTTGCCAGTGGTCGAGTGCAACGCAGCTGGCTCTGGGGACCGCGCGGCTTGATGGCGCGCGCCGAACATTATCAGCAGGCGGCGAGCGGTCTGCGACAGGTGCAGTATTTCGATAAGGGACGTATGGAACTGAACGATCCGTTCGGCGATCGTTCCAATCCCTGGTTCGTCACCTCCGGTTTGCTGGTGATGGAACTGGTAACGGGGCGCATGCAGATCGGCGCGAGTGAATTCGTGCAACGCGAACCGGCGGGCATTCCGGTTGCCGGAGACGCCGACGATCCCAATGCACCGCTGTACGCCAGTTTTGCCACGGTCATTACGCGGGCAGAACCGGATCGCACCGGACAGATGCCGCGCCTGACCATCGATCGCCAGGGGCAGGTGGGCGACTATGCGGGACCGATGCGCAGCGAGACGCGCTTTGCCCGCTATGTTGCCGAGTCAGGGCATAATATTCCGGCAGTCTTCTGGGACTACCTCAATGCGCGGGGATTGGTCTACGAACAGGGACGGTTACGCAATGACCTCCTGTTCGACTGGTTGTTCGTTATGGGGTACCCGATCAGCGAACCCTTCTGGACGAAAGCGCGCATTAGCGGTGTCGAACGTGATGTGCTGATCCAGTTGTTCGAGCGCAGAACACTAACATATGTGCCTGACAATCCAGCCGGATGGCAGGTCGAAATGGGCAATGTCGGACGGCACTACTATCGCTGGCGGTACGGCGAGGAACTTCCCTGAGATAAAGAAAGAACCTTTGAGGCGATGCCTCAAAGGTTTGCTCTGCGTCAGTCTTTGTAGAAGAAGCTGCGCAACATTGGGTGCACCTCCTGTACATGTTGAATGCTGGAACACCAGAGGTTCACTCGTTTCGTTCACATCATGGCACATCCGGTACGATTCTGCAATAAACCGATAGTCCCATACGCGACAGGTACCTCACGTGCACCGTAGCGCCATCGATGAAATGCGACCCGAACATGGCTACACCCGACATGATCCGCACAACGGAGGGGCAATCTCCAGGGCGTCTCGTCGATTCGCCCCTTGCGATCGCTGCACACATCGTGGAAACGATCGGTCCACGCCCTCCAGGATCGATCGGTGAGGCGAAGACGGCCGTCTTCCTCGATGCCCGTCTCCGTCAGCTGGGGCTACGCCTCTCTGCTGAGTCGTACCGCGCATCGCACATCCCAGACTATGATGGCCTGATCTACGGGGTACTGGCAATCGCCGGGGTTATCGGTTTTTACTGGATGCCGCTGGTGGCGATTCTGGTCTTTGCTGCGATATGTGGCGCGACATTCCTGACGTTATGGTACGATACCGCGTTCCTGAACCGGCGTCTGCTCAGCCAGAATGTCGTTGCGACGCGCGCTGCCGAGGGAGTCATGCGCTGGCGTCTGGTAGTTCTGGCGCCGCTCTGTTCTCCGCCAGCAGTCGGGCGTGGAATACTGGCGCTCGGCGCCGGTTTGACCGGACATGTCGGGCGCACTCTGGCAGCAGCCTTTCTCCTGGTGCTGGGCATTGTAGCCGCTGCCCCTCTCTCGTTTGAAATGCGCCTCTGGCTCTGGTACACTCAGGCAGCGCCGGCTATCGCCCTCCTGGTTCAGGGGATCGCCGCGCTGATTGTGCAGCGCGCACCGGCGACACCAGGGGCGATCAGTTATGCCGGGGCGCTGGCGACCCTGATATGCGCTGCATCCCACCTGCGCAATCTTCAGCATACCGAGTTGTGGATGGTTGGAGTCGGGGCAGCCAGCAGTGCCGCCGGCATCGACGATCTGCTGCGCCGTTATCCGTTTGAACCGCAGCTGACTCTGTTTATCGGTCTCGACGGCATTGGTAGTGGTGAACTGTGCTATCTGGCAGCGGAAGGAGCGGTGCGTCCGCGACTGGCAGACTCGCTGTTACTACGCCTGGCGGCGCGTGTGGTCGATAGCGGTCAGGCAGCCGCGCGCTCCCGCGCATATCGTGGAATGACCCTTGCCGGCGTGGTGCGTCGTCGAGGTCTGCGCGCCCTGGGGATTGCAAGCCTCGACAGGTATGGACGCATTCCCTACCGGAACGAGCGAAACGATGACATTTCCAGGCTCGATGCAGCGCACCTCGATAACAGTGTACGCCTGATTGTCGGACTGGCGCGCAGTATCGACACAACCCGATAATCCCGGAGCAATGCGTCGATCCTACGGATGCGGCACACGCAGCACCTGGTTCGGCGCCGGTGATGGGATCGTTACGTTGGCGCCGTCGGGCCAGCGTACTTCAATGCGATTAACGCTACGTACACGCCCCAATCCAAAATGCGCGACCGCTTCCATCTGGCAGAGGTAGCCGCTCCCGGCATCAATGGCGCGTAGTTGCCGCCTGCCGTCAGCATCCAGAACGACAATTGCGCCGCGTGCCGGTGCACCAGCGCGGGTCAGCGGCATCACTCGCAGCCAGGCGTGATCGTTTGGCATCGTGCGGTACAGACTGAGCGGTTGAAGATCGGCTTCACCGTGACTCACCAGCAGTTCGAGTCGCCCGTCGCCATCGAAGTCTCCAACCGCAGCGCCAGTACCCAGACCTCCCGGTTCGAGCGCGTCGCCCGGATCGATCCTCGTCCATATGCCGTTCCGCCGCGCAAACAGGCGGTTGGGTTCACCGATATTATTGAAAAAGATCTCCAGCTCACCATCGTTATCGAAATCGGCGGCAATAACTGTTCGGACCCGTGACGGCTCCGCCAGGTCTGACGGTGCCGCATCGACGAACAAACCCTCCCACTTTTGCAGAAACAGGCGATGTGGACCCTCCCAGTTGCCGTATACCAGATCGAACCGGCCATCATTATCGAAGTCGCCAGCAGCGATCCCGCGCCCGTGTTCATGCGGATCGGGCAGACCGGCGCGGCGGGCAATCTCTTCGAATGTACCATCGCCACGGTTAGCGAAGAGAAAGTTGGGACCATTCTCGTTCACGGTGAAAATGTCCATCCGTGGCGTCACCAGCGGCAGTGCAATCACGCCGCGTCCGCCGGTTGTGAAACTGATGCCAGCCGCACTCGCCATGTCCTGGATTTCACCGAAGCGATCCAGTTCGTACAGGCGAAATGGACCGCCATAATTCGCAACGAAGAAGCCATAGCGCCCGGTACCAAGCCGATCAACGACTGCGACCGAACGACCGGCAGTCAGATTGAGCGCCTCCTGGTTCTGCGGCAATTCGAACAGATCGACCCAACCGGTTTCCTGATAATCGAACAAGCGGTCGCCAAAGCGCTTGCGCCCGGCAAACGTATCGGTGTTGAGGACATAGATCTCCTCTCGACCATCGCCATCAATATCACCGGCAGCAACGCCGATCGCCTGACGCCGGGCATCAGCGAGGGTGCTATCGGCAACCTCAACCAAACCGGCGCCATTCCAGCGAAGTACCCGGTTGGCACCATCAAACCCGGCGACGAACAGTTCACACGCACCATCGTCATCAACATCGACCACGGCAACGCCGTAGTGCAGTCGTGGCGGATTGTGACGGATCAAATGACTGTAATCGACGAACATGGGCATTTTCCCCGATCTCCAGGAGACTTACGTGCGCCTCCCGACATTATCTCGAATCCATGTCATGATAGTACGAACTGTGCGCTCACCGCCATCACCGACGAGCAACTGATGCCCATACCCTTCCATCCAGATCAGTTGACGGTCGACAGATCCAATATGCCGCAGAATCTGTTCAGCAGAGCGGGGATCGACGGTCTGATCATTGCGCCCCTGCACAATCAGTGTTGGCGCAGTGACGCGCGGCAGAAGCCGTCGTGCAGAGCGCTGCACCAGAGTCAACTGATGTACTGCGTCCAGCGGCACCCGCACCATGCGGCGCAACCGGTCACAGACGAGTGGATCATCGAGGTTGGCATCCGGCATACGATTGTGCAGCAGAGCACGCAACTCCGGGTCTCTGAAATCAACGCTGGCAAGAGGATAGTACCACGAAACGACGTGCCTGGCGACACTGCTCAGATTGACCAGCAGTTGATCGCGCAGTCGGAGCGCAGGCGCCAGAACTGCCAGGCGTGCAACCGGCCGATGCGCTGCCAAGATCAGCGCGAGCAGACCACCCATCGAGAAACCTGCAACAACAATGGTGGAGCAGTGCTGGCGCAACACTGAGAATCCATGTGCCGCTGCTTCCACCCACTGCTGCCACCGAACACCAGCCATGGCATCAGGAAGCGCTCCGTGACCGGGCAACAGTGGCGCATACACGCTGTAACCGTCGCGGATCAGTGCTCCAGCCAGCGGCAAGACTTCGGTGGGAACACCGCCAAAACCATGGATCAATAAAACGCCGGTCGCACCAGCAAAGACAGCAAAGGGACAATTGCGAGCATCGAACGATGCCAGCGTTGGAGAAGATTGAGAAGGATGGTCCATCCGAATCTACCTTTCGTATCTGCATAGAGTGACATATGTGAAGCGAACACAGGATGACAAAAATGACATCCTGGTTACAGCATGCAGAAACCGGTCAAAAACAGTTACGATCAGATTGACAACTCTGCTTTGACCTTCTACGATCACCATGCGCAAACATCTTCTTTCCCGGCGAGGGAACGAAGCCATGGCGCTACAATTTCAGCGGTATTCGATTATAGTGTGTTGCAGTTCCATCGCAACGACACGCAGCGTCTTGCCGGAATAACGAGCGGGTTGATCCTCTCCGACGAAGCAGCCGAACGGCTGACTGCGTCGGTTGGCGATTGGGTCACAGGTATTGTTCTTTCGCTGGTTCAACCGGTTGTGCACAAAGACGGGATGCCAGATTAGCAGGTTGTCGATCGACACCTGATGCACGTTCCCACACCTGAAGAGGCAGTCATCGAAGCCAGTACCAACCAGATGTATGCCTACTTTGCCGAGCAGATTCTGGCGCCGTTGCCAGCAGATCTGCAACGCTTCCTCAAAGATACCAGCGTGCTGCAGGATCTCTCGCCATAGCGCTGCGATATGCTCCGTTCTGCCGATAACTCGGCAGAATATCTCGATGAAGTCAGACGGCGCGGATTGTTCGTTTCCAGTCGCGCGGGATGGCTATCGTACCACAGCCTGTTTCGTGATTATTTGCGCTCACGCCTGGCGCCCGATCCGCAGCGATATTGGAAGTTACTGCGTGCTGCTGGCGACCTGTACGCTGCTGAGGAGGATATCGAGCGCGCGCTTGACTGCCACCTCATTGCCGGTGACGAACCGCGCGCCTTCGATCTCCTCCGTTCCGCCGTACCGCGCCTGCGACAGTGTTCACGCCAGACAACCCTGCTGACCTGCTTCGAACGTCTGCAACGCACGCGCAGAACGGGTGATCATCGCATAACCAGGCGACTACGCTCGCGCTCAGCAAGCACTTCGATTCGTCGATGCCCACAGCCTCGACAATCGATTGCGCCTGGAGTACCACATTGCGGCGGCACGCGCGCATATCATGGCGGGAGAAGTCGGCGCTGCGATCACCGAACTCGAACGTGTGCATACGCTTGCCCCTACCCTGATCGACACGATCGATAATCTTGCTGACCTGGCAGATATTTATGACAACCTCGGCTGGGCATATGCCGCGCAGGGTAATCGTCCCTCCGCTATGCGCTACCTCAAACGCGCTGATACCTGCTGGCAGGCTCCCAGTAATCAGGGTAGACGCGCGCTGACCCTCAACAATATGGAGGTAATGGCGATGGAGGACGGGCGATGCGCCGAAGCGCGCACGACATTCAATCTGGGTCTAGAGATTGCCCAGCAGACAGGGTTACGACGCGAAGAAACGGTTCTGCTGTGCAGTCTGGCGGAACTTGATCTACGCGAAGGCGACTTCGAGCAGGCGATCCAGCGTTTTACCGCTGAGCATCTAAAAGGGGCGTTGCGCGCACTCGGCGCCTCACCAGAACCGGCAAACGCTGCGCTGTACCAGCAATTGACCTGATATTGTCGCGTGAACGGCTTCGTTCAGGAGGTTGCAGCAAATTGATGACGGTGCAACCGCGCATAGAAGCCGCCGCGCGCTAGCAGCGACTCATGATCGCCATCCTCAACGATGCGCCCGCGATGCATGACGATGATGCGATCAGCATTGCGAATAGTCGACAGGCGATGGGCGATCACCACACTGGTACGGGTGTGCAGGAGGCGATCAAGCGCCTCCTGGATGAGCATTTCGGTTGTACTATCAATGCTGGAGGTCGCCTCGTCGAGCACCAGTACTCCCTCCTGGCTGAGCGCCAGCGCCCGTGCCAGCGCCAGAAGCTGCCGCTGACCAACCGAGAGGTTGGCGCCGCCCGGCAGCACCTCGAACTCGTACCCTCCGGGAAGACGTTCGATAAAGTGCACCGCGTTTGCCAGTTCTGCTGCACGACGCACATCTGCATCACTGATGTCGCGTCGAAACAGTCGAATGTTATGCGCAATCGTACCTGCAAGACACACCGGGTCCTGCGGGATGACTGCAATCGCGCGGCGTAATGCGCCAAGGTCGAGACGGCGGATATCAATGCCATCGAGCAATACCTGCCCCTGTTGCGGATCGTAGAAACGCGCCAGAAGCGCAACCAGGCTCGATTTTCCTGCACCGGTTGCACCAACGACGGCAACATTCTGACCGGCAGGTATCACGAGCGATACATCGCGTAGCACCGGTTCTTCGGGCACATACGAAAAACTCACGTTCCGTAGCTCGATGGCGCCGTGCACCCGGGGCAGCACAACCGGGTCGGGTGGCGAAACAATCGCCGGAGTAGTGTGCAGCATTGCATAGATCCGTTCTGCAGCGCCCAATGCAATCTGTACGGCGTTGTACTGCTCACCCAGGCGCAGGACTGGCTGAAATGCGCGCTCGGTATACTGCACAAACGCCACCAGCATGCCAAGCGTGGCCCATCCTGCCAGTACTCCCTGACCACCACCGTAGAGCAAAAGCGCCAGTCCTACCGATGAGAGGATCTCCTGCGAAGCCAGAAAGAATGCACTCTGCCGCCGTAGCACCAGGAGCGCACTGCGATATGCCTTGTTGTAGCCGTCGAACTCTGCTGCGCTCGCTGACTGCGCGCCAAACAGTTGAATCAGCGCCATGCCAGCGATCCGCTCGCTGAGAAACGCACTTGCGCGCGCCAGCGCCGTGCGCTCACCGGTTGAAGAACGACGAATACGACGCCGGAAGAAGCGGGTCACCAGCGCTAGCACCGGTAACACTGCCAGCGCCAGGATTGCCAGACGCCAGTTGATAGCGAACATCACCCCGACAACAACCAGTAGCGTGACGCTCTCGACAAGAATTGTCACCACACTGCTCGAAAGGAGTGCATTGATGGTATCCACATCACTCGTCAGGCGTGTCACGACTTCTCCTGTAGGAGTGTGCCCAAAGAATGCCTGATCCTGACGCACAATGTGATCGAACAATCGCGTACGCATATCGGTCAGGGCGCGCTGCCCTGCCTGCTGGAGAAAGAACGTATAGACGTACTGCAACCCAAACATCACCACCGCTACACCGCCATAGAGCGCAGCAACAGGCCAGATGCCAGCAACATCACCGCGCGCGATGGGTCCGTCGATCGCCCACTGCATAAGCGCCGGCGGAACAGCGTTCAACCCGGCGGTTCCTAGCAGGATGATCAGCGCCATGAGTAACGGTCGCCAGTGTGGCGCCATCGTGCTCGCAAGCAGCGCTACAAGCGCGACATCCTGACTGCCCAACACCTGCCGGTTCCGGTCGCCCATCATGCGGCATCCTCCTCTTCTGCCTGGCGTAACTCACGACGATACATCGCTGCGTAACGTCCATTGAGCGCCAGCAACGTATGATGATCACCCTCTTCAACGATACGCCCTTCATGGATCACAATAATCTGATCGGCATCACGCACCGCTGCCATCCGCTGGCTGACGATAAGCACCGTGCGGCCGGCGCGCGCAGCGGCAAGTTCCGCCATGATCTCGGACGCTGTGCGGGTATCGACACTCGAAAGCGTATCATCGAGCAACAGGAAGGCAGGATCACGCACCAGTGCGCGCGCGATCGCGGTACGCTGCTTCTGCCCACCAGAGAGGGTTGTACCGCGCTCGCCAACCATCGTCGCCAATCCCTGGGGCAGTTGCGCCAGATCATTCGTCAGGCGCGCAGCGTGTACGGCACGATGGATCAGTTCGTCAGGAACGCGCGTCAAACCAAGGGTAATGTTATCGCGCAGCGTCATACTGAAGAGTACTGGTTCCTGCGGAACATACACCACATGACGCCGCAAGGTCTCCAGCCGTATCCTGCGGATATCAACACCGCCAATTGTGATCCGACCTTCATCGGGGTCACGCAACCGCCCAATGAGGCTCAAGAGTGTGCTCTTGCCTGCTCCCGTTGATCCAACAATACCGAGTGAGGTTCCTGCCGGCACTCGCAGATTGATATCGCGCACGATCCAGCGCCCGTCACCGGCAGCGCGCACACCTACACGATCAAAACAGATATCGCCGGATGGCATATGCACGATCGCATCCAGGGCATCAACGATGCGCGGACGACGACGCAGCACTTCGCCAATCCGTCCGGCTGCTGCGCTCCCCTGTTGCAGACGTTCATACGCTTGGCTGAGTTGTTGTGCAGCAGCGCTCAGCAACCCCAGATAGACGATGAACTGCACGTATTGTCCAACCGAGATCTGGTTTCCAACCACCAGTGCGCCACCGATACCCAGCACCAGCGCTGCCGCCATACGAATGACCAGACCGGGTAAAGGCGCAATTGCAGCCGAACGCAGCACGAAATCAAGATTACTGCGTGTATAGGATTCATTTGCGCGTTGGAACGCCGCAGTCATTGCACCTTCCTGCGCATATGCTGCCAGCATACGAATGGCACTCACGTGCTCCTGCACAAACGCCGACAGGCGCGCCATCTGTTGTTGCACATGGTCGAAGGAACGTTCCAGTACCCGTCCCAAAACCGCCTGCGCGCCGAGGCTGATGAACAACAGTGCAACCACCAGCACTGCCAGCGTCAGGCTAGTCAACGCCATGAGGGTCGTGCCGATCGCCAGTAAAAACAGCGCATGCATCGACATCTGAAATCCCGCACTATAGAAGCGCCAAATATAGATAAAATCGTTCGAGGAGCGCGAGAGCAGTTCACCAACCCCATAACTCTGCAGCGTTGCCTGATCAAACCTCAGCATCCGATCGAACAAATCCTGATTCATTCGATACGTGATGCCTGCTGCAATGTGACCCGTCAACATCCGCAACCGGTAGCGGCAGATTGCCAGCAGGGTCGCCAGCCCAATCAGCCCGGCAGCATACCCCACCAGCGCTTCCAGGCGAATGCCCGCCAGCACCTCATCGATTGCACGTCCAAGCAACGCCGGGCTGAATGCGCTCGAGGCAGCACCGACCAATGCGTAGCACGTTCCTAGCACGAGACGCCACCGGTACGGCGCCATATACGAGAGCAGAAAACGGAGACCGGAGTGTTTCATAACGCCCAATTATATGACACGTCTTCGTGCCCGTCCAGAATGCAGCAAGTTTACACGAAATTAACCACAGGAGTCAGTCAGCGGTCAACGACGAGTCAACCGGGTACGTTTGCAGCGGCAGCTATGGCGCCTTTAGCACCTCCACCCATCCGTGGGCAGTCGACGACCATTGTGAAGTAGTTACGATCATGGCGTTGTTCGCCATATATCTGGTCTGTGCGCTCGTAGGAGCATAGATTGCGTTCTGGCGAGCGCCAGAATGGCCCCGCTACAATCTTCTACTGGCAATCGCCGCCGTGCCGTAGATCGGCCATGTGCTTGGTATTCGCATCAGCGACATGTTTGTCATATCGGTCGTGGCGATGACCGTCTGGTGTCTCTGCAACTACCCGATTGTTGGTGTGCCAATGGTCGCTGTCGGCACGGCGTTCAATTTACTGGCGATGGGGTGGCACGGTGGCGCGATGCCCGTTTGGGCCGACATTCTTGCTGAGTTGGGTATCATTTCGATCCCGGCATTCTCCTGGAGGGATCGAAGGATGTGGTTGTTCAGCACTCGCTACTCTGGTTGCTTTCGGACTGGATGGTTATCGCAAACAGCATATTCACCCTGATCATTAGCCCCGGCGACATCCTGATCGCAGGAGGCGTCGTCATATGGCTGCTATTCAGTCGTACTGTCGCAGTGGCAAGGGAACCGTCAATGCTTGCCTGTCACAGCGCTGCTTATCCGAGACGCGAAAACATCCTATTCGGGTCACAGTGCCCGTTCTGCACTGACTCGCCTGGAATTGCTGGCAGCCGCCGACCTGGTGCTTGCGGAGCGCCTCTTGCATGACCCGTGACGGTCAAAATCGCACTATCTCCTGTTCCACCTGTGAGTGGGCATCCTACGGATCTGCGCGAGATGCGGGTCAATCTCATTCTGAACGGGATTGCCGCAATGCCAGAGGGTGGGACGCTCACTGTGCGCACCTACAGTGTCGATGGACGCGCTATTGTCGAAACCAGCGATACCGGAGTTGGAAGCGCGCCAGCATACCAGAACGCCATCTTCCAGCCATTTGTGACAACCCGCAAAGGGGGAAGCGGCCTGGGATTGAGTATCAGCCGCGCAATTATTGAACGTTATGGCGGGACCATCAGTGTATCGACCGGACGAGGCGCAACCTTCAGCATCAGTCTCCCGGGCATGTGCAGCTCTGACGCGCTTCCCGAACCGCCAGTGTTGCAGCATACGGCATCATAGCTATACGCTACCGGTTCCGAAAGATCAATACGCCCCCCACAACGATCATCAGCAGCGGAAAGACAATATCAGCATCGATGCCGAACTGCTCCGCCAGAAAGATCAGTCCGAGCCCAATCAGAACGACGCCAGCCCAGTTCAGACGCCGGCGACGGGGTGCAGGCGCTGGCGCGGAGTGCGACGATAGCGGCGCCATCGAAGGGTCCAGCCGCAGGTCGATTGTCTGCCCGGTGCTGGGTGGTTCTGGCGGTGCATCGGCAAACACGGTTCCACGTGAGGAGGAATATGCTGATGGTTCACCATACCCTGCCTGACGGGCATACTGTGCCTCAGACGCCTGACGGGTAAACAGGGCGCCGGCATTTCCCGTGTTCTGAGCAGCATCAGGGAACGTGGGAGGCATACCGGGGGGCGCCTTCGGCATAATGAGCCACAGGACAGGATACAGCACAAAACCAATGCCACTGGTCAGCGTCGCCAGCACAAAAATCAGGCGGACAATGACCGGATCGATAGTGAAATACTCCCCCAAACCGCCGCACACACCGGCTATCACTGCATCACGGCGACTGCGCATCAGACGAGATTGCATCGCTCTTCCGAACCTTTCACGGGCCGCTGTGCGACCAGAGTATCTGCTTTCTGGAAGTGAGACGCAAAAAATTAATAGATTGTTGCAGGAGCGCAGACCGGGGATTCCGGGAACGATTGCTTTTTCCACAGCACGCTGTGCTAGAACGTGATCCGTCGCCGGCGCAGCGCGATACTCTGGAGCAATCCGATTGCCGCCAGCGATATCATCGTAAAACTGCCGCCGTAGGAGATGAACGGCAGCGGAATGCCGGTTATAGGCATGATGCTCATGTTCATACCCACATTGACCAGCACATGGAACAAAAACATGCCGGCAATTCCCACCGCAATCAGGCGCCCGAACGTATCACGGGCAATAATCGAGATCGACAGCGCCTGCCAGATCGTGATCCCCAGGAACACCAGCAAGAGGGCAGCGCCAAGAAAGCCTAACTCTTCGCCGGTAATGGCGAAAATGAAATCTGAGTACTGCACCGGCAGATAGTTGCCCTGACTGAGCAATCCGTGCGTCCATCCACGTCCGGTCAATCCACCAGAACCGATAGCAGTCAATGACTGCATAATGTTCCAGGCGCCTTGCTTGAGTTCTGGATCGTATTTGAGTGGATCGAGAAAGATCAACAGGCGGGTACGCTGGTACGGCTGCAAGATATGCGTCCAGCCGTAGATCGCAACCGGAACCGCAGCGACGAACAGAACGCCAAACTGCCATAGGCGCACACCTGCCGCCAGCGCCATGGCTGTCCAGATTGCGCCAAAGACCATTGCCGTGCCAAAATCGGGTTGTAGAAAGACCAGCACTGTCGGAATGCCGACCAGGATCAGGCTGGCGATGACGACACGCCAGGCGTGCGGCTGGCGTTCATTACGCGACCAGTACGCTGCCAGTGCAAGAATGATCAGCAATTTTGCCGGTTCGGAGGGTTGGAACGTTCGAATGCCAAGGTCGATCCAGCTTTGAGCGCCGGAACTGACCTGACCAATAGCCAGCACCAGTGCCAGCAGCGCCACAGCGCCAAGATAAACGGGCACAATCCAGGCTTCGAAGGCATGGTAGTCAATAGTAGTGAGCAGTGCCATCGCCGCGCACCCAACCAAAAGATTGACCAGGTGGCGCGCGAAATATCCCTGGGTGAGCGGATCGCGCAGGGTGGCGCTATACACCATTGCTGCGCCAAAGCCGAGCAATATCAATACGCAGAGCAAAAGCGGGAAGTTGTAATCGCGCCAGGTTTTGACCATACGCCGCACTCAAAGGTTCATCAGCGACGGTATTATACCATTGCACTATCGAATCAGCAGAGGAATCCAGACAGACGGTCTGCCGCGAAACACCCTGAGTACGCTGGTATTGTTTGTTATGACCGGATCGCGTTGCGATGAGGCCACAACCGCAGTGGCAGTGATCCATCCACCGCCGGGCGGAACCGTCAGCGTTACCGTCAGCGCCGGGGCAACGCTGCCCGCTGCCAGCGCACCACGCCCACATGTAAGCGTACTGCCGGAAGAGCAGACCCATCCCAGTCCGCCGGTCTGAGTGCCGGTCGAACCGGGCGGCGGTATAAACTCCACCTGCACATTCCCGGCTGCTGCCGGTCCGGTATTGAGAACAACGACCGAGTATGTCAGCGTACCACCGGGCGCCACCGGATCCGGCTGAGCGGTCAGTATGACCGAGAGATCGGCGTCGCCGGGCACAGGCGCTTCATAGGCGCCTATATCACAGTGAGCCAGACCATTGCCATCGCCATCGATAGGGCGCGCAATACCGCGCTGATCGGTTGTAGCGCACGAACTCCCAACCGCCGGATCGCCAGCATCGATCGCCGGACTGCCGCTGAACAACGCAACGGTTGGCGTTGGACCGCCGTTATCGAGCAGCGTACCCGGCTGCGCACTGACACCGATCACATTACCGGTCAGCGTACCGAGAATGGTGCAGCCGGTACTGCGATGGATCAGATTGTACCCCTGCGATTCGAGCACATTGAAGCAGTCGGGACTCACCCGCGTCGGGGTTGGACTGAGATCGGCGTTATCCGAGATAACTGTGTTGCGCAGGCGGAGCTGATTGATCACCTGCTCATCGACGCGCACCGAAACGCCGCCCCCTTCGCCGATGTCGTTGCGGTCATCATCGGCGGTGTTGCGCACAATGGTGACATTGTTGAGCGTCGCTGCGCTTGTGGGCGGATTGATGATTGCCTGATCGAGCGACACACTGATACCGCCACCACTATTGCCGGCGCTGTTGCCGGTGATTGTCACATTTGTCAGGAACGCTCTGCCGCCGTTGAAGACACTGAGTGCGCCTCCCAGACTCGCAGCGCGGTTCGCGGTAAAGGTCACCCGCTCGATGGTTGCGCTGGCGCTGGCTGGACTGCTCCCATTGCCCAGCACCTCGATACCACCACCGCGCCCCGCCCGTCCATCGCGCACCACACTATCACGTAAGACAAGGTTCGTTCCGGGCATCACCAGAAGAACGCCACCGCTGCCGGGCGTCTCACCCTTACCGCGCAACGTTACCCCAGTGATCGTTACCGTCGCAGTGGCAAGTAGATGGAAAACCCGATCGCCTTCAGCAGCAGTGATGGTTGTGATGGCAGCTCCGGCGCCGATGAATGTCATGCTGTCGCGGATATCGAGGTCACCGTCGGCATTATCGTCTTCCAACGTCGTGGTCATGGTCAACGTATACGTACCGGCAGGCACAATGATCGTATCTGCGCCTGGATTGGCATTAGCCGCGCTGATCGCCTCGCGGAGCGAACAGTCGGCGCCGCAGACGCCATCGTCAGTATCGACTGTCTTGGTAACAGTGAATGTCTGGGGTGCAGCAGCGGCTGGCGCGTGCAGCACGCTCACGCATATCAGGACAAGAACCAGGATCGCATGGAAACGCACAGATACAGACAAATGACCCATCATCGACCTCATAGAACACGTGCTGGCGATACTGTGCGGATTGTACTACGAATGCAACCACGGTTCCATAGTACAATCGTGTCATCCGGTTTGACATGCGTACTCGCGCGTGCTATACTAACAGACGTTGTGGGGGTGTAGCTCAGCTGGGAGAGCGCGACAATCGCACTGTCGAGGTCAGGGGTTCGATCCCCCTCACCTCCACCAGAGTACGGGGCAGTAGCTCAGTTGGGAGAGCGCAACGCTGGCAGTGTTGAGGTCAGGGGTTCGATCCCCCTCTGCTCCACCAGATATGAACGGCAGGCGCACATGCCTGTCGTTCTGCTTTTCTGAAACGAAGGCAACGTCGTATGCGCGCGGCTGCAATTCTGTTTACGGCACCCGATCAGGTGGCATACCGGTCGGTCAATATACCGGAACCGGCACAGGGAGAGATCCTAGTCGAAGCCATCCTGACCTGTATCAGTCCCGGAACTGAACTGCGCACACTCGCGGGGAAGCAGGCAGGCCTCCCCGGATGGCCCCTGATACCCGGCTATGCGATGATCGGGCGCGTGGTACGCGGCGGTCCTGCAACTGCCCATACCCCTGGCGATGTGGTCTTTTGCAAAGGAACGCGGTGCGCCGATGCGCATCTGGTATGGGGCGCTCATCTCAGTCACGCAGTGCTACCAGCGGATCAGGTTATCCCCTTACCAGCCAACATCGATCCGCTCGAGGCAGCAACTGCCAAACTTGCAGCGATTGCGTACCGGGGTATGACCATCGCTCACCCGTTACCGCACGAAACAGTGGCGGTCATCGGGTTGGGCATCATTGGACAGCTGGCAGCACGTCTCCACGCTCTGAATGGGGCGCGTGTCGTGGCAGCCGACCGTTCACCCCGGCGCGTCGAAATAGCGCAGCGTGCTGGCATCGAAGCATTCGTCCCAAACGGCGGGCTGATCGCGGCGTTCCGGCAACGACTCCCGGATGGCGCCGATGTCATCGTTGATGCAACCGGCGCACCTGCTGTGCTCGCAGAGGCGATCGAACTGGCGAAGGATGTTCCCTGGGGCGAAGCACCCGGTCATAGTGCGCGGTATCTGGTGCAGGGAAGCTACTCCGATGAGCTGTGCATTCCCTACCAGTCCGCATTTCGCAAAGAACTGATCCTCCTGATGTCGCGTGATGAAGGACCGCGCGATCTGCGCACTGTGCTGGATCTGATGCAACGCGGGCGGCTGAGAACCCGCGATCTCATCAGCGCTGTCGTTTCGCCCGAACGCGCGCCTGAGATCTACCAGAGCCTGAAGACGCAGAGCGATATGCAGACTGCCGTCTTTCAGTGGGGAAGTTAGGGCGACTCGGAACCCATTATTCAACCGAAACAGGTCTTTAGTCCGGCGCGTCGGTTACGGCGATTCGCTGGTCAGGCGCCTGTAGCAGTCCGGGCAGATCGTATGACTGAACGTAATGTCGGCATGGGTTTCCAGATACGTCGCAACGCTCACCCACTCATCGTGTTCATCCCGTATTTTATTGCCACACCACGCACAGATCGGAATAATACCGCTCAGTGTTTTGATCGTTGCCAGCGCTTCTTCCAGGGCAGCACTTTTGTGCTCCAGATCGCGATACAATTTGCGGAGCGTCAGGTGCGTCTTGATGCGCGCCAGCACAACCTCCACATGGATCGGCTTGGTGATATAGTCAACCGCTCCTGCGCGCAACCCAGTCACCTCGTCAATCGGATCGGTCAGCGCCGTCATCAGAATCACAGGAATATCGTGGGTGCGCGGATCTTCCTTGAGGCGCCGACAGGTCTCAAAACCGTCGATCCCCGGCATCATGACATCAAGAACGATCAGATCAGGAAGCACATACGCTGCGGTCTGCAACGCAACATCGCCGCGTTCGTTGATCAGCACTTTATACCCGGCATTTCGCAGTCCTGTAAACAACAACGCAAGATTGGTAGGAGTGTCGTCCACGACAAGAATTGTATCCGAAGGTGTGCTCATTGCCGGGCTCTTACCTGTGCCAGAAACCTCTGCAACCGACCGATCTGAAACGTATCGAGAAAATGCTGCACTTGCTCGATAAACGACACAACCTGTGGCATATCCTGTTTCAGTCTATTGATTGCATCTTGTAGCGCATCGACATCACCGATCTGTGCCAGGTCGCACAGAACGGCGAGCGTTACTTCCGGTGGCAGTGTATCGAAGTGATCGGTTCGAACATCGGGCGATGATTCATCGTAACGCCATTTAATCCAGGAGATATGTCGCTGAATCGTCTCGATCAGCAGTGAGCGATTGATCGGTTTCGGGATGAATTCATGCGCGCCAGCATTCAGGCTCCGAACGCGATCGTCAGGGTATGCACTGGCGGAACTGACGACCAACACCAGATGATCATAACAGCTCATCTGGCGTATCCTCCGGATCATATCAAAACCATTCAACGCCGGCATCACCAGGTCCAGAATGACCACATCCGGTTTGAATGCTTCAATCTGCGTCAATCCTTCGAGCCCATCGCATGCCTCTGCCACAATGAAACCGAGTGGTTGCAGCATTTCTCGCACGACAACACGATTATCAGTGTGATCATCGACGACCAGAACCCTGGGAACTCGACCGTCTACACCAATGAAACGCCTTTCGGGATAAGTGGCAGGGAACGGTTCGTGATCCACCGCCGGGAGCGGAATATCGAACCAGAAAACGCTGCCATGCCCCGGATCACTCTGCACCTGGAGCACTCCTCCCATCAGCGCAACCAGTTCACGCGAAATCGTCAGTCCCAACCCTGTGCCCTGCTCGCCAGTTCGTGCCCCCAGTTGCTCGAACGGCTTGAAGATAATCTCCAGATGTTCGGGCGCTATGCCTGTACCGGTATCCGATACCTCGAAACGGACTCGCGTTTGTACATTCGGTGCAACCATAACCCGGAGCGCAATCGATCCCTGACGTGTGAATTTGACCGCATTACCCAGTAAATTAACCAACACCTGCCGTAAGCGCCGCTCATCTCCCAGAACCATACGTGTAACACCAGAAATCTCATTTGTAAACACTAGGTTTTTGATTGCCGCCTGCTCTCTGATCATATCGCATATTTCAGTTATCATCGCGTATATATCAAAGACTATCGCCTGAATGTTCATCTTTCCAGACTCTATCTTCGCAATATCGAGTAAATCATTGATAAGGCTCAGTAGATGCTCACCACTTGCCTGGATAACATGCAAACCTTTTCTCTGATGATCATTGAGCAGCTGATCGGTCTGTAAAATCTGAGCATACCCAAGAATGCTGTTGAGCGGCGTGCGCAGCTCATGACTGATGTTCGAGAGGAACACACTCTTGGCGCGATTCGCGGCTTCAGCGGTTTTTCTTGCATCTTCTGCCGTTTCCTTGGCAGAACGCAACGAATCTTCGATAGCACGCTGTTCGGTAATATCGAACATTAAACCTAGAATAGCCGTTATCTGACCATCCAAACGGACTGGCGCCATAATGTGACGGAAGAGTCGCACTTGCTGCCGGACGAATACCGTATGCTCGAATGAAACCGTCTTGCCCTCAAACGCCCATGCTTCACAGGTTTTCCATCGCAAGAGCAAGTCATCGTCCTTATTGCAATCCCCAACGATCGTGCGCATCACCGAGTTCTGCATGATGTATTGCCCAGTGCGATCCTTCGCCCACAGCGCAACCGGTATATGCTCGATCAGTGTATGCATGCGCGCTTCGCTTTCGCGGCGCGCATACTCGGATTCGTGATAATCGCGCCAGAGAAAAACCGATTGCAACGCGCTGCACACTTGCTGTGCGAGCATCTGATAGGCCTTGCCGTCGTGCGTTCCAATCTGCGCTGTAATATACCCAAAGTAACGCCCACCAAAAAAGAGTGGATTGACGATCAAAGCCCAGCTTTGCAGCTCTTCCAGCGCGGTATCGGGAAGTATCTGGCGACTTGGAAACCGTATACCCTTCGGCGGCAACGATAACTGCTTTCCATCGCGCATTGCCAGCACCACCCACGACCATTCAGGAACCTCTGATTTCCCGGCGATGTCGTAGAATCCATCAAAAAGCACGAGGTTACAATCCATGATGCCGAGTTCAGGCAGTCGAGACACGAGAATCTCAAAAAGTTGCTCAATACTCTGCGTAAGTATCATTGCATGACTGATTTCAAGCAACGTATGAGTATTTTCGACAGTTCTGACACGTAGTTTAATTCGTGCGCGTTCACGTTCCTGCCTGAGCGCCAGATGAACATGCTGAAGAAACAGGCGATTCGTCTGCGACAATTGATCGATATGTTTCAAGGCAGAAGTAACAAGAAAGAATAATTCCGACAGAACATCGTACCAACGTTCCAGTTCCAGAGGATCACGCGCGCTTGCCAACTCGGTCTCGAACAGACGCCAGAAGCGATCACACTCACGATTATTCTGGATGCAGTCGGTTGAGATCATCCCCCTGATCAGCGCATCAATCCAGGACACACGCAGCGCACCACTCCGTGTTGATTCGCCAATGCGACCGATCTGGTTAACCAGGCGCATCTCTTGATCAGACAGTGGTGAGCCTTGAGCAACGCTATCGATGGCAGCGTTGGGAGTGAGATGGGGCGCAACCGGATCGAGCGACCAGCATCCACAGGATTGTCGAACGATGAGGCGCGCCGGAACGTCGATCCGATCAGGAATTGCTTTCCCTTCGATCAGATCCAGGAGCGCATGAACAGCCACAACCCCTGCTTCATAGAACGGCTTCGCCATAACCGTAATCGGCACATTCAACGTTTGTGCGTCCAGGTGATCGTTGAACCCGGCGACTGCGACGTTATCTGGAATACGCACGCCATACTCCTCCAGTGTTTGCAGCGCACCAACTGCATAGTCGATCTCAGAGCCGATGATCGCATCGAAGTCTACGCCAGGACGCTGACCTCTCCCTCCAATCAGGGTGTGTACTGCTTCCACACCGACCGTTTTTCCCCAGTCAGACGCATGCACGACGAGCGCAGGATTGAAAGGAATACCATACCGTCGCAGTGTTTCCTGATACGCCCGAAAACGTTCTTCACTCTCCAGATGCTGGGCAGGACCGCGAATGAGCGCAATGCGACGACACCGATGCACATCGATCATATGCACCAGCAGGTCACACATACCACGATAGGTATCCGTCAGAACGGAAGGGATGCCTTTGATGATACCCTCGTAGTTGATCAGCGGTAGGAAGCGGTACGACGCAATAAACTCCTCCATCTCGGTCTCGTTGAGGTTCACGCCAAACCCTGCCCGACTGCCGCCCCAGGTAATCAAGCCATCAATGCGCGGTCCTTTTGCCAGATCGAAAAACGCGTGCGCCGGCAATACATGCGTCAGCGGCGATTTGATCAATGGCTGCGTAGCAGATGAAATAACCCCGCCAACGAAACAGAAAAGGTTTACATTGCGCTGCCGCGCGCCATCAACCGTTCCCAGCCAGAATGGCTGATGTACGATTGCCACCAGGACGCCAATCGTGCGTCGTGAGGGAAAAGAAGCATTGGGCATACGCAATGTACTCTACGAAGGCGAACGTGAATCCAGAAACGCTTCGACCTGCTGTACCGTAAGCGCCTCTCCGAACAGCCACCCCTGGGCATACTCGCAACGCAGGGCAATCAGCATATTTGCCTGTTCTTCAGTTTCGACTCCCTCGGCAACCACTGTCATGCCCAGCGAATGCGCCAGCGTGATGATCGCCTTGACGATCTCGTAATGTTCCCGCATCATACCCAGCCGGGCGATAAACACCCGATCGATCTTCAACGTGTCGATCGGGAATTGACTCAAATAGCCGAGTGATGAGTAGCCGGCGCCAAAATCATCGATGCACACACCGACACCCAGCGCGCGGAGTTCGTTCAACTGGGCGATGGCCATCTCACGGTGTGTGACAAATGTATTCTCGGTCAACTCGATCTTGATGGAATGCGGCGGGATCCCGGCTTCGGCAATCGCATCTGCAATCTGAGCCACCAGGTCGGATTGCGCCAGCTGGTGCGCCGAAAGGTTGATATTCACCCACATATCGAAATGGCGCAGTTGGCGCCTGCGCCATTCGCGTACCTGACGACAGACTTCATGCAGCACCCAGTGACCGATTGTGTTGATCAATCCGATTTCTTCAGACAGCGGAATAAATTGATCGGGAGTAATCAGCCCGTGCTGCGGATGCCGCCAGCGCGCCAGCGCTTCGAAAGCGACGACTCTTCGACTTGCAAGGACGACGATCGGTTGATAGTGGAGACACAACTCATTACGTTCGATAGCGCTTCGCAGGTCATTTTCGAGTTGAAAATGACTGACCGCCTTCTGACGCATATCAGGAACGAAAACGACATGGTGTGCGCGGCACCGCACTTTTGCCTGATACATCGCCGTATCAGCATCGCGTGCCAGCTCTTCGGGGCGGTCATACCCTTCATTACCGATCGTCAGACCGATGCTGGCTGTGGTGTAGACGGTGTGACCACAAACGCTCAACGGCGCCTGCAACACCTGATGAATGCGTTCCACGATCCACTCTGCTTCTTCCGGGGCATTCAACTGATCGAGCATTACGGCAAACTCATCGCCACCCAGCCGAGCAACTGTATCACCGGGACGCAGGACGCTTTCAAGCCGCCGCGCAACCGCAATCAGCAACTCATCACCCGCAGCGTGCCCCAGGCTATCGTTGATCGTTTTGAAGCGATCGAGATCGAGAAACAGTACTGCGAACAGATGCCTTTCACGCTTCGATCGTTTGAGCGCCAGGCTCAAACGATCCATGAAGAGAGTTCGATTCGGCAACCCGGTTAGCGCATCGTGAAGCGCACCATATGCCAGTTGCTCCTCCGCCTGTTTGCGACCGGTTATATCAGTCTGCGAACCGACCATGCGCGTCGCCCGACCATGCTCATCCCACACGGCCACACCACGACAGAGCATCCAACGGTAACTGCCGTCACGGTGCAGAATGCGGTACTCCAGTTCAAACGATGTAATCAGGCGGCGGGTATGCGCCAGCAAACGCCATTCGACCCGCTCACGATCGTCGGGATGCAACCGACAAAGCCACTCATCAGGTGATGTACCGATTTCATTGTCGTCATACCCGAGCATCGCTTTCCAGCGTGGTGCGAAATAAATCCTGCCACTGACGAGATTCCAGTCCCACAACCCATCATTTGCACCCTGAGCCGCAAGCGCGTATCGTTCCTCACTGGCACGCAACGCCTCTTCAGCATGCTTTGCCTCGGTAACATCTCGCACAATGGCGACGCTCCCGCTCAAACTATCCGTATCCCGAAGCGGGCGCGCCGTGATGCTCAACCACTGCTCTGGATAGCGGTCGGTCGCGGGCAATCGCACCTCTGCCGCATCGACCGACTCGCTGTGCAACGCGCGCGCAAATGGGAGATCGTTTGATGTCAACCAGGAACGTCCATCCGGCGACTGTGCTACTGGCTCCTCAGAGGATCCGGGGAGCAGACTCGTCAGACGATCACCAAGGATCTGAATTGCTGCCGGGTTATGGTGGATCAGATGTCCCCTGCTATCGGTGACCACCACTGCATCACCCATACTGTCGAGAATGGCGCGCAGGAGATTCGTCTGCCGTCGAAGCGCCTCCTCAGAACGTTTCAGCGCTTCGGCGCGCTGCTCCGCCAGTGCAGTACGTTCAGCAACCCGTTGTTCGAGAACGAGGTTGAGATTGCGCAACTCTGCCTCAGCACGCCGACGCTCACGCTGCTCCGCCTCGAGACGGTTGAGCATCGCCTGCACGGTTTGATCGACGGTTGCCAGATTATCAGGATTGTGTAACGCCTCTTGAATGTCCAGCTCATCAGCGATAGACGGATGATCTGCCGCCGCGCTGAGCAGGTGCAGACGCATACGCAGATACGCCTGCTCGGCGTCACGCAAACGTTTCTGCTCCAGGCAGGCATTGACCCGCGCACGGAGGATCGTCGTATTGAACGGCTTACCCAGATAATCGGTAGCACCCAGTTCGATACAGCGTGCCACTAGGTCGAGATCCTGGTCGCCGGAAATAACAATCACCGGAATATGACGGAGAGCCGCATCCGACTTGAGCACTGCGAGCACTTTGTCGCCGTTCATACCGGGCATCAGAATATCGAGCAGTATCAGATCGAAGGTGTGCTGCTGTACCGCTTCGATCGCCTGAATACCGTCAGAACGGGTGATCACGGTGTGTCCGGCAATCTCAAGTTGCCGCGCCAGTGCGTTTCGCACATGCTCGTGATCATCAACGACCAGAATGGTTCCAGACAACGACATATGACTTGCACAGAACTGTCACGCGCCTGCGATGTTGTTTTAACGGACATACTATACCGCCATCTCCGGGCTGGCGCAACCTTTCTTCATCTACCGCCGCAGACACAGCCTGGCAACCAGCCCTGACATTTCCAGTACAATTGCGACGATAGATTCTGTCCCGCTTCTCTGTAAACACATCTTATGAGCGTGTCTTCGGGAGCGTGGCATAGCACAGCGATACATAAATCAAGGAGGCGCTCGGTGTTCGAGGGTTTCAAAAAGTTCATCATGCGCGGGAATGTGATCGATCTGGCAGTCGGCGTAGTCATCGGCACTGCGTTTAGTGCCGTTGTCAACTCGCTGGTCAACGACATCCTAATGGCAATTATTGCCACCCTGGTCGGTCAGCCAGACTTTTCCAACGTTCTGGTGTTCGGTGCGATACGACTCGGCGCATTTATCACCGCCATTGTCAATTTTCTGCTCATCTCTGCTGCGACCTACTTCTTTGTGATTGTGCCAGTCAACAAACTCGCAGAGTTCACCAGGAGAAATGAACCTCCTCCTGCCCCACTGGTGCCATCCGCAGAAGAGAAACTTCTCACCGAGATCCGTGACCTGTTGCGACAAAATATAACCTGACCTTAACACAGGCTTTATCCAGCCTGGTTAATGTGTTAAATCATAAAGTTGAACGTTGAAGGTGAAGTTAACAGTCGACTGTTGCTCGCTAGAGGACTCTGTCGTGTGTATGCTGAGCGTCATTGTTCCGACGAAAAACGAAGCAGCGCTGATCGGCGATTTTCTTGCTGCGATTCCCGGATCGATAGAGTTGATCATTGTTGATGCCAGCGACGACAGTACCCCTATGATTATCGAACGCCTGCGACCGCACAACACACGAATTATTCGTGCCTTTGCCGGGATCGCCGCAGCACGTGAGATCGGCGCATCTGCGGCACACGGCGACTGGTTGATCTTCAGCGATGCGGATGTCCGGTTTGCACCTGGTTATTTCGACCTATTCACGCACTATACCGGCGCCGATGCGATCTATGGACCCAAATATGCAACTGCGGCATACGGATGGTACAGTCACATCTTTACCGGTGGGCAACGATTGATGCATCGCCTTGGTTTCCCGGCGGCTTCGGGGTCGAACATGGCTGTTCGACGGGATGTGCTGACTTCGGTGGGCGGATTTCGCTGTGATCTCCCGGTCAACGAAGACAGCGAACTGTTTCTGCGTCTTGCGCATCGCGGGTATCGCATCGTGTTCGCCCCCGACCTGGCCGTCCACTCTCTCGACGATCGTCGCCTGCAGCGCGGTGCTGTGTGCAAACTGCTGCACAGCACGGCACGCTGCGCGCTGATTATGCTTGGAATGCACGTGCCGCTGCCACAACGCCTCCTGCGCCACGATTGGGGCTACTGGCGCACAACACGTCGATGAATTCTCCGCCTGCTTCGATGCGCCGGACGCTGCTCATTGCCAGCATCCTCATTCTGATTGTTCTGGCTATCGCGATCGGAGCAAGTGATGCAGGCCGACAGGTCTTCAGCATAGCATCACCCGACGAAGCTGCCGCAATCCTGCGCGCATTCGGATGGTGGACACCACTCGTCAGCGTACTGCTCATGGTGCTGCAATCAGTATTGGCGCCACTCCCCGGCTCGCTCATCGCCGCTGCCAACGGTGCGATCTATGGCGTCTGGAAAGGAACGCTGCTCTCCTGGGTTGGCGGAATGGCGGGTGGTCTGGCAACGTATGCTCTGGGACGCTGGTTGGGCGCGGCTGCGTCGTATCGCTGGAAAGCAACCCATCTGTGGCAGCGCCTCACGGAGGTCAGTCTATCTCGTGGATTCTGGATCGTTCTGATCGCCAGATTGACGCCGATCATCTCGCTCGATTTTATTGGCTACCTGGCAGGTATCGCACGGATGCCACTGATCTCGTATACACTCGCCAATGCTATTGGCATCATCCCGGGAATGCTGGCGTACACCGCGATCGGTAGTGAACTGATGCAGGGACGTCTGCTGTCGTGGTATACCGCCCTGGCGCTGCTCACACTGGTCACGCTCTTTTTTCTCGGTCGGCATGCTGTACGTCGCTTACTGGAACGTTAAGCGTTGAACGTTAACGTTAGAAGGTTGCAGATTGAACTTGAACGTGGAACGTTGAACGTTCTGCTCAGTTCTCGAATTCTTTGCTCCCTCTTAGTCTCCCGTTAACACTCTCATAGCCGAAATGCAATCCAGACACAGTATGATAGCGGATGGCATGCACTTCTGAGCATGATGTAGAAATGCGGGGAGCGCATTAATGCGGATAGCACTGATTACGGAGACATTCCTGCCCAATGTCAACGGCATCGTCACAACGCTCTGTCGCCTGCTGGAATATGCCCAGAGCAAGGGTCATGAGGCACTACTCTTTGCCCCACAGGAATCACCTGAGCAGTATGCTGGAGCCCAGATCATCCCACTGCGTGGCATTCCTTTCCCCCTCTATCCCGACATCCGCTTTACTCCACCACAGCCAGGCATCGTCCCTGCGTTACGTCAGTTCCGTCCCGACCTGATCCACCTTGCCGGATTGATGATGCTCGGACCCACTGCACGCTTTGCGGCACGACAATTGCGGACGCCGGCAATTGCCACATATCACACCGACCTGCCGGCATACAGTGTTCATTACGGGCTTGGAGCGCTCCGCGAGGCAGCATACTCATACCTGCGCTGGATCCACAATGCCTGCACCCTGACACTCTGCCCATCATCGACCATTCTCGCAGATCTCCGCCGGCGTGGTTTCCGTCGCCTCCGTCTCTGGGGTCGGGGCGTCGATACTGTTCGCTTTCATCCGGAACATCGCCGTGAGGAATGGCGTACTGCTATTGGGGCGCGCGTCGACGAGCGTGTGCTCCTCTATGTCGGTCGTCTGGCAGCCGAGAAACGGCTCGATCTACTGGCGGAGGCATTGCGCGGTATGGAGGGGGTACGCTTGGTGCTGATTGGCGACGGTCCGGCGCGACCATCACTCGAGCGGCGATTCGCCGGTATGCCGGTGACCTTTACTGGCTTTCTGCGTTGTCACGACCTGGCAGTTGCATATGCGAGTTCAGACATTTTCGTGTTCCCTTCCGACACCGAGACGTTCGGGCAGGTGGTTCAGGAGGCAATGGCCTCAGGTTTGCCGGTTGTTGCAGCCCATGCCGGCGGCGTGATCGACCTGGTGCGTCATGAGGAGACCGGGATATTCTTCGTCCCTGGTTCAGCATACAGCCTGCGAAGCGCCGTGAGCAAACTGGTGATGAACCCCACCCTGCGGATCGTCTGGGGACAGGCAGGGCGCATTGCCGCCGAACAACGATCCTGGCCGCGGGTCCTCGATGAACTGATGGAGTATTATCGACGCGCGCTGTGCTGGCGTCCGCGTCTGTTGTCGCTCAGGAGAGCCGGGTTATGACGATGTGGAGTAGAGCCGATATTCACGTGCATACCCGCTACAGCGATGGACATAGTTCTGTCGCGCAGGTTCTCGAATATGCCGACCATATCGGCTTGCACGTTATTGCGATTACCGATCACGACACTATCGACGGTGCACTCGAAGCGCGTCGCATGGCGTGCGGCTTCAACGTCGAGGTCATTGTCGGCGAAGAAGTATCCACTGCCGATGGTCACCTGCTGGTACTGTTTCTCGAACGCGCGCTTCCTCCGGGACGACCTGCGGCGGAAACCATTGCCGCTGCCCACAAACAGGGCGCGCTTTGCATTGTCGCCCATCCCTTCGACTGGCTGGTCTCGTCGTTTGGTGCTGCACTGATCCGTCATTGTGGAGGCGAGCACCGCTCCTGGCATGTCGATGGTGTGGAGGTCTTCAATGCCAGCCTGCCATTTCCCGCGATGAACGCACGCGCTTCTCTTGCGGCGGCTGCCCTTGGATTACCCGCCTGCGGCGGCAGCGATGCCCACCACCTTTCGACTGTAGGACTTGGGTATACCCTCTTTCCCGGCACAGGCGCCGATGACCTGCGGCAGGCGATCATCCGTGGCGAGGTGCGCGCCGGTGGACGAGCCTGGACGGCAGGGCACTACGCTGCTGTCGCCGGGTTACGTGCCCGTCGTGGTCTTGCGCGCGCAGCACGGATTGTAACCCGTCCAGTACGTCCGCGCCGCGTCGCCTGATAGGCACTCTATAGTGCGGCTTTGCATCCCGCACCCGGCGCACCGTCCGGGTGGGATAGATATGGTTGCACTATGTGGGGCACGTCGCCCTGCCCACGGTGTCTTGTGGTATGATTGGGGCAGACTCAATCGAGGGGGACACACATCCGCGCATGTGGTTGTTGCGTCACCACAAAATTGCGTACTGCTGTGTTATACCTGCACACCTGTGGCGGCTCCGCTTGCAGATCGTCACACCGCGGTCCACCTATGGCGCGCGCTGCCCTGCCCTCCACTCCCATTGGGCGCACCCTCAGCAGCACAAAGGGATCCGATCGTCGCACGTTTGCGTAATCTTGGTCACGCGGCAGGGCGGCGCGCGCGCAGGCAATTTCTTGCCGATGGTCTCCTACTTGCATCCCGCACGCTCGATGATCTGTCGGTGGAAGATATGTTCTACACTGCTGGATTGCTGCGCAATCCGGAAGGCGCCGCACTTCTGCAACGCGCAGCCGAACAGGGTGTCGCAGCCTATCGTATTTCCGACGGATTGATGGGATTGATCACGCCTGCCCGCCCCATTCCCGTCATTGTGACTGCCATCTGGGGACAGGTGCGCGATGTTGCGGCATATCGTCCCGGCAAACAGGCTGTGATCCTGGTCGCCGAGCAGATCAGTAACCCTGAAAACCTGGGCAGGACACTGCGCACCGCCGATGCTGCCGGTGCTGAAGCAGTGGTGGTTGCCGGCGGCGCCGATCCATTGAACCGTGAATGTGTACGCGCCGCGCGTGGCGCTGTGGGACGCATTCCGATCTACGCATGTAGTGATCTCCCATCCTGGATCGCAGCCACGCGTCAACGTGGCGTCCATGTTGTCGGCGCAAGCGGAAACGTCGAGCGTGAACTGTACGATATCGATCTGCCGATCCCGCTGGCAATCGTCGTCGGCAATGAAACCGAGGGTCTGACTGATGCAACGTTCGCTGCCTGTTCGTCGCTCGTGCGCATCCCGATGGCGCCAGGGCAGGATTCGCTGAATGTCGGAGTGGCTGCCGGGGTGTTGCTGTACGACGTCGTGCGGCGAAGTGGACGGTGGAGACGTACAGCGCACCCCCATGTGGACTGTTAGTACGCTTGCATCTCAATATATGCAGCCTGCCGGGTCGCTTGAATGACTGCTACGGCTGAGGAGCTGCGCGTATGCGAGTTTGCCTTATTCTACTCAGAACTGAACCCTGTCATCCATCAGCAAACCTAGAACGCCTGTTCCGCGAATCGCTTCGCTCGCTACCCTCGCCGCGCAGCAGTCAAAATACGAGCTGCTCATCGCACACGATCGCCCGATAAGAGAAGAGATGAAGGATGGATCACGAAGAAGTGGGGCGTTTCTGGAATGCCAATGCCGAAAACGCAGCAATTCAGATGTTCAATGCTCAGTTCCCGGTTTCTGCTGCTCCACCCGTCAAAAATCTGACAATCGCCTCATTCACGTCCGCAGCACGCTCTTCGTAAGGTAAATGCCCAGTGCGTTCATAGACGATCAAACGAGCATTGGAGAGAATGCGTTCCAGGCGTCGACCCTCGTCCACGGGAAAGACCGTGTCGCCATCGCCCCACAGCAGGAGTGTCGGCTGACCGATTAACGACAGATTGGCGGGAACCGGCAACTGACCATCCTTTGGCGAACGCGCCTGCCAGACCTGCGCAGCCGCAGTTCCCCGCACATACAGCGGCGCGGCATACCCTGCGATCACATCGTCGGTCAGCCAATCGTCACGCTTCGAGAGCGACCGCAGCCCGATCCCGACCAGCGATGGCGCCAGGATGTAGTACGACAGCGCCAGACCGATCAACGGCAGCTGCGCAAGTTTCGCAATCGGCGGGCGCCCAATCGTAAAAGCTTCCGGGCAGATCGCAACAATCGCGCGCACCCGCTCCGGCGCGAGGAGCGCAATCTGGAAGGCGACCCGTCCCCCGAACGAATGTCCGACGACATCGAAGGTGGTGATGCCCAGCATATCGAGCGCCTGGAGGCTCAGGAGTGCCTGATCGTGCGTTGAGTAGACCGGGGCTGCTGGGCGTGACGAAGCGCCATAGCCGATCATATCGACCGTCACAACCCGTCGTCCGGCGGCAATGAGTGCCGACCGCTGTGCGCGCCATGCAAACGCCCACGCGGCAAAACCGTGGATGAGGAGCACCACCGGCGCATCACGCGGTCCTTCGTCGGTATAGTGCAGGTTGTACTCGCCAACGCGAACAAAATGCTGAACGCCTGGCAGATCGGCGGGAGCCAGGCGCTCGCGGAGCGGCGTCAGTGCGACAGGAGCAAACAATGCTGCCATACCCAGAGCGGTGAACGCTGTTAACGGATTCATCGGTTATGCGGCAAAAACCGGCTTCGAGAATGGTTCAAACCAGCGCAGCAGTTCGACCGGGAGACGACCGGCAATCAGCGTCCCTTCCGCTTCGTACCGCTCCTCATCGATCACGCCGCGCGTATGCCAGAGTGACACGAGATCATTGCGCCGGTACGGAATGAACGCCATCAACGGCATCATCCGTTCGCTCAGCGTCTGCTCGATCTGGCTGAGTAACGTGTCGAGCCCCCAGCCTTTACGCGCCGATACCGCCACGTAATCATCCGGCATGCCCAATGCTTCGGCGACTCTTTCCGTCTCAGCCTCGTTCATGCCTGCCATGAGGTCAACTTTGTTGAGCACCGTGATGATCGGGCGATCCTCGACGTGGAGATCGCGCAACGTATCGAGCACCGTCTGCGTCTGCTGCGCCGCATTTGGATGTGTTATGTCAAGCACATGCAACAGTACATCTGCCTCACGGATCTCTTCGAGGGTGGCGCGGAACGCAGCAACCAGTTGCGTTGGAAGTTTCTGAATAAAACCGACGGTATCGGTCAGTAACACCTGCTGTCCACCAGGGAGCGTCACCTGCCGGGTCGTTGGATCGAGTGTAGCGAACAGACGGTCTTCGGCACGCACATGTGCACCCGAAAGTGCATTGAGCAGCGTCGATTTTCCTGCGTTAGTGTACCCGACGATAGCGATCACCGGGATGCCGCTCTGACGACGACGTTCGCGATACACTTCGCGGTGCCGGTGAACTTCCTCGATCTGCTGTTCGAGCCACTGGATGCGGCGTGCGATCAGGCGCCGGTCGACTTCGAGCTGCGTCTCGCCGGGACCACGCAGACCAACCACGCCGCCGGCGGAACTGCCGCCGCCGCCAGCCTGTCGCTCTAGGTGCGTCCACTGACGTCGCAGGCGCGGCAACAGGTAGCGGTACTGCGCCAGTTCGACCTGTACCCGCCCTTCGTGGGTCTGCGCGTGGCGCGCAAAGATGTCCAGTATCAGACCGGTTCGATCCAGTACCCGTACCTGTAAGGCGTCCTCGATATTGCGCGCCTGTGCAGGGGTCAACTCATCGTCGAACACGACCAGGTCGTACTGCAACGTATCGCGCAGCGCAGCAATTTCCTCGACCTTGCCTGGACCAATGAAATACCGTGGGAACGGTTGCTTGAGGCGCTGATACGTGCTGCCCACTACTTCAAGACCAGCAGTATCAGCCAGCAGAGCGAGTTCCTGAAGCGAGTCTTCAGCCTTCCATGCGCTTCGGCCGCCGGTCAGTTCTACACCGACGAGAAAAGCGCGTTCGCGAGGCAGGCAGGTTTCGTAGAGGCGACGCCTACCATTGGCAGTCATCTGATCGTCTCTGATCGTCATGCTCCTTTATAAGTATCAATCTTACCAATGCCATTATTCTAGCACGGGCAGACCGGCAGAGCAAGTGGACGAGATAGAAACTGTTCACCTTGCCTGCGGAAGTGCAGACGTCCCACCCACCGTATGCTGCGAGGGCACGACACCTTCCCTGCAGACGCATAGTTGCGTGACCGATAAGGAGGTCACTGCGGACGAGCGTCGGGTGCGGATTGCCGATCGGAAACCGGTATCCCCCAAGAGCGCAGTTCGGCAACCACCAATGTGACCAGTGCATCCAGGTTCATCGACACCAGTTCCGAAAGATCCAGTCCCGGTTCAAGGATCAGCGGCTCCATTCCCCACAACACGCTGCGCGGCGGTGCCTGCCCGCGCAGCGCCATAACCGCTAGAAGTTCCTGCAACCCTACCTGGTGCAGCGACATTTTGAGCGCCAGCGTCTGCGGAATCTGTTCGTTTGCCAGGCGCACCAGCGATCCGGGTGAGCCGCCAGCGCTCACAGCATCGATGATCAGGAGGTTCGTGATTCCTTCCATGTAGGGTAGCAGATCCAACCCCAGCGTTCCGCCATCAAGCACTGTGACGTCGTCTGGCAGACGGTAGCGCTGCATCAGTCGCTCGCATGCGCGCACCCCCAACCCTTCGTCGCGCATGATGAGGTTGCCCAGCCCCAGAACCAGCGTCTTACCGTTCGACCTCATCCCTCACTGCCTTTCGCCCCGACGCTCTGCGCCTGGGTTCCCGGATTCGCAACCTTCGGCGCATGGCTGCGCTTCCCGTTACGTGCAACGACCTGCTCGATCCAGTCCGGCTGCTGATTCCTGGGCAGGAACTTGTAGCCGCTGAAGATGCTCGACATCAAGCCATTCCCCTCTTCCATATCGATCAGCCAGGCTGCATACACATGGTGCACCACAAATGCCAGAATGAGGTACATAATGATATGATGAGCGAGTCGTAGGGTCTGGAGCGATACCAGTGATGTCACCCAATCGGTGAGCGTATACCAGATGCTGGCGGGGTGCAACTGACCATAGAGAGTAAAGCCAGTGAACACACTCAAGCCGTACAGCAGAACGATAATCATGTAGGATGTGCCTGCCAGCGCGTTGTGGCCGGCAACCTCCGGCGGATTACGCCGCAAAAAGAAGTAGTACTGCACGGCGTGCCACATGTTTCTGCGCCCTTCCGCCGTAAGAAACGGGAACAACCCACGCCAGCTTGCCCACTGATTGCCGACAAATGCCCAGTAGGTGCGCAGAATCAGGCTCGCCACAAAGATGTAAGCGAACGCAAAATGGATGAACCGCATCGTTCCCATGAAGTAGATGCCCCACGGTTCGCGTGTGCTCACGAAGATATATGGGTTGGCGATGTAATAGCCGCTGAAGCAGAGCATGATAATGCTCACCACATTCACCCAGTGAGTCAGACGAACCGGGACCTCCCAGACATACACACGTCGTCGCATCGCACACCTCACTGCACCTTGACGCGAGTAATTTCAACGCCCCGGGCATCCACAAGATGAACTGCGCATGCCATGCACGGGTCGAATGAATGGATGGTGCGCAAAATTTCGATCGGTTGCTCTGGATCGACGACCGGCGTGTCGATCAGCGCAGCCTCATACGGTCCGCGCACATCTCGCGCATCACGTGGCGAGCCATTCCAGGTCGTTGGCACAACTGCCTGATAGTTGACAATCCTGCCATCCCTGATCCGCACCCAGTGACCGAGCGACCCACGTGGCGCTTCCATCGAACCCCAGCCAACCGCCTCCTGGGGCCAGTTCGCCGGACTCCACTTCGTACTGTTGTGAACCACCAGGTTGCCAGACGCCATGTTTGCCGCCAGTTCGTCGATCCATTGCGGCAACAGTTCAGCAATCAGCGCGGTTTCAATAGCCCGCGCTGCTGTGCGCCCCATGGTCGAGAAGAGCGCCGCAGGACCCACGTCCAGCTGTTTGAGCACGGCGTTGACCAGTTCCTGAATGCGTTGCTGACCGGCGGCATACCCGATGAGCATCCGGGCAAGCGGTCCGACTTCCATTGGTTGATCATCGTAGCGCGGCGTTTTGAGCCAGGAATACTTGCTGTCGGTGTTGAGCCATTCATACGGCGGTTGAGGACCGGTGTAGTTGGGGATGGTTTCGCCTCTCCAGGGATGCAGCGCCTTCTGATCGCCCTCGCCGTAGCGGTACCAGGAATGAGTGATGTACTCGGTCACTTTCTCGTGACTCATGGGCAGCGGTTTCTCATCGATATTCTTGTTGAGAATGACGCCGCGCGACAACCAGTAACTGGCGACGTTGCTGTCTTTCGCCGCCGGGAAATCGCCGTAGGAGAGATAATTGCCCACACCGGCGCCAACTCCCGCCCATTCTTTGTAGAATGATGCGATGGCAAGAATATCGGGAAGATAGACCTGATTCACGAACACACGGGCCTGCTCAGCCAGTGCCTTCAACTGTGCAATGCGAATGGTGTTGATCGCCTGCTGCGCGTTCGGATCGAGCGGCGTCGCCATCCCACCGACCAGATATGTCTGCGGGTGGGGGTTCTTACCGCCCAGAATAGCGTGAATTCCGATAACGTCTTTTTGCCACTCCAACGCCTCCAAGTAGTGCGCCACCGCCATCAGGTTGGCTTCAGGCGGCAGTGCATACGCCGGATGGCCCCAGTATGCATTGCCAAATATACCCAGTTGCCCGCTGTCCACAAACTTTTGCACCCGACTCTGAACGCCTTTGAAGTAGGCGGGCGATGATTTGGGCCAGTCGGAAATGCTCTGCGCCAGTTCCGATGTCTTGACTGGATCGGCTTTGAGCGCGCTGACGATATCGACCCAATCCAGTGCGTGCAGATGATAGAAATGAATGACGTGGTCCTGCACATACTGTGCGCCGGCAATAATGTTGCGAACAAGACGGGCATTGTCGGGAATCTGAATATCCAGCGCATGCTCGACGGCACGCACCGATGCAAGCGCGTGAACAGTGGTGCAAACGCCACAGATACGCTGTGCAAACACCCACGCATCGCGCGGATCGCGCCCTCGCAGCACGATCTCCATGCCGCGGAACATGGTCGAACTGCTCCAGGCGTCGACGACACGGCCCCGTTCAATCTGCGCTTCGATACGCAGATGCCCTTCGATACGGGTGATCGGATCGATGGCGATTTTTGCCATAGCGCTTCCTCCGCTCTTTGTTCGGTCATATCACGATGCGGAAGGCCTGTCTCCGTCAACGTCCCTGCTTTTCTCCGGCGCGACGACGTTCTCCGTCTCACCAGCCGGCGTCTCCGCCTGTCTGAAAGGACTGCCGATCTGTCCCACCACCTGAGTGACGCGCTCTGCCGCTTCCACCAGCACCGCATCACCATCATGCGTTGCGATCGGATGGCGACGCGCGCGGATCGCGCTTGCGACACCATGAATTGCACCGGCTGCAGCTACTGCGCCAACCGCGATCGCACCCAGCGTATCGGCAGTAACCTCGATGCCGAAGCCCTCGACGTTGGGCAAACGCTCATAGAATGGCGACATGGTGTCCCAGAAGCGCGGCGACATGCATCCAACACACCCGTGCCCTGCACCGATGGGCCAGTAGGAGGTTCCGTTCCATCCAACTGCAGGACAGTTCGAGTAGGTTTGCGGACCTTTGCACCCCATCTTGTACAGGCACCAGCCCAGGCGGTGCCCTTCATCTCCCCAGCGCTCGACGAAGCGCCCGGAGTCGAAGTGTCCCCGCCGTTCGCAGTTGTTGTGAATGAGCTGCCCGTAGGCAAAGAAAGGACGCCCCTGTTCATCGGTCGCCGGCAGTTGCTTGAAGGTCAGATAGTGCACAATAATGGCCGTCAGATTGATCACATTCATCGGACAACCGGGCAGGTTGATCAGATTCTTGAGACCGGGGACTGCCTGACGCACACCGACTGCACCGGTCGGATTGGGGCTTGCGGCAGGCCAGCCGCCATCCCAGGCGCACGATCCAACGGCAATCGTTGCCAGTGCCTGTGAGCACACACGCTGTGCAATGCTCAGCGCCGTCCGCCCACTGATAGTACAGTACACTCCGCCATTGGCGATTGGTATCGAGCCTTCGACGATTGCAATGTACTGGCCAGAGTAGTGTTCAACCACTGCGTCCAGCGAATGCTCAGCGCGATGACCGGCTGGCGCCATGATCGTTTCGTGATACTCCAGGCTAATCTGCTCCAGCACAATATCGGCCACACCAGGCGACTCGGCGCGCAGAAAGGATTCGGTATTGCCGGCACAGTCCTGAAACTCCAACCAGACGACCGGCAAACGTTCCGCTATGTTCAGCGCCTTCGCAATGCGGGGGGTAAAGGTGGCTGGGAGCGCAAGCGTTGCGCTCATGGCGGCGCAAAACTTGAGAAATTGACGACGTGAAACGCCGCGTGCCGCCAGACGTTCTTCCAACGACAATGGTCGAGCAGGCATACGAGGACCTCCCCGGCTCGAAGAACTGACTGCGCTACGATTAATATGAAAACGGATCGTGGTTCGGAATGGTACGGAGGGAAGGACGTTACAGGTACGAGTATATGCAGTGATGTGGACGCGATGTGTAATGGTTCGGCTACAAAAGGTTAACGAGAAGTAACCGGCGTCGGTGAAGCCCGGCGACTACGCCGTTGCCACGCTCCTCTTTTCACAGCCGATAATGGCACCATCGCGTAAATGATAGATCGTTGTGGCAAACTCCGTCACCGCCGGGTCGTGCGTTGCCATGATCAGCGTCACCCCTTCCTGATCGCACAGAGTGCGCAGCATCATCAGCACCCGCCATCCGGTGCGACTGTCGAGATCGCCGGTTGGCTCATCCGCCAGGATGATCTGCGGATAGGTGACCAGCGCCCGCGCCAGGGCGACGCGCTGCTGCTGACCGCCGCTCAACTCGTAGGGGCGATGATCCATCCAATCGGTCAGACCGACTGCCGCCAGCACACGGCGCACGCGCGCATTCCACTGCTGGCGCGGCGTGCGTCCTGCCAGTCGCAGCGCCAGCTCAACATTCTCGAAGGCGGAAGCGGTTGGCAGCAACGCGAAACTTTGAAACACAAAGCCGATCTGTCGCCGCAGGCTGGCAAGTTCAGCAGAACGCATCTGATCAACGCGCCGTCCCGCGACGATCACGCTCCCGGCTGTCGGTCGATCCAGACCGCCGATGATATTCAGCAGCGTAGTCTTACCGCTGCCGCTCGGACCCATGAGCGCAACGAATGCACCACGTTCAACCACAAGATCGACGCCACGCAGAGCATGAACGGCACGTAACCCTGTGCCGAATACGCGCGTGACCCCGGTGACAGTAATAAGTGATTCAGGCGTTGCAGATGAGGCGATGTCAACCGAATCCTGCTCTTCGTACAGGTAGTGGTGATCGTGATCTGCCGATGGCGCTTCGGATGGAATGGCAATGCGGTCGTCCTCGACCGGACGAATGAGCACGCCGCCGTCCACCAGTTCGATGCGCGCGCGCCGCCCGATCCCGGCAAGTGCGCGCTGATCGCCGGGGATTTGCAGGCGACCGGCGCGATCGACCACGACCAGTTCTTCGGCGGCGCGCGCGCGCGCAGGATGACTAGGTGTCACCGGTGCTTCACCACCCGGCGTACTCCCGTTGTCGCGACGCGTCTCGGTACTGGTACGCCCATCGCGGATGGCGATGACCCGATCCGCCTGCTCTGCCACCCGTGGATCGTGCGTAACCAGGACGATCGTCAGCCCATAACGTGTGCGTAGATCACGGAGCAGCGCCAGCACCCGTTGCGCGGTTTCCCAGTCTACTTCACCGGTCGGTTCGTCACCGAGCAGGATACGAGGTCGGTTCGCCAGAGCGCAGGCGATGGCAACGCGCTGTTGCTGACCGCCCGATAGTTGCGTGACCGGAGTCGCAGATTTGTCTGCGATTCCAACCGCTTCCAGCAACTCATCCGCCCACGCGCGTCGCTCACGTCCACCACGGCCTGCGAAGGTCATCAGGAGTTCGATATTCTCGCGTGCGCTCAGATACGGCAGCAGGTTGCGTGTCGTCTGCTGCCAGATAAACCCAACCTGATCACGCCGGTAGGCGCTCAACCGTGGCGGCGTCAATGTGGTCAGATCGAGTCCGTCAACGATCAGTTGCCCAGCAGAAGGACGATCAAGCCCACCGATGAGGCTGAGCAGCGTGGATTTACCGGAGCCGGAAGGACCAACCAGCGCCAGAAACTCACCCCGCGCCACTTCCAGGTCCAAACCCTGAAGCGCCACGACTTCGAGTTCGGCAACTTTATAAATCTTGACCAGCCCACTGGCTTGGATGATGTGATCGGCATTGTTCATTGTTCTGTTGTTTGTCTGACACGTTGAACGTTGGAAGGTTGAACGTTACAACATTGAACGTTCGACACTCATTCAATTCACATCCCCCAGTTTCACTGCCTGGAACAACCGCATACGCGCCAGTGCGACGCCGAGTGCCAGCAGTGCGAATGTCAGCGTTATCCCAAAAGCGGCGTAGATGCCGGTCATATTTTCCCATGCCAGCCGGGGCGGATACGGCGGCACGCCAGAATACGGACCCACACCCACCTGCATCAAGGGCACGATCAGGAGCGCCGCCACTACCCCAATACCACTTCCGGTCACCAGACCGACGCCGATCAACAACAGTTGCTCCAACACGAGCGCCACTGCCACCCTGAAGCCGCTCAGCCCAAGCGCTCGCAGCATGCCCAACTCGATTGCCCGCCGCCGCGCCGTGATAAATCCGGCAACCAGAAATCCAAGCAGTGTGAGCACGCTGGCTGTCAGAAAGCCGATAGTCAGCACACCAAATAACCCCTGCCGCTGCGGACGCGCCTGCTCGCGGGCTATGAGTGTCGCCGCATCGAGCGCATCGACCACCGGGATGCCCAGTCTACGCACACCCGCGACCACCTCGTCAATCGGAAGCAACGGATCGCGGGTAATCCAGACATCATACGGGTACTGCCCACCCATTTCGTCGAAGATGTAGTTCAGGTTGACAACCACGATTGGTCCGTCCTGCGGGTAGAATCCGGGCCAGAGATCGATGGCAGCAACGATACGGAAACGCACCTCGCGCTGGTCGCCGTAGATGCGCAGTGTGACGGGAAGCGCATCTCCGATCTGTAACCCGTTGCCCAGCAGTTCGCGGCTGACCAGCGCACCATTGGGATGCTGCGCCAGTAGGTTCATCAACCCGCCAAGTGACTCGCTGCCGCCCCAGGCACGATCAAATCGTGTGATCACGCTGGGAAAATCGCTGCGGTCAATCCCGACCAGTTGCACCTGCCGGTTGCCGGCGCCGATGTTCATAACGGCATCGTAGCGACCGACACGCGCCGCCGCACGCACACCCGGCGCCTGGAGATGCTCGCTCACCGGCACGAAGAGAAAGCGTGCTTCCTCACGAATATCGCGCCGCGGCTGCTGCAGTTGTCCACCGGGCTGACCGGGTTGGATACGCTCGGTGCTCTCACCGGTCTCGAAGAGTTGTGTCATCGCGCCAACCCGGTAGGTCAGTTCGGTGCGCATCGCGCCATCGAACGCATCAGCCATGGTCGAACTGTACATTGCCAGGCTGAGCGTCAGAATAAGCAGCAGCAACGCACCCCGGTAATTGTCGGTCTGTCGCGCCAGTGCGCGCAGGGTTACCAGCGGCGCCACCCATCCAGGAATCGTTGCCAGTCGCGCCAGTACCTCCAGTACGAGTGGAATGAGACGAAGAGCCAGCAATCCGAGCGCAAAACAGATCAGGGCAGGTGTCAGCACCAGCAGCGGGTTACTGAATGGATCGGCGCTTCCCCGGAACAGACCACCACCGGTTTGCAGCTGATAGACGCCGTATGCCGCAGGAATGAGGAGGAGAAGATCGAGATAGGCGCGTTGCCAGAAGGGAGGGCGCGCAGCACGCGCTGCCTGTTGCTGTTCGTCTACCAGAGTGCGACGCGTTGCCGCCAGCGCCGGAGCCAGCGCCGCCACGACAGTCACTGCCAGGACAGCCAGCGCAAATGTCAGACTCTGCGCTCCAGGCGCCAGAGGCACGCCAGACCCTGAGAAATCCACATCGAGGAACGAGCGCACCCGGCTCATGACCGTGGCAAACACCAGTCCCAGCGGCAATCCGGCTGCCAGTGCCGCCGCACCGATGATGAACCATTCGACCAGATACATCCCCAGGATCTGAACACTCCTGACACCGCGCGACTTGAGCAGGGCGATTTCGCTGGACTGTCGCCGCACGATCAATGCCGCGATCAACGCAGCAAAGTACAGGGTAAGCGCCAGGATTGGTGTGATGAACACAAACAGTTGCGTCGTCAGCGTGGATACGCGCACCTGATATCGCTGCAATGCCTCTGCCGGTCCCTGCTCGAGACGTGAGCCAGGAAGAACGCCAGCAACACGGGCGCGCACCGTTTCAATGCGACTCAACAAGGGGGTCGCCTGTGCTCCTGTAATCCCTTCGCTGCCCAACCGCACGAACCAGAGCACCTGATCGACTTCGTTGCGCAGCGCCTTGGCGATGGGACCGGTGAAACTCTCTTCTGCCACGAGGATAACATCGCCCAGCGTTTGGGGTGGGAAGAACCACGCTGGATCATTCTGATTGATCGGTTCCCAGATCGCAGCCACCCGCGCCTGCAAGGTTGCCGGGCGCGTTCCACCTGCAATGATCGTCAGCGCATCCCCAATGTTCAACCCGGCTTCATCAGCAAATACGCGCGCGATCATCACGTCCAGCACGGCGGCGTTCCTTGCCGGCTGCGGCATCCGCCCATCGATAATGCGGAACCGGTCATCGAGACCACTGATAAAACCAAGCGGTGCATTCCTGAGGAAGATGGTTTCGCCTCCAGAGGCAAGAAACAGACGCAGCGGCGCGGTGCGGGCATGGCGCGCAAAACTGTCGATTGGCAGATCGAGACCGGGTATTCCCTCACGGCGCAGATAATCATCGGCTGGCGCAACCCGTTCCCATTCCAACGGCGTGTTCCACGCGCCAACGTAGCGGAACAGCAACGCAAAAGGCGACCGCCCTGCACGTTCTTCCTGCTGCCGGATTTCGTCCCGCAGCAGGCGTAGATTGGCAGCCTCGGCATATGTCGGAATGGCAGATGCCAGTGCGACAGCAGTGACGGCTGCCAGCCATGCGCACAACGTCAATCCAAGATTGGCGCGCAGACGCTTGAACGCAGCAGTGAGCACGGAGAGAGTTGCCGGTATCAGACGCATACCTACGATCCGACGACGATATTGCCTTCATTCAGACCTTCGAGGATTTCGACGCGCTCTTCGGTCTCAATGCCGACTCGTACCGTGACGCGACGTTCGCGCTCCCCTTCACGCACGATGACGAAACGGCGGCCCTCGAATGAGCGAATGGCTTCTGGCGGAAGCCAGAGCACATTTTCCTTGCGCTCCAGCACGATACTGACCCGCGCGACCGTAATGCCAGCCTCGAACTGCTGACCACGGGAATCTACGACCTGAAAGCGTGTAGTCGTATCAAGATCCTGCACTGCACCACTTCCGCCGGAGCCGTAGGGCGCCGGCATACGACGAATAACGCCAGGTATTACCAGATCGGGGCGTGATAGCAGACGAATCTCGACACTCTGCCCTTCCGACAACAGACGCATCTGTTGCGGGCTGAGATTCGCCGCAAACTCTAGGTTCGATGGATCGGCGATTTCGATAACTGGCTCGAATGCGGTTACAGGCGCTCCCGGCTCGATAGCAACTGCCAGAACAGTGCCATCCTGTGGTGCAATCACCCGTCCGTCATCGACGCGGCGCTGAGCCTTTTCAAGGGCGCGCTCAGCGTTCTCCACTGCGCGGATTGCGCTGTTGAGCGTTTCGCTGCGCGCTTCCTCCAAGGCAATCTGCGCCTGCTCGAGTGCCTGTTGCGCATCTTCGATCACCTTGTTCCGCCCCTGAAGCAAGGCATCGATTGCGCGCTGCGCTTCCTCGACTTTCTTCTCTGCCTCGCGCACCCGCACAATCTCGTCCTCGAACACCCGATCACGGGCGCGCTGCGCCTGCTCCAGGTTGCGCCCGGCATCCCGCAGGGCACGCTCCGCCTGTGTCAACTTTGTGCGGTACTCTTCTTTTTGTTTGTCGGTTAACCGATTGGGTACAAGTACACCCGCTTCATTTTTGACAAACGGATTTTCAGGATCGGTGCCGTAGCGCTGCACCCAGTCCCAGTTCCAGTACGCGACGCTGTACGCTTTCTGCGTGTCCGACAGCGCTTCGGCGCTGTCACGCAGCGCTTCCTCAGCCGACGTTTTCGCCCACGATGCATCGTCGCGCACGTTGCGCAGATCGCGTTGTGCGGCTTCCAGTCGCTCCTGCAACTCTTTGAAGATGTCGGCTTCACCGCCAGGCAACAACCGCTCCAGGTCGCGCCGCGCACGCTCGACACCGAGTTCACGCTCCTTGATCCGCTTCTCCCGCGCCAGACGGGCACTCTCCAGATCGCGCCGCGCCTGCGTCAGATCGTCTTCAGCGCGCCGGAGTTCATCAAGGGCTTCCTCCTGTTGCAACTCTGCTAGCACGTCTCCTGCTTTCACCACATCGCCACGACTGACAGACACGGTGTTCACGCGACCATCCCGCCGAAACGCCAGGCGCACCATATCAACCGGCGTGGCGCGCGCCGTAATGGTGAAGACGCGCTCGATCACACCACGCTGGACAGTGTACGTCGGTCGCTCGAGCGCCGGGTCAGGCGGCAAGGGGGTTGGGGTCGGCGGCTCCTGCGCCGCCTGAGTTGCGCTGCATGCCGTGAGCAGCACTGCCAGGATAAGCCCGATCCAGGGCATCATTCTTCGCATACAGATAAGCATTCAGGTGACTATCGTGAGTAGTGCGCTCTCCTGCCCGGATGTCGAAGTCTGTCCGCAAGACAGAAGTATTCAACATCCAGGCAACATGTCCGCATCCTCTACGGCGCATGCCCGGCCGGTCGGATGGGCAATTCTTCTTCAATGTTGAACCCATTGTAATCGGGGTCTACCTCTTTTGCACATTGTGCTGCCTTTGCGCCTTCGCGGTTCATGCACTCGGCAAATGCTGTAGCAAACCGCTGCGCAGTGGCAAGTTCCTCCTCGAGATTCGCCCCTTTTTCCAATGTGTTGCTCAACGCCTGGAAGAGCCAGTATGGGTCGGAGTAGGGGCTGTAGATCGCATTCGCGCTACTCGTGACTGTCGTGCGTACCGGTACAGCCAGCGCTGCCCGGAATGCCTCGAACATCACGACACGCTCCGGTGGAACCTGTTTCAGGAATTCCTCGGACTGTGCGATTGAGCGGCGCGCTGGCATATCGCCGTACATCACTGTTGTATCGCCGGAGAGAAACTTGATCCACTCCCAGCACGCCTGTGCCTGCCGGGTGGTTGCCGAGATAAACAAACCACGGGCAAACATCTCATTCAGCGGCGCCCCTGTCTTACCCACCGGCAACGGCGCAATCCGGATGTCACGCTCGACCAGACTCAACGGCACAGCCGTCGGCGCCGGTCCGCCTTCAGGCGGCAGGAGGGCAACGTTTTCACTAAATGTCTCGCCATACCCCAGCCACATACCAACCCGACCTGACTGGATCAACTCGAAGGAACGATCATCACCGCCGGGATCATCACGTCGGTAGTGAAACTTGAACAGCGGAGTCACCTTGTGGACGGCGCTCAGGTCGAGGTACCAGCGAATGGCGGCAACCGTCTGCGGATCGGTATAGTTGGGACGCAGATCTTTGCCTTCGCCAACCATCAGACTCGCGCCGAACTGCCCCACGAAGAAAAGGAGATCAGCCTGCGGTCCACCCAGAGGAATATAACCCCACTGCTGCTGTTCACCGGAACCCTTGGTCAATGCCTGCGCTGCCGCCAGAAAATCGTCCGGCGTCCAGTCGGCGCGCGGCGGTTGCACTCCGGCAGCTTCGAACGCGGCGGGGTTGTACGATAGCACCCGCATACTGACTGCGTAAGGGAGACCGTACAACCGCCCGTTATTGCTATAGTACTCTAACAATGCTGGCAGAAAATCATCACGTGGAAAGGCGGGATCGGCGTCAATCAAGGGGCGCAGGTCGAGTAGTGCAGGGTAATCGTCGCTCCGGAGTGGACCGCTCCAGGTGAAGCAGTCGCTGCTCTGTGCCAGCATTGCAGCAGTCACTTCCTGCATATCCGGCGTCCACTCGAACGGTTGCAATTGGACGAAGATATCAGGACGCTGTTCGCGAAAGACGCGCACAATCCGCCGAATCTCGGCTGGATTGTAGCCGTACATATTGAAGGTAATGGTTGTTGCTCCGACCGGCGCCTCCTGCGGCTCGGGCGTCGCCACCACCACCGGGTTGAGGTTGGGTTTCGGCGTTGGCGTCAGTTCCTGTTGAGCAATCGATTCCTGCATCTGCCGCTGCGCTTCAGCCAGCGCCTCACGCACATTGACCTTCGGATCGCTGATAACAGTCTGCATCGCCTGATTTAGCGCACTCACAATGGCGAAACCCGATGTCGACTCCGCCACTGGCTTGCTGTTTGCCAGCGCCCAGCGGTACGCCTCGGCGGTCTGCGGATCGAGTTTGCTCCAGAAATCCGTTTGCTGCGCCACCGATTGTCGCGCCGGAATACGACCGATCGTTTCATATTCCGGGCGCTCGGTCGTCTGGCGTGAGAGCCATTCGATCCAGCGCCAGGCGGCTTCCGGATGGGCTGTGCCGCCGCTGATGATAAACCCTTCACTATATGTCATGAACGATATCATCTCAGTAGCCGGAAAAGGGGCGCGCCCTACCGGGAAATCCGGCGTCCACTGCGCGCCGTCATCGCTGCTGATGTAGGTCATATCGCTCCAGATCGCCACCTTGCCCTCACGTATCAGACGGGTCGGATCATCTGCGGGACCGGTGCGTGTGTAGGGCTCGATAAGCACTCCACGACGGTACAGATCAAGCAAACGCTCGATAACGGCAACGTATTCCGGCATTGTCAGATCGGTTTCCATCGGCGCTGCGTTCAGTACATCGACACCCTGGGCGCTGAGTAACCCGACCAATGGCAGCATACCCCCGCTCGGTTCCATAAAACCATAGGTAAGATTCGCCGTTCCGCTGCGCTCGGTCAATCGCTCGGCAGCAGCCAGTATCTCTTCCCACGTCCATCCAGGACGTGGCTCGGGCAAACCGGCAGTCTGAAACAGGGTGCGGTTATAGACCATAAGCGGCACGTTGTAGAAACGTGGTAGCGCCCAGACGCCACCCTTTGCTGTATAGCGCTCCAGAGCACCGGGAAAGAAATCGTCGCGCTGAAAGGTCGCGTCGGCATCCATCAGCGGTTTCAGGTCGAAGAGTAAAGGCGTGCCGAATGACTCCTGGGTTGCTGCAAATGCGGAAGCAGTATCGGCAGCCGAAACAACCCGACGCAAATAGTCGAGCGGTCCGGCAGGTTCGTTATTGCCTGGTTCGAACATCATAATATCATCAAGCGGTACCAGGATTACCTTAATGTCAGGATTTTCGGACATAAACCGATCTGCCAGCGGTTGGTAGACGTTGCGCTCATACTCCCATACCGCAAAGGAGATCGTGACTGTCCCGTTCTGACCGGCTGGCGGTGTTACGCCCGGAGATACCGGCGTCGCAACACCTGATGGCTGTGGCGCGCCGCATGCTGCAATCAGCACCGCCACGAGAACCAGAAACCATACTCGCTGCATATGTAAACCTTTCACGTATCGAACCTCACGACGCCGGGTAGGGCAAGCGTCGCGATAGGGTGGCATTGATTTCCTGGAGCTACAATGCGGGAAAGCGCAACAATGACGCCGGCGTTGCCAGAGATAGGGCTGATATTCTTACGTGGTGTTTCATAGCATATAGTATCGTCTTCGCCATCGATTTGCAATGACACCGACCTGAGATGCCCGCAACCCGAAAGAAACCAGATGTCGCTCACATAACTGTGAAAGGAGACGCATGCCCGGTTCAAAACACTCCGGCACTCTGAGAGGACAAAACGACGAGACACGTCCTCAATCCTTGACGATGTAAGAGCGGGCAGAAAATATGTACGATGCACATCTCAGACAGTATCGATGCGCAATCGCGGACGCTTTCGACACCCAGCCTGCCAGTAAGGGTCACAGAGGTAGACAGAACAATGCGTCGTGCTTCGCAACTGCGGAAAACGCATCGCTGCTCAAACGTTCGTGCCGTCCTCTCTGGCGACAAGCATTGGTTATCCGATCCTGGTATGAGACGAATCACATTGCTCAAAGGTTCCATCATCCTCTTGGGCGAGACCTTCCTTACCGTCGTCGGGTTCAGGCAGGCGGATTGTTTCGAGAACCGGCTCCGGATCTGGCGAACAGGCTTCATTCGACACACGCGGGGAGGCTGTGGAATGCCCTGCTTGCCTTGAAGGCCACTCACCTCTATAATCTGACCTGTACGACGCGCTGTAACAGGAAAGGGATGGCCCTGTGATCGAACAGTATTCTGCACGTCCCTATCTTCGCGCGCCCTCTATCGATCCCACGGGAAGTCGGATCGCTTTTGTGTACGCAGGCGATATCTGGCTTGTGGCTACCGACGGTGGCCGCGCCGAACGGTTGACTGCCCATCCTGCCGGTCATATGCTACCTCGCTGGTCGCCCGATGGCGCGGCAATTGCCTGTACCTCGACACGAACCGGTCAGGGAGATGTGTATGTTGTGCCACTCAACGGCGGTGAAATCCGTCGATTGACGTACCACGACACCCAAAGCGCTGTTGAGTGCTGGTCGCCCGATGGCGATGCCATCTATTTCACCTCGCAGCGTGAGCGTCAGGGAACAGCGATCTATCGGGTTGCCATTTCGGGCGGCACACCGATCTGCTGGATCGCACAACCATATGAGCGCCTCGGCACAGTGGCCGTTTCACCGTGTGGTTGCTGGATTGCGTTCAGCCTGCTGCGCGATCCATGGTGGCGACGCGGACCAAACCCGTATGGCGGAGCGGAACTCTGGCTGGCATCGAATGCGCCGGATGCCGACGATTTCCGGAAGTTGAGTGATGCGCCCGGATTGAACTATTGCCCACTGTGGACGCCCGACAGTCGCATGATCTACTTCGTTTCCGATCGTGACGGGGTCGAGAATATATGGGTTGTACCACGCGATGGAGGTGTCGCCGAGCGTGTCACATCGTTTAGGGACGGTCGTTTGCTCTGGCCCTCGATCAGCGCTGACGGCGCTACGCTCGCATTCGAGCGCGATTTTGGCATCTGGACCCTCGATCTCGCCTCCGGAGACATGGCGCCGATCCCGATTATCGTGCGGCAGGACACGAAACTAACGCCGGTGCGGGTGCAGACGTATACACGCGATGTGCAGGAACTGGCGCTCGCGCCCGATGGAAAAAAAATTGCGTTCACCGTGCGCGGCAAGATTTTTGCCGATTTCGCCGACAAAGAATATGAGCGTGATTCACGCCAAGGACCGTCATACCGCGTCTCTCAGACGGCGTTCCGCGATAGCGATATTTCCTGGTCGCCCGATAGCCGCAGTCTGGTGTATGTCTCTGACCGTCACGGCGATGAGGAGGTATATCGCTACGACTTTCTTACCCACAGCGAAACACGCCTGACACACGGACCAAAGCGCAAAGGCTCACCCTGCTTCTCGCCGGATGGACGCTGGATCGCCTATGTCTGCGGGGACGATGAGATTCGATTGATCGATGTTGTCAGCGGTGCTGACCGCGCGTTCATCCGGGCACACTTTGTGTTTGGCGCATCGTTCTCATGGTCGCCTGATAGTCGATGGCTGGCATTCTGCGCCCAGGACCATCGCTTCTTCAGCAATCTCTATGTGCAGCGCATCGACGAGGAACAGGCGCATCAGATTTCGTTCCTCAGCAACCTTCAGGCAGCAGGACCACTCTGGTCGCCGGATGGTCGCTTCATTGTGTTCACGACCGGACAGTACCGTGCCGAGTCGCAGATTGCGCGCGTCGATCTGCAACCCCAACCACCCGTCTTTCGCGAGGCTGAATTCGAGCGGTTGTTTGAGGCAGCTCAGAGCAGCACGCGCAAGAGCGAAGGCGCCTTGCGTCATTCTGCGCAAGTTCCCGACCATAAACGCCATACCGATGCGGATCGCGAACCATATCCGGGTTTTCCCGTCATCGAACCCGACACACATCCCGAAGCAACGCCAGAACACGAGGAGGGAGAGAAGACGCTCAGAGCCCCCCAGTCTCTCAAAGAAATCAGGATCATCTTCAGTGGCATCGAGCGACGATTGCGCCTGTTGACACCGCCGCAAATGGACGCAACTGCGCTGTGCATCAGTCCCGACGGGCGCGATCTGATCTGTCATGCAACGGTTGCCGGGCGACAAAATCTCTGGACTTTGCCGCTCGACGAAGCGCGCGCCGATCAGGGTCCGCGACAGTTGACCAATACGTCCGGGCTGAAATCGCACGCCTGGTTCGCTCCCGATGGCAAAAGCATCTGCTTCCTCGATGGCGGAACCATTGCTGTGCGCAAATTCCCCAAAGGCGACCAGACAACCCTCTCGATTTCGGCGGAAGTAGTGATCGATTTTGCACAGGAAAAACGTCAGATTTTCGAGGAGTGCTGGCGCTTGCTGCGCGACTATTTCTACGATGAACATTTTCGCGGCGTCGATTGGCATGCGATTCACGATCAGTATGCGCCGCTGATCCAGGGGGCGCATACTACCGCCGAACTCTATCTCCTTATCAATTTGATGATCGGCGAACTGCGTTCCTCGCACACCGGCTTAACAGCGAGCGGCGCCGGCGGACAGGACGGCTATCTCGGCATCACGCTCGATCCGGTCGAATATCTGCGAAGTGGACGCCTGCGCATTGCCAGAGTCATCCCCGACAGTCCTGCGGCAGTAGCACACAATGGCGCGCTTCAACCCGGTGATGTCATTCTGGCAGTCAATGGCGTTGCACTGACGCGCGATATATCGCTCGATGCGCTGCTCCAACGAACTGCGGGTCGGCGCGTCGTTCTGCGCATTGTCGATCCGGGGGGATCGCAACGCGATGTTGAAGTGCGCCCGGTTTCAGCGGATCAGTACGACTGGCTCTGCTGCCGGGCATGGGTGCTCGATAATGAACAGATCGTTCACCAGGCAAGCAATGGACGCCTCGGATATGTCCACATTCGCAAGATGAATTACGACGCTTATCAGCAGTTTCTCGCCGATCTCGATGTCGAGACGCATCACAAGGAAGGGGTTGTCATCGATGTGCGCTTCAACTCAGGCGGTCACACGGCGACGTTCATCCTTGATGTGCTGATGCGCCGCAGTCTGCTGATGAGCACGTTCCGCAATCGCTCCGCTGCCGACTCGTCCCACATTTTCGGTAATCGCGTGCTCAACAAACCCACCGTTCTGGTGACGAATGAAACGTCAAGTTCCAACACCGAAACCTTCAGCGAGTCGTATCGCCGCCAGGGGCTGGGAAAGGTTGTCGGACGCCCGACGGCCGGCGCGGTCATCGGCACATTCACGCGGCGGCTTATTGATGGGGCGTCGATTAAATTACCGCAACTCCGGGTCACGACGCCAGAAGGCGAAGACCTAGAAGGTCGTGGTCGGCCGGTGGATGTTGATGTGCCGCTGCGCCTCGGAGAATGGCGCTATGGGCGTGATGCGCAACTCGAAGCGGCAGTGCGCGTTCTGCTGGACGACCTCGACGGGTAATTTTGTTATGTCAATCAAAACGTCGCAGAAACATCGTTCTTTGCATCGGGATAGCGCAATCTGTCAGACACACAAGGAGCACACCGATGAGCATGATCGCCGAACCTTTTGGCGTCATCAACGGTCAGACGGTCGAACGATTCACGCTACACGGCGCGCATGGCATCGAAGCACAGATCATCACCTATGGCAGCACGCTTGTGTCGCTGCGTGCACCGGATCAACACGGACGTTCCGGCGATGTCATTCTTGGTTTCGACACGCTGCCCCATTATCTGAATAATCCGGCATACATCGGCAGTATCGTCGGGCGTTTTGCCAATCGGATCGCCAATGGGGTCTTCACACTCGACGGAAAGGTCTACCATCTCGCGCGCAACCATGGCGCTCATCACCTTCATGGCGGCGGCGTCGGGTTTGACCGGGTGATCTGGGCAGCGCGTCCTCTTGCCGATGGCGACGAACCGGCGCTGGAACTTACGTATGTCAGTCGTGACGGAGAAGAAGGGTATCCGGGGAATCTGAAGGTTATCGTCACCTATACATTGATGGGTGATGGCGCATTACGCATCGATTACCACGCAACCACCGATCACGCTACGATTGTCAACCTGACGAACCATGCGTACTTCAATCTTGCGGGCGCAGGGGATATTCTTCGTCATGAGTTGCAACTGTTTGCCGGTTTCTTCCTTCCGGTCGACGCTACGCTCATTCCAACCGGCGAAATCCGCGCCGTGCACGGTACCGTTATGGATTTTACCACGCCGATGGCGATTGGCGCCCGCCTCGATACCGACGATGAGCAGATCCGCAACGGGCTTGGCGGATACGATCATACCTGGGTGATCGATGGGGTCGCCGGTGAACTGCGCCCCGCAGCGCGCCTGGTTGATCCCGTCAGCGGTCGTGTGCTCGATGTTATGACCACGCAACCTGGCATCCATCTGTACACTGGCAACTCGCTCGATGGAACAATGACCGGACGCAACGGGCATGTATTCACGAAGTATGCCGCGCTCTGCCTGGAAACCCAGCACTTTCCCGATTCGCCGCATCATCCGCACTTCCCATCGACGGTCCTGCGACCGGGCGATACCTACCACCATACGACAATCTTCCGCCTGACAACGCTCGATAAGGTGTGACGCAATCTCTGGTTTTCTGGCAGTTCTGTCAGGCATGGAAGATAAAACTGTGGTACTATAAGAGCGTACCGATATGCGATAGTAAGGGTCGCGCTGCAAGTAATGCCATGTTCGGGCAATGTGGCGCTATCTTCAGGTGCGCCTCTGCAACCGACCAGAAAGTAGCTGAAATGGATGCACTCACTCCCAATGAGCAGGAAATCCTCGACGGACTCTTTGTGAAATCGCAGTTGACCGGCTATGACCCGATGCTCGACACGACTGCAGAAGAACGGCGCATTGCTGCAAAGTATATCGTTATCTGTCTGCAACAACTCGCTGCCCTGGGAATCCGTTCGCAGATTGTGATCGCTGGCGATAATGATTGACGGATGATCGATTTTCTCCGCCGTTTCCTCAACCGCGCGCTGGCGCTTCAATCTGCCGCTTCTCACCCCTTTTCTGCGGCGCGCGCAGTAGCATCACCAGTCGAGCCAGTAGCCCCGCGCGTCCTCATGATCGTTCACAACCCCCCGGTTCCGTCCGAAGGCGGGCGACGCCTGACCGAGATTTTCGGATGGAACGATCCCGACTGTCTGGCACGACAGTATATTGCCGATCTGGAATACGCGAGTGGCGGGTATGTGCGGTATCGGATCGTCGAACGCATCGATGCCGACTGGTTTCCGCCCAAAATTGACGGCTTCCGCTACACCGGTGAAAGTTATGTAGCTGCGTGGCGGTCGCGCCGGATGCATGAACCTGACCGGATCGACTATGTGGCGCAGGTCAGGGTATTTGATCTGATTGGACGCTACGAACGCGGCGAGTTCGACGAGGTATGGTTCTTCTCCTTCCCGTATGCCGGCGACTATGAATCGACCATGGTCGGTCGTAATGCGTTCTGGTGCAATTCTCCGCCGGTGCCGGAAACCGGGCATTGTTCTGGCAGGTTTGTGATCATGGCGTTCAACTATGAGCGCGGTGTTGATTGTATGCTGGAAAACTTCGGGCATCGCGTCGAATCGATTATGAGGCGCGTCTTTGCCGCGCATCCGCCGCAACAGAACCTGTGGGATCTGTTTACACGCTACGATCAGACCCATCCCGATCAAGCACATTGCGGGAATGTGCACTTCGCGCCCAACTCCGAACGTGACTACGATTGGGGCAATCCGCGACCGGTGATCAGTTACTGCGACGACTGGCTGACCTTTCCCGAATTGCCTGGTCGCGCACGTTGGGTTGATTGCCGCGAATGGGGCGGCGGGGATATGCGCCTGCACCATCTGTGGTGGCTCAGCCACCTGCCATGCGTCAGCGGGGAGACATTCGGGGTCAGCAACAACTGGTGGTCGTATGTTATCGATCCGAATCTGGTATCATAACGTAGGGTTTGAAGAATAGTCTAGGCTGTAGACGCAAGAAACTGGTTGCTGTTTGGCGTGATATGCTAAGATAGCGAGCAATCAATCTAAGAGCCTTATCCGGAAAAAATCTTGCCGGGGTAGATGAAGACAACACCTTCGCCTACCCGTCAAATAGACCCTCTATGGGTTATTCGAATAGGCTCCAAGGAGAAATATATGGGCTGGTCGTTTCGCATTGCGCAGGTTGCCGGCATCGATATCGAGATACATGTAACTTTCTTTCTGATCGTCATTCTCGGCGCAGTTGCTGGCGGTGTATCGTATGGCGCGGTAGGGGCGGCGTTTGGGGCATTGTTGATCCTGCTGCTCTTTCTCTGTGTCACGCTGCACGAACTGGGGCACGGCATCGCTGCGCGTGCATTTGGTATTCCGGTGCGCAAGATTATTCTCCTGCCGCTCGGCGGTCTGGCGCTGCTGGGGCGCAATCCCTCGAAGGCGTGGCACGAACTCGTGATCGCCGCAGCCGGCCCGCTGGTGAATGTGATTATTGCCGCTGTGCTGCTGCTGGTGACCGGAACGGCACTGGTATTCGGCATTTTTGACCTCGATACGCTGGAAATCGGGCGCGGCGCATTTCCGGCGCCATCGATCCAGGGATTGACGTTCTGGTTACTGCAAGCCAATGTGATGCTGGTGCTCTTCAATTTGATCCCCGCCTTTCCGCTCGATGGCGGTCGCATTCTACGCTCCGTGCTGGCGATGATCATTGGCTTTCGGCGTGCCACACGGATTGCGACGTTCCTTGGTCAGAGTATTGCAATTGTGCTTGGCATCCTAGGTATCATCAGCGGCAATTTTCTGCTTGCGCTCGTTGCAGTGTTCATCTTTCTCGGCGCCGGTCAGGAGAATGCCGAAGGACAGGCGCGCACCATGCTGGACACGATGCGCGTCGGTGATGCATACAACCGTCATGCCCTGACGCTCGACATCGGCGACCGGGTGAGCAAAGTGGTCGATTACATTCTGACCAGTTATCAACCGGATTTCGCGGTCACGCAGGGCAGTCGACTGGTCGGCATTGTAACTCGCAACGATGTGCTGCAGGCGCTGGCAAGCGACACGCGTGACCTGTACGTCACTGGCATTATGCAGCGTGAGTTTGTGCGTGTCCCGGCGAGTGCGACCCTCGACGAGGTACGTCAGGTGATGAGTGCGGAGGGAGCCCGCGTCGTTGCTGTGTACGAGGGTGAAGTCTATCTGGGGCTGGTCAGCATCGAGGACATCTCCGAAGCCTACGCGGTGCTGTCATACCTGGAACGTCAGCAGGAAGCGCGTCGTGCGCAAATGAAGCGGGACGTCAGCAGCGGCGGGTAGCGCCGCCCTGCCCGGTCATCGCCGACCGCGCCGCCGCTTCACAAACTCCAGTGCTGTTTGCAGGTTGCTGCAGGTTGTCAACTGCCCCAGTTTGACTCCTAACTGTACAATGGTCTGCGCAACCTCTGGCGACATGCCTGCCAGGGTGATGTGTGCACCGAGCAGGCTGGCAGCATGCGCTGTCTGCACCAGATGGTTGGCGATACTGGTATCAACCACCGCAATGCCGGTAATGTCGATGATGACATCGTCGGCGCGCTGATCACTGATGGCTTCGAGAATAGTCTGAGTCATTTGCACAGCGCGGGTACTATCGATCGCGCCGATCAACGGTACGATGAGAGTACGCGCGTCGATCGGGATAATCGGCGTCGACAACTCTCGAATAGTCGAGCGCTGCGCAGCAATGATCTCTTCCTGCAATCGCTGCCGTTCGGCATTGCTCTCGATGAGGTCGCGCATGATGCCGGGCAGCAGATCGAGCGCCCGCAGCGCCGACCCGGTTACTGTATCGCGGGTAATCAATTCGCCGGGTGTCAGTATCTGCCGATCAACCGGGTCGCCGTGTAACGCCTGAAGCGCAGTGTCAACCGCCTGTTGCCCGATACACAGCGGATCCTGGTTCACGGTTGCCAGCATAGCACCGCTGTTGATTGCCCGGAGCACCTCCGGTAATCCATCGAAGCCGGCAACAACGATGTCACCGGTGCGGTTGAACGCTGCGATGGCATCGACCGCGCCGAGCGCCATTGGATCGTTCGCAGCAAAGATGGCATCGATCGATTGCCCCGTGCGCAACCACTCCTCCACCAGAAGCCGACCGCTGTCGCGTGTCCAGTCGCCGGTCGACTGCGCTACAATCCGCACACTGGGCCATTGCTGCAGCACTTCCGCCATGATCGCAGCACGACGATTGTGAGGACCGGCGATCAGGGCGATGCGCATGTGATCGCCCAGGTGCGCCACGAGCAATTCAGCAATGCGTGTCAGACCCTGACGTTCGTTGCAACGAACGGTTGCGCTGACGTATCCTTCGAGAATACCGCCATTAACCTCGATCACCGGCACACGTGCCAGACGCGCCAGTTCGAGATGCTGGGCAAATGCGCGCGTTTCGTGCGCTGATCCCAGGATCAGCGCATGCACCCGGCGCCGCAGCAGATCGGCGACCATTTCAACCTGCACCTCGACTGAGCCGCTGGCCTGATCGATGACAGCAATCCCATGGTCTGCTGCCTGCGACCGTATTCCGTGGCGCAGAATGGACCAGAAGATAAAGCGAGGATCGTTCAGGACACATCCAAGCGTTACTGTCGGTCTGGTTTCAAATGTCACGATGAGATCTCCCGTGTGATGCAGACGACGGGTAAAATGTTGAACAGGAGAGAACAGGCAGCACGCTCAGGTCAGGGAGGCGTCGAGAGCAGCAGCGCCGAAGCCCAGCCTTCTGTTCCAGAAGGCACACCGTCATCCACGCGGTCGGTTGCCGGTTGATCGATGCGAATCCGAAACCACGTCTGTCCATCAACAACCCTTCGCTCCAGGAACGTAATTTTATCACCCGGATAGATCAGACCGACAACGGTTTCAGGCGCCACACGCGGTTCACGACGCAGGTTGCCGCCTCGAACAACTTCACCACTCCCGATACCCGCTTCGAGCGTAGCACCCGGAGCGACCGCTGCCTGCGCTGTCGCCGTGCGTAATGCAATCCGGGTTGCCGTTCCCTGAGATTCGACTGTTTGGGTTACAGCGGCAATGCTGGTTCGCTGTGGAACAACCGTCTCGACAAATGCGGTTGCGGTCGCTGCGAAGCGTTCCGCCTGCTGCTGCCGCTCACTGACGAGCCAGGCGCCGCCGGTGATCAACGCTCCGATCAAGAATGCAAACAACAGCAGGTTTACCAGCGCGCGTAGCGGACCGCCACGTTTCGGGGCATTTGGAGCAAACAGGCGATCCCAATCATCGGGACGAATGACACGCGGCACGTACACCTCTCATTGTTGCGCGCCGGGAACCCGGTTCGAACTCGTCGGACAATGATCGCTGGCAACCAGCCTCTCTACCATACTCCTCTCTACCATACTGGCAGAAGAGACGACATCATACAAGTATATCATGACCTGCACACCAGAGTATAAGGATAACGTTTCTGTCCTCTCACGATGATCGTTCACCAGTGCGAACGGTTACAGGCTACTGCGAAAAAAGCGTGGATCGATCAATCGATACCCGACCCCACGAACATTTACGATATATGCCGGATCGATCTTATGGCGCAGGTTGTGGATGTGGGTCTTGAGCATCTGATGTGCATGATCATCGGTCGTAACGTGTGCATAACTGTATGTGCGTTGCACAATCTCGCGGAACGACAGCGTTCGACCGCGCGCCTCTGCCAGGCAGTGCAACAACTCATATTCAGTCGGGGTCACCTGAATGACCCGGTTGCGGAATACCACCCGCCGATTAAAGCGATCAATCAGCAGGTCACCCACGCGCAGATAGCGTACCTGCTCGACAATACTCTGTTCATCCAGATCGCGGACGGCATGCCGCGCCTGATCGCGCAACGCGGTGACTTGCAGGGCGTGATCGTACCGACGATGCAATGCACCTGCGATAGCATCGAGCAGTTCTTCCGGTTTGCACGGTTTGAGCAGGTAATCATAGATCCCGGCGCGGAATGCTTCAATCGCCGTCCCCAGCGTGCCGTAACCTGTCAACAGAACCACTTCGGGCGGATCGGGGAGACGGCGCGCTGCACGCAGCACGGCGAGACCATCCACCTTTGCCATGCGCAGATCGGTGAGCACAACATCGTACCCGCCGGGCTCCCCCATCTCAAGATATCGACAGGCAGTTTCGCCATCGGTCACGGCAGTGACGTGGTAACCGGCGCCTTCCAGAATACGTCGCAGTGACGTCAGTGCAGCGTGGTCATCTTCAACCAGGAGAACCCGACCATGCCAGCGAGCCATGATGCTATCCCTTGAGAACCTCTTTTTCCGGCGTTGTGATGAGCATGGCATACTCTGGGGGCGGAGAGTTCATGCCTCCTCTGCAACCGGCAGCGAGACAATAAATGTGGCGCCACTGCCGGGAGTGCTCCGCACACGCAGCGATCCGCCGTGCTGTTCGACAAGTTGACGGCTGACCGTCAGCCCCAAACCCGACCCGTGCGGCTTTGTCGTAAAGAACGGGTCAAAAATGCGTTCCTGCAGGTCGAATGCGATTCCGGGACCGTTATCTGTGACGATAATCTGCACGCACCAGCGTGCGGATTGGTCGATGACTTCAAGTGCCCGCCGTGTCACAATGCGCAGGGTGCCGCCACACGGCATTGCGTCGATCGCATTCAGCAGCAGGTTGAGCAACACCTGTATCAGGGCATCGCGCTGCCCTAAAAACTGTGGCAGATCGGGCGCCAGTTCCTGTTCAACGCGAATGCCACACCCGCGCAGGGCGCCTCCCAGCAACAAGACAACCCGTTCGATAATCGCATTGCTATCGATTAACTCGAACGAACGATCACCGGGACGGTGCAGATCGAGCAGGCGACGCAACAACGTCGAGACGCGCGTGATCTCACTGCTCGCCAGATCGAGAAACGCTGTCGATTGCTCGACCGAAGATGAGCGCAACAGATAGAGATAATTCTGGATGGACTGTAACGGCGTGTTGATCTCATGCGCAACTGCTGCTGCGAGGCGACTACTCGCCGCCAGGCGTTCGTTCTGCCGCATGATCGCTTCGAGTTGCAGGCGCTCGGTCACATCAACCAGGCGCAGCACCACACGCTGCGCGCCACTCGTATCGCGCAGCGGAATACCGTACACATCCAGCGTTATTACCTCGCCCGATGGATGCGGATGGGTAACACGCTCGAACGACTTCACGCCACTGCTCAGCGTGCGGGTGACGATCGGCGCAACCACCGGGCACACATCATCACACAATGCGCCGGGAAGACGCTCCGGCGGCATCTCGATCAGGTGCGCAAATTGACGATTGACCACTTGAATAATGCGCTGACTATCGATCAATGCCAGCGCATCGTCCAGATTGTCAACAATTGTGTACAACAGATCATAGCTCAACTGCAAATCGGCGTTTGCTGCCTGAAGGCGGATATTGGCTTCCGCCAGCGCCTGCTGATCACGTTTTCGCTCGGTGATGTCGTTGACTACACCAACCGCACCAATGCGCCGATGATGCTCATCGAAGATCGGAGAAATCGTGGCATATGCAGGAAAAATCGTTCCATCGCGGCGTTCCAGCATGAACTCACTTTCCCAAGGTTTGCCAGCGTCAATCGCTGCACGCATCGCACTAATGAGAGCGAGATCCGGGGGATCGGCCACCAGATCAAACCCGATTGCACCGATCATCTCGGCGGCACTCCAACCGAACATTCGCTCGGCAGACGAACTCCAGTAGGTGATGCAGCCAGATGTGTCGGTGGCAAGCACCGCCTGGCTGACATTCGCCAGAAGTTTCGCCTGGAAACGAAGTTCTTGATCGTGGCGTCTGTATTCGGCAATCTCGTTGCGCAAGCGACGGTTCGCACGACGCATTCCGGTCAGTCGTTGCCTGAGACGTCGCAGAAGATCGACGTTGCGACGTCGTCTGTGTGTTGCTCGCCGATCCATATCCGCTTTAGGTCGTCGTTGCCAACTGAGACCGGTCACAAGAATGACAAATCCATCTCGAAAATGATATCTGCCGGGGGACGAAGGCAGACCCTTCGCCTCCACCTTCGCTCAAGTCACTATTGCTGGTATCGTTGCGTTGCCTGTGTCATCATCGCATGGAGCGTTTGCGATGAGTTTGACAATCGCTTCCTGCATGCTGTTCGTGATACCAGCGACGCCCATCGACAACTGCAGACGCATGTCCACCATCACTTCGCCGCACTATCTTACTATTCCACAAACTTTGCGGCTCAAATCTGATGTTCCACTGCCATTCGTCACGCTCAGCGGTTGACCAATCCCTCCGAAAGCATGCGCATAAACGCGCATTATCTCGCCAACTGAAAAAAGTATGGGCATGAACAGTATCTGTGAAGGCGGAGATGCTTGATCATGTGATTGCATCACGCCCTCCATGATACTACAAAATTATTCATATTGCTGGCACTCAACGAATCGCCCAGGCAACCAGGACGGTACCGTCCTGGAGGCTGTTATGAACGTTGGAGCCTGACCAAACTATCCCGGCGGGTAGGCGAAGGCAGTGCCTTTGCCTACCCGTTTTGCCTCCCTATGGCGATCAAGCACACAGGAATGCATATGCCGCATTGTCTGGCGTTCGGAAGCCAGGCGTCCGCTCTCCAATCAGTTACGAACGAAGGAGATTGCCCTGGCGCGCTTCGGCAGAGATAACGCAAGCGTCATATCACCTCTTGCTCAAAGATGAGCATCGTTCAGGTGGCATCAGCGTGCTGTGTGCGACCAGGCGTCTCACCAGCACGCCGCTGGCGGGTTGACGCAGTGTGGGAGACCTCCACCCCAACCCGCCCCCGCTAGCGGCGGGAGTCTCCTGAGTATCTATATGCTGAAACAGATCCCTGCATCATAAGAGAGCCAGTGTAGATTATTTGGAGGCTCTCTCGCACCTGGTATGCACGGTGCGGTGTGTCAGGAATAAACGTTCACACCAGGCGCAAACAGAGCGTTGGGGCGCTCCATTGATGAAGCCCCTACCCGGTCTATGGTTCATTCCTGTTTCCCGACATTCCTCACCGCGGACCCATCCGCAACGCCCCGTCCAGGCGGATTGTCGTGCCGTTCAGCATCGGATTCTCGACAATGTGTTGCACCAGTGCAGCAAACTCGGCGGGTCTGCCCAGGCGTGAAGGGAAAGGAACCTGTTGCACCAGCGCCGTAATCGCTGCCTCCGGTAATCCTGCCAGCATCTGGGTATCGAAGGTTCCGGGAGCAATGCTGACCACGCGAATACCGTAGCGCGCCAGTTCACGCGCCAGCGGCAGCGTCATGCCGACGACGCCTGCCTTCGATGCGCTGTATGCTGCCTGCCCGATCTGTCCTTCGAATGCTGCAATCGATGCGGTGCATACCACAACCCCGCGTTCACCGTCGTCGTTGGGTGTGTTGCCGGCCATGACCGCCGCCGCCAGACGTACCGCGTTGAACGTACCGGTCAGATTGACCGCAACGACGCGCGTGAAGCGTTCAAGCGGCAGCGGTCCTTCTTTGCCCAGTGTGCGCTCTGCAGTGGCAATCCCGGCACAGCAGACCAGAATCCGCAGGTCGCCGACTGCTGCCGCTGCTTCGACCGCTGACCGCATCTGTTCGGCATCAGCAACATCAGCGGCAATGAACTGCGCCTGTGCGCCGAGTTCCTGCGCCAGTGCCATACCTGCTTGATGGTTTATGTCCACAATCGTTACTTTCGCACCGAGGTTAACGAGATGACGCACCACCCCCGCACCCAACCCCGATGCGCCGCCGGTCACCAATGCGCTGCTTCCTGCAATGTGCATAGGACAGTTCCTCTGGTGTTCGTACACGTGCAGAATCCCATATCAGTATACCGCGCCATGGTGAACATCCACAAAAGCGTTAAGGTAATCGCTCAATCCGGCTCCGTCGATCCTGCTATAATACTCACGTTCCCCATGCGGAAACAAAGGCAGGCAAGTCGCACAAACCTCCAGTGCGCGCAGCGTCTCGTAGCGAAGGTGAAGACAGCGCCAGCCTCCGAGAGTCAGGGTACGCAACAGTCAGAACCACAGCAGGAGGAATTCCGATGACTTTTGAAAACATCCTGGTGTCTATCGAAGGTCCGCTGACGATGATCACGATCAACCGCGAGCGTGTACGCAATGCACTCAATCAGGCGACGATCGCTGAGATCGACGCTGCGCTCCGCGCGTTCGACGGTGATGCGTCCCAGCGTGTTGCGATCATCACCGGCGCTGGCGACCGTGCTTTTGCCGCAGGCGCCGACATCACCGAGATTCAGGTCCTCGCCAGTGCCGATGCGGCGCGACGGTTCAGCGAAGGTGCACACCATCTCGGCTTGCTGATGCGACAGATCGGAAAGCCGATCATTGCGGCGATCAATGGGTTTGCGCTCGGTGGCGGGTTGGAACTTGCCATGAACTGCGATATCCGCATTGCCGCTGATACAGCGAAATTCGGTCAACCGGAGATCAATCTGGGTATCATTCCCGGATGGGGTGGCACGCAACGCCTGCCGCGCCTGATAGGATCGGCAGCCGCACACCTGATCTGTATGACCGGTGATATGATCAGCGCCGAAGAAGCCTTGCGCCTCGGTCTGGTGCAACGGGTTGTGCTGGCAGCTATGTTGATGGAAGAGACACGCGCGCTGGCAATGAAGATCGCGTCGAAGGCGCCACTGGCGATTGCAGCCATCAAGCACGCGATCAATCGCGGTCTGGATATGCCGCTGTCGGAGGGGTGCATGTACGAGGCGGCGCTGTTTGGCGCGATTGCGGTAACTGAAGACGCAAAAGAGGGAACGACGGCGTTTCTCGAGAAACGCCAGGCGACGTGGCGTGGTCAATAACGAACAGTTGAGCAGTGAAGAGAGGAGTGCATGAGCGTCGAGATCGCCCGCAGCGCCGGTGCCGCTGCCATCGATGATCGTCGGGAACAGGTTAGCTGGTATTTCTACGATTGGGCAAACTCCGCCTTTTCAACCACCGTCGTCACCGTTTTCCTTGGTCCGTATCTGACGGCAGTGACCCGCCGTGCCGCCGATGCAGACGGGTTTGTCTACCCGCTGGGCATCCCGGTTGCAGCCGGGGCATTCTTCCCCTACATGGTGTCGCTCTCGGTCTTGTTGCAGGTGCTCTTTTTGCCGGTGCTTGGTGCAATCGTCGATTACACGCACCTGAAAAAGCATCTGCTGGGGGTATTCGCCTACGCCGGCGCGATTGCAACGATGCTGCTCTATTTTCTCGATGGCGGGAATTACCTGTTCGGCGGCATACTGTTCCTGATCGCCAACCTGAGTTTTGGCGCATCGATCGTGTTTTACAACGCCTTTCTGCCGGAGATTGCCAGTCCAGACCGGCGCGATACAGTATCGTCGCAGGGATGGGCGCTAGGGTATCTCGGTGGCGGATTGCTGCTCGTTGCCAATTTGCTGCTCTTCCAGAATGCTGAAGCCCTCGGCGTTTCGTCTGAGCACGCCGTGCGTATCAGCATGACGTCCGCCGGTATGTGGTGGGCGATCTTTACGATCATTCCGCTGCTGGCGCTGCGCCGACGCGATCCGATCAAGCGTATTCCGCCAGGGGAGCATTATCTGACGATCGGTTTCAAACAGTTGTGGGAAACGCTCAAAAAAGCGCGCAATTACCCGCAAACCCTCTTATTCCTTGGCGCGTATCTGCTTTACAACGACGGTATCCAGACAGTGATTGCGCTTGCGTCGCAGTTCGGCGCCGAAGAGTTGAAACTGGAGCAGTCAACGCTCATTTCCGCCATCCTGATGGTACAGTTTGTTGCTTTCGTTGGCGCCCTCGCATTCGGGCGCATCGCCGGGTGGCTGGGCGCAACTCGCGCCATCCTGGTCAGCCTGGTAATCTGGACATCGGTCATCATTGCTGCATACGGCTGGGTACAACCGGGCAATCCGACGCAGTTCTACCTCCTGGCAGCAGCCATTGCAATCGTTCTGGGCGGGAGCCAGGCGATCAGTCGCTCGCTCTTCTCGCAGATGATCCCACCCGGACAGGAATCGGAGTACTTCAGCCTGTATGAAGTCAGTGAACGTGGAACTAGCTGGCTCGGTCCGCTGGTGTTTGGTCTGGCTTTGCAGTTTACCGGTAGTTATCGAGTGGCGATTCTGCTGCTCATGGTCTTCTTTATCGCTGGTATGGCGCTGCTGCTCCGCGTCGATGTGCGCCGTGCCATTCTGGAAGCGGGGAACGTGGCGCCAGCAAAGGTATGAGGCAGGATTGGGTTGGTTGAACGTTGAACGTTGGAACGCTGGAACGCTGGAATGCTGGAACGTTGAACGTTGAACGTCGAACGTTGGAACGTTGAACGTTTCCTGGTTCTTCAGGAGGAAAACAATGGATTTCACAGCTAACTACGATATGTTCCTGACCGAGGAACACCAGATGCTGCGTCGCACTGTGCGCGACTTTGCCGAAAAGGAAGTTGCACCGCACATCCGCGAGTGGGACCGCAGCGGCGCAGCTATGGAAGGACCGGAAACTCGTCCACATATCCGACCGGTACTGAAGCGTATGGGTAAGTTGGGACTGCTCGGCATCTGCCTGCCGACACGTCTCGGCGGCGCCGGTATGGACTATCTGGCGCTGGCAGTAGTGTGTGAAGAACTTGAGCGCGTCGATAGTTTTCTGCGCGTAGTGATGAGTGTTCACACCGGACTGAATTCGTTGACGCTGTTTCAGTGGGGAACGGAAGAGCAACAGCAGAAATATCTTATCCCGCAGGCAAAGGGTGAGAAAATCGGCGCGTACTGCCTGACCGAACCCAACAGCGGCACCGATGCGGGTGCAATGCTCGCCACTGCGCGGCGCGACGGCGACTATTACATCCTGAACGGCGAAAAAACCTGGATCAGTCTGGCGGACATCGCCGACAACTTCCTGGTCTTTGCCAAAACCGACCCATCGAAAGGCAATCGTGGCATCTCGTGCTTTATCGTTGAACGCACAATGCCAGGTTTCAGCAGCCATCCAATCCACGGCAAACTCGGCGTGCGCGCTGGCAATACTGGCTCCGTCATTCTGGAAGATGTACGCGTGCCGGTTGCCAACCGGGTCGGCGAAGAGGGTGAGGGTTTCAAGATCGCCATGACCGCTCTCGACAACGGTCGTTACACCGTTGCGGCTGGAGCAACCGGGCTGATCCAGGCGAGCCTGGAAGCCAGCATCCGCTACGCAAAGGAACGGCACACCTTTGGTGTCCCGATCGCCGAACACCAGTTGGTGAAACGCATGATCAGCCACATGGTGCGCAAACTCGACACCAGCCGTTTGCTGGTTTACCGCGCCGGGTGGATGAAGAATCAGGGACGCCGCAACACCCGTGAAACGACCCTCGCCAAATGGCACGCTACAGTCAGCAGTTTCGAGGCGGCTGACGATGCCATTCAGATCCACGGCGCCTACGGCTACAGCGATGAATACCCGGTCGAACGGTATCTGCGCAACGCGCGCGGCGCCATCATCTACGAAGGCACCCGCGAACTGCAAGAATTGCTTCAGGCAGATTTTGCCCTCGGCCTGCGCGAGAATCGACCCCTGCGCCGTGAGTTGCCTGCCTACGATCCGGATGCGTGGGCATGATCAACATCATGTTATAATGCAATGTGTCACAACGGACGCCAATGAGCGTGTTTTCGGGGAAGCAGCACTGATGGTCAGCCGCTCGGGCGGCTCACAGAGGGAGGCGCTATGCACATCGTTGTCTGTATGAAACAGGTTCCGCGCGACAACTCGGTCAAGATCAACGCCGATCTGACGATCAATGCCGATGGGATCGAGCAGATCATGAACCTCTTCGATGAGTATGCCGTCGAAGAGGCGCTGCAATGGAACGAGAAACTGGGCGGCAAAGTCACTGTGCTCTCGATTGGTCCAGAAGACTGGAAGGAACAGATCCGCCGCGCGCTCGCAATGGGCGCTACCGACTCGTTGCTGTTGAGTGATCCGGCATTCACCGGGCTGGACACGTTCGGTGCGGCACGGGTGGCGGCGACGGCTATCAGGAAACTCGGCGATGTCGATCTGGTGGTGTGCGGGCGCAACTCCACCGATGATGAAACCGGCGCCTTCGCGCCAGCGCTGGCGCGGTTGCTCGGATGGACGCAACTGACCTATGTTGGCAAGATTACAACGCTGGAAAGCGGCAAAATCGTCGCCGAACGCCACCTCGAAGAAGTGGTCGAGACGGTCGAAGCCAGCCTTCCGGCAGTTGTAACCGTCGTCAAGGGGATCAACGAGCCGCGTTACCCGTCTCTGCTGCGCATTCGCAAAGTCGCCAAAGTTGAGATTCCTACCTGGTCGGCAGCCGATCTCAGTCTCAGTGCCGCCGATCTGACCCCTGCCCTGAAGCTGGTGAACCGTGTGCCGCCGCCGCCGCGTCCGAAGGGCGAGATGATCGAGGGTGCGAGCGCCGCCGAGAAAGTTACCAGACTGGTCGATAAGTTGATGGAAGCGCAGGTTATCTGACAGGAGCACGTCTATGGCAAACGAGATCTGGGTCTTCATTGAGCGCAGCGCGCATGGCGATGTCGCCGGGGTGTCGAAAGAACTGCTCGGCAAGGCACGCGAACTGGCTGATGCGAATGGTATGAAGGTCGGCGCGCTGATCCTGGGCGCTGGCGTTGGCGATATTCCCTCGATTGCTTTCAGTTATGGCGCCGATACAGCGTATGTGGTCGACGACAGCGCTCTGGCGCAGTATACGACCGATGGGTACGTCGGCGCTGCCGCAGCACTGGCAAAGAAGTACCAGCCTGTCCTGATTCTCACCGGCGCAAGTTTCCAGATGCGTGATTTCAGCGCTGCGCTAGCGGCGGAACTCGATACCGGCGTCGCCGCCGACTCGACGAATGTCTCGATCGAGAATGGCGTAGTGAGCGCTGTACGCAGTTCGCATGGCGGCAATGTCATCAATATGTTGACGTTCGCCCCAGGCAAGACGGCAGTTGTTTCAGTGCGCAAGCAAAGCTTCCCCGAACCCAGGGCGGAACCCAGTCGTTCAGGCGCTGTGGTGACCGAAGCAATGCCAGCAGCGCCGATGCGTGCAAAGGTTGTCAGTGTTGCGCCGAAACAGGGCGCCGTCAATCTGTCAGACGCTGCGATCATTGTGTCGGGCGGGCGTGGTCTGGGATCCCCTGAGAACTATTACAAACTGATCCCTCCGCTCGCCGAAGCGGTCGGCGGCGCCTATGGCGCATCGCGTGCAATCGTTGATGCGGGCTGGGTGCCATACGAGCACCAGGTGGGGCAAACTGGCAAGACGGTCAGCCCCAAACTGTACATGGCTATCGGTATTTCGGGGGCCATCCAGCACCTGGCGGGCATGCGCTCCTCGCGGACGATCGTTGCCATCAATAAGGACCCGGATGCACCGATCTTCCGTGTTGCCACGTATGGCGTCGTTGGCGACGCGAACGAAATCGTGCCACTGCTGACCGAAGAGATCAAGAAGCGCACCGGGAAGTAGGTGGAAATAAGTGCGGGTGAGCGTGCCTCACCCGCACCTCCACAGGACCTTCGCCATCACACACGACGCATATCAGTGGGACGTTGTTCTGTCCTCCACAACCTCAACCTGTGGTGCTCATTTCGCGTCGATATTGAACGTATTTTGATCCGACTCCTGTGCCACTTGTCGGCTATACTTGATAGTGGACTGAAGGCATGGCTGGTTATGCTATGCCCATCGTTCCGGGCTGACAGCGCCGGGATCTTCTGTCCGAAGACGGTAAACCTGCGGGCAGAAAACGGATACCGCAATCGATCATTCGGTCACCGGCGCCGTGCGTGTCAGCAAAATGTAACACTGACCGCTGGTAATCACACCCTTGCAGGAGTACACTCAGATGGAGTCGGTAGTCTGTCCTGTGACGCGCGAGGTCGATGTTTATGTGGCTATGGGTCGGGCGCGCGACATGGCAACCACCCTGGGATTCGACGACATTGACCGCACACGGATCGAAATTGCCGTTCTGGAACTGACGCGCAACATTTTGACCCACGCGGGCAGCGGCGAACTGGCAATCGAACTGGTCCAAGACGGAGATCGACGAGGCATCGCCATCGAGGCGCGTGATCAGGGTCCCGGCATTGCCGACATTGCACTGGCGCTGCGCGATGGGTACAGCACAGCGCAAACCCTTGGCGCAGGGCTTCCCGGCGTCCAGCGGTTGATGGATGAATTTCATATCGAGTCGACGATTGGCGTGGGGACGCGCGTGCGCGCGGTGAAGTGGCCCGGCAAACGCACCAGCGGGCCTGGAAAGGTCCGCCGATGAATATCGCGTGGGGCGCCTGCAATCGCGCCAAGCAGGGACAGTCGATCTCCGGCGATTCGTGGATGGTGACGCCACTCGACGGCAACGGTCTGCTGGCAGCGGTGATCGATGGGCTGGGTGGCGGCGAGGAAGCCGCCCGGGCAGCACGTACGGCGGAAACGATCTTCCGTGAACGCGCGGAGCGACCACTCCAGGAACTGATCCGACTGTCGCACGAGGCGCTGCACACTACTCGCGGAGCGGTCGTTGGCTTGCTCCGGCTCGATCCGCTGTACAACAGTGCAACATATGTAGGTGTTGGCAATATCGGCATCTATGTCTACAGCCGCAAACCCATCAAACCCATCTCGAAGAATGGCATTCTGGGTTATCGGTTGCCGACATTGCTCGAACTGACCTATGCGTATGATCCTGGCGATCTCTTCGTGCTGTACAGCGATGGGGTGTCGTCACAATTCACACAAGACCTGCACCTGGATATTCGCCAGCCGCCGCAGGCACTGGCGGAGCGGATTGTGCACACCTATGGCAAACAATCCGATGACGCCACGGTTGTCGTCGTTCAAACATAGACCTGTGGTTCGATAACGCCATGCAGCATACAACGCCGATCCATCTGACCTACTGGCTGAGCGTTCACCGCGCGCACCTTCTGTCGCGCTGGATCGCAGCGGGAGATAATCTCTTCGCATCTGCACACGCCTCATCGTTAGGGAATGGAGAAATCGTCCCTGTGCATCCCGATGAGCGAAAGATCGTTCTGACGGCACTGTACGATGGTCTGATTGCTGCTGCGGGTGGTGATGAGAAACCGCTCGATGAGTGCCTGAGCACGTTACGGGCGCTGCGGAGCAGCGTCGGCGAGGACGATCTGCCGCGCCAGATCATGCTCTTTCAGCGGTTCCGCAGTATGGCTCGCCATAACCTGTTTCAGGAAGCGATAGAGACAGGCGCATCCCCGACACGTGAAGAAACCCTCTACCCCGTGTTCGATGCGCTCGATGACCTCATCGATCGCGCCATCACCATGCTGGTCGAACGGTGGGTCAATGCAGCACACAAAGTGCTGCACGAACTGAACGAAACCCGACTGCTGGTTGAAAGCCTGTACCGCGATGCCGAAGTCACCGATCGCACCACATTGCAGGTATCACGTCTCAACCATCTGGCACGTGAGCTCGCGTCCACCTTCGAACGCGAAATACACCTGAAACAGATCTGCATCTCCCTCACCGAAGTGCTTGCCCCGGTGGTCGTCGATATCTGGCTGCTCGAACCGGATGCCACTGTGCTCAAACTGGTATGGCGCCACGGCGCTGCACTGCCGGACAGTCGCGCCATGCCGCTGGGCGCTCAGGACGATCTGGTGGTACAGACATTCACGCAAGGCGAATCGATCTTCACAACCGACACTCCTGCACCATCGCAGAGCGCCTGGCAAATTGAAAACCTTGCGGTTCTGACAACACCGCTTGTAACGCAACGCGGTATTGTGGGCATCATTGTCTGTCAGGGGGACGTTCACACGCTTGCCGACCGTTCACAGCAAGAGTTTGTGCGTTCGGTTGCGAACCAGGCAGCGATTGCGCTGGAGAATGCACGCCTGTATGCTGAAGTGCGCGCCTTCAACGCAAAGCTGGAGGCGCTCGTCGACGAGCGCACCCGTGAACTGCGAATCGAACGCGACATGCTCGAAACGCTCAACGACATCGCTCTCGAAGTTGGCAGTTCGCTCGATGGCGATGTCATTATGAATAACTCGCTTACCACACTGGCAAAACTGATCAATGTCGAGCATGGATCGATCATGATCCTGGATCGCGATACCGATCAGTTGATCAACCGCGCCGTGCTGGGACGACAGGATAGCGTCGGTGCAGTTCGCTTCCCGGTGGGAAAAGGCATTGTTGGCAAAGTGGCACAGAACCGCAAACCGCTGAACGTCGCGGATGTAACGACAGACCCAAACTGGGAGCCGCCGCCCGAAGAGGACGCTACAGCGAAGCGCAGCGGCTCGATGATTGCCGTACCGCTGATCGCCCATCACGAATTGCTCGGTGTACTCGTGCTGTCCCATGGGCAAACAGGATATTTCCGTGATGAACATCTGCGCCTGTTGACTGCTGCTGCCAATCAGATTGCGATCGGCATTTACAATGCGCAGATGTATCAGGAGATAGAACAGCAATACTGGCGTCGCTACGAGATGCAGCGAACACAAGAAAAGGCGGTGAGCCAGAGCACGGCTATTCTGCAAAGCCTCTCGGACGGAGTTATTGTATGCGACCAGAACGGTTCGGTGATCACTGTCAACCCGGCAGCCGAGAAAATCATCGACCGACCAATCGATGAACTGGTGACGTGGAACCTTGGCGATCTGCTGCGACGTCTGCTAGGGCGACGGGCCAGTGAATTGCTGCTGGATGATCTGCTGAAACATCCACTGGATGAGCGCGCTCAACCGCGCACCCTCTCAACAACCTTCCAGGTCGGGCCACGTACTATCAGTATGACGCTCGATCCGGTGATTTCGACCGGGGAAGAATTGCTCGGCGCTGTTGCTGTGTTTCGTGATCGCACCCGTGAGGTTGAGTCGGATCGTCTCAAGACTGAGTTCATCGGCACTGTCTCACACGAACTACGTACACCCATGACATCGATCAAGGGGTTTACCCAACTGCTGACGATGGGCAACCTCGGACCGGTAAACGAAACGCAGAAAGAGTTTCTGAATATCATCCAGTCGAATGCAGAGCGAATGATCGCCATCATCAACGATCTGCTCGACATTACCAAGATCGAGACCGGTAGCGTCGAACTGGAAATTCGCCCGATCCACGTTGCAGAAACGCTGAGCAAGGTCTTGCTCGACCTCCAGGCAAAGGTGAACGAACGGCAACAAACGTTGACCCTGAGCCTGCCTGCCGGGTTACCGCTGGTGCGCGCCGATGCCCATCGGTTCAATCAGATTCTGTTCAATCTGGTATCGAATGCGGTCAAGTATACACCGCGGGGCGGCTCAATCACTATCGAAGCTTGTGAAGTTACTGCCGAAGCGATTCCCGAAGATGAACGCGAGGGACTGCGCCCCGGACGCTACATCCGGATCGATGTGCGCGATACGGGCGTCGGGATTGCACCTGACGATATTCCGCGTATCTGGGAGCGCTTCTACCGCACCGAAAACCCGCTCAAAGTGGAAGCAGGCGGCACTGGTCTCGGTCTGTCGCTCGTCAAACCGCTGACCAGGCTCCTCGGCGGGCGTATCTGGGTCGAAAGCCAGATCAATACCGGGAGTACGTTCAGTTTCGTGCTGCCCGCTGCCTGATCCCGCGTTCCTGCCTGAAAACGCCAGTTTTCATCACGTAGCTCCGCATCCGGTCCGCAGGTGACATGATTCCTGCACTACGCTCCTTCACGATGAGCGCCTCTTTTCCGGGATTTTCGCTATTCTACCAGATGAAACTTGACAAACTTTTGATGTTAGAGTAATCTAATAACGCAGGTTAACCTTTACTCAACGGATACTGGCGCGCCAGGTCGTGCGCTGCAGGCACTTCAGGGATGCTTGCGGCGCCAGCTATAGAGAAGAGTATATTCTGTCACCTGGAAAGGAAGATATCCACGATGAATCGTCTATCAATCCCACTGGTCGCTCGTTTCATGATCGCAACCATTGGTATTGCGCTCATCGCAGCATGTGGTGGGCAGCCCGCCGCTACTCCTCCAACGACCGCGCCAACGACTGCACCCGCCGCACCGACCACCGCGCCGACGACTGTGCCCGC
>DAOUBK010000088.1:0-73662 GCA_034432635.1 Roseiflexus sp.
GCGCGGATGGCTGCCAGGCGGGCGGCTTTGTCGTCGGGCATGCCGCTGGCGGCAGGTGATGCGTCGGATGCTGGCGCCGGCGCACCTTCAGCCGCAGCCTTTTTGGCAGCATTGGCAGCGCGGATGGCTGCCAGGCGGGCGGCTTTGTCGTCGGATGTACCGGCCTCCGACGATGCAGGTTGTGCTTCGACGAGCTTTTCTGCTGCCTTCGCGCGAATGGCTGCCTGGCGGGCAGCTTTGTCGGCTGGCGCGGCATCAGAGGTTGTGGAAGCAGGGACGGGCGCCTGCGCAGCAGCGACTTCGGCGCGCTTTGCCTTGATCTTGTCGATCATTTGCGGCGCAACACCGATCAGGTCAGGGCGGCGCTTGATGTTACCCTGCAACTTCTTCATCGCGCCTTCCTTCACCTCTGCCCAGAATGTCGGCGCGATCTTTTCGTAGTACGAAACAGGACGGTTCAATCCGGTCTTATTGATCGTCAACCCACCGTGCACATCGGTTGAGAACTCGAACTCATGATCCATTTTGATTGCGTCGAACGGGCAGACTTCTGCACACAGACCGCAGCTCATGCACGCATCGTACTCGATCAGAAATTCAGCGACTGCCGGAACGGCCTTGCCGGTCGCCGGATCGTGCGCCTGGGTCATATGAATAACCTGGGGCGGACAGATACGCTGACACTGGAAGCACGAGGTGCATAACTCGTGACCGGTTTCGTCATCGTAGAGCAAGATCGGGAAGTTGCGAAACGCTTCGGGCAGTTTTAAGCGCTCTTCGGGATACTGGACAGTAAAAACGCCGGTATGCTGGCTTGGTTTCTCCAGTTTGCGCGTCAGCGCATCGCGAAAATGGCGGAACACAACGTCGAGACCGGTCAACAACCCCTGCCCGGCGCGCAGTTTTGTCCGCCCGCGGTCGATCACGTACACCCTGCCGCGTATTGTTGGAGTTTCGGTTGTCGCTGTATCTGTTTCTGTCATCATCAATGCTGCACCTTTACCATGCTTTCAGCGATTCGCCTGAAGCGCCGCATCCTGCACACTCGTGGTGCATATTGGAGTATCGTCGAGTGCTCTCGGGTTCGAATCGTATTATCGTGCCGCGAGTTTCAAAGAACTGAGAACCGATCCGCTTTCGACGTGCTATCACCTGCCGCCGTGCTACTTATCCACCTCACCCATCACAATGTCGATACTACCGAGAATGACCACCACATCGGCGACCTTGTGCCCGCGGCACATATCGCCAAGAGGGGTCAGGTTGATGAACGATGGTGCGCGCACTTTGTAGCGGTACGGTCGCTCGCTCCCATCACTCACCAGATAGAAGCCAAGCTCACCTTTCGGCGACTCGATACGCGCATATGCATCACCTGGCGGCGGGCGCAGCACCTTCTGTTTCCCGATATTCGCCATCGCAGGGTTGATATGTCCGCCCGTCGTATCGGGCAGGCGCTCGATCACCTGCTGGAGAATGCGGTAACTCTGCCGCATTTCCTCGATGCGGATCAGGAAGCGATCATAGACATCGCCGACCGATCCGATGGGGATATCGAAATCGAGTTCATCGTACACGCTGTACGGTTCAGCGCGCCGCACATCATACGGAATGCCGGATGCGCGCAGCACCGGACCGGTGACACTGTACGATACGGCGACCTCCTTTGGCAGAATGCCGACATTGACCGTGCGTGAGAGCAGGATTTCGTTCTCTTTCAGCAGGCGCTCGAACTCATCGAAAAAGGACGGCAACCCCTGCATCAACTCCTTGAGGTGTGGCATGAACTCCGGCGGCAGGTCGCGCCACACGCCGCCGAAGCGGAAGTAGTTGCACATCATTCGGGCGCCGCTCGCCATCTCGAACAGATCGAGAATCTTCTCCCGCTCACGCATGCCGAACATCAAGGGTGTCTGCCAGGCGCCCATATCGTTCAGCAGAAAGCCGACTGCCGACGCATGGTTCAGAATGCGGGTCAGTTCGACCATCAGCACGCGGATGTATTCGGCGCGCTGCGGCACACTGATGCCGGCAAGTTTTTCGACTGCCAGCGCCAGTGCGTGGTTGTTCGCCATCGAGTTGAAATAATCGAGACGGTCGGTATACGGCATCGACTGAATATAGGTCGAAACCTCTGCTAGTTGCTCGTGGTTGCGGTGCAGATAGCCGAACACCGGCCTGAGATCGACAATCGTCTCACCGTCGACCGTGACAATCATGCGGAACACCCCGTGTGTCGAGGGGTGTTGTGGTCCGATATTGATCTGGAGTTCCTGCGTCTGAAGCATTGCTCACACCTGCAGGGCGCCGTGCCCCTCCTCACTCACCGCTATCACCGAAATACTTATCGCCCTGCTTGGGAAAGTCCCTGCGCATGGGCCATCCCTCAAATTCGTCCCACATATAGATACGTGTCAGATTGGGGTGGCCGGTGAACACCACGCCGAACAGATCGAACGCCTCACGCTCCTGCAGATTCGCCCCGGGCCACTCATCGGTCAGCGATGGAACCACCGGATGGTCGCGCGGCACGCGGGTTTTGATCACCAGCGCAGGACCGCCGTCGAGATGGAAGAAGTGGTAGACCATTTCGATTACCCCATCGGCAAGGTAATCGACGGCAGTGATATTCGAGAGCAGTTCGTAGCCGAGCACATCGCGCACATAGCGCGCCACTTCGGGGAGGCGCTCAGGGTAGACTACGGCATCATCGGTCGCCAGCAGATCGACCGGCGCGTGTTCACCGCGTTTGTGGCGCGTTGCCTTACCATCACCAGCCGACGCATCATCGGTGACGTTTACTGCTGTTCGGGTGCGCGTTGGCATGAGAACGCCCGGCAGGTCATGCGCCAGACGCTCTTTGAGTTCAGTTGCGCTCATCTTCGGCATGATCCACCTCGACAGCAGGACGCTTCAGGTCGTTGTGGGCAATCTCAGGCGCAATGCCTGTCGCCTTATAGGGTGACTCGCGCTCCACTGTTTCGTCCATAATCGGAAAATGGCGCACCAGTTCGGGGTGCTCGATCATCCCGGAACGCATCTCACCGTGCGCGGGTGACGTATACGGGCTGACCAGCGGCAAACCACCGACCGGATCGATCAGTTTGCCATCGATCTCCAACCCGTGTTTGCCGAACGTCGGCACTGGATACTCTTTCGCTGCACGTTTGCCATACCAGCGCACCTGGTTCAGGCGCTGCGCATCGATCTGTTTTTGCAGCGTCATCAGTGCGTGGAGCAGCGCTTCGGGGCGCGGTGGGCATCCCGGAATGTAGACATCGACCGGGATGAGGAGGTCGATGCCGCGCAGCACATTGTACCCATCGCGGAACGGACCACCCGATGTTGCGCATGCGCCCATCGAGATAACATAGCGCGGCTCGGGCATCTGGTTGTAGAGACGCACCACCTGCGGCGCCATCTTCTTGGTGACCGTCCCGGCAACGATCATCAGGTCCGCCTGGCGTGGCGACGCACGGAACATCTCCGCGCCGAAGCGTGCCAAGTCGAAGCGTGCCAGACCGGTCGCCATCATCTCGATTGCGCAGCACGCCAGACCAAACGACAGGGGCCAGATCGAAGACCGCCGTCCCCAGTTGTAGAACCGCTGCATGGTTGTCAGAAAGACGCCGTGCTTTTCGGCTTCGAGTTGGATCTCACGATCGTCCGACATTCCCGCCCCCATTCCAGGCAGTTGATCTCACTTCAGTCGCGTGTCCAGCAATCGCAGCGTGCATCATACCCACTCGAGCGCCCCCTTCTTCCATTCATACACCAGACCGCCGATCAGGATAACCAGAAAGACCGCCATCGCAATGAACGCAAACAGTCCCTGCTGTCCATACGCGACCGCCCACGGGTACAGGAACACGACCTCGATGTCGAAAATAACGAATGCCAACGCATACAGATAGTACTGAATCTTGAACTGCACCCGGATATCGCCGATCGCTTCCAGACCACACTCGTAAGTATCGAGTTTGATCGGTGTGGGTCGTTTAGGTCCAAGAAAGTAGGCGGCTGCAAGCGGGATAATCGGGAAAATGATCGCACCAATGAAGAATACGCCAATGAATGCGTAGTTTGCAAGCATCGAGCCGCCTCCTTGCTGGATACTGTCTTGCACCAGTGTACGAGTGCTGTTTGAGTATATCATAACCCTTCGTGAAATCGCAAACAAACTGGTATAAGGGCTATAACCTGGGATTAAGGAATTTCACAGCGGATCGGGTTGCATCAGGGGGAAGCCGGTCCGTGATTGTGGCTGATATATCCGGGCGTAAGCGCTATTCCAGGTGAATGATCTGCGTGGTTTCGCCGTGGGACGTATGGCTTGTTACAGGAAAGCCGCACTTCTGGATCAGGCGGTGGATGCCTTCGTTGTCCGCCAGCGAGACGCCACGCAGCCGTTTGATGCCGCGCACCAGCGCCAGTTGTAGCAACAGGTCGAGCATGATCGTTCCCAGTCCTTCGCGCTGGAAGTCGTCGCGCAGAACGATGGCAAATTCAGCGGTCTCTGGGTCGTTTTTGTCGAGCACCAGACGCACCACGCCAATTGCGTAATCTTTGCCGCCTTCGCGCGCCAGTGCAATGAACGCCGCCTGCTGGCGCTCATTGAAATCGGCGTAGCGCTGCGCCTCGCGCCACAGGATGTCTTCGGGCAGATCGGGCAAGGCGGTAAAAAAGCGAAAGCGTCGTGTTTCGGGCGATAGGTGATGAAACAGATCGACCAGCAAACCTGCGTCGGTGGGGCGGATATGCCGGATGCGCACCTTGCGCCCTTTGCGGGTGACAACGGTGACCGTTCCGCGTCCACGAACGAAATGGTGTGATTCGGTTTGTATTTGCATGTCTCCTCTCACGATAACGTTCTCTCTATGGTATGATACAACGGATTGTAGCAGTGTAGGGTTGATGTTTCTTCACTGTATAACGCAGTGCGTTACAATAGCAGGAATGAATGATGCAAAAACATGCAACCTGTCGTCTCGCGCTGATCGGGTTTGGCAGCGTCGGTCGAGGTCTTGCTGAAATACTGTCGCTCCACCACCGCCGTCTGCTTGAGCGTTATGGCCTCGATGTGCGTATTGTCGCTGTCTGCACCCGGCGCTGGTGTGTGTACGAACCGTTTGAGATCGATGTTGCAGCGTTGCTGCGGGCTGCTACGTCCGGCGCCGTCAGTGAGTGGGGTTGCATACGTGCGTGGAATGCCGATGCGATGATCACGGAGGTTGATGCTGATGTGCTGGTCGAAGTGTCGCCCACCGATCTCACAACCGGCGAACCGGCGACGGGATATATTCGTGCTGCAATTGCGCGCGGCATGCACGTGATTACGGCAAATAAGGGACCGATTGCGTTGCATTTTGCCGAACTACGTCGTCTGGCACAGGAGCGTGGGGTGATGCTCGGTTTCGAGGCAACGGTGATGGCGGGAACGCCAGCGCTCCGGTTGGGGTGGAGCGATCTGGCAGGATGCGAGATTCAGGAAGTGCGTGGTATCGTGAACGGCACAACCAATTTCATTCTTTCGGCAATGGAACGCGGAATGGACTATGCCGCCGCACTCGAAGAAGCACAGCGCCTTGGATATGCTGAAGCCGATCCAACCGGTGATGTGGAGGGGTATGATGCAGCCGGCAAAGCCGCGATCCTGGCAAATGTCTTGATGGACGCGCATCTGACGCCCATGGACGTGGAGCGTGAAGGAATAACCGGTATTACGCCCGATATGGTTGCTGCTGCGACTACCGCCGGAGAGCGCTGGAAATTGATTGCGCGCATCTGGCGTGATGGTCAGACGGTGCGCGCCGTCGTGCGTCCGATGCGTCTGAGAACCAGCCATCCGCTGGCCAGTGTTACCGGTGTGACAAATGCTCTGACGATCAGCACCGATCTGCTTGGCAATGTGACAATCATCGGTCCAGGCGCGGGTGGCGTCGCTACCGGTTTTGCAATTATCTCCGATCTGCTTGCGTTGCATCGGATGCAGGAGTTTAAAACCGAGAACTGAGAACCGAAAACGGAACGCGAGAAACAACCGTCATGAACGTTCTACCCATCATCTCACTTCGTCATAGCACATGGCGCGTGCTGTATATCGCATACCACATTGTTGTCTGTCTCTTTGTTACCTCTACAGGAACCTCCATCGTCTCAGGGCAATCGACCGATGCGCAGCAAACCGGCTCTCATCATGTCTACCTGCCGCTTGTTCTCGCACCCTCGACGCCGACCGCGAATCTTTTGGCGCTCACTGCTACCTACCTGGGTGCTGCCGGCGCCGATGAACTGAATGGCGCCGCATTCGCGCCGGATGGCACCTTGATTGTCGCCGGCGCGTTGCCGGGATATACCCCGCCTGGCGCAAGCCTGTTTATGCATCCAGGAGCAACAAACGGCGCCGTCCTTCGCCTGAACGCCAACGGCAGCAGTGTGCTGTCCATGCTGCGTATCGGCAGCATCGTGCGCGACCTTGACATGAATGCGAGCGGTGATCTGGTCGTGTGTGGTGATATGGGAGTTGCGCAGTTGAGTACCGACGCAACGTCGGTGATCTGGAGCGCTGCACCCGGCGATGCGACGCGCTGTGCCATTGGCGCTGATGGTGTTGTTGCTGCGCTGGTCGGCAATACACTCTTTGTTTATAATAGGAGCGGCACCTTGATCGATTCCTGGACGGTGACCGGCACGAGAGCGGCAGATCTTGTCGTGGACTCTGCCCGTTCGCAGGCGATCGTTGGCGGGTATACCCAAGTCAACAGTACGCTCCAGTTGCCTTGGATACGCGCATATGCATATAACGGCAGCGTACGCTGGCGCAGTTACGATGTTTCCGCAGCGCCTGGTCTCGGCGCGGACAGCCGTGTGGAGCGTATGGTGTTTGGTGCTGACGAAAAACTCTATGTCGCCGGGTCGATCAACGGCGGCATTGGCGCATCGATCTTCTCGCGCGATCCGAAAAACATCGCGCTTCCCCTCGGCGCACGCCTGGTCAAAAGTGACGAGTACAGCGACTCAACCAATACCGGCAGTGTCAAAATTGCCTGGTTCGGTCGCTTCAACCCCAGCGATGGTTCCCTCGAACTGGCACAGGGTCTGCTGACCCGACGTACCGGTGATAAAAAAGGAAACTCGGTCTCGATCCGCGCGATTGCGGCTGACGAACGCGGACGGGTGTTCCTGGCGGGCAGTGCCGCGTGCTGTATCAGGAACCGCGATCAGCAGCGGGTTGCCGGTATTGCGGTTGGACCGTATGAGCTAGGCGAAGGGTATGTTGCCCTGGTGAGTGAAGATTTCCGTCAGCGGTTGGTCTGGATGCCCTACGCCGGACCGACCATCAGTGGCGGCAGCAGTGCAGCAAATGCGCTGGCTATACGTAACGGAAACGTGCTTACCGTCGCAAAACTGAAACTCGATAAACCGCGCAGTCTGATCACGGTCAATGCCTTCCAGCCTGCTCTAGGCGGTTCAACAGGTTCTGAGGGGTATCTACTCGTCTGGCAGGCGCCGTGAGTCTGGCTGTCGGTAGATACGCTGGCTTTGCAAGATTGAAAGAAACGTCGGGGTTGGAGAGACCAGAATGCATGAGAACAACCGCTGCACAGGTTTAGCATCCGCAAACCGGCTTCCAGACCCCGAACTTCTTCACCGCAAAAGTTTTCTCCTCTTCAAGCCGGCTGCCGGGCAGGAAATAGATACCATCATAACCTGTTGACTCTCCGGAAATTAGCGGTTTTGTCGTCGCTCTACTCGTGGCAGGTAAGGATGCCTGCACCCCGCACGTATCGGGATAGCAGGCGATAGTAACCGACGTGAACAGTAGTCTATGCTTTGGAGATGCAGTTGCGCAATTACCGGTGAGCACCCAGGGCGCGTTCGCGAACGCGCAGAAGCGCCCGCGGCAGGCGAACCTTCTCCATTCCACGCGGTTGGACACGCCAGAACGCACCGCGCGTCACTTCCCAGCGCTCCAGCAGCGATGCAGCGTGTGGACTGCCAGTCAGTTCCACGTGCCGCACCAACAGCGCTCGCACATTATCCTCATCAACCGGGTCGAGCATCGTGAGCGTGACCATCTCGGTGTTGCAGCGTGAGGGGAATACGCCATTTTCATCGTATACATATGCAATACCGCCGGTCATACCGGCTGCGAAATTGCGTCCTGTCGGACCGATGACCAGCACCACGCCGCCAGTCATATACTCACACCCGTGATCGCCAACCCCCTCAACCACGGCGACTGCGCCCGAGTTGCGCACGGCGAAGCGCTCACCGGCGCGCCCGGCTGCAAAGAGCGTGCCGCCAGTCGCCCCGTACAGGCATGTGTTGCCGATGATGGTACTTTCGTGCCAGGGATAACGCGCCTGCGGCAGCGGTCGCACAACGATTTCGCCGCCTGCCATCCCTTTGCCGACGTAGTCGTTACATTCACCGTCGAGCAGCATACGCATACCGGGTGCCAGAAACGCTCCAAAACTCTGACCGGCGCTGCCGCGGAAACTCACCGTGATCATCCCTTCGGGCAGACCTGCCTCGCCGAAGCGTCGTCCAATTTCGCCCGATAGCGTTGCACCGACGGTACGATCAACATTCGAGATCGGATAGTGTAGTTCAACGTGCAGGTGATGATCAATTGCGCAGGCGGCATCCTCGATCAACCGTCGATTCAGTGCACCGACCTCGGTCATCCCGTTCCAGGGCTGAACATTGCGGATCGGATCGCCGGGACGGTCAAAGCGTGCGAGCAGTGCCGAGAGATCGAGTGCATCGGCGCCCGCGTGACCGCGCCGGACCTGACGCAGCAGGTCAGTGCGCCCGATAATGTCGTTGAGTGAGCGTGCACCGATTGACGCCAGGATTTCGCGCACCTCCTGCGCCATATGGCGGAAGAAGTTGACCACATAGTCTGGATTACCGGGAAATCTGGCGCGCAGGTCGGGGCGCTGCGTTGCAATGCCGACTGGACAGTTATTCGTGTGGCATGTGCGCGCCATAACACATCCTTCGGCGACAAGCGCGGCAGTGCCGAAGGAGAACTCATCAGCGCCAAGCAGCGCTGCCATCACCACGTCGCGCCCGGTTTTGAACCCGCCATCGACGCGCAGCCGGACACGCCCACGCAATCCGTTGAGTACCAGCGTCTGCTGCGTTTCAGCCAGCCCCAATTCCCAGTTGACCCCGGCATTCTTAATCGATGAGAGCGGCGAAGCGCCAGTGCCACCCGAATGCCCGGAAATATGAATCACATCGGCGCCACCCTTAGCAACGCCGGCAGCAATCGTTCCCACACCTGCTTCGGCAACCAGTTTGACCGACACTGCCGCATGTGGGTTGACCTGTTTCAGGTCGTAGATCAACTGCGCCAGGTCTTCGATGCTGTAGATATCGTGGTGGGGCGGCGGCGAGATCAATGCCACGCCGGGCGTCGTATGGCGAATACGCGCAATCTCTTCAGATACTTTGATGCCTGGAATCTGCCCGCCTTCGCCAGGTTTGGACCCCTGCGCCATCTTGATCTGCAATTCCAGCGCCGACGCCAGGTACGCTGGATTGACACCAAAGCGCCCAGAAGCGACCTGCTTGATCGTACTGTTGCGCTCATCACCGTAACGAGCCGGGTCCTCACCCCCTTCGCCGGAATTGCTCAGACCGCCAAGCCGGTTCATTGCAATTGCCAGTGTTTCGTGCGCTTCGATACTGGTCGAACCATGCGACATCGCCGCAGTCGAGAAGCGTCGCACAATCGCTTCGATCGGTTCGACTTCATCGACAGGGATCGGCGCAGCGGGTCCTGCTTCTCGCTCATCGGGGGGAATGATTTCGAGCAGATCGCGCAACTCGACCGGCGGACGATCATGCACCAGCTTGCTGTAGGCAAGATAGTCGGCGTAGCTGCCACCATTGGCGGCGCGTTGCAGCGCATGGACGACAGCCGGCGCGAAGGCATGGTACTCGCCATCCTTTTTGAACTTGTAGTACCCCGGATGCGGCAGTGTCGCGCGACCGGCGAGGAGCGGCAGACGATTCGAGAAGGCAGCGTCGTGATGTTCGAGCACATCGGCAGCAAGTTTGCGGAAGCCATACCCACCGAGGTGGGAAGGAACACCTGCAAAACAACGTTCGGTGACCTCTTTTGCCAGACCGACAATCTCGAAAATCTGAGCGCCGCAGTAACTATCGACGGTGGAGATGCCCATTTTGGACATCACCTTGAGCAACCCCTTCTCGAGCGCATGAATGTAGTTCTGTTCGGCTTCATCCGCCAGGTCACTGGCAGCGCGCCGGTCGTGCGTTTCAGTTGCCTTCCCGCGCACCTCATCGCGCTCGATGGCGAGCGCGCGCACGGTTGCCAGCGCCAGGTACGGATTGACCGCTTCAGCGCCCATCCCAACCAGGCATGCCAGATGGTGCACCTCGCGCGGTTCACCGCTTTCGATGACCAGGCTTACCATAGTGCGCAGGCCAAGGCGGATAAGATGCTGATGCACCGCGCCAAGCGCCAGGAGCGCCGGAATCGGTGCGTGGCGTTCATCAACGCTGCGGTCGCTGATGATCAGGATGACTTCATTGGCGGCAATTGCTGCTTCCGCCTCACGACACAGGCGATCAAGCGCGGAGAGCATACCCTGAACGCCGTCATCGGCAACAAACGTCGCATTGAGGGTTGCCGTGGCAAATGCCGGATCGCGCAGATCGCGCAGCATCGCAAGATGTTCGTTGTTCAACACCGGGCTTGCAAGCCGGAGCAGATGGGCGTGTTCCGGCGTTTCCAGCAACAGGCAACCACGCCGCCCAAGACTGAACGAAAGGGACATCACCAGTTCCTCGCGGATCGGGTCGATCGGCGGGTTGGTCACTTCAGCGAAGCGTTGCTTGAAATAGTTGTACAGCGGGCGCGGGCGGTCGGCAAGGACGGCCGTCGGCGTATCATCGCCCATCGAACCGACCGGTTCCTGACCATCGCGCAGCATGGGCTTGAGAACAACCGCCAGTTCTTCGGCGGTATAACCAAACGCGCGTTGCAACTCGCCAAGCAGCGCCGACTTGCTTTCACGTGAAGCGTGGCTTTCCGGCTCATCCGGTTCGCTAACACGCGGTGCGCCTGCCGGGGCGAGCACGCGCATATGGTGTTTGAGCCACTCGGCGTATGGACGACGTACCGCAAGCCTGCTGCGGATCTCATCATTTTCCTCAAAGCGACCGGTATTCAGGTCGGCAGCAATCATCTGACCGGGACCTACCTTGCCCTTACGCACAACCCGTGCCTCATCGATCACCACTGCGCCGACTTCCGAACCGCAGATCACCAGACCATCATCGGTCAGCAGGTAGCGTGCCGGACGCAACCCATTGCGGTCGAGCGCCAGACCGACCACCTGCCCGTCGCAGAATGCCAGCGCAGCCGGACCATCCCACGGTTCCATCAACCCGGCGTGATACTGGTAGAACGCGCGCCGGGCGGGTTCCAGGTCGTGGATGCGCTCCCAGGCTTCGGGAACGAGCATCGTCAGGCTATGGCGAATGTCGCGCTCGCCCATAACCAGCAGTTCGAGCACATTATCGAGCATTGCCGAGTCGCTACCGCCGGTATCAATAACCGGTCCGATGGTTGCAGCGCTGAGCGCCATTGCCAGCGGATCGCCATCGATTGCTGCTTCGATCAGGGAGGAGTGTTGCGCCTCCATCGCTGCGCGACGCCACTCCGCCTCACGCGCCTGCATCCAGATGATGTTGCCGCGCAGTGTATTGATCTCGCCATTATGCGACAGCATGCGGAAGGGTTGCGCGCGTTCCCAAGAAGGGAACGTGTTGGTCGAGTAGCGCTGGTGATAGAGGGCAATCGCCGTCTCATACAACGGATCGCGCAGGTCTTCATAGAAATCGGGCAGTGCCGGCGCAACCAGCAACCCTTTGTAGATCAGCGTGCGACTGGAAAGTGAGGGAACCGAAAAACCTTCCAGATGATGGGCGCGTACCTCGGCTTCAATCGTGCGGCGTGCTAGGTAGAGGGCGCGCTCATAAGCGTTGGGCGCCGTGTGATTATGCGGTGGGCGGGCAATCAGCGCCTGCTCGATCACCGGGCATGTCTCACGCGCACTCGCACCGAGTGCATGCAGGTTGATCGGAACCGGGCGCCACGCTAGCAACGCCATGCCGTACTGTGCAAGGACCTGTTCTACCACACTGCGGGCAGTATTGCGATGCCCCTCGTTTTGGGGCAGGAAGAACATGCCAACCGCCAGATCGTCGACCGGATAGCGAATCCCGCGCGTCGCCAGTTCACGTGCAAAGAGTGCACGCGGGATCTGCGTCAACACACCGGCGCCATCACCGCTTTTGCCATCGGCAGCCACGCCGCCACGGTGCGCCATACGCCCGACAGCCGTCAGCGCATAAGCCAGAATCGCGTGGTCCGGCTTGCCGCTGAGGCGCGCGACAAAACCGATGCCACATGCATCGCGTTCAAATTGCGGGTCATACAGTCCGCGTGGTTTCGGGTTCTTCAGTTGGCTCATCTCGTCTGTCACCTTGTTACCTGACATGGCGTACACAGTACCAGGCGCTCCGCAGACCTGGAGGAGCGGCGCTGCTATCAGCAGAAAGCGTCTATGCGGGATGCCCTGATGAATGCGAACGAATAACCGCTTTGGGAAGCGTTGCGACAGCCGTGGCGCGAGTGCGCCAATGAACGCCGGTGCAGGCGTCACTTACCGATCGACGAAAAATGCCCACAGCACACACTCATCAATCGAGCAGGCCGCGGGCGTCGCTGCAATCCGCAAAATCAGGCTAATAGTTACTATAAAGGGACAGACAAGATTTGTCAAGCATGAGAAGATAGGAAGACGGAGAACACGCAGAGAGCGTCTCTCCAGGCAGAGCGGAAGACTTTCTCCGGGGCGAGGTCTGGAGCAAAGCGCCAGACCTCGCCTCGCCCTTCGATCTTACTCAGCCGTGCTGGAGGCTGGCTTCGCCGTGATCGCGCGGATCGTTTCGGGTTCGGGCATCTTATGGATATCCGGGTACGCAACCGTCCCGTGTTCGCCGATGTCGAGACCGAGTTCTTCTTCTTCGGGCGAAACGCGCAGACCAATCGTGCGCTTGATGATGAAGAAGAGGAGGAAACTGGTCAACGCGCACCAGACGCCGATTGCCAGCACGCCGACGATCTGAGCGATCAGCAACTGCGGACCGCCGCCAGCGAACAGACCGACTGTACCAGTATTGCCTTCGATAGTCGCAAACAGACCGACCGCCAGCGTCCCCCAGACACCGTTCACCAGGTGTACCGGCACCGCACCGACCGGATCGTCAATCTTCAACGCCTCGAGCCACTTCATCGAGATAACGTAGAGCGGACCGGCGACCAGCCCGACGATCACCGCATCAATCGGACGCATATAGGCACAACCGGCCGTGATCGCCACCAGACCGGAAAGCACACCATTCAGCGATGCGCCGAGTTCTGGCTTGCCACTCTTGATCCAGCTAGCAATCATCGCGCCAACCGCACCCGCCGCCGCCGCAAGCGTGGTGGTCACAGCCACCAGCGCAATTGCATCGGCATCACCCTGGGTTTTGAACGCCAGTTGACTGCCGGGGTTGAAGCCATACCATCCCAGCCAGAGAATAAAGACCCCCAGACCGGCGAGCGCTGCGCTGTGTCCAGGAATTTCGCGCGGCTTACCATCGGGAGTGTAGCGCCCCATGCGCGGACCGAGGAGCCATGCCCCCATGAGCGCCGCCCAGCCACCAACGCTGTGAACCACCGTCGAGCCGGCGAAATCGGTGAAACCCCAGTCGCCGGTTGTCGTCGGATCATAGTCGTTGAGCCAGCCGGCGCCGCTCCATACCCAGTGCACCACAACAGGGTAGATAATGATCGAAATAACGGCGCTGTAGATCAGATACGCCGTAAACTTTGTGCGTTCCGCCATCGCGCCGGAAACAATCGTTGCTGCAGTGCCGGCAAACACCACCTGGAACAGCCAGGAGGCCAGCGTCGGTACGCTCCCTGCCTCACGCACATCACCCAGGAAGAACTGATCGGCTCCGAAGAACCCGCCGACCGTCGTGCCATATGCAATCCCCCAGCCGATCATCCAGAATGCCAGCGCAGCGATACAGAAATCCATCAGGTTCTTGAACATGATGTTGATCATGTTCTTGGATTGCGTGGAGCCGGCTTCAACGAGCGCAAAACCCGCCTGCATGAAGAAGACCAGGAAGGCGGCGACTAGCAGCCACATCGTATCGGTGACAACCCCCATTTCCGCGATCGCCGGATCGATCTCCTGGGCAAAGGACGTTCCGGTTGTGCCGATCAGCAGACCGGCGAGCGCGCCAATGCCGAGCATCAGTTTCGTTCGTCGCTTGACCATGCTGTTCCTTCCTTCTGTGTGAGGATAGTGCCGGGTATCACGATGCCCAACCGCTTGCGTGACAGAACGAAAAACATCCTGCGACGCGCGCGGGCGCAGGATTCGCTTCTTCGCATGCCGGTTGAACACGTGTGACAGTTGATGTACAGAAGAGTACGACAGAAGCGGCGATCGCGCTACGTCCGGTTCATATGAAATATCCGGTTTCGTTCTTGTTTACTTTGTACAAACTAGCTATTTGAAACTCTCAAATATGGATTTTTATCGAAATTTTGATTGTACGATCTGTCTTATCCAGGAATGCACAAACAGGCACAGGAACGTTGTTGGCTGATGTTCCTGTGCCTGCGTGAAGGAGGGGCGCGTCTATGCGTCGAAGTACATGAAGAACTCGTAGGGATGGGGGCGGATAGCAACCTGGATCAGTTCGCGTGAGCGCTTGTAATCCAGATAGGTTTCGATTACATCAGGGGTGAAGACCCCGCCTGCCAGCAGAAAATCGTAGTCTGCCTCGAGTGCATCGAGCGACTCTGCCAGTGAGCCGGGTGTTCCGCGGATATGCGCCTTTTCCTCGGCTGTCAGTTCGTAAATATCAACATCGAGCGGTGGTGGCGGCTCGATCCGGTTCTTGATCCCATCGATGCCGGCCATCAACATTGCCGCGAACGCCAGATACGGGTTGCACGTCGGATCGGGTGCGCGGAACTCGATGCGGCGCGCCTTCGGCGAGTCTGAATAGGTGGGAATACGGATCGCCGCCGAACGGTTGCGCTGTGAGTAGACCAGGTTGATCGGCGCCTCGAAACCGGGCACCAGACGGCGGTACGAGTTGGTCGTTGGTGCGCAGATGGCCAGCAACGCCGGTGCATGGGTCAGAATGCCGCCGATATACCAGCGCGCCGTATCGGAGAGCAGCGCATACCCCTTCGGATCGTAGAACAGGGGCTGTCCTTCTTTCCACAGACTCTGGTGACAGTGCATGCCGCTGCCATTATCGCCGAAGAGCGGCTTGGGCATGAACGTGGCCGTCAGACCGAACTGTCGCGCCGTGTTTTTGACGATGTACTTGTATTTGACCAGTTTATCCGCCATGCGCAGCAGCGAGTCGAAGCGCATATCAATCTCGCACTGACCGGCAGTGGCGACTTCGTGGTGATGCACCTCGACGTCGATACCGGCTGCCATCATATTGAGTGTGATCTGTGAACGCACATCCTGCAGCGTATCGAGCGGCGGGCAGGGGAAGTATCCCTCCTTGTAGCGCGGGCGGTACCCTAGGTTCTTTCCACCACGATCGGCGCCGCTGTTCCAGATGCCTTCGTCGCTGTCGAGGAAATAGTAACCAAAGTGGCTTCCCTGATCGAAACGCACATCGCTGAACAGGAAGAATTCGGCTTCGGGTCCGAAATAGGCGGTGTCAGCGATCTCGGTGCTGCGGAGATACTCCTCTGCCTTTCTGGCGATGTAGCGCGGATCGCGGCTATAGTTTTCTCCGGTCAGTGGGTCGCGGATATCGCAAATGAGGGCAAGAGTAGGAATTTTCAGCATCGGATCGATAAATGCTGTGTCTGGATCGGGGACTACCAGCATATCGCTTTCGTTGATTGCCTGGAAGCCTCGGATCGATGATCCGTCGAACCCCAGACCATGCACGAAGTCATCCTCGCTGAGCATGCTGGCAGGCAGCGAGAAGTGCTGCCACGTGCCTGGCATATCGGTGAAGCGAACATCGACCATTTTGATGTCGTGCTCTTTGATCAGTGCCAGGACATCTTTTGGGGTCATTCCCATTGAGCTATCCTCCCAGAAGTGTTGTGCGCCATGTCGCAGACAATACGCACGCGTAGATGACAAGACGTGGTCATCCGCGCTGCGCCCTTGCATGACACGTGCCAGGAACGTTCAATGCCCAGCATTATATGAAACTGCAACCATTTCCGGTAGGGCGACTCGGTACGAAGATCGGTGAAGACGATTTGGATGGAATGACTAAATCAGGAGGAAACGTATGCCGGACTGACGGTAGAACGGCAGAGCGGCAGGCTACAGCGCCGGTGAACGAGGGGTAACGCCGTGTCCGGCTGTGATCGGTGTCAGGTCAATAGTGCCGCCGTGGTATGCCATACCACCATCAAACGGGTTCTCCGCCAGGAAGAGGGGTGTATCCAGATCGACGAAGCGAAAGCCGCCCTGCCCGGCTGCAAAGCAGGCAGAGACGGTCATTGCCAGCAGCGACTCGACCATGCCGCCGATCATCAGGTGCAAACCGGCAGTACGGGCGATGGCGGCAATGTCGAGCGCTTCGACGATACCGCATTTCATCAGTTTGATGTTCAACACATCCACTGCGGCGTTCTGCGCCAGCCGGGCGGCATTGGCTGCACTGGCAACGCTTTCGTCGGCAGCGATTGGCACACGGCAGGTTGCAGTCAGGCGGCGTAGCCCTTCCTCGTCCTCCTTTGCGACCGGTTGCTCAAAAAGGGCAGGCACAATGCCATGCACGCCGAGCATGTCGAGCAATCTGAGCGCATCGGGAGGGGTATAGCCGCAGTTGCCGTCGAGGATGAGACGCGCTTCGGGCGCAACGTCTTGAATAGCAATAATGCGCGCCAGGTCGTGTTCCATTGTGCGGATGGTGGTTGTGTCCGGATCACCGGCGCCGATCTTGATCTTGATCGTCGTCACTCCACGTGCGACAATCGCCTGCGCCGCGCGCGCCGCCGCTGCAATGCCGCCGGTCGGAACGGTGACATCGGTTTCGAGCCGGGTGGTGACGCCGCCGAAGAATGCCCAGAGCGGCAGGCGCGCGCGGCGCGTCAGGGCATCGAGAAGCGCCGTTTCGATTGCACACCGCGCCGAGCCGATCATACCGGGTAGCGTGGGAAGCGCCAGGGCGATCCGACGCCATTCGCGCACGTCGGCGCCTTCAACCAGCGACCGCGCCGCCAGAACAGCGGCTTGTGCCATGTCCTGCGTCTCGCCGTTGAATGCCGGGAATGGCGCCGCTTCGCCATAGCCGCGTGCGCCATCGGTCAGTTCCACCGCCACCAGCAGATTGCGCGCCACCTCCTGCGCGCCGCCGGCAATGCCGAATGGTTCGTGAAGCGGAATATCGAGCGGCGCGACCGTGAGGGCGCGAATGGTTGTCGGTGCAGTCATAACGGCGTGCTGCAGGTTTCAGGGCGACTGTGTGGTATGATCCGTTTCCAGGCGAGTAATTGTTGCACAGGCGCGCAAAAATGTCAAGCGATGTGCGTTCGGGTGTGTGTCTCGTTCTTTCTGAGCGGATTCCCTACTCTCGAGGAAAGGCATCGTGAGGGTTTTTTCCGTGATCGACCTGGACGATCTTCTTGCGGCAGGCGGGCATCTGGCATCGCCGGTGTATGCACGCCGGTTCAGCGGGTTTTCGTATGACTCGCGGTTGACCACAGTGGGGGAACTTTTCCTGGCGCTGCGCACGCCACACGGCGATGGTCATGCCTACATTGCCGATGCGCTGGCGGCCGGCGCCACCGGCGTGATCTGTGAGACGCCACCTGGCAGTTTGACCGGTGCTACCGTGATTGTTACCGACGATCCGGCGATCCTCGCGGCGCGCTGGGCAGCAGCACGGCTGCGGCGAGTTGCGCCACGAGTCATCGGCATAACCGGCAGTGTCGGTAAAACCTCGGCAACCCGTGCGATTGCGGCAGTGCTTTCCGGAATTGCACCGACCTTTCGCAGTCGCCGCAGTTTCAATTCGCTGATCGGTCTGCCGGTCTCGCTTGCGCGGCTTCAGGACGATCACCGCTTTGCGGTGCTGGAATATGGCACGGCGTATCCTGGCGAGTTGCAACGTCTGACGACGCTCTTTCCGCCACACATTGCGGTTATCACATCTGCCACGCCGATACGCCTGTCGGCATTCGGATCGGTTGCAGGTCTGGCGCGTGAGTTTGGCACACTGGCGACGGCGCTTCCCGCCGAAGGATGGGTGGTGGTGAATGGTGATGATCCGGCACTTGCCGGATTGTGCGACATGACCCGTGCCAGGGTGCTGACGTTTGGAAGCGGCGCACCCTGCGATCTGCGCGTAGAAGCGTCGCAGTATGGACTCGATGGGACGCACATGCGGCTGTTCTATCGCGGCGAGTCGGTCGATGCAGTCATTCCACTGGTCGGTGAACCGGCGATCGGCGCAGCACTGGCTGCCGTTGGCGTGGCGCTTGCGTGTGGAATGCCGCTGGATCGCGCTGCCGAACGGCTGGCGCTGGTCGAGCCGCCAGCCGGACGCCTCCGTCCGCATCCGGCGCATGGCGGTGCAATTGTGATAGATGATACGGTTGGCGCTGAACCAGCGGCGATGCTGGCGGCGTTGCAAACGCTGGCGATCCTTCCTACGCAACGGCGGATCGCAGTGCTGGGCGATCTTCCTGCCGATAGTTCCATCCCCGGTGAACAGAACGATGTGTACACGACGATCGGGACACTTGTGGCGCGTACCGCCGATGTGCTGATCTGGAAGGGGGACGCCGGAACGCGCGTGATGCGTGCAGTGCGGCGCGTGCGTCCCGATATGTCGGTGACGGTTGTTCATACGATTGCCGGTGCACTCGAAGCCGTGCCATCGGATCTGGGTGCAGGTGATCTGGTGCTGGTCTGTGGTGGCGCAACCGCGCGTCTGGAGCGCCTGGTTGCTGCGCTGATCGATCCGTCGGTGAATGCATCGCAGGCGCTGGTGCGTCAGGACGCCGGATGGCGCGCCACGCGCATCACCGATCCCGACCGCCCGACATGGGTGCGGATCGATCTGGATGCAATCCGTGATAATGTGCGCACACTGCGTTCAATCGCCGGGGTGCCGGTGATGGCGGTGCTCAAAGCGGATGCGTATGGTCATGGCGCAGTCCGTGCGGCACGCGCGGCGCTGGCTGGCGGCGCCGTCGCCCTGGCGGTCGCAACGCTCGGCGAGGCGCGGATCTTGCGCGAGGCGGGCATTGGTGCGTCAGTTCTGGTTCTCGGTTATACGCCGCCGTGGCAGGTGGAGCAGGCAGCGCGGCTGGGTGTGACCATTACCGTCTTCGACCGTGATGCGGCGCGTGCCTGTGCTGCAGTCGCCGAGACCGGCGTGACGGTGGCGGTGCATGTCGAGGTGGATACAGGTATGGCGCGCACCGGTTTGAACGTGGACGAGTTGGGTCCGTTTCTGCGCCTGCTTACCGGGTTGTCGGGAGTGCGCGTCGAAGGGTTGTACACCCATTTCGCTGATGCCGATGCTGCGGATCCTGGCGCAGCAGAGGTGCAGTTACGCCGGTTCCGCAGCGTACTCGATGACGTGACCGGCGCCGGTCTGCGCCCACCCCTCGTGCACGCCGCCAACAGCGCTGCTCTGCTGCGTCTGCCGGGGGCGCGCTTCGATATGGTCCGTCCGGGTATTGCGTGCTACGGGCTGGCGCCATCACCCTGGGTTGCGCTGCCGGCTGCGCTGCGTCCTGCACTCTCATTCCACTCCGAGGTGGCGCAGGTGCGCGATCTGCCTCCAGGATCGCCGGTGTCGTATGGCGGTACGTTCGTCACCCGGCGCCATTCGCGAATTGCGACCATTCCTGTGGGATATGCAGACGGGGTGCGCCGCGTGCCACCGTGGCGCGAAGTCCTGGTGCGTGGTCGGCGTGCTCCGGTGGTCGGGCGTATCTGTATGGATTACGCCATGATCGATGTCACTGATCACGCCGATGTTCGCCGTGGCGACCTGGTGACCCTGATCGGCGCGCAGGGCGACGCGTGTATTACTGCCGATGAGGTTGCCGGCTGGCTTGGAACGGTCAGTTATGAAGTCGTTGCAACCATCCTTCCCCGCGTCCCGCGTGAGATCACAGATCACGAGAGGTGAAATGCCGGTTTGCCAGTTCCTCAGGGAAGGGGTGTAAATGAAACGACAGTGAGTTCGACAACGCCGCCGCCGTGTGTGCGGCGCGCGCAATCGGCCCGATCACGATTGAAAAGAAGTGCTTGCCAGTAGTGTACGTTTTCCCAGTTCGGTTGCAGCATCCATTCATACTGAACGTGCCGGGGATATCCCATATCTGTTCCGTGCGTAACTGTGCAGTCTGCATTTCTGGCGTGCTTTCCCAACCGGCGCGCCCGGCGGCGAACGTGATAATCGCAAGCAACAGGACCGTTCAACCTGCCAGCAACAACCGTACGCGCATACTCATATCCTGATGATCGAGGGAACATGATGCTTACCCGACGCCCAGGTACGCATGCTGAACAAGCTCATTCTCGCGCAGCGCAGGCGCTGTGTCTGCCAGAACGATCTCACCCGTCTGGAGCACGTAACCACGATGCGCAATAGCCAGCGCCATCAACGCATTTTGCTCGACGAGCAGAATCGTTGTGCCCTGTGCATTGATGTCGCCGATAATACTGAAGATCTGTTCGACCAGCACCGGCGCCAGCCCCATCGATGGTTCATCGAGGAGCAGCACACGCGGTCGTCCCATCAATGCGCGTCCAATGGCGAGCATTTGCTGTTCACCGCCGGAGAGTGTGCCACCGCGCTGATTGAGGCGTTCGTAGAGGCGCGGGAAGAGATGGAAGACGCGCTCCATGTCGCGGGCGATCTCGGCTTTATCTGTGCGGAGAAATGCGCCAATCTCCAGGTTTTCGCGTACCGTCAGACGTGGAAAGATACGGCGTCCCTCCGGCGACTGGATCACGCCCATCTCGACGATCTTATGCGGTGGGAGATGGTCAATCCGCTCTCCCTGGAACCAGATCTCGCCGCGCCGCGGCTTCAACAGCCCGGAAATGGTGCGGAGCGTGGTGCTCTTCCCTGCGCCATTCGATCCGATCAGGGTGACGATCTCACCCGGCTCGACCGCCAGCGAGATGCCTTTCAGGGCATGAATGTTGCCGTAATAGGTGTGAACGTCTTTGAGTTCAAGTAGTGGCATAGTGATGAGAACCGAGAACTGAGAGCCGAGCAATGTGGGACTGTTCAACCTTCAACCCGTACCGTTCCGTGTGCCGCTGCGCCTTTGCCCAGGTAGGCTTCGATCACGCGCGGGTTGGAGCGGATCTCTTCGGGAAGACCCTCCGCAATTTTGGTGCCATAGTCGAGCACCGTAATCCGTTCCGAGATGGTCATCACCACCCGCATATCGTGTTCGATGAGCACCACGGTGATCCCCAGTTCATCGCGCAGCCGACGGATCAGATCGGTCGCTTCCGCTGTTTCCTGCGGATTCATGCCGGCGGTCGGCTCATCGAGCAGGATCAACTTCGGTAAAGATGCCAGTGCTCGCGCAATTTCGAGGCGGCGCTGATCGCCGTAGGGCAAATTGCACGCCAGCTGGTTACGCTGGTGGTCCAGGTTGACGAATCGGAGCAACTCGCGTGCCCGTTCGAGCGATGCCTGCTCCTCGGCGCGAACGGACGGTGTGCCAAAGATGATCTGCCACAATCCTGCATTCAACCGGGTATGCATCCCGACCTGAACGTTTTCGAGCACCGTCATGGCGTTGAACAGACGGATATTCTGGAATGTGCGACAGATACCCAGTGCTGTGATCTGGTCAGGGCGCAGACCGGTAATATCTTTACCATCGAACAGGATAGTCCCTTTCGTTGGCTTATAGATCCCGGTAAGCACGTTGAAAAATGTCGTTTTTCCGGCGCCGTTGGGACCGATCACGCTCACAATACTGCCGACTTCGATAGTGAGCGACACATCGTTGACTGCGGTGAGTCCGCCGAACTGTTTGGTGATATGTTTTGCTTCCAGGAGCGCCACAATCAAACCTCTCAACCTTCAGCGCTTTGTGCGGTTTCTGTGACGGGTGCTGCCTTCTGCGTCTCAGGCGCCGGCTCAGGTTCATCATGGTGCAACTCCTGACGGCGGCGATCCTCCGGCAGCAATCCCTCAGGGCGGAAAATCATCATGATGATCAACAACAACCCGAAGAGCAAACGCTGATACTGCGCCGGATCGAACCATGATGGGATTGGAACGCCACGACGCTGAAGCGCCGCCAGTTCGCTGGCGATGCGCGGCAGCAATTGCAGGTCGAGCAGGGTGACGATCACCGCACCCAACATCGTGCCTGGAATACTCCCCATGCCACCGAGAATGACCATCGAGAGAATACCGATCGAACGCAGCAGGTCGAACGTTGGCGGGTTGATGAACGTTTGCAGGGCGCTGAAAATGACCCCCATAACACCTGCGAATGACGCGCCGACCGCAAATGCCAGCAGTTTCATCCGCACCAGTGGAATCCCCATCGCAATCGCGGCGGTCTCATCCTCGCGGATCGCCGTCCAGGCGCGCCCAATACGTGAATTGTTCAGGCGATAGACGACAAAGACGGTGAGACCGAGAATGATCAACACCAGAAAATAGAAATAGAGTTGATACTCCTGCACCCGTGAAATGGTGATCTCCAGCGACTGGAAGATCGGCTCGATGAAGAGCGGCGGTCGTCCGATATCCTTGATGCCCTGAGAACCGTTCGTGATGTTGATCGGTCGGTCCAGATTTGTGGCAAGCACCCGGATCACCTCACCGAGACCAAGGGTGACAATCGCCAGGTAGTCGCCGCGCAGTCGTAATACCGGCAGACCGAGCAGCACCCCGAACAGCGCACCTACTGCAAGACCGATCGCCAGGAAGAGCCAGAACCACGATCCGGGCAGTGGTTCCATGCCGGGAACGATATTCGAGATCTGCGGTGTACTGTAGATACCCCACAGATAGGCACCAACCGCGAAGAATGCCACATACCCCAGATCGAGCAAGCCAGCGAATCCGACGACCACATTCAGCCCCAGCGCCAGCGCGGCAAACATCCCCGCTTTCGTCACAACATCGATGTAGAACGGATTAAGGACGCCAAAGACCGGCATGACAACCGCCAGCAGGATCGTGCCAAGCGTCAGTTTGAATGCCAGCATGGTTGGCGCGCGATAAATGACGAACATCAGCAGCAGGAACAGCACCACGACCATATCGGTGCCAAGCCCGGTCGTCGGGTTCAACAGCAGCAGCGTCGATACGATCGCTGCATATGCAGCAATTAACACATACGGCGCTGGACCGCGCCCCGCCGTTTCCCGCAGTTGCGCCCAAAGCGATGCAGACGGACTGACTCGCCGATTCTCTGTAGCCATACCATCACACCTTCTGCGTCACCGCTTCGCCCAGCAAGCCAGAGGGTCGGAAGATCAGAATCAGGATCAGAATGCTGAATGCCACAATATCGGCGTAGCTTGCGCCGGAGAACTGCCCGCGTGTGAACAGCGACAGATAGGAAGCCACGAACGCTTCCAGAAAGCCGAGCACGATACCGCCGACCATAGCGCCGGTAATGTTGCCAATACCCCCCAGCACGGCGGCGGTGAACGCCTTGAGACCCGGCAGGAACCCGACATAAGGGTTGATAGTGCCAACGCGCATCCCGAACAGAATACCGGCTGCACCGCCAAGCGCGCCGCCGATCAGGAACGTAATCGCAATCACGCGGTTGACATCGATCCCCATCAGACTGGCTGCCGGTCGGTCCTGCGCCACAGCGCGGATCGCTTTCCCCAGTTTGGTGATATTGACCAGATAGTTCAGCCCGATCAACATCAGGATCGCCACCACAATGAAGATCAACGAACGACTATCGATACTGACCGGTATGGTGCGCTCGTCGGCAATTGGCATTTGTGCCAGAACCAGCGGTTGACCAAGATCGGGGGTGCGGAACTGTGCGTTGAATCCAAGCCCTGTGTTCACCGCGATCATACGCATCACATCCTGGAGCACAAGCGAGACGCCGATCGCCGAGATGAGTGGCACCAGGCGCGGTGCATTGCGCAATGGACGGTAAGCGACGCGCTCAATCGACATCGCCAGAATTCCGGAGAATGCCATGCCGAGCAGGACGGCGGCAACCACAAACAGGATCGGGCTGAGGGTGGTGAGCATACCGGAAGAAGCCAGCGCTGCACTAAAAAAGGCGCCTACGAAGGCGCCGACCATGAAAATTTCGCCGTGGGCGAAGTTGATGAACTCCAGCACGCCGTAGACCATTGTGTAGCCGAGGGCGATGGTCGCGTAGAGAAAGCCGCGTACCAGACCATCGATGACGACCTGCGGCAGAATAGTTATCGTCCCCTGTACCAGATCGATGTCTTCCCGTGTGCCGCGCAGTAACACGGCGAAGAGGAGCACAATTCCCCCAAGCACGATCGCACTGCCGATGACGAAGAGAAAAACCTGGAGCAGCGGACCGAAAACCTCACTCATGAACGAGCGGAAGGAGCGACGCGTGACCAGCAGATCCGAACCGGTAGTTGCTTCAGCTGCCATGAACCGACTCTTGCCTCAATCTACTTTTGAGAAGACCCGAAGTGTTCACAACGGACACTTCGGGTCATTTCCACTGTCATTCAACGAACGGAAGAACCGGAACGTTCCTACGGTGCAGCAATCTCAAGGCGCTTGACGACGGCATTCTTGTTCCACACTTCAGTCGGGTCGCCCGATTCGGTGCTGACCTGCAACACGAAGTAGGTGCCTTTCACCGGGTCGCCCTTGCTGTTGAACTCATAGGTGCCGGTGATGCCCTTGTAGGCGCCGAGTCTCTTCATCGCATCGAGCACCTGAGCACGGGTTGGTTTGCCGTTGGCTGCCTGAGCAGCATTGGCGATCGCCTGGATGCAGATGCCCATTGCATCATATGCCTGCGCCGAGAACGGCGGTGCTGCTTCGTTGTACTTCGCCTGGTAGTCTTCAGCAAACTTGGCGGCATCGGGGAACTGGCTGACCGGTGCAGCAACGGAGGTGTAGTACATTCCCTTCACTGCATCGCCAGCAACTTCCAGCAGCACCGGCGAGTCGAGACCGTCCGGTCCGAGGAATGCCGCCTGAATGCCGCGGTCGCGCGCCTGCTTGAACAGCGGCGCTGCCTGGTCGTAAATACCGCCGAAGTAGATCAGATCGGGGCTGGCAGCCTGGATCGGGGTCAGGATCGAGTCGAAGACCGACTTTTCTTCGGTGCCTTCAAAACCGAGCACCGTAATACCATTCTTCTCGGCGTTCTGGCGGAAGAATTCCGCAACGCCCTGACCATAGTCGGTCTTGTCGTGGATGATGTACACACTCTTGATGTTCAGTTCGGTGCGGGCGAATTCCTCGCCGACTGCGCCCTGGACATCATCACGTCCCACGATCCGGAAAGCGTTGGGATAGCCGCTTTCGGTGATCTTCGGGTTCGTATTCGCTGGCGATACCATCACCAGGCTGGCTGACTGATAATCGGGCAGCGAGGCAAGCGCCACGCCTGAGTTCAGGTGACCGACCAGGCACAGAATATCGTTATCGGAGATGATATTCTTCGCATTCGCCGAACCAACTTCCGGCTTTGCCTGATCATCGAATGGCGCCAGTTCGACCGTAAAGCCCATAGCAGTCAGGGTCTCACCCAATTGCTCAAGTCCGAGTTCGGCGCCATTGCGAATACCGACACCCAGCGCCGCCTGCGGACCGGAAAGCGGGCTTTGCGTGGCAATCTTGATCGTGCCGCTCATTCCTGCGGCTGGCGCTGTGGTTGGCTCAGCCGGCGCCGTGGTCGGTGCAGCCGGCGCTGCAGTTGGCGTAGTTGCCGGTGCACCGCCGCAGGCAGCCAGGATCGCGCCTACCAGGGCGAAGATGAGAAACGCGCTGAAACGTTTCATCATGGTGCTTCTCCTTTGCAATCTGAGAGAATCTGTTCCGGAAATCTGTTGTTGCCAGAGTATCGATGTGCGGCGGCTACCCGCATCGTGTATCTGCCACATGTGGTCGGCAGACGATCCCTGAAAGTGTCGCAGCCCTTCCACCTCCTTCCCTGCTTTACTCTATCGCGAACCCTTCCGCTCCTTGACAGCATCATCAGGACCGGATATCCTCGACGAAGAGGTGCTACCTTACGTATACGGATGTGAAACGTCCGACGCAGACCATATGGCTCAATTTGTTCGGACGAACGACGTGCCCCTCGATGCCATTCGGGAGCGGAACCGTTGGCTTCAGGGCAATTGAAGCATGTCCTTGTTTATTGATGTTATGATGTTGCGAGTGTACCTATTTCGTAGAGATTTGTCAAGTTTTGCTAACGTCCACGCTGATTGGGCGCAATCGCTGTATGAGTGAACAGCGTGCAACAATCGTGATGGTGGCGCTCGGCGTGCTGATTGCCCTGGCGCTGATTGCGTTCAGTAATGCGGGCAGCGGTTTTGGCTCACCGGAACTGACACGGCACTTCGCAGCCCATCTCCCCGATCCGGCTGATCCGCCGTTCGATCTGCCGCGCATCAGCATGCCACAGGCGCCGCCCGATCTCCTGCGTGTACTCGAGGAGTTGCAGACGCGCCTGTCTGAAGGTCGAACGGTCGCGGCATTGACACCAACCGCGACCGGTCCACGCGCCGAGGTGCGCGTCAGCGGCATGCACCGCAACGGTGATCAGATCATCGTGAGTGGTAGTGTCCGCAATGTGGGGAACCGGGATATGACGATTCCACCAGGCGCTTTTTCTTTCCGCGATAGTCGCGGTGTGCGATATACGACCGCAACGAGTGGCAGCGCAACGCTGGCGCCTGGTGAATTGACGACGTTTGAGTTTACGGTTCCATTGCCCCCTGATCGCGGTCTGACGCTGATCTTCGACCTGCCGCCCGATCCGCCCCTGGAGCAAACGCTGGCGCTCGAAGTTGTCGAGTAAGGCGGTGCTCGCACCAGAACGCCGGGTCGTCGTGCAGTATGTTCAGCCCAGCACTTCGTCCAGGCGTCGGAGCAGCGACAGCCCCTGTGCTATCTCTGTCCAACATCCACACAACATTTCTGCAACATCTCCATGGTACAGTGCGTTATAGACATCACTATCCCCGACCAGTAACCTGATAGTGTCAGTGTGGACAACTGTGCGCCAGTGTCGGAATTGTTCAATCATACATGCGGATGATGGCCGTTGGCTCGGGCATACCATCTTTCGACAGTTCATTCCGTCAGTCACAGAGAGGAAACAAACCCCATGAGCGACATCACTCCAGCAGCCTATTTCGCAGAAGTCGTACCGCAGCGCTTCGCTACCGCCGTTGCCGGTGCTCCGGAAGAAGTGCTGACGCAACCCGAATTGACAGTGACCTACACGATCGAAGGAGAGGGGGATCAGGGCGGTGTTTTCGGGTTGAAAATTTCGGCTGGATCGATTGAGTTTATCGATGGCGGCATCGAGAACGCCGATCTGCAACTCGTGATGACCTACGACAACTGGCGTTCTGTGGTAGAGGGGGACGCCGTAGAGCCGTTCATCGACTATCTCCTCCGGCGCAAAGTCGAGATAGTGAAGAATCTGCGTGGGACGGTCAAACTCGAGTTGACCCGCTCCGACGACAGTGTGTTCGAGAGCGTCAGCATCTTTGGCGGTCAGTCTGAGCCGTCGGTGACGCTGCGGATGACCACGGACGATTACCGGCAGATGCTTTCGGGCGAATTGAACGGGCAGATGGCATTTATGATGGGGAAATTGCGGTTTGAGGGCAGCCTGCCGCTGTTGATGCAGATCGGTGCGCTCAGCGGCTAGCGGATCCGAGATTGCACACATACGCAGTCTCATCATCCAGACACAAGGAGCTATCCCATGATATCGTTTACTCCGTCGGAAGAGCAGCAGTTGATCATTGACACTGTGCGTCGCTATGCGGTTGATCGGATGCGTCCTGCCGCCTATGAGTCGGACGAGAAGCGCGCAATTCCGTCAGACATCATTACGCGAGGATGGGATCTGGGCTTGTTGCCGAGCGCCATCCCGGAGCAGTATGGCGGCTTTGGCGAGACGCATCAGGCGCTGACCGGCGTTCTGGCGGCAGAAGAGTTGGGGTATGGCGATCTGTCGATGGCGCTGTACCTGATGACCCCCAATCTGTTTGCCATCCCGATTCTGCACTTTGGCACCGAAGAGCAGAAGGAGCGCTGGTTGCCGCACACCGTGGAAGGCGGGTTTGCGCCGTATACGGCGGCGCTGATCGAACCGCGCTGGAGTTTCGACCCGCATGCGCTGCATACGGTCGCCGAGCGCGAAGGCAATATCTACGAGATCACGGGACATAAGGCGCTCGTGCCGCTCGCCGCCGATGCGCAGGCGTTCCTGGTCTACGCCCGTGAGAACGATACGACCCAGGCGTTTATCATCGAGCGCGGCACGGAGGGGCTGGCGGTGCTGGAACGTGAGAGCTTCATGGGTATTCGCGCGCTGCCGACCTACGAACTGCGGCTGGACGATGTGCACGTACCGGCATCGTGCCGGCTGGGGGGTGAGCAGGGCATCGATATCGATGTGCTGATGAATTATTCGCGGGTTGCACTGGCAGCGCTGGCAGTCGGTGTGGCGCGCGGCGCTTTTGAGTATGCGCGTGATTACGCGAAGCAGCGTGAAGCGTTCGGAAAACCGATTGCGCAGAACCAGGCGATTGCGTTCATGCTGGCGGAAATGGCGATCGAAATCGAAGCAACACGCCTGATGACCTATGAAGCGGCATGGCATCTCGATAAGGGGCACAGTGCCACACAGTCGGCATCGCTTGCCAAAGCGTATGCCGATGAGATGGCGCTGATGGTGACCGACCGCGCTGTGCAGATCCTGGGCGGTCATGGCTATATTCGTGAGCATCCGGTCGAGCGCTGGCTGCGGAACGGGCGCGGGTTCAGCACGTTCCTCGGTCTGGCAATGGTGTGAGGAGAACCACAATGATCGACTTTGAAATACCGGCCCCGATCAAGCGTCAGGTGCAGTTCATCACGATGCTCGGCGAGCAGGTGATGCGCCCGGTGGCACGCTATTACGATGAGCACGAAACGGAACGTCCGTGGGATTATATCAATCTGATCTGGCCCACCATCCGCGATCGTGGCGGGCGCTCCTTCTCGGTTGAGGACGGCAAGGAGACGGTGGATAAGGAAGGGAAGCCACGTCCGCGCATCGGGTATCTGATGCTGGCGCACACGGTCGAGGCGCTCTCGTGGGGTGACGCCGGGTTGTACCTGTGTACGCCGGGCGGTGCGCTCGGCGGTGCGGCTGTCGATGCAACCGGCACGCCGGAGCAAAAGGAGCGTTTCCTGAAACGCTTCGGCGAGGGGGAGCCGAAGTGGGCAGCAATGGCGATGACCGAACCGCACTGTGGCTCGGATACGGCAGCAATCCGCACGACGGCGCGTCTCTCCGATGATGGCAAAGAGTGGATCCTGAACGGCGAGAAAATCTTCGTTACCGGTGGCCTGATGGCTGCCAAAGAATCGCGCGGGTTCGTCGTGGTGTGGGCAACGGTTGATCCGTCTGCCGGACGCGCCGGGATGAAGCCGTTCGTGGTCGAAGCCGGTACGCCGGGGATGACGGTGACGAAACTGGAGCACAAGCACGGCATCCGCGTGTCGGATACAGCCGCGATCGTGTTCAACGACTGCCGCATTCCGTATGATAATATCCTTGGCAGCCCGGAAGTCGTGAAGGGCGATACGGAGCACAAGGGCTTCAAAGGTGCAATGAAGACGTTCGATGCTACCCGCCCGCTGGTGGCGGCATCGGCGCTGGGCATTGCACGTGCCGCACTCGAGTTTACGGCCTCGTATCTGAAAGAGCGCGGCGTCAAGGTGCGCTACGGTATCGCTCCACACCTGCAAACCGCAGTCGAGCACGACCTGATCCATATGGAGATGCAACATCGGGCAGCCTGGTTGCTGGTGCTCAAAGCGGTGACGAAGATGGATGCTGGTGAGGAGAATGCACTCGAAGCGTCGATGTCGAAGGTGAAAGCCGGTCAGGTGGCAACCTACGTCTCGCAGAAAGCGGTTGAACTGCTGGGTCCTGAAGGGTATTCGTGCAAACTGCTGGTCGAAAAGTGGATGCGCGACGCCCGGATCAACGATATTTACGAAGGCACCGGTCAGATCAATCGCCTGATTGTGGCGCGACGCCTGCTGGGGTACACCAGTCGTGAGTTGCGCTGAGGCAGCGGTTGTTCGGAAGAGGAACAGGGGCGCCGACGCAGCGCCCCTGCTTCGCCGTTTGATACGAAGGAGTCATCGATGACCCAGATCAAGAAAGTGGCCGTCATTGGCGCCGGTACGATGGGTGGCGGTATCGCTGCCCACTGCATCAACGCCGGGTTGCAGGTCGTGCTGCTCGATACTGTTCCGTCCAGCCTGACCCCCGAAGAGGAAAAACGTGGTCTGACGCTCGAGTCGAAGGAGGTGCGCAACCGCTTCGTCCGGGCAGGTCTGGAGCGGATCAAGAATGCCCGCCCGGCGGCGCTCTTCGATCCCCAATCGATCTCCCGGATTGTAACCGGTAATGTGGAGGACGACCTAGCTCTGATCGCGGATGCCGACTGGATCGTCGAGGCGATCATCGAGCAACTCGAAGCCAAACGTGCGTTGATGGCGAAGATCGAGCAGGTGCGCAAGCCGGGCAGCATCGTTTCGTCCAATACGTCCGGCATCCCGATTGCTGCCATCGCCGCAGGTCGATCCGACGATTTCCGCAGGCATTTCCTGGGAACGCACTTCTTCAACCCGCCGCGCTATCTCTACCTCCTCGAAGTCATTCCAACGCCCGACACCGATCCACAGGTTGTGGCAGCCATCAGTCGCTTCGCCGATGTGACGCTTGGCAAAGGTGTGGTGGTTTGCAAGGATCGTCCCAACTTTATCGGTAACCGCATCTTCAGCTACGATATTGCCACCACAGTAGGGTATGCGCTGCGCAATGGCTACAGCGTCGAAGAAGTCGATGCCCTGACGGGCGAATTGATCGGCAGACCGAAAACCGCAACGTTCCGCCTCCTCGATCTCGTCGGCATCGATGTGATGCTGCACGTGCAACGCAACCTGTATGCGGCGCTGCCGGACGACGAGGAGCGTGAAGCGTTGAAGATCGCGCCCGAAATCGAGGCGATCGCAGCCAGAGGATGGCTTGGAAACAAGAGCGGTATCGGTTTCTACAAGGAAACGAAAGGTGCATCGGGGCGCGAGTTCTGGCCCCTCAACCTGCAAACGATGGAACACGAGCCGCCCAGGAAGCCGCGCTTCGATCTGGTCGGCAAGGCACGCAAAATTGAGGACCTTCACGAGCGGTTGCGCTTCCTGATCGATAATGCTGATACCGACCGCGCCGGCATCTTCATCCGCGAAACCATGCTGCGCACGCTGGCGTACACGGCGCGACGCATCCCGGAGATTTCCGAGAGTATTGTCGATATCGACCGCGCCATGCGCTGGGGGTTCAGCCATCAGCTCGGTCCGTTCGAGGTGTGGGATACCCTAGGGGTGCGAAAGACGGTCGAGTGTATGCGCGAACGTGACATCGCCATTGCGCTGTGGGTCGAAGAGATGCTGGCAAAGGGCGGTGAGAGTTTCTACCGCCGCGAAAATGGCCGGATCGTCAGTGTGTGGAACCCGATCGAGGCGCAGTATGTCGCATACACGCCGCCGGAAGGGGTGTTGTCACTCGATGATCTGCGTGCACAGGGGAAAGAAGTCTCGCGTAACCACAGCGCATCGCTCATCGACCTGGGAGATGGCGTGCTCTGCTTCGAGTTCCACGCCAAGGTGAATGCCATCGATCCGCTGATCACCGAAATGGGGTGGAAAGCGCTCGAGTTGCTCCAGGACGATCGCTGGGTCGGCATGGTGATCGGCAATCAGTCGTCCGACTTTTGCGCTGGTGTGAATCTAGGGATCGTGCTGATGGGGGTAATGGGCGGCAAACCTGAAGACTCGGCGAAGTTCGCGAAAGGAACGCAGGACCTCTTCTTCCGTTTCCGCACCTGTCCAAAGCCGATCGTGGCTGCGCCGTATGGTCGTGTACTCGGCGGCGGCGTCGAGGTCTGCCTGGCGGCAGCGCGCCGGGTGGCAGCTGCTGAGACGTATATGGGTCTGGTGGAACTGGGAGTGGGCCTGATCCCCGCCTGGGGCGGGTGCAAGGAGTTTGTCCGCCGGCATGTGTCGCCGCATGTCAAAACGCCTGGCGTCGATCCGCTCCCCTATCTGCAACAGGCGTTCGAGACGATTGCGATGGCGAATGTCAGCGAGTTGGGCGCCGTTCAGGCAAAGCAACTCGGCTACCTGATGGACGATGATCGGATCGTGATGAACCGCGAGCGGTTGATCGCCGAAGCGAAGAAGGAAGTGCTGCTGATGGTCGCTGAAGGGTATACGCCGGTTCCGCCGGAGGGTGAGCCGGTGTATGCTATCGGGCGGCGTGGGATTGCCGCCGTGAATGCCATGATCTATGGCATGCGCCAGGGCGGCTACATCAGCGATTACGATATGAAACTGGCGCGCGCGCTGGCGTATGTGATGTGCGGCGGTGACCTGACCCAACCACAGTGGGTTACTGAGCAGTATTTCCTCGATCTGGAGTTCGAGCAGGCAAGTCAGTTGATCCAGCAATCGAAGACCCAGGAGCGGATCATGGCGATCCTGCAAACCGGCAAGCCGTTGCGGAATTGATAACTGTGACGCGGCATACCGGCGTGGCGCGGTTCTGGCGACGCAGTATGCCGCACCGAATCACGATAGAGTGGAGGCGAAGAGCATGCGAGAAGCAGTGATTGTCAGCGCAGTTCGCACAGCCGTCGGCAAAGCGCCGCGCGGTTCACTGCGCAGCGTTCATCCGACCGATCTCGCGGCAACCGTGATCCGGTCGGCGGTCGAGCGCGTTCCCGGTCTCGATCCGAAAGCGATCGATGATGTTATTTTGGGATGTGCCATGCCCGAGGCGGAACAGGGTCTGAATATGGCGCGCGTGGCACTCCTGCGCGCGGGTCTGCCCACGGATGTGCCGGGTCAGACGGTCAACCGGTTTTGTGCCTCGGGTTTGCAGACTATTGCCCTTGCCGCGCAACAGGTGATGAGCGGTATGGGCGAGGTGGTGGTTGCCGGAGGTGCTGAGAGTATGAGCGCCGTACCAATGGGAGGGCACCACTTTGCGCCCAACCCGGCAATGGCGGAGATGAGTCCCGATGTGTACCTGGGGATGGGTTTGACTGCCGAGAATGTCGCAAGGCGGTACGAAGTCAGTCGTGAGGATCAGGATGCGTTTGCGCTCCGGTCGCATCAGCGCGCAATTGCTGCCATCGACGCCGGTCTGTTCAAGGACGAGATTGTGCCGATCGAAGTGGAGCACGTCTGGTTCGAAAATGGCAGGGTGCAGCGTTCGACAATGATCTTCGATACTGACGAAGGTCCACGGCGTGACACCTCGGCTGAAGCGCTGGCGAAACTCAAGCCGGTTTTTGCAGTCAATGGCACGGTTACAGCAGGCAACTCTTCGCAGACCAGCGACGGGGCGGCGGCGGTGGTGGTCATGAGCCGCGAGAAGGCTGAGGCGCTGGGGGTGAAGCCGCTGGCGCGCTTCGTTTCCTTCGCGGTTGCGGGTGTGCCGCCAGACATTATGGGGATCGGTCCGGTTGCTGCAGTCCCGAAGGCGCTCAGGCAGGCGGGGTTGACCATCGACCAGATCGACTTGATCGAACTGAACGAGGCGTTTGCAGCGCAGGCGCTGGCTGTCATTCGCGCGCTCGAATTCGACGAAGAGAAGGTCAATGTGAACGGTGGCGCTATTGCGCTCGGACATCCGCTGGGATGCACTGGCGCCAAGTTGACCGTGCAGATCCTGCACGAACTCCGGCGTCGCGGCGGGCGCTATGGTCTGATTACAATGTGTATCGGCGGCGGTATGGGAGCAGCTGGTATCGTCGAGATGCTGTAATGCACATGCAGGCGTCTCTGCTGGCGGAGACGCCTGCTCTCGAAGCGATGGGTTCCACCCTTGAATTGTAGTGATCAGGTAAACTTTTGCCGTTTCCCTCTTGATTTCCTCATCAATGGCTGCTATACTGCGAATAGGTGTTTAGCATTTCTGTTCGGAGTAGCATGCGTCCGTTGCGTGAACGTCAGGAAGCGTCGAGTCTGCGTGCGACTGCGGCGCCTCTGGTAGCGGCGCCGATCGCTGTGATCGGCAGTCCGAACTCTACAACCCACTTTACGGTTGATATTCTCGAAACCGCGCGCGACCGGGCGCTCGATCACGCCTGGGTGGTGTTCGAGGTGACCGAGCGCTTCAATGGCAAGATATACCGCAAACGCGCGCTCTGTCAGTTGGGGGGAATCATCACCCGCAACCGCTGGCACGAAGACCCGGTTATCCGCGCAGTGATCAAACATCAGGGCGCTCTACCTGCTCTCTCCGGCGAGAGTGACCTGACAGCGGCGCAACTCTCGGCATTGGGTGTTTTTCTGCTCGACGATCAGGGGCGGGTGGTGCGTCGTACCACCCTTTCGACCCCGCCGCCATCGGGGACGCCGGTCTATCCGGCAGACGCCGCTACCCTGCAGGATCTGGTGCATACCGAGCCAGGGATTTTCTATGCCGGGCAATCACCGGGCGATGGGTTGCCGGTGCCGCTGACGTTGCGTCACTTCGGTCCGACCGAGCAGGGCGGGTTTGGTGAAGCGGTGATGCTCGGCATCTTCGGGCAGACGCGCAGCGGCAAATCGATCCTGGCAGCGCAGTTGCTTGCCGGGTTTGCCACCAACCCTCAAATGGGCATTCTGGTGATCGATCCACAGGGTGAGTTCGGGCGTGACCGTTTCGCCGCCGGCGATCACCGCGTCGATTTCAGCATCCGGCGTTTGCTCGCCGGGTTGCGCCACCGCCGCGAGGTGATCGCACTGACGACCGATGATGTGGCGATGGAGGGCGCAGAGGCATTTACCGAACTGTTGCACCGCGCCGGGTTTTTCGACAGTCTGGGGTTCAAAGGTGCACACAAGGAACGCGAAGCGACCGAGCGGCTGTCCGGTTTGTTGAGCGATCTGACCGACGCTGGAGGTCGTCGCCGTCCAATCCGTGATCTGACGACAGCGGATCTGTCGTTGCTGGTGAAGGACCTGGCGCGTTTCGCAGATGTGATCTATGCCACCCGTCCCGGAACGATGCCGGGGGAGGGACAGCGAGCCGCCGATGTACTGGCGCGCTACAGTCTCGACGAGGCGCGCCTGCGTCGGTTGTGGGACGATGCGCTCCAGCGCTTCCGCGTCGAGCCGGGGAAACGTCAACCGCTGTCGCAGGTCATCCAGCAGGTGCTGACCGATCGCGCTATTGTGATCCTGTCATTCGCCCAGGAGAATGTCGCCGATACGCCATACTTCCTGCTCAACGAAATCCTGACCCGTCTGCGCCAGGTGATCCACCGCTCCTTCCAGGATGGGCGTACCTCGAATGCGCTGGTGCTGCTCGACGAGGCACACCTGTTTGCCGGTGAACATGCTGACGATACCGGTGATGGCGCGCGCACCCGTTCGCTGCTGGCGCAGAGTATCCGAATGACCGGCAAGTATGGCGTCGGCTGGATGTTCATTACCCAGACGCTGCACGATTTCGACAAGACCATCCTGCGGCAGTTGCAGGTGAAGATTTTTGGGCAGGGGTTCAAACTCGGCGCCGATCGCGAATATGTCGAGACCGAGCTGGGCAAGGAAGGGTTTGCACGCTACTGTTCTCTCCCCGACCCAAAGCGCACCGGGCGCTATACATTTATGGTGACCGGACCGATCGTGGCGCTCGGCAGCTTCGGCACACCGCTTGTGTTGCAGGGGTTCCGCAGCGTTGATGACCTCATGCGCGCTAATCCGCATTGTTTCGTCAACAGTTAGATCGAACGGCGCAACGCCTGTGTGGGCACAGACGACTCCTGTCGCTCGACGGCACGACTGGAGCAGCAGTCGAGGGACGCCGGACACGTGAGCGCCCCGGCGGAGCGGAGCGGGTGCAACTGAGCCTTCTGATCGACCCGGAGGCCCGGTCGAGCCGTATGTGTGCAAAGCAGTGCCGTCGCCTACCCCGCCCGTCGCCTCCCTTGCCCGACAGGGTGGTTCGGTCGAGCTCCTACCTGCATAACAGCCTCTGGTATCGTTGATCTGCACCCGCACAGGTGGGATGATTTCCGGCGCCCGACACCACCGCTGCATTCCTGCGCCCTCCTCCTCTGCAACAATGGTATACTATACGGAAAACAATGGGAGCTGGCAATTCTATCAGGTATGACATCTCAGTACAATATCGGTCTTCTTACCCATCTTCGCCCTCATACGCGAATTCCAGAACCGCTCCGTTTTCCGCCGGGTTTCCTGTGGGGAACCGCAACCAGTGCACACCAGGTCGAAGGGCAGAACACCAATAATCAGTGGTGGGTCTGGGAGCAGCAGGGACGCTGCTGGCATGGCGATGTCTCCGGCGATGCCTGCGGCTGGTGGCGCGACGCCGAGGGCGACCTGGATCGTGCAGCGGCGCTGGGTACGAATGCCCATCGTCTGTCGATCGAATGGAGCCGCATCGAACCAGAAGAGGGACGTTTCAATCGCGATGCAATTCGTCGCTACCGTGAGATTATCGGTGGTATTGTTAGACGTGGCATGACGCCGATAATCACGCTGCACCACTTCACCAATCCACTCTGGGTTGAGGCAAAGGGCGCATGGTTGAACGCGAAGACGCCGCGCTGGTTTGCGCGTTTCGTTGCCCGTGCAGTCGAGGAACTCGGCGATCTCTGCAACCTCTGGTGCACAGTCAATGAGCCGACAGTCTACGCCGCATTGAGTTATCTGCAGGGCATCTGGCCCCCCGGTCGTCGCAACATTCTGCAGGCGCTACGGGTCTTCGGCAATCTGATGCGTGGTCACGAACTGGCAGCGCAGGCAGTACACGAGCAACATCCGGCGCACCGTGTCGGCATTGTGCACCATAAACGGATTCTCGATCCGGCATCGCCTGCCGGTCACGACGTACTCACGACGGTCATGTACGACTATCTGGTCAATGGCCTGGTGCTACGTCGTCTGCGTGAAACGTCCGACTTCTTTGGATTGAACTACTACAGTCGCGATCATATCGCCTTCGACCTGCGACGACCATACCATCTGTTCATTCGTCGCTTCACACCTCCATATGTAGAGCAGAGCGATGCCGGTATGCTCGGCACTTTCGGCGAGATCTATCCCAACGGTCTGTACCGTGCGCTCAAACGAGTCTATCGCTGGTTGAAACTCCCCATCTATGTGACCGAGACCGGTCTACCGGACGAGGATGACAATCAACGTCCGCGGTTTCTGCTCAACCATCTCGAGTCAGTCCACCGCGCAATTCAGGAAGGGATCGATGTCCGTGGGGTATTCATCTGGTCGCTGGTGGATAACTTCGAGTGGGCGGAGGGATGGGAGCTGCGCTTCGGGTTGTATGCGCTCGATAAGCGGACCGGCGAACGACGGATGCGCCCTTCGGCGGCACTCTACGCGATTATCGCGCGTGCGAATGCGATCCCTGCTCCCGGTGCACTCTGATCGAACAACTGCTGCGTTCCGAGTGTGATCCGGGGTCGAGATCCGATATCAGTTCCACCAGCGAACCGGGATGCGTTCCTGTCGGACGGCGAACGGTCGTTCCGGGATGTTCCCGGCATGCCGGAATGGTGTGCACCCCTGCATAAACCCCGAAGCGTAAGCGTTTTGCCGGGACGCGGCGTGGTCATTGGTATGAGGTGGCCTGGTTGCCGCCCAGAGCACAGTGATACGAGGTGACCGTTTCGTTGCGTGTTTTCCAGTGTACAATGGGTGTGCCCATGTGCCGCAGGTTTTCCTGATTCGGCAGGTGATCGTCAGTATGACACGTATCCTGTTTGGCCTGTCAGGATCGCTGCCATGTCTTTCTTGAATACAGAGGAGCAGGCAAGATGCGCGAGCAATGGATTGCAGTCGATGAATACATCACCGGTCTCTTTCCTTCAGACCCGGCGCTGGAGATGGTGCTTCAGTCAACACGCACGGCTGGTATGCCGCAGATCAACGTATCGCCCGTTCAGGGACGGTTCCTGCACGTTCTGGCGCTGACATGCGGCGCACGGATGATCCTGGAGATCGGGACGCTGGCAGGCTACAGTGCTATCTGGATGGCGCGCGCGCTCCCTGCCGACGGGAAACTGATCACGCTGGAAGCCGATCCAAAGCACGCCGAAGTCGCACAGGCGAATATCGCACGTGCCGGTCTTGCCGACCGGATCGAGGTGCGCCTGGGAGTTGCGCTCGATGTGCTGCCACAACTTGCTGCGGAAGGGAAGGGTCCTTTCGATCTGATCTTTATCGACGCCGATAAGACGAACCTGACAACCTACTTTGAGTGGGCAGTGCGTCTGGCGCGTCCCGGTAGCCTGATTATTGCTGATAATGTAATCCGTCAGGGTGAAGTGCTGGACGCTTCGAGTGACGATGAGGGCTTACGGGGCGTCCGTTGCTTCAACGAAATGCTTGCCGCCGACCGGCGCGTGACTGCGACGATTGTTCAGATGGTTGGAAGCAAAGGGTATGATGGTATGGCGCTGGCAGTAGTGCGGGGGGAGATATGACCCATCCCTACAGCCTGCTCTTCGAATCGGTGCGCATCGGTCCTGTAACCGCCCCTAACCGCTTTTACCAGGTTCCGCACTGTAATGGCATGGGTTACCGCGCGCCGCGTGCGCTGGCTGCCATGCGCGGTGTGAAAGCCGAGGGTGGCTGGGGAGTGGTATGCACTGAGGAAGTCGAGATACACTATTCGAGCGATCTGGCGCCGTATCTGGAGGGGCGCCTGTGGAGTGATGATGACATCCCGGCGCTGGCGCTGATGGCGGAGGCAGTGCACCGTCACGGCGCACTTGCAGGCATTGAGTTGACCCATAACGGTCACGATGCGATGAACTATTACTCGCGCGCAACCTCACTCGGTCCGCGTTCGATTGCCTTGATGGGCGGTACGGGCTTCGAGCCGGGTCAGTGTCGTCGGATGGACCTGGAAGACATTCGCAATCTGCGTCGCTGGCATCGCAGCGCAGCATTGCGCGCTAGACACGCTGGTTTCGACATTATCTACTGCTACGCCGGGCATGGCTTGAGCCTGGCAATGCATTTCCTGCTGCGCCGATACAATGATCGGAGCGATGAGTATGGCGGAAGCCTGGAAAACCGGGTACGCCTGCTTCGCGAGTTGATCGAGGATACGAAAGATGCGGTTGGTGACCGCTGTGCGGTTGCGGTGCGTCTGGCTGTCGATGAACTGCTCGATGATGAGGGTCTCAGCAGTCAGGGCGAGGCGTATGAGATCGTTGCAATGCTTGCAGAACTTCCCGATCTCTGGGATGTCAATGTCGCAAACTGGAGCAACGACTCGGCGTCGTCACGCTTTGAGAAAGAGGGGTTTCAGGAGCCGTACATTGCCTTCGTCAAACGATTGACGAGTAAGCCGGTAGTGGGTGTGGGGCGGTATACGTCGCCAGAGTCGATGGTGTCTGCCGTCCGGCGCGGAATTCTGGATTTCATCGGCGCGGCGCGACCGTCAATCGCCGATCCGTTCCTGCCGCACAAGATTCGTGAGGGGCGCATCGAAGATATCCGTGAGTGCATCGGGTGCAATATCTGCGTTACTGCCGATAACAAATGCGTTCCGATCCGTTGTACGCAAAACCCGACGATGGGTGAGGAATGGCGGCGTGGATGGCATCCCGAAACGATTGCGCCGCGCCGCAGCAATGCCGAGATTCTGGTCATCGGTGCAGGTCCGGCAGGGCTGGAGTGCGCCCGGGCGCTGGGTCAACGCGGTTATCAGGTGACACTGGTCGAAGCGCAGCGTGAGCCGGGCGGTCGCGTAGCACGCGAGGCGTGTCTTCCCGGATTGCAGGAGTGGCGGCGGGTGATCGACTGGCGTCTAACACAGATCGCCAGGCTGCCGAATGTTCAACTCTTGCCGGGGAACCCGATGACTGCTGCCGACGTTCTCGAAAGCGGGTATGAGCATGTCATCATTGCAACCGGTGCAGTCTGGCGACGGGATGGTATGGGGCGCACCGTGCGTTACCCGCTGCCGGGTCACGACCTTCCTTATGTGTATACCCCCGATGATCTGATGGATGGTCGTCTGCCGTCAGGTCGGGTTGTGATCTACGATGATGACCACTACTATATGGGAGGCGTTCTGGCGGAGTTGCTGGCATGCCAGGGGTGTGAGGTCATTGTGTGCACTCCTGCGCCGCTGGTGTCGCACTGGACACAGTTCACGCTCGAACAGGAGCGGGTTGAGCGGCGACTGCGCGAATTGGGGGTGGTCATCCATACCCGTAATGTGCCTGGCGCCATTTATGAGGGTGGCGTCGCCGTTCGTCACGTGATAACCGGTATCACAATCGATCTGGCGTGCGATGCAGTGGTGATCGTCGCCGATCGTCTGCCGCGCGATGGATTGGCGACTGATCTGGCTCCCGCGCATACTGCCGGTCGCATACGCACCCTGCGGGTGATCGGTGACGCAGAGGCGCCGCACATTATTGCGCAGGCAGTGTTTGCCGGTCATCGGGCGGCGCGTGAGTTCGATGAAATGCTGGATGGCGATGCGCCGCCATTCATGCGAGAATTTCCGCTTTGGGTATGAGGATGGGACGCAGGGGCGCAGTCGAGGCAGAGGAGTGCTGCGCCCATTCCCGTTGTGTATTTCGTCGAAGGATGGACAGAGGTGCAGCCTTCACCAGTACCATCAATACCAGTGATTATCCCTCAGGTCCGCCTGTTGTCTTACGCACAATTGCGATAAGAGTAAGCCCCAGATCGCGAAGGCGGGTCAGCACTCCGTGAAGTGCCGCCTGCTCTGGCAGCGAACCGCGCGTAATCGTTGTGCCGTTGTCGTCGATCAGGGTAAACTCCGGGAATAGGGCGGCGAGGTCAGGTCCGAGTTCTCGCTCGACGCGGATCTCGTATCGAATGGGTGTGCGCTGTGAGTTGCTCATGGCTTCTGCCCTGCCGATCTCTGCTTATTGCCAGCATACCCTGATCACGCATCAGAGCGATCACATTTCTATGTGGTCGTGTCGGATCGAAGCGCAGATCGGCCATCCGCACTTCGAGCAACTGACCGCGCGCATGCCAGCGGTGTAGCGGCAGTGGTGGATCGGCGCGCGTAATGATCGCGACGTGCAGGTTTGGAGGCGAGTGCTCTAGAAGAAAAGCCAGGTCGTCGTGAATGACGGGCAGATCGACGAAATGATAATCGTCGAGCACAAGGACGAGATGTTGATCCTGCGCTCCTATCTCGTTGATCGTCGCAATCAGCAGCGGTCTAACCGGCGCCGGTTGCGGTCCTGCCAGCGCCTCGATCAGCGCGACGCCGCAGTTGTTGATGGTGCTGTGTACCGCCAGAGTTACATAGCGCCAGAAGTGGATTGGATCGTTGTCGCGTTCGTCGAGCGTCAGCCACGTCAGCGTTACATCAGCACGCTGGCGCAGCACACCGGTTGCCTCCAGCACTGCCGTCGTTTTGCCGAAACCCGCAGGGGCACTGACGAGCGTCAATGGTACATCGGTGAGATGACGCAGTTGTGCAAGAACACGCTGGCGCAGAACAAGATGGCTTCGATAGGCGGGCAGGGCAATCCTGGTAATGAGCAGCGATTCGCTCATGAGACTCCCCTGGAGCGTCCATCATTACTTATCGTATTGTACAGGAACTCTGCCTAAAAAAGAATGATGCCGGCTGTCAGTTGGGAGGAGGAGTCATTCCAGCGGCTATCAGACACCGTTGCTGCGCTGGCGTCCGGTGGCATGGTGCGCAATCTTGTTGCAGTATGAGACGAGAAGAACGCCTGAAGCGGGCAACCCTGCTTCAGGCGCCTGATCGAGGGAATCTCCCTGGCTCGATCACGGTGTCCGCGCGTTGAGATCTGCGCCGGTTACTTCTCGACCGGATACCCGGCGCGTTGCCATTCCAGCAGTCCGCCCCGCATGTTGTGGACGCGGGTGAAGCCGTTGCGCCGCAGGAAACTGGTGATCTGCCCGCTGCGGTTGCCGCTGCGAGAGGTGACAATCACGGTTTTGTCGGTCGGGGTCTCGTTCAGGCGAGAAGGAATCTCACTCATCGGGATGAGTCGCACACCGGGGATGTGTCCGGCAGCGTATTCTTCCGGCTCACGCACATCGATCAGCACGACATCATCGCGCCCTTGAGGTGCGCGCACTGTGGCGACATCAATGTTGAGCAGCAGACTGGCAACGTTGATGATATTCGACAGAGGATTGCCCGGAACGATGGGTGCGGTTGTCGCCGGTGCACTACACGCCGCTATTGCGAATGTGGAAATGATGAGCAGCAGGACGAAGAGACGTTTCATACGATGCTCCCTGAAAAGAACTGAGAACCGGATGTGCCGATCCCTGGTTATATGGATGCGTGTACCGGGCGAAAGGTTACTGTGACTCCGGTTCAGGATCGTCGCATCACGTCGGACAGTTGCCAGACGTCGAAGGAGAGCAGGTGCGCTGTGCCGTTTTCAGCGAAGAGCGCAGCGCCATAACTATCCTGGCGTGTTGGATAGACGCGTGCAGTCAGGCAGGCGTGACCGTTGGCAAACACTTCGACGATTGAACGATCAACAAAGATGCGCAGGTTGATTATCTCACCGGGATCGAGTGACAGCGCGATGAAAGGTGCGTCAGCAGAGCCGCTGCCGGATCGGATCCGATTGATCAGCAGGCGTCCCGGATCACGTTCGTAGATGACGCGCGTCTCTTCCTCACGGTTTGGGCTGGCAAGCAACGAGATGCCGATGAGTTGCGCGTCACCGGGATCGATGGTCGTCACAATCTCCAGCATATCGCCGTGCAGATCGGCGAGCGTCACATATTCGCCGGACAAAAGCCATCCTGAAGCGCGAAAGATATGCGCTTCGCGCAGCAGCGTGACTTCTGGAACGGGAGACATGCCCAAGCGACCGTCGCGGCGTGGGAGAATCAGGCGCGGTAGCGACATTGCTCCCGACCATCCTGCATTCAGTTGAGCCGTTTCGCTACGCGCCTCGCGCAGCCATCCAAACATGATCCGTCGTCCCTGTTGATCAACGAAACTCTGCGGTGCATAGAAATCGGTGCAGCCATCGACCACACCGCGCGTTTCAGGGATGAGTCGGTTCGCCGCGTACCTCCCGATCAGATAGACCGCCTGATTGAGCGGGAGCGGCGAAAGAACCAGCACGTGCTGCCCGCCGAGTGCAAAGAAGTCTGGACATTCCCACATCTCATCATGTTCGCCGACACTCCCGCTGCACAGCGGACCGAGATACTCCCATTCCAGCAGACTCTGACCGCGGTACAGAAAGCACACACCTCCCTGTCCCACGATTCCCGATCCGATAATCTGGCGCCACTCATCTCCCTCGCGCCAGACGCAGTGGTCGCGGAAACCGGAAACTTCCAGTCTTTCCGGTGGACCGGGGATCACCGGGTTGCGCGGATGTTTACGCCATGTCACCAGATCGTCGCTGCCAATCGCAATATATGGCAACTGGACGCCACGACGCACCTCAGTATAGATCAGGGTAGGCGTGCCGTGATCATCAACGGCGACGCCGGACCAGCACCCATCACCGCGTGGTGAACTCGGCTCCGGCGCCAGCGCGACTGGCAGATCGGTCCAGTGTATCAGCTCGTTGCTGACTGCATGCCCCCAGTGGATAAACCCCCAGCGTGCCTCATGCGGATTGTGCTGGTAGAACAGGTGGTAATGACCGCGCCACTGAATCAACCCATTTGGGTCGTTCATCCAGCCAGCAAGCGGCGTAAAGTGATAACCAGGTCGGTATCGGTCGGATGGAGTCATAGTGCCGGTCTTCAGGCGCAGCGACCTATTCCGTTTACAGGCGGGAAGGTCGTCTCTGCTCACGACTCTCTATGATCCAGGCGGCATCGCCGGGTGCAGCCATTCCCGGCGGCGCTCTTCTCATGAGAGTGTTCTGACAGCAATCGCCTCAATCTCGACCCGCACGTCGCGTGGCAGCCGCGCCACCTGGACGGTCGAACGCGCTGGCGGGTGTGCGGGAAAGAATTCGGCATACACGGCATTCATTGCCGCAAAGTCTCCCATATCGGCGAGAAAAACTGTTGTTTTGACCACCTGATCGAGCGAACTGCCGGCGGCTGCCAGCACCGCCTGAAGGTTTCGCAGAACCTGGCGCGTTTGTGCAGCAACATCCCCCTCGATCAGCGTACCATCGGGCGTCAGGGGTATCTGACCGGAGCAAAACACGAAATTGTTGGCAGTTATCGCCTGTGAGTAAGGACCGATCGCCGGTGGCGCGTCCGACGTTTGCACGACTGAACGTTCCATCGAGGTTTTCCTTTCTGCTGGAATGCACGCCAGGGTTATTGTAGCAGAAACATTCGAGTATAATACTGCCCGTGAGTAGTAAAACGATTTCAGGTGATCCACCTGCCTGGCAGCCGTCCGCTGGCGCATATGCGCAGAAGGTGCTGCATTATCTGGATATGCGCCTGGCGCTGATCATCGCTCTGGCGGTGCTGGCTGGCATCTTCGCGTATCAGGCGCCGGTCAATTCAACGTTTCTTGTTGGTTGGTTCGGCGACCGTTTGTTTTTGCAGGCGAGCGAGGGCACTGGCGCTGCCGATCGATACACGTTCTATGGCGACGAACTCACCGCAGACGCCCGCAGTGGACGCAGTCGATGGACACACCAGGGGGCACGTGTTGGTCTCCCCGGTTTGGGGGGTGGTGCGCTCGTTGTGACAGTGCGTGCCCAGGGATGGCCTGCCGATGCGCTGAACAGCGCGACGCGCCAGCCAGAGGTTCTTGTTGCAGTCCATGATACACGCATCGGTCGATTCACGCCTGATGCGCAATGGGCAGAGTATGAGTTTGCCGTTCCGGTCGAGGCGCGTCGCGGCGCCGATCTGATAGTGACCTTCACCGCCTCTGATGTTTTCACCAGCACGAGCGTCTACACCGATCCGCGTCCCAAAGGGATTCGGATCGAATCGATCAACGTGCGCAGCACCAGCGATGGTCCGTTCATGCCGGTTGTAATGCCGGTATTCTGGCTTGCGGTGAATGGTGTCGTCTGGTTCCTGGCGCTTGCCGGACACACACGCCGACCGACAGGCGCCTTTGTGGTTGCTACGTTGCTGGTCAGCAGCGCGGCGGTCGCTCTGGCGGCATTGCGCATCTGGACAGTTGCGTTGCTGCCTTGGTTCGCCAGCGTTGGCGTTGTTCCGCTGGTCTGGCAGCACCGTACGTCGCTCATAAGGCATCCCTTGCGGTTGATACGCCGTTTCGCGCGTGGCGCCTCCCTTGGGTACGGGTTGCTGGGCGCGGTTGCCGTGTGGCTGATGGCAATGGTGGTGCTGCATGCTCCGCCATTGCCGCGTCCGGAGTGGTTCTGGGAGTTCTTCCCGGATTCGCTGGTCTCGACCCTGATCACTGTCGGTATCCTGGCACTAACGCTCATCTATGGTCATAATGGTCTACCGCGTCTCGTCCATGGTATCGTGGATGCCATCGGTTCGCAACGGGGGGCGGCGCTGCTGCTGGCGCTAACCCTTGCGGTATGGGTCGGGTATCTGGGATCGGTCATCCTGGTACTGCCGTATGTTGGTCATGCCGATTATGCCGATAATGCGGTGGTAGCGCGCAACCTGCTCGCCGGTCGCGGATGGACGGTCGATTATGTGACGCAGTTCTACCGTCTCTACGATGGTGTTACGCGCCCCCAGGAGACCTGGCCCCTGCTCCAACCGGTGTGGGTGGCGTTATCATTTGCGATGTTCGGTGTCAGTGCATGGGCTGCGAAGGTCCCTAATCTGCTGTTCATAACGCTGCTAGCACTGGCAGTCTACCGTGCCGGATCCATGATCTGGAATCGGCGGGTAGGGTTGTTCGCCGTTGTACTGTTGATCACCAGTCATCTCTACTTCAAACTGGTGATCTATGTAACCAACGATCTGGGGTTTGCACTGTTTGCGTTTGGAGCGCTGATCACGCTGTACCGCGCCTGGGGTGCGCCGCAGGCGGGTACATCTGCGCGGCAGGTTGTGATCCTGACCGCGGTTTCCGGTGTATTGACCGGACTCATGCTGCTCCAGAAGCCGGGAAGTGGCGGATTGATTGCGCTGGGGATGGGGTTGTGGTTCCTGTGGACGCGTTTCGATGCGCTGCCACGAACGCTGGCAGATCTGCGCATGCGTCTTGCCCCGGTTGTCGGGTGGGGTACTGTTGCTTTTGTATTACTCTCCCCCTACCTAGTGCGCAATATGCTGACCTTTGGCGTGCCGTTCTATTCGACTGAAAGCAAGGATGCATGGGTGCTGGAGTATACGACATGGGATCAGATCTATGCCATGTACACCACCGAGGAAGGGTTGAGCACGCTAGGTGTTCCGGATCGAAGCTGGATTCTGCGCTGGGGCTTTGACCGCACTCTGGTGAAACTGGAGCGTCAGGTACAGGCATTGCGCGATTATCTCATACCTTCCTGGGAGCGCGCTCCGTTTGGGATTGGTGAGTGGTTTGGGCGTGCCGACAAAAAGCGTTTGTTGTTTGAAGCGGGCGCGTGGCTGGCGCTTTTTGGCGCTGCTGGCGCCGCAGTCGCTCACCGGCGTCTGATGATGCTTCTTGGCGCCGCGTTTGTGCCATATGCCCTGTTTTTGATCGTCTACTGGCATACGAACGAAGAACGCTACTGGGTTGTGATCATGCCGTGGCTGGCGCTCTTTGCTGCTGCTGCGCTATGGCGTATCTACGATCGGATTGCCGGGATATCCAACCGGCAATGGGCGCCGATCGGGTTACTGGCAGTCGCAGTGTTGACTGCGGCAATCATTAGCCCCTCGTGGCCCGAGATTGCCGAAAAAGTGCGAGATGAACCTCACCTCTATCGCGCCGATCTCGATGCTTACGCCTGGTTGCGACGTTCCACGCTGCCCGATGCAGTCGTTATGACGCGCAATCCGTGGCAACTCAACTGGCATAGTGAGCGTCCGGCACTGATGATTCCGTATACGACCGATCAGGAGACGTTCCTCCGTCTGGCGCGCCGCTACCACGTGCGTTACCTGGTGCTCGATACGTTGCAGCGTCCGGCGCCGGAGGTGCGACGGATGCTCGATACGATGATTGCCGACCCGCACCTGGGTTTTCGCGAGGTCTATCGTACACCGACCTATCGTGCCGATTTCCGGGGTGTGACGAAAGAGTTGACCGCAGTGGTGTATGCGTTTCCGGAGGAGGATTGAGAACTGCACGGACGCCTGTCGTCTTATGCGGTCTGTGTTCCCAGAGACCTATGAATATTCTGATGCTCACATCGTCATACCCAAAATATGCGGGAGAAACGACCGCGCCGTTTATCGAATCGATTGCCGTCGGTCTTGTGCGCCGCCAGCATACCGTGCACGTGCTGGCGCCGTTTCACCCAGAGGTGCGGCGTGCGCCGATCGAGTCTGGCGTGCGGTTGCACTTTTACCAGTATGCTCCCCATTCGGCACTCAACGTCTATGGCTATGCCGCATCGCTGCACGCCGATATTGGTCTGCGTCGCATAGCGCTGGCGGCAGCGCCGTTTGCCCTGGTGGCATCATTTCAGGCAACCGTGCGCCTTGTGTGGCATCAGCAGTTCGACCTGATCCATGCCCACTGGATGCTGCCGAACGGCGTGCCCGCCTTGCTTGCCGCTCGTCTATGCCGGTTGCCGCTGGTTGTCAGTTTGCATGGCTCTGATGTCTACCTGGCGTTCAAGGGGTGGCCGTTTGCCCTGACTGCTGCGACTGTGTTGCGCAGTGCAGCGATGATCACCGCCTGTAGCAGCGATCTCTATCAGCGTGCGTTGCGGCTCGGCGCATCGCCGGATCGCACTGCCGTGATCCCCTATGGTGTGGATGCGTATGCCTTTCGCCCGGATCCGCGTGCTGGCGCGCAGGTACGCGCAGAACTCCGGTTGCCGCCCGATACGCCCCTGATCGTTGCGATGGGCAGGATGGTCTACAAAAAAGGGTTTACCTATCTGCTCGACGCGATGCCGCGCATACGTGCAACCCACCCGCACGCAACTCTGGTGCTGGCGGGATATGGTGATCTGGAGGATGCATTGAAACGTCGCGCTTACGAACTCAACGTTGCGGATGCGGTCATCTTTCCCGGTCAACTTCCGCGTGACCGTGCCGCGCGCTACGTTGCCGCTGCGGATGTGTATGTCGTACCCTCGGTGCATGATGATGCCGGTAACGTCGATGGTTTGCCCAACACACTGCTCGAAGGGATGGGCGCAGCGCGTCCGATCGTCGCCACGCGCGTTGCCGGCATACCCGATGTGGTGGTTGATGGTGTTCACGGCTTGCTGGTGCCAGAGCGCAATCCAGCGGCGCTGGCGGAGGCGATTACGCGCTTGCTGATCGGGCGTGATATGGCGGTTCGCCTCGGTGAGGCTGCCCGGCGTCGTGTGCTGGAAGAACTGTCGTGGGATGTCGTTGCAGCACGCTTTGAGGAAGCGTACCATCGCGCACTTGCCACGGGAGCGTGAGCGATTGCAGGTTGAACGATGCGGGAACGTTTGACAGCCGGTTTGCATGCTTTCACCCGACGCGCCAGGACATCCGGCGATCTGATCCGTACCTCAGACGCGACGCAGCGGATGTTCCTGCTCACAGTTGCGTTGACTGCACTGGCGTTTGCGCTGCGTATCTATCGGCTGGATGCTCAAAGCCTCTGGCTGGACGAGGGGAGCACGTGGGTCGAGGTGACTGGCAAGGGCTGGCTGGCGCTGATGACCGAACTGTTCAGCCCCAATGCCGGGTACCCACTGTACCATCTTTTGCTCAAGGCGTGGGTACTCATTGCCGGTGATGCGGAATGGGCGCTCCGCTTTCCGTCGGCGCTGGCGGGAGCGTTGGTCGTGCCGACGTTGATGGCGGCAGTAGATGAACTCGCATGTCATCGTGCACATACGAGGAACGTTCGGGTCGCCGGGGTGATCGGTGCACTTGCTGCGCTTTCGCCGTATGCCCTCTGGCACGCACAGGATGCGAAGGTCTACAGCCTGGTGATCCTGGCGTCGGCAGGGTTGCTCTGGACCGTTCTGCGTGCGTTACGCCTGGATACACGGCGCGCGTGGTTGTTGTTCGCTTTGGTGGCCCTGATCGGTGTCTTCGTACACCGTCTGATGATCCTCGCGCTTGCCGGCGCGGCACTGGTGCTGGGGCTTCACCTGTGGCGGCGGAACGCCGGTGCGCACCGCCGGCTGGCTGCTGCATTTATTGCGATTGCGCCCGTACTGAGCCTGATCGGGGTAGCCGGAACGATCCTGGCGACGCGCAATGAACGGATCGGCGGTGAACGCAGCGCCGTCGGGATTGTGGAGGGTATCTGGTTTACATTCACGCATTTCAGCCTGGATCGCTGGCCCGGCGATCTGGAAGGGTACCTCTGGTTGCCGACGTTTGTCTGGTTGTTGCCGTGGGCAGTGCTGACACTGTGGGGTGCTGCGCTGTTGTGTTGCAATGCGTTTGCCGGACAAAGCAGCGCCGGTGCGATCGTTGCTCTGCTGATCGCACCGGTGGGACTGTTTGCCATCGTGCATACCCTTTCACCCGTGTATGAGACGCGCTATGTCGCGTCGGCATTTCCCGCGTGGCTGGTTGTGCTGGTATACCCGATTCTTATGCAGGGTGATGGAAGAGACAGCATGCATGTGTCATCGCGCCGGATGCTGCCAGAGACCCTGGCACAAGTACTGCTTGTCCTTTGCCTGATGACAGGCGTCGCAACGCTGGTTCAACCGGGAAAAGGGTTATTCAGCGGCGATCCGGTCAAAGAACAGTGGCGCGAGGCAGTGACGGCGCTGGCTCTGCGGGTGCATCCCGATGATCTTGTGCTGCTGCATCCACACTATGTCGCGCCGATGTATGCCTACTATGTGCCGCGCGTCACGCCTGATCCATTGCCGCAGCCGGTAACGTTTCCGGTTTTTGCGGAAGGCGATGTCTGCGGTATCGTCAACCCAACCCGGCAGCAGATGCTCGAGTGCATCCGACGACGGTTCGAGCCATTCTTCAACCAGCAAGCGGACGGAAAGAAGCGAGCGCTGCTGCTGATTGCGCCGGATCACGCCCGAACGGTCGATCCGCCACCGTTGCCGGTTGATCGCTTCGGATGGGTGGGATTGCGCTTTCAATACCCGCAGCGTACCTGGCCCTGCGGCGGCAGTGAGTTCGTCGGTGTCCTTCTCATGTGTCAGAGTTTTCCCGAAACCTTCAACGCCAGCGGTCCGGGTGCGATTCCGCAACCGGAGATAGCGCTCAATGCGACATTCGGCGGCGAATTGCGCCTGCGCGGATTTACACTGTCGCTCCACGGCGGGGCTGCGCGGGCTGGCGGATCGCTTCCCGTGACGCTCTACTGGGAAGCGGTGGCGCCCCCTACACGCAACTACCGTATGTTTCTGCATCTCTGCCGCAATTGTGACGTACCGCCGATCGCAAATGATGATAAACCGCCACTTGGTGGGTATGCACCGGCTGGAATGACCACGACCTGGCGAATTGGTGACCCGGTGCATGACGAGCGATCGCTGCCGCTGCCGCGTACCCTCCCTCCCGGTCGTTACACACTGGTGCTGGGAGTCTACAGTGGAGACGGTGCGCCTGATTCGCGTCTGCCGGTTGTCACTCGCGCACCGACGATCTCCAACAACCGCCTAGTACTCGGATATGTCGATGTAATTGCACCATAATCGGCGGAGCGAGCTGTCCTTGTCGCAGCATTCCTTCATCGCCATCCCGGTATCGGAACTCTGGTAGAACACAGTGTGCAGTGCACCGGTGTTCGTTCCCATCTGTACTTGTGCTATGGAGTGTGGAGGTTCTGGCTTTGTGGAGCAACCGGGGGTGCGATGTCCCTGCTCTCGTGATGATTCGCACCGCTATGTGTGAGCGCAATACCCGCATATTCAGGCTATGCGGGGACGTGCACCGCTCCGGCGCGCCAGGAACATGCTGGAGCGACCACAGGTTGCCCTCTGCTCAAGATGCAATATCAGCCCATCGCGTGCCACCCACGAATCGTCTGTGGCGTGACCACGATCAGCAGGGCACCGTCCAGCGGCAACGTTGCATACTGAGGATACTTCTGACGCAACAGCTCGATGCCGGTTCCATATGTCGGTCTGTCAGCGACGATGCCTGCCGTTCCGCGGATCAGCACCCATGCCAGATCGCGCCAGTCTTCGCTATAGTGATCGACCACAATTGCAACATGCGGATGGGCTTGAATGTTGCGCACCCGCTGTAACTGCGTTGTGGCAACTCGCTTGGGTTTCGCATCAAGCGGCGTATACAGTCGATCGTCGAAAGCATAGACAATCGGTACAACACTGGGATGTCCGTGTACATCGACGGTTGCCATACGCGCCTCGCGCCCACGCACTATAAAATCGCGCTCCCATGCTGTCATACGCGGTTCCTTCGGGTATAATGCCGGATGGAGAGGTTGCGTGTATACTCGTTATCTACCCAATCTACTTGGTCTGTTCCGGATTGTCGCAACGCCGGCGCTCTACATCCTGATTGCCCTGGGTACGCCGACCGGCGATCTGGGTGCTGTTGTTTTGTTAGTTGTGATGGCTATTAGTGACATTGCCGATGGGCGGATCGCGCGGAAACTCAAGGTCGTTTCGCCGCTCGGCGTTTTTCTCGATACCATCTCCGACAAGATATTCGTTGCTGGTGCGCTGTTACCGATGGTCGAACGCGGGTTGCTGCCAGGATGGGTTGCGTTGATCATCATTATCCGCGAATTTGCTGTATCGGGGTTACGTTCGTATGCCGCAGCCGAAGGTGAAGTCATCGCAGCGCGCCAGTGGGGAAAGCAAAAACTGGTGTTCACCGTCGCTGCGCTGATCTGGTGTCTGGTGGATGCCACAGTACGCGCGATCCCCGAATCACCGGCAGCTCTCGTGACCCTGGCATCGTTCTGGCCCTTTGTCTTGGGTCTTGCACTGATCTGGACAATTGGGTCGGGCGTGGAGTATTTCTGGAAGGCGCTGCCGTTGCTGCGCCGGTAAAGGGCGAGCAGCGATTGATCTTGGCGCTCATACCCTGGCGTCTCAGGGGCGGGACATGCCAGCGACGCTGTGCGAGATTTTTGTGGCGCTTGCCGAACAGGGGCTTCTCTCCAGTGCTGTAGCCTGCTCTATGCAAAACATGTGCGGTTTTCGCAATATCGCCATGCATGATTATCGAAAGCTCTCCCTCGATGTGCTCAAGTCGATACTGGTTCATCATCTGACCGATCTTGAAGCATACTATCGTGAGATTCTGGCGCTTTTGCCGCCATCGCCGTCAGATCAACCCGCTGAGTAATATATCTGGAGGCCGACCGTGATCGATGTTGTGCCTGGACAGCAGACCGAACCACCGGTGGCGATCACGCCTGAACGACTCGCCGTGCTGGACTCGATCCAGCGCCGCATTCTCTGGTTGGCGACATTTATGGTGCATCACGCCAATCATGTGCACCCCAATCTCGATGGCACGAAGATCGGCGGACATCAGGCATCCTCAACATCGCTCGTGACGATCCTCACAGCGCTCTACTTCCACTTTCTGCGCCCCGGCGACCGGGTTTCGATCAAACCGCACGCATCGCCAGCGTTTCATGCCGTCCAGTATCTGCTCGGACAATTGCCACGCCGGTATCTTACCACCCTCCGCGCCTACGGCGGTTTGCAGGCATATCCCAGCCGCACCAAAGACCCCGACAATGTCGATTTCTCGACCGGCTCGGTCGGGTTGGGCGCGGTGGCGCCAGCATTTGCGGCACTAGCACATCGCTACGCGAAACTTCACTTCGGTCACGTCACATCGCGACGCTTTATCGCGCTGGTTGGCGATGCAGAACTGGACGAAGGCAATGTGTGGGAGGCGATCCTCGATGAGGCGATGGAAGGTCTCGATAATCTGATCTGGATCGTTGATCTGAACCGCCAGAGCCTCGACCGAGTCGTTCCCGGCATACGTGCAGCGCGCTTGAAGCGGTTGTTCGCCGAGAATGGCTGGCAGGTGCTGGAAGCGAAGTACGGACGTCGGTTGCAGGCACTGTTTCAGCAGCCTGGCGGCGATGCGCTATGCCAGCGTATCGACGACATGAGCAACGAGGAGTATCAGGCGCTCATCCGTTTACCCGGTCACGAAGTGCGTCTGCGCTTATGCGATGATCCCGCCGGCAGGGGTGATCAGATCGCGCGTGTGATTGCGGAGGTGCCCGATGCCGAACTCCCCGTTGTTCTTTCCAATCTGGGTGGGCACGACCTGGCGGAACTGTTCGATGTGCTGGCGCAGGCGGATGCATCAGCCGGCCGACCCACCATCATTTTTGGCTATACGATCAAGGGATGGGGATTGCCGATCGCCGGGCATCCGCACAATCACTCGATGTTGTTGACTGCCGAACAGATCGAGGCGTTGCGTATTGCGCACGGCGTCACTCCCGGCGCCGAGTGGGACGCATTCGCGCCGGGCACGCCCGAAGCCGATCTGTGTGCTGAAGTTGCGGCGCGTCTCTATCCGCCCGAAAAATCGCCGGTGATTGCGTGCAATCCCTCTCTCGTTCCCGACGACCTGGACATTGCCATACCGGAGCGCACCAGTACGCAGGATGCCTTTGGACGTTTGCTGGTACGTCTGGCAGATACGCCGATCGGTGAGCGGATTGTGACCTCTTCCCCGGATGTATCGGTCTCCACCAATCTGGCTGGATGGATCAACAAGACCGGTGTGTTCACGCCGGTGGAGCATCCAGACTACGAAACTGAGTCGTACCGCCTGCTGCGCTGGAAGCGCGGTCCTGCCGGCAGACACATCGAACTGGGCATTTCTGAAATGAACCTGTTCATGCTCTTGGGGATGATGGGACTGGCAGCAGAACTGTGCGGGCAACCGCTGATACCGATCGGCACCGTGTACGACCCGTTCGTCTGTCGGGGTCTCGATGCCCTGATCTACAGTGTCTACTCTGGTGCGAAGTTCATTTTCGCTGGAACGCCGTCAGGCATCACCCTGTCGCCCGAAGGCGGCGCGCATCAATCGACAATCACGCCCTCAATCGGGGCAGAACTGCCGAAGCTGCGCGCTTATGAGCCATGCTATGCGCAGGAAGTAGTATGGGTGCTGCTGGAAGCGATCCGCGAGTGTTGTGACCGTGTCCACGGGCAAGCGACATACCTGCGTCTGTCGACGCGACCCATCGACCAGACGCCGTTCAATGCAGCGCTGGAGCGTATCGGGAGGATGGAACTACGACGGCAGGCTATTATGGGCGGGTACCGCCTCTACGACTGGCGTTCTGGTCACCAGAACGCTATTGTCCGGCGTGGCGACGGACGACCTTATCAGGTGATGATCGCTGCCGTCGGTGCGGTTGTGCCGGAAGCGCTCGAGGCAGCGGCGTACCTGCAACGTGAGGGAGTAGCTGTCACGGTGCTGAACCTGGTCAATCCAAAGCGCCTGTTCGAGCGCTGGCGTGCAGCGCGTGACCGGGATCTGCTGGGATGGTTGTTTTTGCCGGAAGAGCGCTGCGCACCGATCATCACCGTGCAGGATGGCGCGTCCCATAGCCTAGCGTGGTTAGGGAGCGTGTATGGTGTGCCGGTAACGGCGCTGGGTGTCGATGATTTTGGTCAGTCGGGTGCACGCGCCGATCTCTATCGCCACTTTGGGATCGACCCGGCGAGCATCGCAGAAGCGGCATTCCGCATGCTCGACAAGTGATAGTGAATACAACAGCCCTGCACGCCATTGTGCAGGGCTGCTGCTACAATCTGGCATAAGCGTCAGGCTTGCCAGATTCGGGAGGAAGCGCATATCACGTTGTTGCCGGCGGGTTGCGTCGTGCCTCGATGAACGAGCGCACACCGAGCGCCACGTAAATGCCGCAGATGATCGCCATCACGATGTTTGCCCCGGTCGCAACGTTCAGTTCGAATGAGCCGAGCGATGGAACGATGCGGCTCATTGGTGCGATGAAACCGAGTGCGCCGAGGGCGACTGCGATGTGCATCATCGTCTTGCGGCGCTGCCCGTTGTGCGCCAGCCATCCCAGCAGGATCAGCGGAATGCCGAAGAACGCCGGAATGAGCGCCGTGATGCTCGACATGCCGGTTCCAAAATATGTTGACAGCGCCAGTATCGTCAGCGCGACGCCAGTGCCAATGGTAACTCTAGGCATCGTTCCCTCCTTTGCGATGGATTCTGTATTTACATCATTATCTTACAATATCTGGCACGAAGCGTCAGGGGCGCCTTCCCTATCGAATATGTGAATTTCTTCCCGAACGCTGCATCTGATGGGGTTTCGCACCGCAGATGCGGCACAAGACATTCCGAGGATCTGCAATGAGCCGTATCGAAGCAACATTCGCCCGATTGCGCACCGCCGGGCGTACAGCACTCATGCCCTACCTGATGACCGGTTACCCAGAGCGCAACGCGGCGCTCGAACTGGCGCCGGCGCTGGAAACCGCCGGCGCCGATCTGTTCGAACTTGGCGTTCCCTTCTCCGACCCGCTTGCCGACGGCGCCACGATCCAGCGCGCCTCGGAGCGCGCCCTCGCCAATGGCATTCGCCTGGAACACTGCATTGCAACGGTTGCCGAATTACGCAAACGTGGCGTGCGTGCGCCGATTGTGCCGATGGGATATTACAACCCATTTTTGCAGTACGGTCTTGAGCGGCTGGCGCGCGATATGGCTGATGCCGGGGCGGATGGACTGATCATTCCCGACCTGCCGCCGGAAGAAGCACAGGAGTGCCATGCCGCCTGTCGTGCGCATGGTCTCGACCTGATCTTTTTTGTTGCTCCTACTACTCCTGATGAACGAATTGAGCGTATTGCTGCACTTGCAAGCGGTTTTATCTACTGCGTTGCGCTGACCGGCGTCACCGGCGCGCGGCGCGAACTGTGGAGCGGATTACCCGCGTTTCTCGAACGGGTTCGTCGCCGCACCAGTCTGCCACTGGTGGTCGGATTCGGCATCAGCAGCGCGGCGCATGTCCGTGAAGCGGGTAAATATGCTGCCGGTGCAATCGTTGCCAGTGCGCTGATCAATGTCATCGAACAGGCGCCGCCGGGCGAGTATGTTGCACGTGCGGTCGATTTCGTGCGGTCGCTGCGTGACTGATGATGGCGCCGTCGGCTGTGCGAGCATCTGGACAGCACCCGGATTGTGCCATGCGTCAGGCGATTGTGAGCACATCCAGGCAACGCTTCCAGGTATGATATAATTGCAGCACTGATATGCTATCTGCGGGATTCGACCATGGCGTCGCTTGCGCTTGTCATCGTCAATTACAACACCCGCGATCTGTTGCGCGCCTGTCTGCGCTCGATCGAGGAAGATGATCCGCACTGCACTATCAGCATCTGGGTGGTGGATAATGCGTCGAACGATGGCAGCGCCGCAATGGTGCGCACCGAATTTCCACATGTGCGCCTGATCGTCAGTCGGCGCAACGGTGGGTTCGCCTTTGCCAACAATCTGGCACTGCGCACCATTCTTGACGAAACGAATGCTGCCGATGGGTTATGCTGCGCCGATTATGTGATGCTGCTCAACCCGGATACGGTTGTACCGCGAGGCGCACTCGATCTACTGGTTGATTACATGGAGAGGCATCCCGACGTTGGTGCGTGCGGTCCGAAGTTACTGTTGCCCGATGGTTCGCTCGACCTGGCGTGCCGGCGCTCGTTCCCTACCCCAGAGGTTGCATTCTACCGGATGATCGGTCTGTCGCGCCTGTTCCCGCGCCATCCGCGCTTTGCGCGCTACAACCTGACCTTTCTGGACGAAAATTGTGAAACCGAGGTCGATTCGGTGGTCGGCGCCTGTATGCTGGTGCGCACCAGTGTGGTGCGCGAAGTCGGGTTGCTCGATGAGACCTTCTTTATGTATGGCGAAGACCTCGATTGGGCATACCGTATCAAGCAGTACGGCTGGCGCATTATGTATGTTCCATCGGTGACCGTGTATCATCACAAACGCGCATCGAGCAGCCAGCGTCCGGTGAAGACGATCCGCTGGTTCTATGATGCGATGCGCATTTTTCACCGCAAGCATTTTGCCGCTACCACTCCGGCGTTGCTGAACGCAGTAATCGAAACCGGTATTACGCTGAAGGAGTTCCTCAGTCTTGGCAGCAATTTCATCCGCCCCCCGGTCGCACGTCGCGCCCGGTAAAACGACACGCCGGCGCTCATGGGTGGTGCGCACGCTGCTGATACTGGCGCTGATCGCCTGTGACTCGCTGGCGCTCAATAGTGCGTTCATCAGCGTCTATCTGTGGGCAGCGCATGATGATGCCGGGTTTGCCGCTGCACTTGCCGCTGTTGGTTCGACAACGTGGCTGACGGCGCTGTTGATCATGAATGTTTCGATGGCTTTTGCTTTCGTGGGAAGCAGTCTGTACTCGCTGCGCCGCGGCGTGTCGCGGGTGGATGAGTTCTTCAAGGTAGTTGTGGCAGTTTCGCTCGGAACGTTTGCCACGCTGATCGTCAACGCGATGCAACCGCAGTTCGGTCGTGATCCGCTTCCCTGGAACGAGCAGGTGCTGGTGAGCGGCTGGATTGGCGCGGTGGTTGGTGTGGTCGCGCTGAGGTGGGCGCATCGTTCGGCGCTGACAGCGCTGCGGCGGCGCGGGATCGATGTGCGTCGTGTGATCATCGTCGGAACGCGCGATCCGGGACGGGTTGTGCTCAATACTATTCGACATCAGCCCGAAATGGGGTATCACGTCGTCGGTTTTATCTCGAACTCAACGCCGGTTGGTACGCTGGTCGAAGGTGTGCCGGTGCTTGGTAAACCGGCGGCGCTCGGTCGTGTGATACGCGCAGCACAGGCGGACGAGGTGATTATTGCGGTGTCGGGGCGTACATCGGCGGAAGTGCTGGAACTCGTCAATCTCGCTGAGGACGAGTCGGTCGAGATTAAGCTCTATCCCGACGCTTTTCAACTGATCACCAATAACGCTATTTCAATCGGCGACGTGAGCGGCTTACCACTGATCGGCATTCGCAACGTCGCCCTCGATAGCCCGATCAACCGGGCGCTTAAGCGTGCGCTCGATCTGGTCGTTGCGGTTGTGGTACTGACCCTCGGTTCGCCGATCATGATTCTGATCGCGCTGCTGATCAAACTCGAGTCGCGCGGTCCGGTCTTCTTTGTGCAGGAGCGGGTCGGGCTTGATGGCAAGCCGTTCCCGACCTTCAAGTTCCGCACGATGCGTATCGATGCACCGCTGATCGGCAACTGGACGACGAAGGACGATCCGCGGGTGACGATGCTCGGACGTTTCCTGCGGCGCTACAGCCTCGATGAATTGCCGCAGTTCATCAATGTTATTCGTGGAGAGATGAGCGTTGTCGGACCACGCCCGGAGCAACCGGTGTGGGTCGAGCGGTTCAGTCAGAGCATCCCACGCTATATGCGCCGCCACAAGCAGAAGGCAGGCATTACCGGATGGGCGCAGGTCAACGGGTTGCGCGGCGATACCAGTATCGAAGAGCGTACCCGCTACGATCTGTACTATGTTGAAAACTGGTCGCTGCTGTTTGACATAAAAATTATCATCAAGACGGTTGTTGACATCCTTTCAGGCAAAAATCGAGGGTACTGATAATGTCGCTCTGCCGGTAGATGCTTTCAAAGCATCACACAGAGATACGGAGACGCAGAGAGGAAAGCACTGATGACGTCGCTCTACCGGTTGACGCTTGCTGAGGCGCGTGAGGCGCTGATGCGCGGTAAGATTACGTCGGTCGAGTTGACCGATGCGCTGCTGGCACGAATTGCTGCTGTCGAACCGCAGGTGCGTGCGTTTCTGACTATCGACGCCGAAGGGGCGCGAGCGCAGGCGCAGGCTGCCGATGCGCGTCGCGCTGCCGGTGATACATCGCCGTTGCTCGGTTTGCCGCTCGGCATCAAGGATGTCATTTCGACGCAGGGGGTGCGTACCACCTGCGCCTCGAAGATGCTCAAAAACTATGTTCCGGTGTATGATGCAACGGCAGTTGCACGCCTGAAAGCAGCCGGTGCAGTATTGCTCGGCAAACTCAACTGTGATGAGTTTGCGATGGGTTCCTCGACCGAGAATAGTGCATTTCAACAGACGCGCAATCCCTGGAATCTAGAACGGGTGCCGGGAGGGTCGTCCGGCGGTTCGGCGGCTGCGGTAGCAGCCGGTGAGGCGCCAGCAACCCTCGGTACCGATACCGGCGGTTCGATTCGTCAACCAGCAGCATTGTGCGGCATTACCGGACTCAAGCCAACCTACGGGCGCGTGTCACGTTATGGTCTGGTGGCGTTCGCCTCGTCGCTCGATCAGATCGGACCCATGGCGCGTACAGTGCGCGATTGTGCGATCATCCTGCGGGTTATTGCAGGCGCCGATCCGTTCGATGCAACCTGTACCGATCACCCGGTTCCGGATTATGAGGCGGCGCTGACCGGTGACCTTCGCGGATTGCGCATTGGCGTGCCGCGTGAATACTTTGTCGCCGGCATGCAACCGGAGGTTGAGTCTGCCGTGCGTGCTGCTATCGAGGTGCTGCGCGATCAGGGTGCAGAGGTGTGCGAGATCAGTCTGCCGCACACACCCTATGCGCTGCCGGTTTACTATCTGATCGCTCCTGCCGAAGCCAGCGCCAATCTTGCGCGTTTCGACGGTGTGCGGTATGGGCTGCGCGTTCCCGGCGAAAGCTATTTCGATGAACTGGAACGCACCCGCGGCGCCGGGTTCGGTCCAGAGGTGCGGCGGCGGATTATGCTTGGAACGTATGCGCTCTCCGCCGGCTACTATGATGCGTACTACAAACGTGCGCAGCAGGTGCGCACCCTCATCCGGCGCGACTATCAGCAAGCGTTCGAGCAGGTCGATGTCATTGCCGCCCCAACCACGCCGACGGTCGCCTTCCCGATTGGGGCGCACTCCGATAACCCGTTGGCGATGTACCTCGAGGATGTCTGCACGTTGCCGTTGAACCTGGCGGGTTTGCCGGGACTGGTTGTGCCATGCGGATGTGCAGCAGGGCTGCCGATCGGTCTGCAATTGATCGGGCGAGCATTTGACGAGGAGACGCTGCTGCGCGTTGGCGATGCCTATCAGCGCGTCACTGACTGGCATACGCGCATGCCGGATCTGCCGGTTGAATAACCGATGGGTCGCTACGTGGCACCTTGTTCTGCCCCACGCAGACGCTCGACAAACGCGGCATGTGCCGGATCGGCGAGACTGCGCTGGAGCGCAGCGAGCAAGGCAGCGGCATCACCTGCCCAGAGCGCTGCCGGGTCGAGCCACAACCCAGGGAAGACACGACTGCGCAGTGTGCCGTCTGCCTCGAGCGGCAGAGGGGTGAAGACCCCCTCACGCAGTTCCCACCAGTCTACCCGGCGCTCATACGCCTGCGCCACCAGGTACTCACGCACACCGCTGCGGGCGTAGACGCGCTTCTTGTCGTGCAGGTCGTAGGCAGCGCTGCTGGCTGCGACTTCGACAATCAGGTCGGGCGGACCTTCGATGTAGTCGTCGCGGGTGACGCGCGAGCGCCCGCCGTGGAGCGGTTCGAGGCGCAGGAGAGCGTCGGGTTGATGCTCATTCTCGAGGTCGAGTAGAACTGTTGCATTGTTGCTTCCGTCCACGCCTGGAGTTGCAGCGCTGTAGACGCCCAGCCAGGTAACCAGGAGCAGATGCAATCTACCGTGCTGCTGGTGGCGAGTTGGTGAAGCCACGTAGACGACTCCATCGATCAGTTCGGCTTTCTTGATTTCGGGGTGCATCTGATAGCGCCGGACGAACTCAGCGCGCGTCAGGCGGTCGCCGGAGTGGAGCGGCGGTCGCTCGTCGGGCGGTGCAGCAACGGCGGTGCTGGCTGAAGTTACAGTTTCGACGCTCATATCAGGTGTTCTTTCCCTCGTAATTGCGCGCTATGGGAAGTATAGAAGGTCTACGTACGTCGCGCAAGGGCAGGGGAAGCGGAGGGGCGGACGATCCGGTGGTCGGATTACCTTCCGAAGAACACAACCAGCAGCGTTATGGCGAAGAAACTCAGCGATACTGCGAACAATCCGTACCAGCGTCGGTAATGGCGTGATAGACGTGGGTACATTAGTGGACGAATGAAATATCTGAATGTACGCCATTGTTGCAACAAACTGTGCAATAAATAACCCGATTTTCGTCAATACCCACGGCGTCCAGCCGGTGTACAGTTGCGCCAGCAAAATGCCGGAAATGAGGACACTTGCAAAGACAACATCGACGAGTTTGACTTCCCGCCGGATGTAAGCGCGCAGGAGACCGGCATCACGCGATGTGTCGCCTGTGACATCCGTCAGTCGCGGCTCGAGCGTGCGCACCACCAGCAGCGGTGCAGCAACAGCGCCCATCCAGAGTGCGAAACAGACAACGTGGATCAGGAGAAGAAGCTGATACGTCTTTGATTAACGTTCAACGCTCACCCTTCCACAGGCAACATCCAAACATTCAGCGTTCAACGCTCAACGTTCAACGCTCAACCTCTCACATTCAACATCCAAACGTTCAACCTTCAACGTTCAACGTTCAACCTTCAACGTTCAACGTTCAACCTTCAACGCTCAACGTTCAACCTTCAACGCTCAACCCCCTCAACCACTCGGTCAGGTCGAGCAGCGCATCGAGATTGATCTCGTGCGCCATCGGATATTCGCGGTAGGTCAGCGCCACGCCGAGCTGGTTCAGAAAGTCCCGACTTGCGCGCCCATGGGCAATCGAGACAACCTGGTCATGCGTTCCGTGAACAACCAGGAACGGCTTGCCGACCAGCGCCTTCTGGTTCTGATCTGGCAGTTCGTCGATGATCGACGACGGCACGATGCCGCTCAGCACGGCTGCCCCCGCCACCAGATCAGGACGGGTCAGCGCCGTCAACGCCGCCATTGTTCCACCCTGGCTGAACCCGGCAACGATCACGCGCGACGGGTCGGCGCCATACGCGCTGATTGCCTGTTCGACGAATTGAGCCGTGATCTGCGCTGCCTGGCGCGCCTGGATGTCATCGACAGCGATGCGCCCATCGGGGGTGAAGCCGATTTCGAACCAGGCGTACATGCCGGGCATCAGCACGAGCGGCGCACGAGCGCTGAGTACCAGAAAGCGCGGATCGAGGTATGGTGTCAGACCGAACAGATCCTCTTCGTTGCTGCCATACCCGTGGAAGAGCGTAATCATCGGCGGCGCTGCACCGGACGCAGCCGGGCGCACCAGATGGTAGAGCGGCAGATCACGTGGCTCCATGTCGCTGTTCCTCCGATATTTCTATTTCGCTGCTGAAGGCTGCATTGCGGCAGTCGGAACCAAAACTCAGGATCGCCAGACCACCGACGCCGCCGAGGACACAGGCGGCAGGCAGCCACGGTGCAGCCAGAACGGGAATGGCAGTCGCCAGAACACCGCTCTCTGCGGTGTGCAACAGATGCACCCCCAGGCCAATAGCGCCAAAGCAACTGACCTGCAACGGACGGAGGCGCGGTCCTGTCGCACATGCGATTGCTGTGCGCCCCTGCCGTAATCGCACTGCCAACCCGCCGATCATGATGGTTAGCGCCAGCCAGACCCCACCGACGCCGGGCGCCAGGGTTGCATCGAGCCAGATGATGACCACCCACGCGCAGAGCGCACCGGTGATGATCACCGCAATCATCAGTGGTATACGACCGGCAGAAAGAACTCGCATCGATACTGCTCAGGATAGATGACCGTATTTCAGGACGACACCGGCTATTGTAGCATATCTCAAGAGCGGATCATCGTATCGGTAACTACCGGCACGAACTGGCGTTTTCTGCAACTGGAGCAGAATGTTGCGTGCATTGATCGGCGAGAGTATTATGTTGATAACCTTGAGCGGTTGCTGGGCATTCTGGTGAGCATTACCAGTTGGAGGACGCTGAATACTCCGGTTTCAACATAAAATCGCGCGTTTTGACGGTCATGGGTGTTTTCAGCCGGTACTCTCATCCTGTATCTGCCGGCTTTGCGCTCGATGACGCCCCGGCAGCCATATGGCAGCAACCAGTGCAATCACACACGCAGCCACGGCGAAGAGGAAGGTCTCTCCCACCACCTGCGCCGCCACGTCGATTAAGAACATCCGTGCCTGGTCGAAATCCGTCAGGATGGCGGGATCGGCAGCGCGTCGCAGTGCATCCTGTCGTTGAACCCCCCACAGCGTCAGGGTCGAAACTCCCACCGTCATACCGATCAGTCGCAGGACGATAACCAGCGCCGACGCGGTACCGCGCCGCTCCGGACCCGCAGCGCTGATAATTGCCGAGGCAGCAGGAGCGAGCACCATCCCCAGTCCGCTCCCTGCCAGTGCCAAACCTGCCGTCATCGTCCAGAAGCCGGTATCAGACTGCCAGCGGCTCATCGCCAGGTATCCAGTGGTCGCTATCCCCAGCCCAAGCAGCGCCGGCAGGCGCTCGCCAGAATACCCTGCCAGTCTGCCACCGGGCCAGGCGAACAATGCCAGCGCCAGCGTCAACGCCGAGAGCACCAGTCCGCTATCCCACGCCCCCTGTCGCAGAATGTCGGGATCGGTCGGATTCAGTAATCCCAGGCGGGTGTTGATGAACAGGGGGACATTCGCAATTGCCAGCACCAGCGCAAACCCGATCAGCACGTTTACCAGCGACGCCGCCACGGTTCCGGGCTGGCGGAAGAGCGAAAGGTCGAGCAGCGGATCGCGCTCACAGCGTTCGACCCAGATGAACGCTGCCAGAACGGCGAGCGATGCCAGCGTCAGTGGCAAAGCGTAAGGTGGTGGTCCGGAACGTTCGCCATAGAAATCGGTCTGCCCCAGTTCTGCGCCCGCGCCCATGCCGATGTTGAACGCAGTCAGACTGACCGAGATCAGTACCGCGCCGCGCCAGTCGAACCTGCCGGTGGCGCGGGTGATAACCACGCGCCGCAGCGCCAGCCAGGTCAACACCAGAGCAAGAATGCCGAACGGGACATTGATCCAGAACAGCAGACGCCAGTCGTCGAATAGACGCATAAGCGCACCACCGTACACATGTCCGACCATCCAGCCGGCAGTATCGACGGCGGCGATCGTCCCCAGCGCCGCCGGGCGTCGCTCCGGGGGAAAGAGATCACTGACGAGCGCCATTGAGATCGGTACCAGCGCCCCGGCGCCGAGCGCCTGCACTACCCGTCCCAGAACGATATCATCGAGGGCAGGTGCAACTGCGACAATGATTGAGCCGACAATAAAAATCGTCAGGCAGACCAGGTAGGCGACCCGTCGTCCATACAGGTCGGACAGGCGACCGGTGAAGGTCATACTGATGGTATACGCCAGCAGGTAACCGGTAATCACCCATGAGGCGCGATGGAGTTCGGTGTCGATCGAGACGCTCAGATCGACCATGATTTTCGGCAGCACGGCGGTCACGATTGTCAGATCGACAGCACCGAGAAAGACGGCGGCGCACACCAGGGCAAGCGCCGTCGAGGAGCGCTGGAGCCACGCCGCTACGCCGCGCTCCTGTGTCGTCTGTACTGAACCAATCGCAGCTGGCTTCTGTTCGGGCGCCAAGGGATCACCTTTCACGAACGATATTCAGCCCACAAGATGGATTAACACTCGATCGGTGCGCGCACATCGACCGGTTGGTCATAGGCGCTGAACACTAGCGTCCAGGTGGTTGGCTCTGGCGCATTGGGCGCCTGATCGACCAGGACAATTTTTGCCAGGCGCAGCGTCTCCCGATCCGCCCAGATGTCGGCAGTGACCGGTGCAGCACCGATCAGTCCGCCGCTGATGTTCGCCATACGTGCGCCCGGAATCGTACCGTGCAGGTGGTACGTCAGGCGACCGTCGAGGGTCTCTTCGCCGACGAGAGTGATAGTTTCAATGCCGCTCTGGAGCAGTTGTTCGATCCCTTTTTGCGGGTCGAACAGCACTGCGGCATCGAATGCCTGCCCTGGCGTCAGACACTGCCAGGCGCGGGTCAATGGATTGGTGGCGTACTGTTTCCCTGCCAGCGAGACCGTTCGCACTTCTGTGAGACCGGCGGCGCTGCGCAACTTCAATGTTGCCACCACCCCGTCCGGTCGGTGGAGCGCACCGTCGATAGCCGTGATGACGAAGACCCGTGATGGGTCGGTGTACACCGGTTGCCCGGTGACGGTGATCGAAAATGTCAGGCTCTGCGCCGCACTCGTTGCCTGTCCCGCGCGTGCGCTGATCTCCGCCGGCGTCGGGGTAGGTGTAGGGGTGATAACCGGCGCCGCTCCGCCGCATCCGGTGATGATCAACGCCACGACAAGAGAGAGCGCTGCGTGTACCCACTGTGCCATCTGTTGACTCCTTGGGGGTATCTGCATCCACACACCTGGATTATACGAGATGAAGTGTCATCAGTACTTCGCCCTCTTCATCACAACCGAGTTTCCGGTAGAACGCGCGCGCCGCCGCGTTGTCGCGCCCAGTCAGAATGCGCAACTCTTTTGCACCAGCCGCACGCACGATGCCCTGAGCGTGCGCCACCAGAGCAGATGCAATGCCACGACGCCGAAATGGTTCCTGCACGAAGAGTTCGGTCAGTTCCGCATAGGGCGTATCGTAGCACATCCACGGAATCAAACGCAGGCAGGCGAAGCCGACCGCCACACCATCGATGAATGCGATCAGTGCACGTTCAACATCGTAGCAGCGGAGCATCTGTTCCGCCATGCGTTCGGGCGTCATGTGCACGCCATTGAACGCAGCGTTCAGATCGGCAAGAATGTGTGCATCTGCCGGTGTTGCGACACGAATGTTCATGGTATGCTTATTGTTGTTCGCTCGGAGTGCATTATACCTGCTATCCCTGTATGCATGTTATCGTCCTTGGCGCAGGCGCTGCCGGTCTTGCCGCAGCCCGTCGTCTCCACGATGCGGGTGTGACGGTGCAGGTGCTCGAAGCGCGCCAGCGTATTGGCGGCAGGATCTGGACTGATCACACCTTTGCGCCTTTTCCCATCGAGCATGGCGCCGAATTCATTCACGGTGAACGTGCCGTTACCCATGCGCTGGTTGCTGCTGCTGGCATGGAGACGATCCCGGTTGATCGTTACGGACGGTTGCGCTGGAGCGATGGCGGACCGGCGCGCACCCTCGATGCACTACCGGCTCACCGACGTGACCTGATCAGCGCCTTGTTTCGCGCATTTGACCGGTTGCGCACCATGCCGCCCGATGTGCCAGACTGTTCGCTGGCGCACTACCTGCACGACTGTGGTTTCGATGCGGAGGCGTTAGTGGTAGCCGACGTGGTGCTTGCACAGACATGCTGCGCCTCGATCGAGATATTGAGTTGCGCCGATCTCGCGCGTGAATTGCGCGTTGATCACGCGGGTCGGCGCGAGTATCGCGTGCGTGAGGGGTATGCCGCGCTGCTCGACTGGTACGCGCGCGGTCTTGACATTCGCACGGGTACGGTGGCGCATCTGGTGCGTCATACTTCCAGCGGCGTGGTCGTCGAAACCGATGCGGGTGTCTTCCACAGTGACCGTTGCATTGTCACCATTCCCGTTGCTGTGTTGCAGCGTGGTCTTCCGCAGTTCGATCCGCCGCTCAGCGCCCGGAGGCGCCGGGCGATCGACACACTGCGCACCGAACCGGCGACCAAACTGTTCTATCGGTTCGACGAGCCGCTCTGGGATGCCGGCCTGACCTTCATGGCGCACGAAGGTCGAGCGGCGCGCTGGTGGCCAGCCGCGCACACCACGCACGATGCCGCAGTGATTGTCGCTTATGCAACGGCAGCGCGTGCCCGCGCGCTCGATGCTCTCGACGACGATGAAGCGCTGGTTGTGGGTCTGGCGGAACTGCAAACCTTGCTCGGACGGTGCGATCTGATGCAGCGGGAGTGTGCAGCCCGACGAGTCGCGTGGGGCGCCGATCCCTTCGCATATGGCGGATATGCGCACGTTCCACCGGGTGCAGCGGATGCGCGACTGGTGTTGGCGGCGCCGGAGGGCAGCACGCTCTTCTTCGCAGGTGAGGCGACTGCATACGATAGCAACCCGCAAACAGTCCATGGCGCCATCGAAAGTGGATGGCGCGCTGCAGATGAGGTCGTCAGATGAAATGATGATAACGGTTCAATCCAGCGTTCTTTCCATCCACAACGCATCAGGATCGGGTATACTTCGGTAGAAGATTTCGGCGATGCGGTGGATAGAAGCCCGGAGGGTTTCTCTCCGGGCTTCGTTGTCGTAGAGACGAGAAGGGTCTTAGAAGAAGAGGTGAGTGATGAACCAGGGACAGGAAGGAAGAGCGTTTCAGAATCCTGATGCGCGTGGACGTTCGGTATCGGGTCTGGTTGTATTGAGTTTGATCGTGGTGCTCGGCATTTTTCTCGGGAGTAGTTCGGTCACAACCATCGAGGCCGGAACGCGAGGCGTCCTGAAGACCTTTGGCGAAATCACGGGTGTGCTCGAAGAGGGGTTGCATTTCCGTGTGCCGTTCATCACGTCGGTGACGGTTGTCGAGGTGCGCACACAACGGTATGAGTCGAACTCAAGCGCTGCTTCGCGCGACTTGCAGACGGTGACGACACAGGTGGTCATCAACTACCGTCCTGATGCAGGTCAGGTGGATCGTCTGGTGCGCGAGATCGGCGTCGATTATGAGCGGCGCGTTGTCGATCCTGCAATCCAGGAGGCGATCAAAGCGGCAACGGCGCGTTTTACGGCAGAGGAGTTGATCACCCGTCGGCCTGAAGTTTCGGAGTTGATCCAGCGTGGCTTGAGCGAGCGATTGACGCCGCGTGGTGTGATCGTCGAGAGCGTTTCGATCACCGATTTCAATTTTAGCCCGGAGTTTGCGCGTGCGATTGAGGCGAAGCAGGTTGCTGAGCAGGATGCGCTGCGTGCGGCACGCGAACTGGAGCGGGCGCGGATCGAGGCGCAGCAGCAGGTTGCGCGCGCGGAAGCCGAGGCGAAGGCGCGCCTGGAAATTGCGCGCGCGGAAGCCGAAGCGTTGCGTTTGCAGCGCGAGGTGATTTCGGCAGAACTGCTGCAACTGCGCTTCATTGAGCGCTGGGACGGGGTGATGCCACGGTTTGTCGGCGGCGAAAACAGTCTGATGCCGATGCTCAGTATTCCATCGAGTGAGGTGCTGGGCACTGCAACGCCGGCGCCGCAGCCGCAGCGTGCACCAGCGGAGGAGCAGGCGCCAGCGCCGGCGAATGAACAACCGGCAACGTCGCCGTAGGAGTTGGAGTACGAACTGACCCGGAATATACGGCGGGGATGCGGCGAGCCGCGTCCTTTGCTTTTCTCTGCGGAAGCAAAGCGTGGCGGCGTGATGGCATTTTCCGTTTCCTGCTATGCCCGGGCGCCGGAAATGCCGCCATGCAGCACTGTGCGCAGCGCAGCACGAATATCGGGTGCAACGTGGTCGACGATGCCGTCGGCAGTACGCACACCCTGCTCATCGATCAGGATGGTGCGCATACCCAGTTGCCGCGCCGGTGGCAGGTTCTGCGGCGTATCTTCGATCAGGAGCGTTTCGTCTGCGGAGACTCCCAGGGCATCGAGTGCGCGCATATAGGCGGTCAGTCCTGGTTTGGGCTGAAACTCGAAGAAGCGGATATCGAAGATCAGGGGGAAATGCCGTGCAACGCCGAGCGTGTGCAGCACGCGCGCTGCATGTTCGGCGGGTGAGTTGGTGAAGATTGCGCGCCGAAGATCGAGTTGTTCCAGCAGATCATCAAGTTCCGGATCGCGTTTCAGAAACGTTTCCAGGCGGATATCGTGAATGACGCGCAGATAGTCTTCAGGATCGATATGGTATTCGTGCTGCAACCCGGCGAGGGTCGTACCGTAACGTCTGAACCAGGATTCGCGCAGGAGAGGCGCTTCTTCGCGGGCGCAACCGGTGACACGCTGAACATAAGCGTTCATCCGCTCGTCGAGAGCCTGTTGAATGCCTGCGGAACGCGGGTAGAGTGTACTGTCGAGATCGAATAAAATCGCCGCAAGCGTCATGGTGTGACCCTTCTGCTGCCCTGATTCCGCTACGATTGCTGCCGGAACGTCACGAGCGTGTTTGTTGCTGGCAAGACGGCGCAGGTGCCAGAGAGTAGTATACCAGGTATCTAGAGAAATCATGGCACGCTCTCGCATCAGCACCCTGGCGCCGTACCTGAGCGACGTACCGCTGTGCACAGGAGCAGGTATGCCTCCTGGGAAGCGCGCGCCTCCGGCGCGCCCGCACCACGGAACCGCACGCCCTGCCGCCACCCGCCCCCAGCGGGAGCGGGCCGGGGTGGGGGAACTCCCGCCCCAGCGGGGGCGGGCCGGGGTGGGGGCAGGTCACACGCAGCACGCGGATGATCCCTGAACGATGCACGTCCTTCGAGCAAGAATTGATATAAATCTCATGCGCTTTGATGGACAAATCCATCATTCACACGAATGCCGTCATTGCATCATGCATGTGCTGTCGGAATGCGCGTTGCAGGACAGTGGTATCGACGGTGCCGTGGCGCAGCAGGATTTCGCCGAGCGGTTCATGAGTGCCGGATGCGCGGAGACGGATCTGTTCGAGCAGGGCGCGTTCGAGTTGCTCAGGGGTCACATGCCCCTGAGCGATCAGATACTCTCCCAGTGTGCGTGGCACCGCTCCGTTCACTGCACGGAGTCGGCTTTGCAGCGTCAGTGCACGTGCCAGCGTTTCCGGCGCTACCTTGCTGCGCCGCACAAGCAGGTCACCCAGGAGTAGCGGTCGTCCAAGACGGCGAAGACGGTCCTGCTCTTCCAGCACGACTTCCAGATCGGCGTCACTGATGGCACGCAGCGCGCGTAGAATGACGCCGATCGGCTGTGAAGCATCCTGATAGCGAAAGACGCGCGGCTTGTAACGTTCCAGTGCACGGCGCGCTTTGGCTTCGCGCAGTTCTTCCGCTGCCTGTACATCTTCTGGGTGCAGCGCGACATAATGTTCAAGGCGGGCAATCTGGAGATTCTGGTCGTCGGGGGCGATAGTGCATGCGCGTTCCAGACAATCCAGGCGTTGCCACGGCTCCCACACCAGATGCGCTATCGCTATCCATGCGTCGGCGCAGCGGTGACCTGTGGCGAGATGATCACGCAGGTTGATGAGGTTGTAACGATGCCGCTGAACGAATGGGCACGGTCGAGGACAGGCGTGGTTCATTGCAACGTCGCGGTTCTTGCACAACAGTGAATGGTGTACGTGCGTCATGGCATTCTTGGCAAACAGTTGGTAAAGTTGTCTTTCGGTTAAGCATGCTAAACCCGGATCGTAACCTGTGCAAACGTGCATATAGCTGATTACGATCCGGTATCGCACGAATGGGCATCGTACACAACAGGCGTGCGATCCTGTTCCAGTATGGTTGGGAAACGAAGAAGAGGCAGCGTGCCTTGCTTCTTCCTCTATGCCGTAGATTGACGAATAGAAAAAATGTTCCGGTCCGGTTCCACAACTGTGCCGATATTCTGCCTCTACCCCGGTACAACGAGCCAGTCGAACCGCTGTTGCACCGGTACTGTACAATGGTGCAGTCTTGACATCTGTTCGGCGCCGTGCCATGATGGTTCGGGGTCGGGGGGTGGACGCATTGGCGGGTATCTATGACCGATTTTGTTGAACTGTTGCGCAGCACACGCGGTTATGCCGATCAAATTGCGCATATCGAACATCTCCCTGCGCGCACCGCGCGCTTTGCAGAACCTGCTGCACCGCTGCCGCAACCGCTCGCCGCAGCGCTTGCCGCGCGCGGCATTACTCGCCTCTATGCACACCAGGCGGCAGCGCTCGACGCAGCCCGCGCCGGTTATCACATTGGCATCGTGACAGCAACGGCATCGGGGAAGACCCTCTGCTATCAGTTGCCGACCATTGAAGCGGCGATCACTGATCTTGCTGCCTGCGCATTGTTCCTCTTTCCAACCAAGGCGCTCGCCGCCGATCAGTTGCGCGCGTTGAACGGTCTGCTTGCGGCGCTCAGAGCGGCAGGTGGTCCGACGCTTATGGCAGCGACGCTGGACGGTGATACGCCTCGTCCGGCGCGTGACCGGCTGCGCACCGGGGCGCACGTCATCCTGTCGAACCCCGATCTGCTCCATCGCACACTGCTGCCCGACCATTCGCCCTGGCAGGGGGTCCTGGCGCGGTTGCGCTACGTCGTGCTGGACGAGGCGCACGTCTATCGGGGTGTGTTCGGCACCCACGTTGCGCTCATTTTGCGGCGGTTGCGGCGGTTGTGCGCTCACTACGGCGGCGCGCCGCAGTTCATCTGTTGCTCGGCGACCAGCGCCAACCCGCAGCAGCATCTGGCGGCGCTGGTCGGCGATGAGGTGCAGGTGATCGACGAAGATGGCGCGCCACAGGGAGAGCGCACCTTCCTGTTCTGGAATCCACCTCTGACCAACCGGCAGCGCAATACGTCCTGGATGGCGGAACAGGGGCAGCGACGCAGCACCAACGTCGAGACTGCCGGTTTGCTGGCGCTGCTGGTTCGTGCCGGTGTCAAGACGCTGGCATTCACGCGGACCCGGCGCAGCACTGAGCTAGTGCTGCGCTATGCACGTGAGGCGCTGGAAAACAGGCTTCTGCCGGAAGGTGCGACGGAAAAGCTCCTGCCAGACGTCGGGCATATTGCCGCCTATCGCGCAGGATACACAGTCGAGGAGCGTCGTCGTCTGGAGCAGGCGTTTGCCAGCGGTGATCTGCGTGGGTTGGTCTCGACCAATGCGCTTGAACTGGGGGTCGATATTGGAGGCGTGGATGCCGTCGTTATGGGTGGCTTTCCGGGAACGATTGCCAGCGCCTGGCAGCAGGCAGGGCGCGCCGGACGCTCGCACGGGCGGAGTCTGGCGGTGCTTGTGGCGCAGGACGACCCGCTCGACCAGTTTTATATGCGACATCCTGCGGAGTTCTTTAGTCGTCCCCACGAGTATGCCCGTGTCGCGCTGGACAACCCGTACATTTTGCGTGACCAGGTGCGCTGTGCTGCCGCCGAACTCCCGCTCCACGACGCCGATGACCTCTGGTTTGGTGCAACCTTCGCAAGATTGCGTAACTGGTTGCTCCGTCGTGGTGAAGTAGCCGTGCTGCCCGACGGTCGATACGCATATGCCGGTGATTCCCGCCCGGCAGCAGGTGTCAACATCCGCAGCGCTGATGGAGACTCGATTGACCTGATCGACATCGATACTGATCGTCGAATCGAGCAGATTTCCGCCACTCGCGCGCCGTTCGAGGTCTTTCCCGGTGCCGTCTACATGCACCAGGGTGATACGTATGTCGTTGTCGAGTTGACCCCACGACGGGCGCTGGCGCGACGCGCGCGGGTCGAGTATTACACTCAGACCCTGGACGAAACCGAGATTACCATCGAGCAGGTGCGTCGACAGTGCCACGTCGGACCGACAACCCTCTTTCTCGGCGTTGTCGAAGTAACGCGCCGTGTTGTTGGCTACCGGCGCAAGCAGCACTACACCGACAATGTGCTTGGTGAGCATGATCTGACGATGCCGCTGCAAACATTTCGCACCATTGCAGTGTGGTGGACAATCCCCGATCCCATCTGTCGGCAGGTCGAGCAGGCGTGTGATGGAGTGATCGATGCACTGCACGCGATGGAGCATGCAGCCATCGGGTTGTTGCCGCTCTTCGCTCAATGTGACCGTGCTGACATCGGCGGACTATCGACCGATATGCATCCGGACACTGGCGCAGCGACGATCTTTGTGTATGACGGCGTACCGGGCGGGGTTGGGATCGCAGAGGTGGGGTATGAGCAGGCAGCATCGTGGTGGGAACAGACATGGCGGTTGCTGATCGATTGCCCGTGTAGTGACGGCTGCCCGGCGTGCATTCAGTCGCCGAAGTGTGGCAACGGCAATCAACACCTGTCGAAAATTGGGGCAGCGACCCTTGCAGTGCTGCTGACTGGGCATACGCCGCCGGCAAGGAACGCATCTGGTGGAAATACGAAAGGATCGGCGCTGATTGAAGAACTGAAACAGCAACTGGCGCGCGTGAAGATCGAACCTCCAGGTGTGCGTCGTACTGCCATGCTGATCGCATTACGCTATCGGATTGCCACCGGGCGCGCCGCTATCAGCGATGATGCCGGCAGAACAGCACTGGCTGCCGTTGAAGCCGAAGCAAATGCGCTGTACCGGATGGCAATACCACACTGACGGGTAGCGGGATAGTATCAACTCTCGCTCAAAGATGGGCATCGTTCAGGTGGCATCCGCGTGCTGCGTGCTCCCAGACGCACCACCGGCGCACCGCTGGCGGG
>DAOUBK010000089.1:0-41131 GCA_034432635.1 Roseiflexus sp.
GACGTCTTCGAGGGTGAGGGGCACCGGTTCGAGGTGCTGGGGATGATCGGGAGTGGGGCGCGGCACGAGGCGCCAACCGTAGCGGAACGGGTCGGCGTCGGCGTCGGAGCGGGGAACCGGTTGTGGCGTCGTGGTTGTCATAGTTACAGTATAGCACAGCACGTATCATCAGGCTGCATCCTGCACGCGCTTATGAGAACGTCAGGTGTTTTCTACGCTACCCTCGTGGTGCAGGATGACATACTTCGGTTAATGGACTGCACAGAGCACATTCCGCACATCGTCCTGGGAACAGGCGTTACACCGGGATGGCAGCGTCGCGACGAAATACAGACCATCGGCACAGGGAGCGCTTTTTTACTCCTCCACACGCAGGACGAGTTTTCCAGCGTTGCGATTCGCTTCCATGACGCGATGCGCTTCGGCTGCTTCGTGCAGCGGGTAGATGGTATCGATAACCGGACGCAACTCACCGCGCGCCAGGCGGTCGTAGGCGAACGCAACAAAATCGGCGGTGAGAGCGGTTTTCTGCGGCAATGGCGTGCGACGCAGGGTTGTACCAGTTACATGCAACCGTTTTGCCAGGATCGGTCCCAAGTCGATCTGCCCTGCCGATCCTCCCAGAAATCCGATCAACTGCAATCGTCCGTCGAGCGCCAGCGCCGCAGTATTCTGCTGCCAGTAAGGGGCGCCAACGAAATCCAGCACCAGATCGACGCCGCGACCGCCGGTTGCTTCGAGCACCCGCGCGGCAAACGACTCCTCGCGGTAATTGATTGCCAGTTCTGCGCCGAGTTCACGGCAGAGCGCACATTTCTCCGACGAGCCGGCAGTGGCGAAGACTCGTGCGCTGGCAACGCGCGCCAGCTGGATGGCTGCCGTTCCAACACCGCTTGCGCCAGCGTGGATCAGCACCGTCTCACCCGCCTGCAACCGCCCCAGCGTGAACAGGTTGAGAAAGGCGGTCAGGAAGGCTTCGGGAATCGCAGCCGCTTCCTCGAACGAAAGGGAATCCGGTATGTGCATCGCCATACCGGTGGGAACGACCGCCAGTTCAGCGTAACCACCCCCGGTCACCACCGCCATCACGCGATCACCAACACGCCACGGACCGGCAGGCGTCAGTACTTCGCCGGCAAGTTCCAGACCAAGAATAGACGACGCCCCCGGAGGCGGCGCATACACCCCACGTCGCTGGAGCAGGTCAGCACGATTAACCGCCGTGGCGCGCACACGCACCAGCACCTCGTCAGCACCGGGAATCGGGTCCGGCGCCTCATCATACCGTAACACATCCGGGCTGCCGGGAGTATCGAACAGAATTGCTTTCATGGCTTCTCCTCGAGCATCTGTCTCCATTCGAGACTCTTAAACCATCGGAAGGCGTTGCGATCACGCTTGAGTGTGCGATGACGCACAATACCGTCGCGTGATGAGATCAAGACTTCAGCGTAGGCTTTGTTGAAGGATGGCTCAAGAATGACACGTCGCCAGATCGGTCGTTCGGGAGAGAAACGGGTAAGCGCGGCATAACTATACTTCGCATCCTCCCACGGCGACGGCGTGCCGCACGTGGATCAGTCAAGTGTTTTTCTGTACATTGACGCGTGGTCTACCAACTTGACGTTGCGATTTTCGTACAAGTCCTGCAAGCGACCACAGCGATCCGGGTTTGTGACCGATGAGATGCATACCATTGCCTCCCTGACCAGGAACCGTTCAACGTTCAACATTCAATATTCAACGCCTACCCCTCGACATACCCCTCCCACAGCGACGCCAGCAGCGCCGGATCGATGTTGCCGCCGCACACGATGACGCCGACCAGCTGCGCCGTCGTCGGAAGCCGTCCAGACATCACCGCTGCAATACCGGCTGCGCCGCTCGGTTCAACCACAAGTTTCATGTGCAGGATCACGAAGCGCATCGCCGCACGGATTTCATCGTCGCTCACGGTGACGATCTGTGCGACGTGACGCTGTACGATGGGGAATGTCAGTACGCCGGGAGTTGTGACCCGCAATCCGTCGGCGATGGTGGCAGGCGGCGGAATGCTGATGCGCTCGCCTGCCAGCAACGAACGGCGTGTATCGTCGGCATCTTCCGGCTCGACGCCAATGACCCGGATGGCAGGGTTGACACCATGAGCGGCAATCGCACACCCGGCGATCAACCCGCCGCCGCCGACTGGTACAACCAGCGTATCGATGCGCTCGACCTGTTCGAACAATTCCAGAGCTGCCGTGCCCTGTCCTGCGATGATATGCGGATGATCGTAGGGCGGCACCAGGGTTGACCTACGCTCTTCTGCAATGCGCTGCGCCAGCGCTGCGCGGTCGTCGCGCTGACGGTCGTAGAACACAATCTCAGCGCCATACTCGCGGGTCGCAGCAACCTTGACCGCCGGTGCATCGGAAGGCATGCAAATGACTGCCGGTACGCCGAGCAGCCTGGCAGCGAGCGCGACCCCCTGCGCATGGTTTCCCGACGAGTACGCTACCACTCCCTGCCGACGCGCCTCCTCCGGCACGCGGCTAATCAGATTGTATGCGCCGCGAAACTTGAACGCTCCGCCGCGTTGCAGGTTTTCACACTTGAGGAACACCGTGCATCCACTCCGAGCATCGAGCGTGCGCGAGGTCGCAACCGGCGTCACGTGGGCAATGCCGTTGAGGCGATTGCTGGCAGAGCGGACATCATCGAACGAGATGGCATCGGTCATAGCGCTGACCTCAGGTGATACACAGGCGCCGCTATGCGCACAGCGAAGAATGAACATACAGCGACGTGCAGGGCGACCCCGAAATACATGATATTATACTACTCCCTTTTCAAACTCGATGAGGAGTACGCAACTGTGTCGTCCACTTCGTCTGCTCCACCACGTAGTCGCCTTCGCCTGCCGCATGCACTGCGCGCACTGCGTCATCGTAACTATCGCCTGTTGTTCTTCGGGCAGTTGATCGCGCATATTGGCTTCTGGATGCAGGCGACCGCTCAGGGATGGCTTGTGCTGCGCCTGACCGACGCGCCTTTCTGGTTGGGAGCGATTGCTGCGGCGCAGTCGTTGCCGGTACTGATCCTCTCCGTTCCTGCCGGTGCGCTGGCGGATCGTGTTCCCAAGCGCACCCTCCTGCTGATAACCCAGGGAACCGCAATGACCACCGCATCGCTGCTGGCGATGCTGATCTTCGGCGATGCGGTGCAGGTATGGCACGTGCTGATCGCCGCTTTGATGGTCGGTGTCGCCTCGGCTTTCGAGAACCCAGCGCGACAGGCATTCACCATCGAGCTGGTTGGGCGTGACGATCTGATGAACGCGATTGCGCTCGATTCAACCGTCATGAACGGCGCACGTATCATCGGACCGACGGTTGCGGGCGCGCTCGTCGCTGCAACGGGCGAAGGTCCGGCGTTTCTGTTCAACGGCGTGAGCGTCCTGGCAGTTATAGGCGGGTTGATCCTGATGCGCCTGCGTCCATTCGTCGCTCCCCCACGTCGCAGCAACTGGCAGCAGATGCGCGAAGGGTTTGCCTACATTCGCAGCAACGCGCGTGTGCGTTTGTTGTTGCTGCAGATCACGGCGCACTGCGTCTTCGGGCTGGCATACTTCCCGCTCCTGCCCTACTTCGCACGCAATGTGCTCGGCGCCGATGCACAGGGATTTGGAGTGCTGGCATCAACGAACGCTGCCGGGGCGCTGGTTGCCGCACTCATGATCACCCTCGTCGGTGACCGGTTGCCACGGGTTGGGGTACGCTCTGTAGCACTGCTCAGTTACTCGCTGCTGCTCGGCGCCTTCACATTGACACGTGCGTTCGCAGTGGCAATGGCATTGCTAGCAGCAATCGGGTGGGCGGGCATTGTCGTGCTGACGTTGACGAACACCCTGTTGCAGATGGCAACCCCCGACGACATGCGCGGACGGGTTATGGGGGTCTATATGCTGGTGGTCATGGGGGTCAGCCAGATCAGTGGACTGATCCTCAGCAGTACAGCAGATATAATCGGCGATGTACCGCTGGTCGTCGGATGCTGGACGATAATCGGATGGTTCGTTCAGATCTACCTGTTCGGGCAATGGCGTCGTCTATCGAGCGCTGCCGCACAGGTGGCGCCGCTGCCACGTCCATAGAGTGTGACTGTTCTCAGCATCGAATGATGGTATAATCCTTCCGATACCGTTCCCATCAAAAAACTGCCTATGAATAAACGATGTGCTCCCCTCCGCATTGTACCGCTCCTGGTACTCACCGCGCTGATCACTGCCTGTGGCGGCTCCGCTGCACAAACAGCGCCGACGCCTACGCCGCGTCCGGTGCAGAATGTGCTCGAAAAGCCAACGTACATCGTGCAGCGCGGCGTTGTCGTCGATGAGATCAAAGTCAGCGGGTTCGTTGCTGCCACCAAACAGCAGGAACTTTCCTTTACCCAGAACGGCTTCCTCAAGGTGCTGTACGTCGATCGCAACGACCCGGTGAAGCAAGGGCAACTGCTTGCCGAACTGGAGATGGGCGATCTGCCGAACCAGTTGCGTCAAGCGGAAGTGGCGCTGGAGCAGGCGCAACTGGTGTTGAACCGCTCAAAGGCACAGCGTGACGCAGCGATTCGTCGTGCCGAGCTCGACCTGGAAGAGGCGCAGGCGCAGTTGCGACGCTTGCAGGAACCGCCGGAGCCGCTCGAACTGGCGCGCGCACAGGCAAACCTGGCACAGGCGCAGGCAAATCTGGAACAGGTGCGCACCAATGCTTCCGCCGAGAAGACGCGCGCCGAAATGATGCTGGCGCAGGCTTCCAATGCGCTGCCGGCGGTGCAGACAGCGTATCTCCGTGCTTTGACGGAGTGGAACGATATCAAAGACCGTCCGCAGGACTGGAGATATACGGCTGTGAAAGAGGCGTTCGAACGCGCCGAAGCCGAGCTGCGCAATGCTGAGATGGCGGTCCGCCAGGCACAACTGGCATACGACCAGGCACGCCAGAATGAAGGACCGGCGATAGCGCGCGCCGAGGCGCTGTTGGCGGAAGCGCAGGCAGCCTACGATGCGCTCTTGCGTGGACCGAAACCGGAAGACCTGGAACGCGCCCAGCGCAATGTCGAGCGCGCCCGGATTGCCGTTGAAGAGGCGCGCCAGATCGGTGACAGCGAGCTGGAAGGACGGGTTGCCTCGGCGCAACTGGAGGTCGAACGTTTGCGGGCGCAAATGGAAGCGCTGCGTCTGTATGCGCCCTTCGACGGCAAGATCGCTGCAGTGGGCAACAAGCCAGGGGATCAGATCACCGCCTACCGTCCGGTCATTACCATTATGGACGATACCGACAAGGAACTACTGGTTGAAAACGTTGCGTCACAGGATGCCACACGGATCGGACTGGGGCAGCAGGTGCAGATCACCTTCTCGCGCGCGCCGGGGAAGGTGTTCAACGGCATTGTCACCAAACTGCCAACCAACCTTACAAGCAGCGCCGCGACGATCAATCCCGATCGCGCGTACCATATCGACTTCGAGGCGCCTGACGTGAGTCTTGAAGTCGGCGATCTGGCGCAGGTGGTCATTACGTTGAAGCGCGTCGAAGATGCGCTCTGGCTGCCGCCGCAGGCGGTACGTGCATTTGAAGGACGCCGGTTTGTCGTCGTGAAGGAAGGCGACCGTCAGCGTCGTCAGGATGTGCGCGTCGGCATCGTCAGTCTCGAACGGATCGAAATTCTGGAAGGGTTGAACGAAGGCGATATCGTTGTCGGGCAGTAGGGGGACCTTATGGCAACGACGTCCACCCCCGGTTCATCATCGCAGTCCACTTCCACTGCTCTTGCGCTGAAGCGCTGGGGCGCGTGGTGGTCGCCGGGATCGCTGATCGGAGTGCTTCGCATTGTTAGCAGGCGGCTCTGGAGTCATCTGGGATTGATGCTCGCCATTGCCGCCGGGTTCGTTGTTGCTATTGGGCTTACGGTCAGTATTCCGGTGTACGCCGAAGCAGTTGGATATCGCATTCTGCGCGACGAACTGGCGCAAGGAGAGGCAGGTTCGAAGCGACCGCCGTTCGCTTTTATGTTTCGCTACCTTGGCTCGCAAACGGGCGTGATCTCCTGGCGCGAATACGCTCCACTCGACGAGTATGTGCGCACCCAACTGGCAGATCGCCTCGATCTGCCGATCACCACTGCGGTGCGCTACGTGGCGACGGACAAAGCGCCCTTGTTGCCATCCAGCGGCGTGGGGAGACCGCTGATCTTCGTCAATACTGCCTTCGCCACCGACTTTGAGCAACACATCGAGATTATCGACGGGGCGTTCCCCCAACCGGCGTCCGCCGATGGTCCAATCGAGGTGCTGATCTCGGAGGACCTGTCGGGGCGCCTCGGTTTTCAGGTTGGCGAGGAGTACCTGATCCTCGGTCCGCAGGATCAACGGGTCGAGCAGAGTTATCCCATCCGGATCGCCGGAGTGTGGCGGGTGCGCGATCCTGGCAGCGATTACTGGTTTTACGATCCGACAACCCTGTACGACACATTGTTCGTACCGGAGGCGAGTTTCCGCGAGCGCCTGATCGCCATCAACCCGACATCGATCTACGTTGCTACCTGGTATATGATTGCCGACGGCAGCAGTGTGCGTTCTTCGGATGTCGCCGATGTACGGGCGCGCATCAACCGGATCGCTGCCGACATGACCACCATTCTGCCCGGCTCACGCATTGACATTTCGCCAGCACAGGCGCTGGCGGAACATCAACGTCAGGTGCAGCGACTGACCCTGATTCTGACAATCTTCAGCATTCCGGTGCTCGGTCTGATCGCATACTTCGTCCTGCTGGTCGCCGGACTGGTGGTGCAACGCCAGAGCAACGAGATCGCCGTGCTGCGCAGCCGCGGCGCTTCACGTATTCAGGTGCTCGCCATCTATCTGCTCGAAGGGATGCTGCTGGGCGCTGTTGCGCTGGCACTGGGCGTCGCTCTGGGGCAGGGCGCGGGTTTGCTGATGACCTGGACACGCTCGTTCCTTGATGTGCAGCCGGGGGAACTGCTGCCTATCACGTTGACACCGGACGCCTGGCAGCGCGCCTGGCAGATGCTGGGATTGATGGTGGTAGCAAGCCTTTTGCCGGCGTTCGGCATTGCCCGCTATACGATAGTGTCGTTCAAGAGCGAACGCGCGCGCGCGACACGCAAACCGTTCTGGCAGCGCATGTACCTCGATCTCCTGCTCCTGATACCGGTCTATTATGGATATACGCTCCTGCAACAGCGTGGTACGGTGTCGTTCCTCGGCACGGACGATCCGTTCGCCAATCCGCTGCTTCTGCTCGCGCCCACGCTCTACATTTTCACCCTGGCGCTGGTTGCCACACGCATCTTCCCGCTGACGATGAGCGCACTGGAACGGCTGGCGCAGTTCATGCGCGGCGTGGCGACGGTTACGGCGCTACGGTACCTGGCGCGTACCCCTGGCGCGTACACCGGTCCGGTCCTGTTGCTCACCCTGACACTCAGCCTGGCGACATTCACTGCGTCGATGGCGCAAACGCTCGACCGCCACCTGATCGATCAGGTGTACTACGAAAACGGCAGCGATCTACGGTTTTATGACCTGGGACAGGGTGGCGGACTTTCTGGACCGATGGCGGGTATGCAGCCGCAACAACCACAACCGTCCGATGCAATGACCGAAGCACGCTTCATGTTCCTGCCGGTCACCGATTACCTCACCATCCCCGGTGTCGAAGCAGCCACGCGCGTCTCGATCAGCCAGGTGGAGATCAGCCTTGCCAATCGCACGATCCCTGGTCGGTTCATCGGCGTCGATCGCGTGGATCTGCCCGGCGTCATCTACTGGCGCGCCGATTACGCCGGTGAGTCACTGGGTGCATTGATGAATCGCCTGGCGGATGACCCTGCGGCTGTGCTGGTCAACAGCGCCTTCGCTGCCCAGAATCGCCTGCGACCTAGCGACCGCTTCGAGGTGATCATGAACGATCTCGACCGAAAGGTGCGTGTGCCGGTCATTGTCGCCGGTTATGTAAACCTTTTTCCGACCGTCTATCCTGGCGATGGTCCGTTCCTGATCGGTAACCTCGACTATGCGTTCGACATGCAGGGTGGGCAGTATCCCTACGATGTCTGGCTTCGTCTGACACCCGGCGCCAATCGCACGGTGATCGATGAAGGCATTCGCGAACTGGGACTGCGCACTTTCGAGCGCGGGTTTGCACCGGCGACGATCATCACCGAGCACGCGCGACCGGAACGACAGGGATTCTATGGATTGCTCTCGGTCGGGTTCATCGCTTCCGCATTCCTGACAGTGCTCGGCTTTCTGTTCTACTCGGCGCTCTCCTTTCAGCGACGGTTTGTCGAACTAGGCATGCTGCGCGCCATCGGTCTTTCGACCAGGCAACTCAGCGCTCTGCTAGCGTGGGAGCAGGCGTTGATCATCGGCGTGGGGATGATCGGCGGCACCCTGATCGGCGTGACCGCCAGCCAGTTGTTCATTCCGTTCCTGCAGGTCCGACGCGGCGCCAATTCACAGATTCCGCCGTTTGTTGTGCAGATTGCCTGGGAACAGATCACGATCATCTACATCATCTTCGGGGCAATGCTGCTGGCGGCAGTGCTGATTACCATTGCGCTGCTCCGGCGGATGAAACTGTTCCAGGCAGTGAAACTAGGTGAAGCGATATGATCTCGAACATGCAAACGTTCGATGGGCAGCGTGATGCCATGAGTGAACCTCTGATCCTCTGCGAAAATCTGGTCAAGATATACAAACTCGACGAGATCGAGATCGTTGCGCTCCAGGGTCTCGACCTGACAGTACAGACGGGAGAGGTGATGGCGCTCGTCGGTGCGAGCGGCAGCGGCAAAACAACCCTGCTCAACGTGCTTGGCGGGCTGGATCGCCCCTCTGCCGGAAAAGTCATCGTCGCCGGCAACGATCTGCTGAAACTCAACGACGCACAACTCGACCGCTATCGCCGTCAGTATGTCGGCTTCGTCTGGCAGCAGAAGGCGCGCAACCTGATCCCGTACCTGAACGTCGAGCAGAATGTTGAACTGCCGATGATCATGGCAGGCGTGGATGCGCGTGAGCGCCGCGCATGGGCCGGCGAACTGATCGATGCCGTCGGGTTGTCCCATCGCCGCAACCATCGCCTGGCGCAACTCTCCGGCGGTGAACAGCAACGGGTCGCCATTGCAATTGCGCTCGCCAACCGTCCACTGTTGCTGCTAGGCGACGAGCCGACCGGGGAACTCGATTCGCATACCGCCGAGACGATCTTTGAGATTTTCCATCAACTGAACCGTACCTATGGTCTGACCGTCGTGATTGTCTCGCACGACCCACAGATCGCGCGGTTTGTTGACCGCGTGGTGGCGATCCGCGACGGCAAGACCAGCAGCGAAACCCGGCGCGTCGAAGCCGAAGCGGTTGATCCGGTCAACGGCGATGGCGTCACGCGCCACCATGTCTTTGAAGAACTGGTCATGCTCGATTCTGCCGGTCGATTACAGATCCCCAAAGAGATCCGCGAGCGCTACAACATCGGCGACCGTATTCGCATGGAAGAAATACCCGACGGTCTGGTGCTGCGACCGGTCGCAAGCGCAGCGCCACCGGTCAAACGGCTTGCCGAGCCGGACGAGCCGCCACCAGAAAAACCGCGAGGTTTCAAGAAATGGATGAACCTGCTGCAACGCCGACGATGATGACACCTTCTTCCACCATACCCGCTGTGCGTGTCGCCAATGTTACACGCGCATACATGGTCAACAACGAACAGGTGCTTGCCCTGCGCGGCATCAGCCTGACAGTTGAAGAGGGCGCCTTTGTTGCACTTATGGGGCGATCTGGTTCGGGCAAAACGACCCTGCTCAACATGATCGGCGGACTCGACCAGCCGAGCAGTGGGGAAGTTGCGCTCTACGGTCAGGTACTGAATGGGATGAACCAGGATCAGTTGACCCTCCTGCGCCGTGAGAAGATCGGGTTCATTTTTCAGTCATTCGCACTCCTCCCCATCCTTTCGGCATGGGAGAATGTCGAGATGCCATTACGCATCGCCGGTGTGCGTTCCAGACGCGAGCGGCGGCAGCGCGCCGAAGCGGCTCTGGCGCTCGTGGGGCTGGAGCGCTGGGCGACACATCGCCCAGCCGAAATGTCCGGCGGCCAACAGCAGCGCGTGGCAATTGCACGGGCGCTCGTCTCGCGCCCACGTCTCCTGCTGGCGGATGAACCGACTGGCGAACTCGACTCGACAACCGGGCGGAATCTCCTTACCCTGCTGCGCAACATCGTTCGTATCGAAGGTGTGACCCTGATTATGGCCACCCACGACCGGACGATCTTCGATTTTGCCGATATTGTGTACCAGTTGCGCGACGGGCAGATTGTGGATGGATGAGGTGCAGCGCCCGACTACCGTTGATATTCCGATGGTAGCAATTTAGCGCCGCTCCTCATTGCGCCGCGGCACAGCACGCGGTTCACGTGCGCCGAACGGTCCGGCTGAGTACTCCATCGTATGCCCGCGGTCGGTCGACAGCCCCACACTGGGTTGCTGCGGTCCATCGTTCGATGAGCGACCAACCTCTGCAGCCCGCAGTTCCTGTGCCTGTGCGAGCAGTTCCGGCGCCGGCTCGTGGTAGAACTCCAGCGCCTCACCATGCCGATCCACGCCGGTGGCGACTACCAGCACCCTGCTACCAGCCGGGATGCCACCCGACGCGATCAGATCGGCGAGCGGCGCCTCGATCAGTTTCAGCAGTTGCTGGCGGAGCGGACGAGCGCCAAAGCGCGGCTCGAACCCCTTCCGCAACACATATTCACGTGCTTCTTCGGTCAATGTCACATGAATACCATGCTGCAGATACTGCTCATTCGCCTCCTGCACCATCCGCTCGAGCACCTGGCGCAGCACCTCGCTCGACAACGGACGAAACGCGATAATCTCATCGATGCGGTTGATCCATTCAGGCTGAAACACTTTCTGCAATGCCTCGAATCCGATCTGATAGATCTGCCGTCCTGTCGCCTCGACATCCTGGCGCGACGTGCGAAAGCCGATGGTGCGCTGGTCGAGAAAATCGACCATCTCCTTTGCACCGACGTTGGTCGTCAAAATCACAATACTATTGCTGAACGATACCCGCCGTCCGCCATTCAACAGCAGGATTTCGCCATCCTCCATAATCTGGAGCAGCAGGTTCCACAACTCCGGTTGACCCTTTTCGATCTCGTCGAACAGAACGACGCTATTCTCCTGCTCGATAATATCGGGGTTCAGCAACGGCTTCTGGTCGCGCCCGACGTAGGATGGCGGCGCTCCAACCAGCGCCGACACTTCGTGACCCTGCGAGAAAAGCGAGCAGTCGATCTTGAGAAACGTCTCGCCATCAGGACGCAGCAGTTGCGCCAATCGGCGCGCCATCGCCGTCTTGCCAACTCCGGTCGGACCCAGGAACAGTAACGTCGCGCGTGGACGGCGTAGATTACCTGCCGAAAAACCGAAACGCGCCCGGTTCAACACCCGAATGACCGCCTCGATGGCGCGCTCCTGACCAAAAATGGTGTGACGCAGTTGCTTCTCCACAATGTCAAGCGGATTCTTGTCGCCACGGATCGCACGCTGCATAGTGGACGGTATCTGGTCCATAACAACCTCTCACTGAGACGCCTTGGATTATTTTCCCGGGATCGATTATAGACAAGAGACCGGGCGCGTTTGTATACAACATTGTGTCGGGTATGTTACGAAGAGTGATCATCAGGCTGATGCGCATCTTTTCTGTGTGAGTTTAACTCTGCCATAACAGAACGTTAATGCTCATCGATTAGATTTGAGATATGACGACAATACTCCTGGTCGAAGATGATAGCGTCCTGATCGAGACGCTTTCGTACAATTTTGAGCGGGCAGGGTTTCAGGTCACAACCGCCTCGGATGGGTTGACCGGGTTGGAAATGGTGCGCCGGACGCCTCCTGATCTGATCATCCTCGATGTGATGCTGCCGGGATTGGACGGATTCTCTGTTTGTCGTGCAGTGGCGAAAGAAACGATGGTTCCGATTGTCCTGTTGACAGCGCTGCACGACGAGGCGCACCGGATCGCCGGGCTGGAACTTGGCGCGATCGATTACGTGGTCAAGCCGTTCAGCATGGGTGAGTTGCTGGCGCGGGTGCGCGCTATTCTGCGCTGGAACGAACGTCAGCGACAGATGCCTTCCTCGAATGTGCTGTGCGTTGGTCCGGTGCAACTGGATCGCAACAGTCGGCGCGTCTGGTACAAGGATCGTGAGGTGGAACTCTCGCACAAAGAGTTCGATCTGCTCGCCTGCCTGATGCACAACGCCGGTGTCGCACTCTCACGCGATCTGTTGCTGGAGCGTGTCTGGGGCAGCGATTTTCTCGGTTCGAACCGGACAATCGATGTTCACGTGCGCTGGCTGCGCGAGAAACTGGAACCCGATCCTGCCAATCCGACACTGATCCGCACGGTACGCGGCATCGGGTACTGCTTTCAAGACCCTTCAACCGATCCGCAGGGGCGCCGCATGCGGGAGGATGCGGCGCCAGCGTCCTGATTGCCGTTCGCTCAGCGGCGCGCGCGTTCTTTTAGGGCGCGCTCGATGTCGCGGCGCGCTTCACGGCGTGCAATATCGTCACGCTTGTCATAGAGTTTCTTGCCGCGCGCCAGCCCGATTTCGACTTTTGCGCGCCGTCCGCGCAGATACAGGCGCAGCGGCACGAGCGTGTATCCCTGCCGTTCAACCTGCCCGGCAATGCGCGAAATCTCACGCCGATGCAACAGCAGCTTCCGTGGTCGGGTCGGTTCGTGGTTGAAGTACGTCCCGGATTGCTCGTAGGGCGCAATGTGCACATCATAGAGCCAGGCTTCGCCATTGACGATGCGCACATAGCCGCCACGCAGGTTCACCTGTCCGGCGCGGATCGACTTGATCTCGCTGCCGGTCAGCGCAATCCCCGCTTCATATGTCTCTTCGATGAAATAGTCATGGCGCGCCTTGCGATTGTCGGCAATCGCGCGCTCAATATCGTTCCCCCGCGCCATAGCGGGACCTCACTTCACATTTCAGATTCGACAATGCCCCGACATTATAGATGCCACCGGCGCCATGCACAAACCGGGATGTGGCTTATGCGTTCAGCGCGCTATCAGCGCAGCATTGATTGCATCACGCAGGCGAAGCGCGGTCGTGCGCGCCGCCGCCGCAAAGTTCGTCCCGCGGTCAGCATACAATACTGTGCGCGAGACGTTGATAATCGCCAGAGGTTCATCGACCGCGGCGGCGGCGCGCACGGTTGTATCCAGGTCGCCACCCTGCGCCCCGATTCCCGGCACAAGCAGCAGCATGTCCGGGCAGGCGCAGCGAATCTCCGTGAGCGCAGCTGGATGCGTTGCGCCGACCACCAGCCCTGTATTGCCATGCACATTCCAGCGATCGCGCGCCATCTCCGCAACCGCTAGATACAACGGGCGTCCATCCGCCAGGCGCATATCCTGCAGATCACGGCTGCCAGGATTCGATGTTTTGCAGAGCACAAAACATCCCCGCTGAGAATACCGCAAAAATGGTTCGAGCGCATCACCGCCTAGATACGGACTCACCGTGATAGCATCGGCATCGAGCATCTCAAAAGCAGCTCGTGCATACGCTTCTGCCGTTGAACCAATATCGCCACGTTTTGCATCGAGAATAATCGGCGGTCCGGGGCGCAACCGGATGAGCCGTTCGAGCGCCGACCATCCCGCAGCGCCGAACGCCTCGAAAAAGGCGATATTGGGTTTGAACGCGCAAACGAGATCCGCTGTGGCTTCTATAATGGCAGCGCAAAAAGCGTACATCCCTTCGGCATCCGCCGGCAGATGCGCCGGCATCCGCGCAGGCTCCGGGTCCAACCCAACGCATAACCAGCTCCGGTTGCGTCGGGCAGTGGCACATACTGTTGCACGAAAAGTCATATGTTCACATAACGCTGCGAACCAATTCGCCTTGCGAATGAAGGAGCGCAGCACTGTCAGTGTAACTCACAACCATTATACTATCCGCGCTGCATCTTCCTTCGCCTGGGCGACAGGCGCCGGTTCTGCCAGAGCAGAACGGATGCGGTTTTGACGGTAAGCTGGCGAACGCATGGCTGATTCGGGCACGGTGCGGACGGGTTCTGTGGATACTGTGGACAAGGTGTTCATAACAATCGTGGATAAAGGGGTTGACTTTAACCACTTGCTAATGTATAGTAGTCGCAGAAACAATAGAGCGCCATGTTCGCGTTCTGGTTAGGCAATGAATCAGGGGGCTTGGAGTCATCTACTCTTAGCCCCGTCTTGTTGCCAACTGTATATTCCATGAGCGGTATCGGACTATCGCATGATCAGCAGGGGCGACTGCCCGGCACGATCACACATGAAATCAATGCAAGAAGGTAGACACATGGCCACCGAGATCGTGGAGCAGACACAACAGGCGTGGGCGCAAACCCTTGAGTATCTGCTGGAAATCGGGCGCACACGCGGGTTCCTCACCTACAACGAAATCCTCGAAGCATTACCGCAACCAGAGCATCACATTGCCGATGTTGATCAACTGTATGCATCCCTTCAGGCAGAGGGCATTCGTGTCGTCGAAACCCCGCTCGACATCCACGACAACGGTTCGACCGGCGACGATGAGTTGCTGGTAGATATGCCCGACCTGACCGATGTGGCGCTCGATGATCCGGTCCGCATGTATTTACAGGAAATCGGTCAGGTTCCACTCCTGTCGGCGGAACAGGAAGTGATGCTGGCAAAGGCGATGGAAGCCGGACATCGCGCACGGCGTGCGCTCGAACGTGAAGATTACAGTTCCTGGCAGGAACGCATAATGTACGAGCAGCAGGTCGCACAGGGTAATGAGGCGCGCCAGCACCTGATCCAGGCCAACCTGCGATTGGTCGTTTCAATAGCCAAGAAATACACGTCGTATGGTCTGACAATGATGGACCTCGTGCAGGAGGGCAACATCGGTCTCATGCGCGCAGTCGAAAAGTTCGACTATACCAAAGGGCACAAATTCTCTACGTATGCCACATGGTGGATCCGCCAGGCGATTACCCGCGCCATCGCCGATCAGAGTCGCACCATTCGCCTGCCGGTGCATATGGGTGAGGCGATCAGCCAGGTGAAGCGTACCTCGCACAAACTCCAGCAGACGATGCAGCGCGAACCTACGCCGGAAGAGATTGCCGACGCAATGGGCATCAGTTCGACGAAGGTGCGTCGCACACTGGAGGCATCGATGCATCCGCTCTCGCTGGAAATGCCGGTTGGACAGGAAGGCGAGGGGCGGATGGGTGACTTTATCGAAGATGACCGGATCTCAACGCCGGCTGAGGCTGCTGCAGCTTCGATGTTGCGCGAGCAACTCGAAGAGGTGTTGCAGAAGCTGCCGGAGCGCGAGCGCAAGATCATTCAATTGCGCTACGGCTTGAAAGATGGGCGATATCGCACGCTTGAGGAAGTGGGCATAGAGTTCGGCATTACACGCGAACGCATCCGCCAGATCGAAGCAGTGGCGCTCCGAAAGTTGCGCCATCCGCACCTCGGTAAGAAGTTGCGCGGTTATCTCGATTGAATCCCGGTTGTGCTGCCCCCTCGTCCCCGGACGATGAGGGGGCTTCTTTATTTGATCGACGCCGGGTTGTGTGTGTGTGTCCGACTCCTGGTATACTACCTGCGCAACCGTCCCTCTTTGTGCCATTATCGGCTATAATGTCGGTTAAGGCGCTGTGTTGCGGGTGTTCACCACCATGTCTCATCCGCACGAGCGCTATCCTGCGTGTGAGACGGAACAGAATTGATAGTTTGTGCATCTGTAAGGAGACATACTCATGGCAACCCGATTGAGCGATGCCGAGATCGAAGAGCGCCTCGGCGATCTGACCGGATGGACACGTCAGGGCGATGAAATCCGGAAGACGTTTCAACTTCCCTCGTTCCCTTCTGCAATTGCGTTTGTCGTCAACGTCGCCTTTCTCGCCGAGGCTGCCGGGCATCATCCCGATATCGATATTCGCTGGCGTAAGGTGACGCTGAGCTTGAGCACCCACGATGCTGGCGGCTTGACGCAGAAAGACTTCGATCTGGCCGCTCAGATCGACGAGATCATGTAAGCAGCGAGAGGTGCGGTTCAGATAGATATACCGGTGCGTCGTCAGTATTGTGACCGGCGTATACAACCGAAGCCCAACACATTGATCCGCTTCGTTCTCATGATAGTGGAGAACGAAGCCAACCGACGAAAGGTTGGGATGACACAACGCAGGTGGCGTTACCGGGTGCGTCAATTCGTCACTGCTCTCATCGCCGGTATTCGTCTGGAAGAACGTGTCCTGCTCGTGTGTACGTTGAGCGATCCACAATTGCTGCTCTTTGAGCGTATGCCGCGGTTCGCTCAACGGCATAGCCTCGATGTCTATCATACGCTGGTGTGCGCCGGTCATACCGATCCCCATCTGCTCCAGGCGGCGCTGCTGCACGATTGCGGAAAGGTTGATCCGAACGGTCGCACCATCCCCCTGATATACTATGTCATCATTGTGCTGCTGCAACAGTATGCCCCCGATCTGTATCAGCGCGCTGCGCGCAACGGGCGCGGTCTCCTCTATCCGTTCACGCTGCATGCTACGCATGAGCAGCGTAGCGTCATCTACGCCCGTGCAGCAGGCAGTCATTCCGATGTTGTGCAGATCCTAAGCGACTACGCCGAACGACGAGCAACGCCATTCACCGACGCACTGCGCGCTGCTGACGATACAAATTGAACGCCATGATCATCGATCATTTTGATTACACCATAACCCTGCCGGTGTTCGAGGGTCCGCTCGATCTGCTGCTACGCCTGATCGAGCGCGAGGAACTGGATATCACCAGAGTGGCGCTTGCGCACGTTACCGAACAGTACCTTGCGCACGTGCGTGCACTGGAGACGCCAGATCCGGCGGCGCTCTCGGCATTTCTGGTTATGGCAGCGCGTTTGCTGCTGTTGAAGTCGCGGGCGTTACTGCTGCAACCGCCGGTAACCGATGATTCGGAACCAGACGACGATGGCGATGCACTGGTGCGTCAGTTACAGGATTATCAGCGCTTCCGCCGACTCGCTGCACTGCTGCGCCGCTACGAGGGTCGTCACATGTATCTACGGCTTGCTCCCTCTCCGGCGCCCCGCTCCGCACCGCTCGACCATACGGTCGCCGATCTGATTGCTGCCATACAACGCCGCAAGCAGTTGATGCTGCCGCTCGATCCGCCGCCTGTTGCGCTTCCTGCACCGAAGATCGTCACGGTTGGCGAGATGATCGACCGTATTCGCGCGCGTCTTGTAGAACGATCCTGGATCGCATTCGAAGAGATCATCTCCCTGACAGCCCGACGCATTGAGATCATCGTTGCGTTTTGGGCAGTGCTGGAACTGTGGAAACGTCGTGCAGTTACGGTCGAACAAACCGGTCTCTTCGGTGCGATTGTCATCCGCCACGGACCGGGGTTTGCTGCTGGTTGGGAGTTGGAAGCGGAAGGTTGAACGTTGGAACGTTGAACGTTGGACGTTTGGGGGGTTGAATGTTGGAATGTTGGAACATTGAACGTTGAACGTTGGAACGTTGAACGTTGGACGTTGAAGATCGGAGGTGAAAGCGCAGCCTCGCAACGACATCGTGCCGAGCGCTGGCAAACGGCATGAGGTGTCTGCTGATCGCCTCACACTTACCCCGATCGGAGGCGCAATGGCGTTGCGCAAGATGCCGGCGAACTGCACGATCACGCTTCCGACTTTCGCCAATGGGCCTGGCGACTGTCGAACAACAGGCGATCCTACCCTCCGCTTTTTCCGTTGTGGTCGCGTTTGAAATCGACGAAACGATAACCAATGCCGCGCTCGGTCAGAATATACTTCGGGTTTGCCGGGTCCTCCTCGATCTTCTGCCGCAGGTAGGTGATGTAGAGCCGCAGGTAGTGCGTCTCATCACAGTACTCTGGACCCCACACCTTGCTCAGGAGTTGCTCGTGGGTCATCACATACCCGGCATTCTGCACCAGGTGGTACAGCAGCCGGTACTCGGTCGGGCGCAGATTCACCCGTTCGCCGTTGACCAGCACCTCGCGCCGGGCAAAGTCGATCTGAAGCCGGTCATCCACCTTCACCAGGGTTTGCAGCGCCGGCGGCGGGGTGTAATGGCGTCGCAGCACGGCGCGAATGCGACTCACCAGTTCACGGTGACTGAAAGGCTTGCCGATATAATCATCGGCGCCCAGTTCCAACCCCTTGATGCGGTCCTCTTCATCGTCCTTCGCGGTCAGTACCAGCACCGGTACCGATGACGCCTGCCGCAGTCGGCGCAGTGTCTCGAAACCATCCATCACCGGCATCATAATATCGAGCAACACGACATCCGGCATTTCGTCACGCACCTTCTCCAGCGCCTCGCGCCCGTTCGATGCGCTGATCACCCGGCATCCTTCCAGTTCCAGGTTCATGCGCATGAAATTGACCATGCGCGGCTCGTCGTCAACGACGAGGATCAGTTTGTCTTTGAGTTCTGACATATGCGTGGTTTCCTCAATGTTCATGGTTCTCGAGCAGCGGCGGTTCGGCGCAGGGCGGCAACATGGTCGGCGACTCACGCACGCTCACAGCAGAAGTGGATTGCACGTCAGGCGCCACTGTCTGATCACTCAGCATCGGCGTCGCCAGCGGTACGTTAAACGAAAAGCGGGAACCGCGCCCGGGACGACTGTCCACCCAGATTCGTCCTCCCTGCGCCTCGACAATGACGCGCGACAGGAACAACCCCAGTCCGGCCCCCTGCGTTTCGCGGCGCAGACGATTATCGACACGATAGAAACGACGGAAAAGTTTCTTCTGTTCCTCCAACGGAATGCCAATTCCCTGGTCACTGACCGAGATGACTGCATAATCGCCGCTCGCACGTGCCGCGATACGCACCAGCCCGCCGTTTGGACTGTACTTGATCGCATTGCTGACCAGATTTTCCAGCACAGTGCGGGTACGCTCATAGTCGGCATGCACCGGCGGCAGATCATCGGGGATGTCGATCTCGAAGGTGAAGCGCTCACCCGCCTGCGGCATGAGTCGCTCGACCACACGTTCCACCAGCGGACGTACCGGCCAGTCGCTCAATTCCAGCCGCATCCCGTCTGTTTGCAGGCGAGACGCCTCCAGCAGCGTATTGATCTGCTGCGCCAGACGGTCAGCCTCTTCAATGATGACCATCAACCCTTCTCGCAGGGTCGCAGCATCCCATATCGTGTCCTGGCGCGCCAGCGTCTCAGCGTACCCTTTGATAATGCTGACCGGTGTACGCAGTTCGTGCGAGATGACCGAGATGAACGTATTCTGCATCTCCGCCTCGATCTTTTGCTCGGTCACATCACGAACATTCGCAATTGCACCCAGAAATGCACCCTGTGGACTGCGCTGCGCGGCGTAACGACTCTGGACATAGAGACGCCGACCGTCGCGGGTGGTGATCCACCCTTCAGCAACAGGGTTCGGCTCGAACGGTTGACGTTGCAGCGGGCAATCGGTCAGGCAGAGGTTGGCGCCCTGCGGCGTATGGATCGCAAGCACCTCTGCACACGGACGCCCGATTGCCTCTTCCCGACTCCATCCGGTCAGTTGTTCCATCGCGCGGTTGAACGTCGTAATGCGCCAGCGTGCGTCGAGGATCATCACGCCATCGGCGCTATTCTCGATGAGCGCGTCGAGATGCTGCTTTTCCCGCAGCACACTCTGGAACAGGCGCGCATTGGAAACCGCGATAGCCGCCTGATCGGCGAAGGCAGTGAGGAGTTGGTGTTCCTCTGCCGTGAACTCGACATTCAGCGCGGCACGAAAGACATAGATCACCCCAACCGTCGCACCGCGAAATACGAGCGGTAATGCGCTCACATGGCGCAACGGCAGTCCGATGTCATCGCCAACCTCGTGCAGGCGGCGCACCAGCGTCGGCTGATCGTCGATAGGCATCGCCAGCAGTTCGGTAAAAGCGGGCCAGGTTTCGCGCGCCAGTCCCGACGCCGCATAGATGCGCATCGCGCCGTCATCATCGCGCAGCGCGATCAAACCAGAGTTGCCGGCGAGCAGATCGACCGCCACCTCAATCACCAGGTTGAGCACGCTGGTGAGATCGAGTTGTGCCGTGATCGCACGGCTGATGCGCAGCAACGACTCGAGTTGCCGCAAACGCTGGTCATACCGGTCTAACATCGTTCTAACGCTCCATAGATGGCATTCTAACACACATGACATATACTGCTCAACGGGAGCAGAAGACAACGGTCGCAACAAGGCGACAAAACCTGATACACCAGAAAGAAGGAGGAAGAGCCATGACCAACCTGACTCGCTGGGATCCCTTCCAGGAGATGATGACCCTGCGCGAAGCAATGAATCAGTTGTTCGAGGAAAGCTTCGTACGGCCCGATCTGGCGCGCGGCAGCTTCGTGCCGGCGCTCGACCTGAGCGAAACCGAGGATGCCTATCTGGTCGAAGCGGCAGTGCCCGGACTGAAGCCGGAAGACCTGGAAGTGACGGTAGAAAATAGCGTGCTGACGATCAAAGGCGAGATCAAGCAGGAATCGCAGGAGACCAAGCGCAACTATCATCGGATCGAACGGCGCTACGGCGCCTTCCAGCGCCAGGTTGCGCTGCCGCGTTCGGTCAAGGCGGATGCCATCAAGGCAACGCTGAGCAACGGTGTCTTGCGGTTGGAGATCCCGAAGGCTGAGGAAGTCAAGCCGCGCCGCATCCTGATCAATCCGACGACCAACTAATCCTGCGTGTAGCCCCTCTGTGTCCTGCCCGTTGGCGTTACGACGCTGGCGGGCAGAGCATTTTCATCAATGGACGACAGTCTGTTAATACTTACATGTCGTCATACCTCAAAAGAATGTTCGACCGACTTCCACATGCCATAAGCCGCTACCTGATCGGTTGTGCAGCATGGCATGCCTGGGACGATAGTGCAATTACTGTTTACAAAGAGCACTGGACATTCGAGATTCGGCATGCTATGATCACATCAAAGCAACCAATCGACACAAGCCGGCCCACCAGATTCCTGAGCCAGGGCATCAATGTAGGGGTGCGCATCTATGCGTCTCGATCTGAGCAGCAAGCGAGCAAGGAAACTCATCCGCGAGCACGACCTGAGTGAGGAAGAGATTTTACAGATCGTTGCATCGGCGCGCATCAATCTGGCGACGTTCGATCCGGAGTACCGCACCAACGTCACCCAGATTGCCGAAGATTTGCGCAAGAGCCGTCCGACGATCTATGGATGGGCAGATCGGGCGCTGGCGGCTACCATTCAATCATTGCGCAACATCCGCACGGGTCGCCCGCCCAAAGAGCGTGAGCGCCACACCGAAAACGAGGCATAGAGCGCCAAGTGTAGCAAAGCCGCAATCACGTTGTTACCGCTTCGATCATCTTCTAATATGAAACTGTGTAGTATAATGGAGAGCAGACTGCTGCAGACGCGCCGCATGCCCGCAAAGACTGGCTGGCGCGTGCAGGCGGCCTGCGGTATGAACGGTGTGCTATAATAACGGAACACGAGGCGATGCGTATGCAGCGCACCTTTTCCGGTGCACCCAGAGTGGAGAGCCGCATGGATCCACAACTGACGAGCCAGATTGTTCCCGCCGAAGAGATCAAAGTTATTGAAGAGTGTCTTGTGCGCCTTGCTGAAGACACGGGCGGCAACTATGTACTGCTCCTCGACAAAAGCGGGCAGGTCATCACGGCGCAGGGAGATGCTGCGCGCCAGGATATTACCGCCCTGGGTGCGCTGATCGCCGGCACCTTCGCCTCCTCGCGCGAGGTCGCCAAACTCCTGCGTGAAAAAGACTTTCGCCAGTTGTTTACCCAGGGTGTGCGGGAGAACATCTTTATCTCGCTGATTGAAGACCAGTGGATACTGTGCATCATCTTCAACAAAGGAACCCATATCGGACTGGTGAAGGTGCTGACGAAGAAAGCCACCGATGATCTGAGTGTGGTTCTCGAGCGTGTGCGCGAACAACAAAAGGCGCGCGACGATGTGCTCGGCTCGTCGTTCCGCACTTCGATGGAAGATACGATTGACCTCCTGTTCCGCGACTAGTCGGCTACTGCCGCGCTTTCGCGCCATCTGGTACGGCCGCCGGCATGCAGACGAGAGGACCTATGGCTCTGATCAACGTTGCTGCACGTGAGATTCATTGCAAGATCGTGTACTATGGCCCTGGTATGAGCGGGAAAACCAGCAACCTGCAGTATATCCACAGCCAGGTGCCCAAAGAAGCCAAAGGGGAGTTGTTGTCGATTGCTACGGAGACCGAGCGCACCCTGTTTTTTGACTTTCTGCCGCTCGATTTGGGTAAGGTGCGCGGCTTTCAGACGCGCTTCCACCTCTACACGGTTCCCGGTCAGGTGCTGTACGAACGAACGCGCGTCGCCGTGCTCAGCGGCGCCGATGGGGTCGTCTTCGTCGCCGATTCGCAAAAGCACAAACTCGAAGAAAATATTCGCAGCCTGCGCGAACTGGCGGTCAATATCACGCGGCAGAACAAACGCTTCCAGGATTTTCCGGTTGTGTTGCAGTACAACAAGCGTGATGTCCCCGGTGCGCTGCCGGTTGCAACGCTCGATAAATATCTGAATACGCTTGGGTGGCAGCGGTTCGAGGCGACAGCGACGAATGGCGCCGGTGTGTTCGATACGTTGAAAGCGATCAGCAAACTGGTGATTAGCAAACTGTAGCGCGCGCGGATTCCTGGCTGCGATACGCCTTTATCTGCGCGCCTGGGATGAAAGCCATGGCACTCGCGGGCGACCTAAGTGAGTTCTCGCTAATTGACATTATTCAGTTGATCGAGCTGAGCAATAAATCGGGCGCTGTGCATCTCCAGGGGAAGCGCGGTGCGCAGGAGATCGATGGCTGGCTCTACTTCCGCGATGGGCGGATCATCGGTGCGCGCCTGGGATCACTGCCTCCCCTCGAAGCTGCATACACCTTCTTCACCCTTACCTCCGGTCCTTTCCGCTTTCATGAAGATGTGTTGCTCGATAAGCCGACGATTACGCAGAGCAACAATATGATCATCATGGAAGGCATTATGCGCCAGGAAGCGCTGGCGCAAGCCCCGGAACCAGCGCTTTCGTCAACGACTATCCTGCGCCTTGTGCCCAATCCGGCATCTACCGGCAGCGAAATCAGCCTGGAAGCCGATGAGTGGCGCGTTCTGACAATGGTCAATGGAAAAAATACGGTTGAGTATATCGCGCAACGCAGCGGTCTGGGTGAGGCGCGCACGTGCGAAATCTTGAGTCGCCTGCTTGAGAGTGGTCTGGTTGAAAAACGCGACTTGAACCTGACCGACGCGTTGTTCCCCGAACTTGAACGTATTGTTCTGGAGGCGCTCGGTCTTGCCGCCCGCGCGCTGCTGGTCGAAGCGTATGTGCGCGCCGGCATCCACGATCAGGATACGGCAACGCCGGAACAGGTCACAACAGCCATCAGCCTCTTCGAGGCCTCAGCAATGCGCTCGTTTGGCGCAGAACCCGTTCGTGAACCTCTTGAGCGTATGCGCTCCTTTACTGCACAGGTTTTCCGTGACGTGATCTCATAACGTCACGGTGGTGAGACATATTTTCGCGCTCCATCACGTTCTGTGCGCTTCCCACTGCGCAATATGGCGATGTGTAGTTCTGCAGGCTGCCGCAGTGCGCTCTCCCCTGCCTTCACCCGCCTGAGCCGCGCCGATCGTAGACCGCGCAGCCTTTCTGTGGCTTGCATTTTGCACGGTGTGTTACAATATCTCGCGGAACACTGCGCTGGTTTGCGGCAGTAGCGTACTGATGGAGGCGTTGTGTGCGTGCACTGTTGAGCGTGTCCGATAAGCGCGGTATCGAGGCGTTTGCCGCCAGTCTCGTCGAACTCGGCTACGAGATCGTTTCGACCGGCAATACGGCGCGAACGCTTGCCGCCGCCGGTATTCCGGTTCGACCGGTCAGTGAAGTCACCGGTTTTCCTGAGATTCTTGGCGGGCGGGTGAAAACGCTGCATCCCGTTATTCATGCTGGCATCCTGGCACGTCGTGACGATCCTGGACATATGGCGGCGCTGGATATCCACGGTATTGCGCCCATCGATATCGTCGCTGTTAATCTCTATCCCTTCAGCGAGACGATTGCCCGCCCCGATACTTCCTTTGTCGAAGCAGTCGAACAGATCGATATCGGTGGACCTGCCCTGGTGCGCGCCGCAGCCAAGAACCACGACGCAGTACTGGTGGTGGTCACTCCTGATGATTATGACGCGGTGCTGACGGCGTTGCGATCCGAAGCGGTGACGCCTGACCTGCGCCGGCGCCTGGCAGCGCGCGCTTTTGCACATACAGCGGCGTATGATGCCACGATTGCTGCGTATCTGTCCGACGAACCCTTCCCGCAGACGCTGCCGCTGGCATTTCGCAAGGCGCAGGATCTGCGCTACGGTGAGAATCCACATCAGCGCGCGGCGCTGTATGGCGATTTCCACACCTTCTTCGAGCAGCTGCATGGGCGTGAGTTGTCGTACATCAACATCCTCGATATCGCTGCGGTGCAGGGGTTGATCGAGGAGTTCGACCCACAGGAAGGTGCGGCGCTGGCAATTGTCAAGCATACGAACCCGTGTGGCGTCGGTGTTGGTGCAACGCCGCTCGAAGCCTGGGAGAAAGCATTTGCGACCGACCGTGAGGCGCCGTTTGGTGGCATTATCGCTGTGAACCAGACGCTCGATCTGTCGCTAGCGCAGGCGATCGACGAGATTTTTTCCGAGATCGTCATTGCACCGGCGTTCGTCGATGATGCGCTGGCACTGCTGCGCCGGAAGAAGAACCGCCGCCTGCTGCATGCGCTGCGTCCTGTTCGGCTTGCCGGAGGGCTGGCATACCACAGCGTTCCCGGCGGTCTCCTGGTGCAGGAACCGGATCATGCGCCGCTCGATGAGGAGCCGTTCCAGGTCGTGACCCAACGCGCTCCAACAGAAACGGAACGGGCTGCGTTGCGCTTTGCCTGGCGCGTGGTGAAGCATGTCAAGTCGAACGCAATTGTGTTTGCTGCTGCCGACCGGACACTGGGCATCGGCGCCGGGCAAATGAGTCGCGTCGATAGCACACGGGTAGCAGTTTGGAAAGCGCAGAATGCCGGTCTCTCCCTCGCCGGTTCGGTGCTTGCCAGCGATGCGTTGTTCCCGTTTCCCGATAGCGTCGAGATTGCGGCGGCTGCCGGAGCTACGGCGGTCATTCAGCCCGGCGGATCGGTGCGCGATGATGAGGTGATCGCTGCTGCCAACCGGCTTGGCATGGCGATGGTGTTTACCGGCAGACGACATTTCCTGCACTGAGCGTGTTATGACAGGCAGTGGCATTAGGTTCGATGCAGCAGGGCTGATCCCGGCTATCGTTCAGCATGCGCGGAGTGGCGAGGTGCTGATGCTGGGGTATATGAACGAGGAGGCGTTGCAGCAGACGCTGGTATCGGGTATGGTGACCTTCTGGAGCCGGAGTCGCCAGGCGCTCTGGCGTAAGGGTGAAACCTCCGGCAATGTGCTGCGCCTGATCGAAATCCGGCAGGACTGTGATGGCGACGCATTGCTGGTGCTGGCTGAGCCGGTAGGACCGACGTGCCACACCGGTCGTGTGAGTTGCTTTCACCGCACGCTCGATGGCGATGTCACCCCGGTGCGCATACCGCAGTCGGTGATCCTGACCGATCTTGCGAATGTGATCGCCCAACGTGCATCCGCACCGAAAGAAGGATCGTACACAACAAGTATGCTGGCAGGCGGTGTGGATCGGATCGGCAAAAAAATCGGCGAGGAAGCGGCAGAGGTGATCATTGCCGCAAAAAATGGCGTACCCGATGAAGTAGCGTGGGAAATTGCCGATCTGATGTACCACACGCTGGTTCTGCTGCAACAACAGGGGATGACGATCGAAGCAGTCTGGCATGAACTGCGACGACGCCACGGTGGTTGAACATGACACAAGATGTGCAGAATGTTACCGCTGCTTGTGTGAACGGCAAGAGAACAGGCAAAGAAGCATCGCTGCCGACACATGCTGACTATCTGAGCTGGATTGCACAGGAAAGTCTGGCGCTGACGGGCTGTCGCACTGCAACCGATGCACTCGACGCGATTGCGGCGCGGCTCGATGCTGCGCCATTTTTGCTGCGCGGTTATGTCATCCTGGTGGACGAGGAAACGCTCCGCCTCAGTCGAGTGGCGTCGTTTGGACGGGCGCCGACATTACCGGCAGCATTGCCGCTTGCCGGCAGTCTCGCCGGTGCAGCCATCGCCGGAGAGCGTCTGATTGTTGCTCCGCCTGCTGCTCCTTCAACAGCCGCCTGGGAACGAACTCTTGCATCAGAATCTACTCTGGTCTGTGCGCCGTTCCACGGCACTGCATCACGTGGCGTCATTGTTGCCGCGCTGGCTGATGATGCAGGTGAGGTGGAAGAGTACAGCGCCAGCCTCCAGGGTGCGGCAACATTGATATGCTCGACGCTGGATCGGATTGGTGAGTGTGAAACGCGGGTACGTCAGCATACGTGGCAGATCGATGAGATGCATACCGATCGTCTCGCGTTGATTGGACGTTTGACTGCGGCGCTGGCCCATGAGATCAACAATCCGCTTCAGGCGATTGCCAATACGCTCTACCTGGTGCAGCATCGTCCGTTGAGCGATGAGAAACGTCAGCGTTACCTGGAGATGGCGCAGCGGGAAACGGAACGGGTGATTGCAGGCGTGCGGCGGATGCTTGATCTCTATCGCTCGTCAGGGCAGGGAAAGCGTCCGGTGGCGTTGCACTGCATTCTCGACCAGGCGCTTCAACAGGTGAGTGATGTGCTTCGTGAACGAGGGATCGTTGTGCACTGTCTCTACGCGCCAGACGATCTGTGGGTGTCAGGATTCGCCGGGCATTTGCGCTTCGCCTGTTACAATCTGATCCTCAATTCTGCATACGCAATGCCCAGAGGTGGGACCCTGACCATCCGCACCTGTCGTCAGGACGGTGATGTGCCGTTTGTTGTGGCAGAGTTCGCCGACACCGGAGTGCCGATCGATGAAGCGGATCTGCCGCGCCTGTTCGACCCGGATGGTCCGGTGCGCGGTGAGGCGCATGGTATCGAACTACCGTTGAGTTACAGTATCATCGATCAGCATCAGGGCACACTCACCGCTCAACGTAGCGACGATCAGATCGTCTTCCGCATGTGCCTGCCGGCGGTAACGTAACCCTTTTCCGACGTAGCGTTTACTTCCTGTTCATCCACAGCCACCGCCTGCCGCCGTGCAATACCTGGAGCAACACCAGCAGAAGCGTCGAACCGACAATGGTGTACAGGAGATTGAGCCGGATCGTGCCCACACGGATCTCCGTGATCGGGGGCAGATTGAGCATGCCGGCGATCCAGGCGCCAATGAATGCACCGATCACGCCAACGATGATCGACACCAGCATCACGTGCAATCCCGGCGGACTGAAGCCGACGATCAACGCGGCGACTGCGCCGCAGATACCAACAATCACCAGCACGATCAGCAACTGCAATGGGTCCATAGAGTTCTCCTGATTGAGAACCGGGAACTGACAACTAAGCACCTGCTGGAAGACCCCGAGACCATCTCCACATCAGCACGGTGATGAGCGGTAACGCAAGCAGTAACACGAGCGTCGCAAATTCGAGCGAGGCCCCGTACTGCGGCTGCCCCGCGTCGAGTGCGCGCAGTGGCGCGACCAGTGGTTGCGTGACACCGTACACCACCTGAACCACCGGGTTGTCCGGACGTGCAGCAAAGAGCCGCAGGACGAACCGCGCGATCAGTACCCCCTCTATGACGCCGATCACGACCGTCGCCGCCGTCAGGTATCGATATTTCATCATAGAAATAAGAACATGCTCAGCAACATCTCAGGCAGTGACCATCGTGTTTCTGATTGCACCCGGATACGATGAAAGCACCATTGATTACCGTTGATTATAGCAGGATGACAACGCTCCTGAAAGTGAGAGGAGGCAGGAAAGTGATCTGCTCGCCATCAGTGACGGTTGCTGATACAACCACACGGCCAGCGCCATCGCGTGGTTTGCGCTTCTTTTGGGGATTGTTCATCATCAATGCGCTGCTGTTCGGTTCGCTTCTCGTTGCACTCCTGCTGATATCTCACCTGCCTACCAGCTCGCTCAGTCCACTGGAAGCAGAAACGCTCCGCGCCGCCGTGTTCACCCGCCTCGATGGAACAGTCGATGATCCGCTCATCGAAGCAGCGCCAGGCGTCTTCGTGCGCTCCAGCAATCCCGGCGGTCTGCGGCTGAATGGCACGGTCTACTACTACATCGAAGGTGAGCGCAATTTTGATCCGTTGAGTCGCGGAATTGTCGATCGCGCCGATATTGACATTGTGCTGCGCGATGTGAGTGGACCACGACCGCTTATCGTCTACCGCCTGCGTCAATAACGCAGGCAGTCGTGTGGCGTTCAGGATGGGTGCCGGCAATCCGGTCACCTGCGTTCCTTCTTTGGTGATCGCAACACACCTCTACCGCACACGCTCGATCTGCGCTCCAAGGGTGCGCAGGCGCTCATCGATCCGCTCATAGCCTCGGTCGATCTGACCGATGTTGTAGATAACGCTGCGCCCCTGAGCGCACAGTGCTGCCAGCAGGAGCGCCATGCCAGCACGAATGTCGGGACTCGGCAATCCATCCGGTTCGCCGTACAACTGGCTCGGACCGACGACTACGACGCGGTGCGGATCGCATAGGATAATGCGTGCGCCCATGCTGATCAATCGATCCACAAAGAACAACCGGCTCTCGAACATTTTTTCCCAGATCAGGATCGTACCGCGCGCCTGGGTGGCTACCACAATAGCAATACTGATCAGGTCTGGATTGAAGCCAGGCCAGGGAGAGGAATCGATCTTCGGAATGGCATTGTGCACATCATCACGGATGCACAACTCCTGCTCCGCTGGCACAACGATGTCATCACCTTCGTCGCGCCAGGTGACACCCAACCGACCGAACGCAATCCGTGTCATGCGGTGCTCCGATGGACGTGCACCGACGATCCGCAGAGAACTGCGGGTCACTGCCGCCAGCCCAATGAATGACGCCACCTCCATAAAGTCCGGTCCGATCGTGTACTCGCCGCCTCGCAGGGACGAAACACCCTGAATGAAGAGGCGATTGGTGCCGATCCCTTCGATGCGCGCTCCCAACCGGTTGAGAAAATGGCAGAGGTCTTGCACATGCGGCTCGGAGGCGGCATTGCTGATCACAGTGTCCCCTTCGGCAAGCACGGCTGCCATAATCGCCTGCTCGGTGCCGGTGACGCTCATTTCGTCGAGAAACAGGTCGGCGCCATGCAGTCGTTCGGCGTGCAAAAGGTAGGCAGTGGGAGTGATTTCAATGGACGCACCGAGATCACGCAGGGCGTTGAGGTGCGTATCGAGACGCCGACGCCCGATCATGTCACCGCCGGGTCGGGGTATGGTGGCGAACCCACGCCGTGCCAACAGCGGACCGGCAAGCAGTACTGAGGCGCGAATCTTGCGCGCCAGTGCGGGATCTGGTTCTGCCGCGCCGACACCGGCGGCGCAGATCGACCAGCTGTGTGAACCGCGACGTTCAACCCGCGCACCGAGATGTTCCAGCAGCCCGATCATTGCTGCAACATCGCCGATCTGTGGAATGTTGTGCAACACAACGTTGTGATTGGTTAGCAGTGTGGCAGCCAGCACTGGCAAGGCTGCGTTCTTATTGCCGGACGGCTTAATGCTTCCACTAAGACGGTGACCGCCTTCGATGACGAAACGTTCCACGTTCATTGCTCCTCTGGCAGTCATCCTGTGTCGTTTGAGGATGTAGGAGGACGACGCAACGGCAGGCGCTGGCGCACGCGCCGCAGCGTGTGATGCCCGCGTTGACGCGCCTGTTCGACCAGATGACCGAAGCGGTCTGTCACCCGAGCTGCCATAGCGCCGGTTGCTTCTCCGGTTGCTTGCGCCTGTTTGATCAATTCACGCGCTTTTGCCATGCCAGTTGTTCGTGCTTCACCCGCGATCCGCGCCAGTTCCTCGCGCGGGATCAGTTCCCCCGTTTCATACCAGCGCCAGGCCGCCATACCAGTTGCGTAGGTGCCGGCGTAGGCAATGCCGACTTTGGGGATCACACCCCAAACCGGCGCCAGACCGACCAGAGTGCGGGCAAGTTCACGCCAGACGAATGCTTGGCCGACAACCGGCATAACCTCGGCTATGCGCTGACGAAAGTCGAGTGGAGCGCCATACGCCAGCGCCAGGCGATAGACCATGATCGCCTGATTTTTGGTGAGCACTAGAATATCCGCCACAGCAAAGGGGAGACCGAGGATCGGGATCTGCTCCGGCAGGCTGGAAGCCAGGGCGTAGGTGGCATTCGTTGTCGAGATGGAATTGATCAGGCGACGCGCATAGACGGTGCGCAAGCCGGGGAAGCGACGCGCTGCCGCCAGATGTCGCGTTTCCGGAAGGTGCTCATAGAACCCTTCGGCAAAACGATGCACAGCGCTGTCGTGGTCCGGGTCTGGGATAACGGCTGCTCGCGCAGCAGCGGATGGGGGCAACGGTGCGCTTGTGGCTGCCAGGCGCTCACCAAAGAGCAGCACCAGAACGGCCGGGCGCGGCAGGCGATCGATCTGTGTCAGCGCTATCGCGTCCGAATCGGACAATCCTATGCGGCTATCGACTGCAAGGATGAGCATATCTGCGGAGCGCAGGAGGTCGCTGTGCCGGGTTGCTTCGCGCAACGAAAGCAACGTGAGCGATCTGGAAATGAGGGGATAGCGGTTAGGACCGCGATGCACCAGCGCATCGATGGCAGCCAGCGCCGGATCATGCCCGACGGCGACGATGTGGAGTGGTTGTTCCGCTTCTGTACGAATTGCGCCGGCATCGATTTCACGGATCGTTGACCACAGATTGCCCAGGGCGCTCCAACGCGACATACTGCCTCCTGTATGCATGCTTTTCGATTATAGCATGTATCAGAGATGGTACAGACTGACAGGAAACTGAGACGCCGCAGCAGGGCAACGAGTGCAGCGTCGCCACTTCCTCACAGTCTGGCGGTGGATGAAATGCCGGGCAGATCACCTCGATAATCCTCCAGGTCGCGCACTGCGGGAAGCAGGACGACGAGCAACGTCGTCAACAGGCAGACCCCTCCCCCAAGCATGTACCAGATCTGCACACCGAACGTATCGGCAACCGGACCGGCGATCAGCAGTCCCAGCGGCGACATCGCCATCGACACGCTGCTCAGTGCGGCAAAGACCCGTCCCTGCATGGCCGGATCGACGACTTTCTGCACGATTGCCATCAGGGGAGCGTTGACCACGGGCGACATGGCACCGACCACGACGGCCGCAACGAGAGCGGGCAGAAATGCTTCCGCAGGCGCCACACCGATAACCAGAATACTGATACCCAACCAGATCATTCCGAACACCACGGTGTGCATGCGCCGTTTGAAGCCGCCCCATACACCGATGATCAAACCGCCAAAGACAATGCCAGCGCCGTGAGCGGCGTTCATCCAGGCTAACTGGAGCGCTCCACCGCTGAAGTGTTTTGTGATCAGGATCGGTAGCAGGGAAAAAGCGGGTGTCAGTAGCAGATTGATCACCGCCGCTATGCCCATGACGATCATCAATCCCGACCATCCCCACATATAGCGCAATCCGACTAGTATCCCTGTTATTACCCCTTCCTGTTTACCAGTGGCGGCAGACGTATAGCGTGGCGGGCGTGGGAAGCGCACCAGACCGACCCCGATCACCGCGATCAGTGCAGTGATAACATCAATCAGCATCAGGGTATGCAGGGGCCATACGGCAATCAGCAGCGCGCCAAGCGGTGGTGCGGCAATGCTGGTTGCTCCCTGAAGCATCTGGTTCAGCCCGCCGATGCGTGCCAGATGACGTTCGGGCGCCATAAGCGAAATCGACGCCTGCATTGCGGGCCAGTGGAACGCACCTGCCAGCGATCGCAGCGTCATGATGAGATACACATGCCAGATGGCGAGTGCATCGATCCAGAAGAGCCAGGCAAGCAGCGCAGCACCACACGCTCCGGTCAGATCGGCGATCATGATCACCATTCGTCGATCCCAGCGGTCGATCAACACACCTGCCAGCGGTCCTATCAGAATACCCGGCAACAGGGTAGCGAGCGTTGCCGTTGCGAGAACGGTCGCCGAGCCGGTGGCAGCGGTCAGCCACCAGACGATGACGAATCCTGCCAGACCGCTGCCAAAGAGCGAGCAAGCCTGACCAATCCAGATGATTGCAAACGGGTATTTCCACGAAGGATGCAAGCGATCGATCGTGAACACACGTACACCTCTTTTCCTGTCCAGCACAGGGAAGCCCTATCCAGGGCTATTCTGCCACTGACAGTCCGGAGGCGCGTCCTCAAAATTGAGGAATAACGATGAGGAACGTGTCAGCCAATGACACCGAGAGCGCGGGCGCGAACAACCGCCTGGGTGCGATTGCGGGCATTAATCTTCGCATACACACGCTTGATGTGTGAGCGTACTGTGCTGATGGCGATCACCAGGATAGCGGCGATTTCCTGATCGGTATGACCGGCAGCGATCAGGCGTAATATCTGAAGTTCGCGCCTGGTCAGCGGTTCGGTCGTCTGCGTTGCGGCGTGTGCAGCATTGGGGCGGAACCTCCCGATGAGGTGATCGATGTACATCAGCAAGCGACGTTCTGCCGGATGTTCCTGTGCGGTAAGTGGCGCAAGCGCCGATCCACAGTCTGCCAGGAGCCATTTCATTGGCTCCCCCTCGTCTACGAAGGTATGCACCAGTTTCCCCGGTTCGGCGAGGCGCAGCGCCCGCAGCAACGCCTGACGTGCACCGGCAGCGTCTCCTGTCTGGCGGCGGGCAAGTGCGAGGAGTTTCAATGCATCAATCGTGCGCGTGATATGGCCACCCTGATCGCTCTGATCCAGCAAGCGCTGGATCAGCGGGAGCGCTGCACGCCCTTCACCACGCGCGAGTGCGACGCGCGCCAGCACCAGGTACTCGTAGAACCGTTCGGGGGGGGGAGTGTCGTCGAGCGATAAGCCGCAGGTCAATGCCCATCGTTCAGCAGCCTGCCGATCACCGGTGCGTAGCAGGCGTTCGGCGCGCCCCGCCAGTACACGGTTGGAAATCCATCCGATGCGATACTCCAGGGTAAGGCGCTCGACCTGTTCAGCGAGTTCCACGGCTGCCGATTCGTTGCCGCAAGCCCGTTGAATAGCGGAAAGCAACCCCAGACTGTTGATGAGGATATCGTTGTTCCACCAGCGTTCTGCGCGTTTGAGCGCCAGTTGTGCATAGCCCTCCGCTTCGTCGAGAGCGTCCTGCTCATAGGCAATCTCTGCCAGCGCGAGGTGGATCATGGCAACAATCGGGCGTTCGGGTGCACCTCGTCGCTCGATCAACCGAAGTGCCTCATCGAGCAGGGCGCGTGCTTCCGCCAGACGCCCCTGATCACGGTACAAGCCGGACTGTGTCAAGAAGCCGATCAGGGCGATGATCAGATTGCGGCTCAGCGGTGCAGCGTGCAATTCAGCAGCAACCCGTTGCGCCTGTATCAGATCGCCGCGCATCAGGTGAGCTTCGACCAGATTCATCACAACAAGTGTGTGCGCCAGGCTCTGGTCATCCGCTCCGAGGAGGTCGAGGGCACGAGCGGCATAGTCCAGCGCACGCGGCACATCGCCGCGCACCCGCGCCGCAACTGAACGCATGGCTGCCAGCTCACCAAGAATGAGCGCTTGCGTTTGGGCATCATGGCGCATCAAGGTATGCTCGATCTCGCCGGCGCGCGCTTCAGCAGCATCGAATTGAATGCTTGCCAGGAACGCCCATACCTGATCAAGTGCCAGACGAGGACGCGAGAGCACGGTTTCGTCCGGCAGCGCGGCCATCCAGCGCAACAGTGTCTGCGCATCGCCCTGCTCCCAGAGGGTTTCATTCGCGCTTGCCTCGATGACTTCTGCTGCACCGCCTGCATCACCAGCCAGCACCAGATGCCTGATGGCTGCGTCTGCAAAACCTGCTTCGCGGTACCAGCCGGCAGCCCGGCGGTGCAGGTCGGCTACCAGCGCAGGTCGGGTGCGTTCCAACCAATCGCGCAGCATGCCGGCAAATAGGTGGTGATAGCGATACCAGCGGCGTTCTTCGTCCAGCGGTACAACGAACAGATTAGCGCGCTCCAGATAATCGAGCATCGCCTGTGCTGCTGCTGGATTCGCGTCAGTGACGCCGCTGGCAGGATCGAGGAGCGCCGCACACAACTCCGCCGACATCCGATCAAGTACTGCGGTGTACAGCAGAAAGGTTTGTACGTGTTCCGGCAGGCGGTTGATCACCTCTTCCGCCAGGTAATCGACAATCGCACGGTGACTCCCGGCAAAGCGGCGGATGAACGTTTCGCCGTCGGCGCGATCACGGATCGAGAGCGCCGCAAGTTGCAGAGCGGCAGCCCAACCCTCGGTTCGTTCTTCCAGTGTCCGGATCGCCTCGAGCGGAAGATCAAGCCCCATCGTCGAGTGGAGAAATGCTGCCGCCTCCTCAGTGGTAAAGCGCAAATCCGTGCTGCGCAACTCTGCCAGATATCCACGTACCCGCCAGCGCGCCAGCGGAAGTGGCGGGTCGGCGCGGGTAGCAATCACCAGATGAGTGTGCGCGGGCAGGTGATCGATAAAGGTTGTCAGCGACTCATGCACCGCTTCCGATGTTATCAGATGATAATCGTCGAAGATCAGAACGACATGCCCGGGGAAATCGTGCAGATCGGCGAGGAGCGAGTGCGCCAGCAGGGAAGGGGGCGGTGGTTGCGGCGATTCGAGCAATGCCTGTGTACGATGCCCGGCGCCGGGTCGTATGGTGTTGAGTGCGAGTGCGACCACGCTCCAGAAGTGCACCGGATCGTTGTCCATCTGGTCGAGTGACACCCACGCAATTGACGTAGACGTCGACGCCGGCAGGTGCGTCATCGATGGAGGGTGGGACGCCAGTTGCCCGGAACCGATCGTCGGATGGAGTGGATGGGTGCGGAATGCGCTTCCGTCCATCCCTGGCGATTTCATGTCTCTCTGTTGCAGGTGCGCCGCCCATGTTGTCAGCAGTGTGGTTTTACCGAACCCTGCAGGTGCAGAGATCAGTGTGAGGGCGAAGGTGAGTGCTGCATCAAGGCGTTCAATCAGATGAGGACGCTCGATCAGCAGCGGACGCGATGGGGGTACGCGCAACCGACTCATCGCCGGGAGTGACTGCACACGAGAGAACATCGTGGTGCGACGCGACGCATGGGTGCCGGATGCAGCGGCAAATGCTGCATCGACCTGTTGCAGGCGCTCGTTCGTCAGGTCGCCGGCGCGACCGAGGTAGCGTTTGTACAGTCTGCCGCCAATACGTCGGTAAGCATACCAGTACCATCCGTTGCGCTGACGTTCACGCCGTGCTGTGAACCCGCCGTATGCACTGCGATAGATGAACGACGAGGTGTGCTCATCGCTCAGCCACGCATACCAGGCAGGCGAACCAACCGTGATGGCAGCAGATCCATCATTCTGGTAGAGCTGGTGGTCGATGACACAAACCTGACCCCGGCGGCGCATAGCGGTGCTCAATGTAGCGTGGGGCTGCCCGGACAGGTGATCTGGAGGCAACCGATCGGTACAATCATGTTACCTAACGATGATACTTTACCACACCGTTAGGTAACATGTCCCAGTACACGGCGGCGTTACACCACGACCATTTCGCGGTACACGCCGAACACATCGCGCAGCACGTCGCACATTTCGCCAATCGTAGCGTATGCGCGCACACAGTCGAGGATTGGCGGCATCAGGTTCTCTGTTGCCATTGCCGCTTCGCGCAGCGCTTCGAGACGCTGCTTCACGAGCGCGTTGTCACGGGTGGCGCGCACACGGTTCAGGCGTTCCAGGTGGCGCGCTTCGCCGTGCGGATCCATTTCGAGGATCGGGATTTCGAGCGGGGTCTTGATCGCATACCGGTTGACGCCGATCACCCCGCGCCGTCCGGAATCGATCTCGCGTTGATAGCGGTAAGCGGCGTCGGCGATCTCGGACTGGAAGAAGCCGCGCCGAATCGCAGGAATAACACCGCCAAGATCCTCGATCCGGCGGAAGTAGGCAAGGCATTCCTCTTCCATGCGGTTGGTCAACGCTTCGACAAAGTACGAACCGCCGAGCGGATCGACCGTATTGGCGACGCCACTCTCTTCGGCGATGATCTGTTGGGTGCGCAGAGCAATAGTAACGGCTTTCTCGGAGGGAAGCGCCAGCGCTTCGTCCATCGAATTGGTATGGAGCGACTGACAGCCGCCAAGGACAGCGGCAAGCGCCTGGATGGCAGTGCGAACGATATTGTTCTCCGGTTGCTGCGCCGTGAGTGAACATCCTGCTGTTTGCGCGTGGAAGCGCAACCAGAGCGAGCGTGGATTCTGCGCTCCGAACCGCTCGCGCAGCGTGCGCGCCCAGATGCGTCGGGCGGCGCGGTACTTTGCCACTTCCTCGAACAGATCGTTGTGCGCATTGAAGAAGAAACTGAGACGCGGTGCAAACTCATCGACATGCAAACCGCGCTCAATGGTTGCCTGGACGTATGCCAGCCCATCGGCGAGGGTGAACGCCAGTTCCTGTGCAGCGGTTGCACCCGCTTCGCGGATGTGGTAGCCGCTGATCGAGACCGGGTTCCACTGCGGCACGTGGCGGGTGGAGAATTCGATCGTATCGACGACCAGACGCATCGATGGTTCGGGTGGGAAGATGTACTCGTTCTGCGCGATGTATTCTTTCAGAATATCGTTTTGAAGCGTGCCGCGCAACTGGCTCCAGGGAATGCCACGCTTCTCCGCCACCACCAGATACATTGCCCAGACAATCGCCGCCGGTGAGTTGATCGTCATCGAGGTGCTGATCTGGTCGAGCGGCAATCCATCGAGCAGTATTTCCATATCGGCAAGCGAAGAGACTGCCACGCCGCACTTGCCAAACTCGCCGGGCACCAGCGGATCGTCGGTATCACGCCCGTAGAGCGTCGGCATATCGAACGCAATCGAAAGCCCGGTCTGTCCCTGTTCGAGCAGATAGCGGAAGCGCGCATTGGTTTCCTCCGCGCTGCCAAAGCCGGCAAACATGCGCATCGTCCAGAGTTTGCCCCGGTAACCGGTGGGGTGGATGCCGCGCGTGAACGGATACGCGCCCGGCAACCCAATGTCGCGCACCGGATCGGTTCCCTCCAGGTCGAGCGGAGTGTACAGGCGCTCGATCGGCTCACCCGACACGGTCGTAAAATCGGCGTCGCGTTCAGGAGCACGTTGCAGCGTCGGTTGGAGGATGGTGTGCTCCCATTCCTGGTAGGCTTCACGGAAAGCAGCAAGCGGATCCGACATCATCGTCTCCTCTGGCGGTGTTCGCCGTCTGTTCATAGATTGACAGTTGCTTTCCTACTATTGTACACTATACTTCACCCCTCTACACGGTCACTCCGTTCGTCCGTATCAGGAGAAGTGTTACAACGAACGATGTTCCAGATGAAAGGCAGACTTTTCCACTCGTAATGGGAGCAGTGTCATGCAACAGACATTGGTGCGCGCACGTCGATGGCGTTTTGTCTGGATTCTAGTCCTCGTGTTTGCAAGCCTTGGGCTGATGGCGGTACGTGCAATCCCGGCGACGTACATCGAGCGCCGCGAGGCGGCACAGCGTGTCTGGTCGGATCAGTCGCTCACTTCGTACCGGATTGTCGTGCGCGCATTGTTTGCAGGTCGCGCCTGTGCCCAGGAGATCGAGGTGCGTGGAACCCAACAGTATGTGTTGCGCGATACCTGCAACTCGTCGTGGCTCTCGTTCCTGACGGTAGACCGGCTGTTTGAACTGGGGGCGCGTCTCGAAGCAGGACCTGAATGTTTCCCCTCGAAGCAGGATTGTATCTGCCAGCGGGTACGTGTCGGCTCGATCGAGTACGATCCTGCCTATGGCTTCCCGCTGACGATCAACTGGCGGCGGGAAATGCAACCGAACTGGCAGCACGCTGCATACTGGAAGCACGTCTGGGAGAAGCGCGAATTGCCCAGATGCACAACACCGGTTCGACCGCTGCGCCTGGAAGTCGTGTTGTTGACCCCGCTAGAGAATCATGAGACTCCGAGCCTATATCACGCGGCGTCTCCCGCAGGCAGCAATTGACATTGTGACTGCTGCCTGTGAGACGACGCTCTGGGACGATGAAGCCAACCCTGTGCCGCGCGAGACGCTGCTGCGCGCCGTAGCGGACGTGGATGGCATATTGACCCTGCTTAACGACCGCGTCGATGCCGAATTGCTCGCTGCTGCCCCGCGCCTGAGGGTCGTCGCCAATATGGCGGTCGGGTACGATAATGTCGATCTGCCAGCGCTGACGGCGCGTGGGGTGTTGCTGACCAACACGCCCGATGTGCTGACCGAGACGACCGCCGATCTGGTGTGGGCGCTGATCCTGGCGGCATCGCGGCGGGTCGTCGAGGGTCATCGGTTGATCGCTGCCGGCGGATGGACAACCTGGTCGCCGATGTTTATGGTCGGTCAGGATGTGCATGGCGCGACACTGGGGATCGTCGGTGCAGGACGGATCGGTTCCGCCGTAGCGCGACGCGCAGTTGGTTTTGGTATGCCGATCCTGTACCACAACCGACGTCCATCACCCGCATTAGAGACGCAGATCGGCGCAATCCCCAGCGCCGTCATTCGCTACGCGCCGACGCTGGACGCCCTGCTGAGCGCTGCGGACGTCGTGGTGGTGCTGGTTCCGTTGACGCCAGAAACGCGCGATATGTTCGGCGCGCGTGAATTTGCCCTGATGAAGCCGACATCGGTGTTCGTCAATGCTTCACGTGGTCCAGTTGTGCGTGAGGCGGATCTGGTCGAGGCACTGAGAGGCGGTCGTCCGTGGGCTGCTGGTCTCGATGTGTTCGAGCACGAACCGATTGGCGCCGATCATCCATTGCTGAGTCTGCCTAACGTTGTGCTGACACCGCATATCGGGAGCGCCACGGTTGCCACCCGTACCAGGATGGCAGTGGTGGCTGCCACAAACCTGGTAGCCGCGTTGACCGGTCAGCCTGTGCCAAATCCGGTGAATCAGGTCGAGGTAAAGCGCGAAGGTATGTAAAGCCTTTCCAAGAAATCCTGCCGGGATAGGGAGCAGGTGGCGCCTGCTCCTACCCATCAGATATATGGGTTATTCGGATAGGCTCTCAGGGGTGACGCATGAGCATTGATATCGTTCGTCGCGTTTAGCGTTTATGATTACGCACGTATGCGCGAAAGTGGTATTCTTACGAGGATGATCGGGTGGAACTGATCGATGGCGAGATTCGTGCAATGAGTCCGATCGGACCGCTTCACGCCGCAATCGTGCGTCGCCTTGTGAAGCGCCTGATCGCGCTGGTCGGCGATCAGGCACTCGTCAGCCCGCAGAATCCGATCCAGTTGAACGACTACAGTGAACTGCAACCCGACATCGCCGTTCTGCGTCCACGCGATGATAACTATGCGCATGCCCATCCCGTAGCCACTGATGTGTTGCTAATCGTTGAGGTTTCTGATACAACAACACCGTATGACTGGGTTGAGAAACTTCCCCGCTACGCTGCGGCAGGCATTCCCGAAACCTGGATCGTGAACGTTGAACAGCGTGTCGTCGATCAGCATACACACCTGGCGCACGATCAGTATGCCCGCATCCAGAAGTATTTCCCCGGTAATGTGATCACGTCGCCGGTTGTGCCAGCGATTGCGCTCAATGTAGACGATCTGTTTGCCTGACGCCCCTGCGTATAGGGCTGACCCACCCATGGGAAGGGTTACATTTCTCCGGTCTGTGTGTGATCCGCTGTTCGGGGGTTCTCTGCAATGATACGTGCTATCGATCACATGGTCATTCTCGTGCGCGATCTGGCGGCGGCAACCGACGACTATACGTCGCTGGGGTTTACTGTAACGCCGGGTGGCGTGCATGCCGATGGCGCAACCCATAATGCGCTGGTCGCGTTCGCCGACGGTAGCTACCTGGAGTTGATCGCGTTTCGTCGCGCTGCACCTGACCATATCTGGTGGCGGTACAGTGCGGAGGATGAGGGTCTCATCGATTTTGCCCTGCTGCCCGATATGATCGATGACGACGTTGCCGGTGCACGCATGCGAGGTTTGGACACCATTGCCGGATCCTTCTCCGGCGGCAGGGAACGCCCCGACGGGGTGCGCATCGCCTGGAAGACTGCCCGTCCGGCAACTCCCGATCTGCCCTTCCTCTGCGGCGATGTGACGCCGCGCGATCTGCGGGTTCCGACAGGAGCGGCGCGCCTGCACCCCAACGGTGTAACTGGCATTGCGCGGGTGCTGGTTGCGACCCGTGATCCGGCAGTGAGCGCCGCTCGCTACTGCGCACTGCTGGGAGTCGAGGGCGCACCTGTTGCAGACGGCATTGCCTTTCAACTGGGAGCGTCGGCAATCGTGCTGATCGCCATGAATGAACGTCACCATCGCGAAGGAGCCTGTGCGCTGGAACTCCGTGGCGGTGCGTCGGTCGATCTCGACCCTGCAATCACCCACGGTGTGCCGATCCGTCTGGGAATGTAGTCCTTCACAGACGCAAGTTTTTGGAGAAACGCAACCAGTTATGTCAACTCTTGCGCAAAGATGCGCATCGTTCAGGTGGCATCCGCGTGCTGCGTGCGACGAGGCGTCCCATTGGCGCCGGGGGCGGGAGACCCCACCCCAGCACGCCTCCGTTCAAGGGCGGACAGGACTTGCGAGCGCTTGCGGGAGATAGGGCTTGGAGATGCGCTGAACGCCCTCACCCCCGTCCCCCCTTCCCGCGTGCGCGGGAGAGGGGAGAGCAGAAGCTTAAGTTGGGGCATCTTGATGCGGTAGAAATTGCGTTAGCTCATATTTT
>DAOUBK010000090.1:0-52098 GCA_034432635.1 Roseiflexus sp.
GGAGGGTGACGGTCTCTCGCTGTCGTCCGTGGCACCGGGTGGACAACGGCTCCACGGGAACCAGCGTTCACGGGAAGCAGCTGCGTCCGGCGCAGGTGACTCTGCGCGTGCGGGGGAGGTGCAATGGAGAACCGTCGACGGGGCTCGCCAGGAGATGGGGGATCAGCCGCACCACGGTCGCCACCCTCCGGCAGGCGATGCAGCCCAACACCCACCAGTGGCAACCGGACACCACCCGGACATCAGCACCCCGAAACCGACCATTCTCGCCCAACGACCCAGACTACTTTCCGGCTTCAACCGGTCATCACTTCGATCCAGGTATGGCTTAGAATAGTGACGATGGTCATGGAACCAGGTTGACTCTGATTTGATCAGCAGAGTATCTTCAACCAGAATAAGCGTGCAGCTATATCCATTTGCCAGATCATCGCGTTTGAACCAGAGCGTGATCTCGATCTGATCGGTCGTTTTGCGACCGTAATGAAGAATCTCGTCGGCGCCGCCGTTCTGAGCGACATGAACCTGGAGACTTTCCTCCACGATGCGGTCGAGAAGTTTGAAAAGGCTGATAAAGTTCGCTTTGCCCGAACCATTCGCGCCGATCAACACATTGACCGGTTCAAGCAACAGATCGATGTCTCTGAACGATTTATAACCTTTGATCACGCCGCGTTCCAGCATTCGTGGAGGCATAGGCACATCATCCTTTCCAGATAATGCTTGCTTCAGGTGTACCACGGATTGAGTATGCCCGAAGATTATGCCCGTGCTGCTGCGCCGATCGTCTCCGCGACAGCACGCTCGATCCGCGTGTCATCACCCGAGGTTTCGAGCGGATCTTTGCGCAACCGGTGACGCAGCGACAGAGTCGCAACCCGCGCAATGTCCGACGGCTGGGCGCTGTCGCGGCCCTCGAACGCTGCCAGCGCCACCGCTGCACGCGCCAGAGTCAACTCGCCACGGTGACCGTCGATGTTCAGTGCTACGCACAAACGCGCAGCAGCATACAACGCTTCATCGGTCAGTTCAACCGAACCGAGACGTTTTTGGGCTGCACGAATGCGTCGCTGAAGGCGCTGCTGTTCCCGTTCCCACTGCTGCGCAAATGCAACTGGATCGGCATCGAATGCGCGCCGACGCCTGACAATCTCGACCCGCTCCGCCACGTCGTCGATGGTCGTGATGCGCGCATGCAGTCCAAACCGGTCGAGCAGTTGTGGACGCAGGTCACCCTCCTCCGGGTTGCCGCTACCGACGAGCACGAAACGCGCCGGATGGCGCACTGAAATCCCTTCCCGCTCGACGACATTGACCCCGCTCTGCGCCACGTCGAGCAACAGATCGACCAGATGGTCTTCGAGCAGGTTTACTTCATCGATGTACAGAAAGCCACGATTGGCGCGCGCCAGCAATCCCGGCGCAAATGCCTGCACACCCTCGACCAGCGCACGCTCGATGTCGAGCGCGCCGACCACCCGATCCTCGGTTGCGCCGAGTGGCAGGTCAACCACCGGAACCGGGCGCAAGATCGAGGGCAGGCGTTTTCCAGTGGCACGTCGCTTTTCGTTGCCATTTGCCGGCGCGTGTTGTTCGGGCGCGGCGCAGTGCGGGCAGATCGGCGACGGCGCTGCCGGATCGCACCCGTAGGGGCACCCGGCGACGGCACGCTGCGGCGGGAGGAGCGCCGCCAGAGCGCGTACCGCTGTGCTCTTCGCCGTGCCACGATGCCCCATGACCATAACACCGCCAATCGTCGGATCGATCACGCAGAGCAGGAGCGCAAGTTTCAGCTCTGCCTGACCGACAATCGCAGTAAATGGATAGACCGGCAGCGTTGTGAAAGCGCTGTCGGTCTCCTTGCCATTGTGATCTTCAGTAGAACGTGTGGTCATAACACTCCGCATCAGGCATCGCCAGCAATCGCAACCAGTTCGGTCAGCGATGGTTGACGGCTACGGAAATCATTGACGTCGATCCGTTGCAATAATACCAGAGAAATGCCAAGGAGAAACGCTTCAATCAGGAAGACGCTGACGTAGCCGCTCACGGCGCTTCCACTCATATGGGCAATCACATCACGCATGACGCCACCGAGCAGGGTGCCAACGCCACGCGCCACAGCATCCGCCACACCCCACGCGCCGATAAACAACCCAACCTGCTCGGCTGTTGTCATATCGAGCATCAGCGCCAGGTTGGTTGTGGTGGCAACGCCGGTACCGAAACCAAGGAGCAGAATACCGGGAATGAACATCGCTTCAATGGCGAGCATGCCACTGAGCGCAATCAGTAGAAAGCCGGTGGCAGCAATCGAACCGCCGATCATCGCACCGCGCTTCTTGTCGATCCAGTGGCTGAGCACTGCACCATAGAGCAGTAACGCCGTTAGTGTTGCACCACCCCACATCGCGGTCAGTTGGGTTGTTTCCCTCACATTCATGCCAAACACCTGCGCACCAAACGGCTCCAGCAGTACATCCTGCCCCAGGATCGCTGCCAGCATCAAAATGAGATAAACGAAAAAGACGCGCGCCTGCGGGTTGCCGACCACCGCACGAATGGCTGCCATCTGACCGGAACGGCTCTGGAAGGCGGAAATCGTTCGCTGGCGCGGCTCAAGACCGATCAACCCCACAAGCGCCAGCGCCAGCGCCACCCCGCCTGTTTCCAGAAAGACGGTGAAGAGACGCTCTTCGCTGTATGGCTCCAGCGCACGCCCGACTACGATTGCTGTCACAATAACGCTGGCGATCATCATGAACCACATGATCGCAACGGTGCGCGAACGTTGCTGCTCGGTGGACATATCACTGGCAAGCGACAGGTAGGCGACGACCGCAAGATTGTATCCAACACCCCACATCCCGAACAGCAGTATCGCCAGCGGTACGCCGATCAGTGGCTCACGCGCCAGCGCCAGCGCAGCGTGCGGCGCCAGCGCAGCGCCGACGATGGCGAGCAACGCGCCCAGGGCAATGTACGGTGTGCGTCGGTACCCAAACAGGGGATGGGTATCGGAGTATTGCCCGATCCAGACCTGCGCCGGGGATAGCACGTAGGGCAACACGACCAGCACGGCGACAATGCTCGCCAGAATGCCCAGATCATGGATCATGATGCGATTCAGGACGCTATTGATCAGTACGAACGTCATCGCAATTGCGACGTGCAGCAATCCCAGACGAATGTTCTTGAACAGCGTCATGACACGCTCCTTTCGTTCCCGACAACGCTCAACGTTCTACGTTCAATGTTCAACGTTCAACGTTCAACGCTTAACCTTCGACCGCAACCCCCTCCAACCGATCTTCAAGGTCCGCATAAATGGTTTGAAGTGCTTCGAGGGTTGCTTCATCTGCATCCCAGAAGCCCCGGCTGTGCGCTTCGAGCAATCTGCCAGCGATAGCCGTGGCGGCGTGCGGGTTGAGGCTTGCCAGTCGCTCACGCATTGCTTCATCGAGGATGAAGGTTTCCGCCACTCCCTGATACACCCACCCCTCGACGGCATCGGCAGTGGCGCTCCAACCGTAGGTGTTGCTGACACGCGCTTCGATCTCGTGCACCCCCTGATAGCCATGCGCCAGCATTGCCTCGAACCACTTCGGATTCAAAAGTTTGGCACGGGTTTCGATGCGCACTTGTTGCTCCAGTGTGCTGATGCGTTCGCCGGTAGTTGCCAGCGCCTCGGCGACCAGAACACGCGGACGGGCGCCGCGCAGTTTCTCGACGCTCTTCGTTACGCCTCCCAGATATTCGTAGTAATGATCGATGTCGCTGATTCCGATCTCGAAACTGTCCACATTCTGGAATGTGGCATCAACCGTCGCCAGTGTCCGTTCCATAATCGCGCGCGCATCACGCCATTCGCCACGCGCGTCGAGCGCAAAACTCTTCCGCACGACAAAGGCTTCGCTCATCTCGGCATCGCTGGTCCAGGTGCTGCTTTCTACCAGGTGATTGACATTTGCGCCGTAACTCCCCGGCGCATTCGAGAATACCCGGATGGCAGCGTCATCGAGACTGATGCCGAGTTCTGCGGCATGTGCGAGTGCATGCTTGCGCACATAATTCCACTCTGGCGGTTCATCGGCATGCGCAGCCAGTCGCGCCGCCTTATCCAGTAGGCGCATCTGGTGGACGAACAGGTCGCGGAAAATGCCGCTCACGGTGATCACCGCATCGACGCGCGGTCTGCCCAATTCCTCCAGTGGAACGAGTGTCACATCACTGACATTGCCGAGTTCGTCGGTAACCGGACGTGCACCCATCAGCGCCAGCGCCTGCGCCACACCCTCGCCGTCACTCTTCAGGTTATCGGTACCCCACAGCACAATGGCCACACTTTCCGGCACGCGTCCTTGATCACGGGTCAGACGCGCCAGCAGATCGGCAACCAGACGCTCGCCGCTTGCCTGAGCTGCGGGCGTGGGCACACGGTAGGGATCCAGACCATGGATGTTGCGTCCGGTCGGTACGGCAGCCGGGTTACGCACGACATCGTTGCCGGGCGATGGCGGAATGTAGCCGCCTTCCAGCGCGTATAGCAGGTTGCGAAGCTCGTGGTCGTGCACCATCCGGTCGAGCAACTCTTCGAGGTAGACGCGGAACCGGCGCAACGTCTCCAACGGTAGAGGTACACACTGCTGCAACCGGCGCTCGAACGTTGCAACCGGCGGAAGCGCCGCAGCCCGCCGACCCTGATACTCATCCACGAGTGCCCGTACTGCCTCACGCACCAGTGCATCGATCTGCTGAAATGTCTCCTGTGCGCGTGGATCGTGGCGCAGCATCGCCTGCAAACGACCATAATCGTGACCCAATGCCGCCGCTACCAAATGGGTCAGCGGGTGTTCGACACCCGGCGGACGGGCAAAGGCAACGACCAGCGCCAGCACATCGGTCAACTCGGCAGGATCGGGGTCTTTACCGAGAACGTGCAACCCTACCGGGATCATGCGCTGCTCGATCTGGATCAGTTCATGCGCCAGTGATGCTACATAGGCTTCATCGTCTGTATCATCGAGCGATTCGCTACCAATACCCAGTTGTTCTGCCTGCGCACGAATATCCGCCAGCATGCCTGGATCGGGTCGCACGCGCCAGGCATCGAGGGTATCCTTCAGGCGGCGCAACCCCTTGTACAGACCCGCCTGCTGGAGCGGCGGGACCATATAACTCACCAGCGTTGCTGCACTACGTCGCTTTGCAATCGTACCTTCGCTGGGATTGTTGACGCTGTAGTAGTAGATGTTCGGCACCGGACCGAGCAATCGCATGGGCCAGCACTGTGCGCTGAGACCAGCCTGCTTGCCGGGCATAAACTCCAGCGCCCCATGGGTGCCGAAGTGCACCACCGCGTGCGCACCGAACACATGCGTCAGCCAGGTGTAGAAAGCGGCAAATGCATGGTTGGGCGCTGCATCTTTCGCCATCAACAGACGCATCGGGTCGCGCTCATAGCCGAACGAGGGCTGCAATCCGACGAATACGTTGCCGAACAGGTGACCACAGATGAAGAAATCACGTCCATCGTTCAGCAACTCGCCTGGCGCCGCACCCCAGAACGGCTCGATAGCCGCGTATGCCGGGAAGAGTCGCCGGTATTCGGCGACGCTGAGCCGCGCAGCAACATTGCCGGGTGTACCGAACAGTTCCGCGTTCTGCTGCACCACGCGATAACGCAGTTCGTCCGGTGTTGCCGGCACTTCGACCGTATAACCGGCGTCGCGTAATGCCAGGAGCAGGCGATGAAGCGATGCAAAAACATCGAGATAGGCGGCAGTGCCGGCATTGCCAAGGGTCGGCGGAAAGTTGAAGAGCACTAGCGCCAGTTTTTTAGCATGGTTCGGCGTGCGCCGCAGCGCCACATGCCGCGCGATCCGTTCGGCAGCAAGCTCAATCTGATCGGGCAACGGCACAAACTGATCACTGCCGGCAGTCGGTCCGCCAAAGACCAGCGGCTCGGTCGCACCATCGAGTTCCGGCAGCGCGACATTCATCGCCACCTGAATTGGGGACAGTCCCGCATCGTCACGCTGCCACTCCTCGACTCGCTGGAAAGAGAGAGGCACCAGGCTCACATACGATACAGCGAGATCGCTGAGTGCTTCGACTGCTTCCTGCGGCTGGCTTGCTGCCATTCCGCCGACCAGGGCGAATCCCACACCGTTGACTAGAGCATCGACCGTTGCCTGACAGGGAGGGCGTGAGGTCCTGGAAGCACCGAACCAATGGTGCTGCGCCTTACGTTCCACGAAGAAACGCTCGATTGCCGGACGGAAATCGAGTCCAGCAGCGTATGCCATGCGAACCTCGAGACCGCGCTGCTCCAGCGCACGGTAGAGTGCATGCAAATGCGCCATATTACCGCTCAATGCCACCGTGCGCAATGTGAGCAAGCCGACGGTTCCTCTAACCATCTCCCCCTTGCGTCGTCGGGAACGTTGCGCCAGCCACCGGGTGTACTCCCGCTCGTCACTGAACGGTTCCGGTGCATCGGGATGCAGCAGCGCCACATCGGGATACTCAATCGGCGGCGGTACCTTCAGGCATCCCTGATACCCCGGCACGTAACGTTCGATCAGCATCACAAGCATGCGTCGCAGATTTTCCGGCGAACCGTGCATCCAGTACTGATGCACGGCAATGTAGGTTGCCAGATCGCGCGCTTTGCCGGGAATATGCTGCAAAACACGCCCCAGATTGCGCATCAGCGCCAGTTGTCGCTGACCCTCACCACGCCCGTTCTTCGGACGGAACTTGTGCATCCAACGACTGAGCAGCGACGCCTCCTGCTCCTCCACCTTCTTTCGCAGATCGAAGTGACCGATGCACGTCTTCCGGATCAGCGCCGGATTGCTCGTGATAATGCAGACCGGTGCATGCGCCTGTTCCAGCACGCGCTCCAGCGGACGAACGAACTCTTCGCCGAAGAGCATCGAGCCAAAGACGAAATCACATGCTGCTACATCATCCGCCAGGCGTTGCCAGTCCGCCGCGGTACGCAGCGCATTCGTGTCGTAGCATCCCAGGCTCAGCGTGATCCCCTCATCGCGGCGCAATAATTCCGCTCCTTTGCGCAACGCCGCGAAGTGATTACCGTCCATGGTCAGAAAGACGAAGCGCATGGCAGAGTCCTTATATTCACACGATGGGACGCAGCGCATCCCACACTTCAGGCAGATATGACCCGCTGGTCGAGCGTTGCATCCTGTTTCCAGCCCGGACCGGGATAGTTCGGGAAGCCCTCGAGTCCCTGCCAGCGATTGGCATCGGTGGTGGGCACGACCGGCAGGCGGTAGGTTGCCAGAAGACGCGCCGCAATTGCAGCGCCCAACCGTGCCCGCTGTGCAGCCGCAATCGGATCGCTGCGCCCTTCGAGCGCGCGGATTCGCGCTTCATACGTTACACATGCGTCGAGATGCCGGAAGAAGCGCGGATCATCGACCGGCAGGGTCACCGGGAACACCTGCGTGGCGATATGGTTGGTCAGGCGAATCACTCGCTGATCGTAGTCGCGCCAGTCGAGACCAAGCGCCTGATAGAAACCAGCGCGGCGGGCATCGTTCAGATACATCGTGGCGTAGACCGCCAGCAAGAAGAAGCGGATCCAGCGCAGGTTCCCACCACGCAGCAGATCGGGCTGGCTGCGCATCAACAGTGAGAAGAACTCGCCGTGACGATACTCGTCGTTGCACCACTTCTCGAACCATTTGAAGATCGGATGGATCATGCCCTGCGGGTAGTTCTGCAGGTGACGATAAATCGTGATGTAGCGAGCGTACCCGATCTTCTCCGATAGATAGACGCTGTAGAAGATAAACTTCGGCTGAAAATAGGTGTATTTCTTGCGTGTGTGCAGCACCTGCAAATTCATCTCGACACCCAGATCAGCCATGGTTTTATTCAGAAAACCGGCGTGGCGACCCTCATCACGGCTCATACAGCGAAATATCGCTCTGAGCGTCGGATCATGCAGGTGCTTAACCATTTCTGCATAAAGCAGACACCCGCTAAACTCCGCTGTGCAACTGCGTTCGAGAAACTCAATGAACAGATCACGCGCCGGCATATCGTCGAAATTCGCCAGAAACTCATCGTTACGTACAAAATGCTTCCGGTTGTAATCAGCCTCGAACTCCTTGCGGATCCAATCGAACTCATCACGCATGTGCGCAACATTCAGCCGATCAATCGCGCGGAAATCGGTGGTGTAGAAACGCGGATTCAGGATCGCCTCACGTAACGCATGGTGCGTCGTTGGGGTGTATTCGCCGGGCATGTTCATCATTGTCGCTCTCTCCTTTTCGGAATACATCACTTCAGCGTTCGACCGGACGAACGTGCTGCGTTTATGGGTGCTCGACCAGTTCGTTGATTTCGATCAGGCTGCTGCGCCGCACCAGTTCACGCCGCAGGCTGCTCGCTTTGGTCAAGCGGACACGGCTTGGGTAGGTGATCTCGCCGTTCGTCTGACCATGGGTTTTGGGAACTGTGAGAATTTCGAGCGTGTCGCCAGGCTCGATCTCCATTCCAGGCGGAAGATCGACGTGCAGATGGAAGTGTTCATGCTCACTCTGGAGATGAACTACACCATCACCCTCCAGGACGGTCTCACGGCGATACCAGAGCCATACTGCTGCGGCAAACAGCGCCAGCAGCGTCAGGAGCCATCGCTTCATACGCCCTCACATTTCTTTTCATTGCCAATGATGTAGTTCATATTTGTTACTACAGACACAAAGAATGGAAACCTCTGGATGATCATCCGGGTCGAGCGAACAACGATAACCACAACCATGGTTCCGCGCGCATGCCAGCCTCCTTTCAGTATCACCAGTATCTGCCGTCACAGAACGAAGCGCTACGCGTGTCACGCGGCCTGCACCCGGATTGCTTCGACCAGATTGACGTGGTAGAAACCGCTGCGGATCGGCGCGATCCGACCGACGTGTAAGCCATGTGCACCGACCGCACGGCGAACATCGGCTTGACGGATCATCTGGATTTCAGTCCGCCGATTTGCACGTGGGAAGAAGCCACCAACCCAATGCATGGCTGCAAGCAGCGGTTCGTATGGCGCATAGGTGAATAGCAGTAAACCGCGCGTACACTGCGCCAGATGCCCGATCAACTGATCGAATGCCGGTTGCGGGTAGTGGATCAGCACATCGAAACACACCACCACATCGAAGGTCCCTGCTACCGCATCGATGTCGCCGGTCAGACAGGCAACACGCTGTACAACCCCGGCTGCGCGAACCCGTTCAGCGGTTGCGGCAGTCATCTGTGGCGCAATGTCCACCGCCGTCACACTGAAGCCGTGCTGCGCTAGCACGGTGCTGAACACTCCCGTGCCGCACCCGGCGTCGAGCGCATTCAGGGTGTGGGGGATGTGCCCGTTGGCACTGACCCATTCGAGTAACCAGGCTTCGGCACACGCCAGCATGCGGTTATGACCGACACGGATCGTGTGCCGAACGCGCGAAACCTTCGCTTCACCGTAGATCGCACTCCAGCGCTGAAATCCGTCACCATCGAAATAATCACGCAGGGACTGCTTATGTCGAGATACATCGGTCATCGCCATCCGCCAATAACGTTGAAGATTTCACGGTCACCCAGCGGTCTGGGAATAGCTGAACGTGGACGGTTCAACAATTCCTCCGCCATCTCCAGGAAGGGAGCAGTGCATTCCTCTTTGCCCGGACCTTCCATCTCGAACAGGGTTTTGCCCATCAAACGCGAGCGCCGGATGAGATCGTGGTACGGTACCCGTCCGATGATGCGTGTGCCGACTGTCTCGGCAAACTGTTCCAGCAGCGTCGTGCCGCCGCCAAGTTCGTAATCCACACGATTGGCGATGATGCCAGCAAGTTCGACGCGGTAGCGCGCGCTTTTCTGCTTGATCGCCAGGCACAGGCGATTGGCGGCGAAGATGCTGTCGAAGTCGTTGCAGGCGATAATGATGCCGTAATCGGCATAGTTCAGCGGCGCCGAGAACCCGCCGCACACCACGTCGCCCAGCACATCGAACACAATCACATCGTATTTGTCGTACAGCCCAAACTCGTGCAACAGTTTCACCGTCTCACCGACGACGTAACCGCCACAGCCGCTGCCGGCTGGCGGACCGCCCGATTCCAGTGTATCGACGCCAGCAAAACCGGTGTGCACCACATCTTCGACCGATACCTCTTCGTGATGGAAGTCAACTTCGGTCAATACATCAATGACGGTCGGTTGTAGCGTTCCGGTAAGGGCGAAGGTGCTGTCGTGCTTGGGATCGCAGCCGATCTGAAGCACCTTTGCGCCTTTGAGCGCCAGCGCTGCCGACAGGTTTGAGCTGGTCGTACTCTTACCGATACCGCCTTTTCCATAGATGGCAAGTGTAAGGCTCATCCTCTTCCTCCGCCTGTGTTTCAACCACCCAATGCCTCTCGCGCTTCGAGCAGAACATCAGCGGTGATCGTTGCATACCCGTGCTGCGCTGCATACCGTTCGACATTCTTTTGCACCCGTCCCCGCACGAAGAAGGGTATCTTCTTCAGCATCGCCTGTGCCGCCGAAGTCCAGACAGGTTGAACAGCAGGAGATGATCGTGTGGTTGACCGATTGAACTCTTCCATCACGACGCTGCTAGATGGATCAACCAGCGGTTCATGGGCACTGACGCTACCATCCACCTGCGGATGGCCGTTGGACAATGCCCGGTTCTCGCTGCTCAACTCCCAGTTTCCATCGCGCGATTCCTCAGTTCGCGCTTCGTCATAGTCCAGCCCGGCATCGCCGAACATATCGATGAGGTGCTTTTCCATACCCAGCGTCGCTGTGGTGTAGACCATATCTGCCAGAACATCGGCGCCATCGAAGCCGATCACGGGCCGGTAGCTCAACAAATGATTTTCGATGTGCGTTGGCGGCGCTATCACCATGCAGGGGATGTCGAGTTTGCGGCATGCGTGACGCTCCATCTGCGTACCGCAGACCAGTTCGGGCGACAGGTCGGCGATCCGCCGTGCCACATCCTGGAACACATCGGTTACCAGGAAAGACGACCGTGACGATCCTGAGTCATCAACCGGCAAATACCCCCTGAGTTCCTGGTACACCCACTCCGCTTCCTCTTCCAGGTAAACGCCCGCCCCGGCAATCTGCATGCCCAGCTCATCGCGCAGAAATTTCGCCATGCCGACGGTGTGGGTTGCATCACCGAAGACGAAGGCGCGCTTCATGCTGTAACTCTCCATATCGGCGGTGCGCGCGAACCAGGGCACCGAACTCGGCGCACTCATGCCATCGAGTGAGAAAGCGGTGAGCGGCGGTAATTGCAGGGGCGTCGACAACCGTTGCAGACGCGCACCGGTTTCATTCAGCGTCTCTACCAGTCGCCGCAGCCAGCGCAACGTTGGTTGTACCCCGATCGGGGCATCGGTCAGCGCCGGGACACCAAACTGCGCTTCGAGCCAGCGGGCGGCATTCTGCCCCAATTCACGGTACGGCGCAATCGTTGCCCACGCTGCCGGCAGGCGTTCCAGATCGTGGATCGACGCGCCGAGCGGCGCCACCACGTTGATCTGCACGCCGAGCGTCGCAAGCATGCGCCGCAGGCAGATCAGATCGCTGCGATTGTGGAAGCCAAGCGATGCCGGACCGAGAATGTTGACGGACGGCACCGACAACGGTGCCTGCGGACGTGCAAAACGCTGCACCAGCATCGTCAGCAGTCCGTCGGCGGAACGCACCTCCTGCATGCGGTACGGATTGGCGTCGTACACCAGTACATCTGCATTTGTTCCGGCGCTGCGCGCCATCCGTTCCAGGTCTTCCTGGAGCAGAATAGTCGAACAACTGGCGCACACGATGATCAGATCGGGATGAACCTGCGCATCGACTGCACGCAGTGTTTCGGGAAGACGCACCGTACCCTGCGCCAGGTCGCGCCCACTGACAACGCTGGTGGTCATGCGGGGGAAATCAGGTGTGCGTTCCAGCATGGTGAAGATCGGATTGACGTAGTCGTCTCCCTGAGGAGCGTGGAAGACGGCGTGCACCCCGCGCATGCTGTTGGCGATCCGCCCGACACCGTGATGGGCAGTGCCCTGATACATCCAGAGAGCCAGTCGCATATCGGTGTCCTGTTCCGGGGTAAGAACCGAGAGCCGAGAACTGATGCTTATTTCTGCCGTAGCTATCGTCGCGCCACGTAACGTTGGTCTGGAAACTGACCGACCGCACCCCTGCTATAACTCATCGCGCCGGCATCAACCCCGCTACCCAGAGCGGATCGTCCATGAGCGGATCGAGCTGGGCGTGGCGCTTGAGCGGACGGGTAAACATCCCGGCGAGTGTTGCTGCACCGCTCCAGCCGTGAATCGGCATAAAACTGAACTCAGTGCTCCACTTCGCCACCACACCATGCCCGACGAGCGGATTGGTGGTTGCCAGATTGCTGATCACCAGGTCAGGACGCAACTCCTGGATGTCGCGCAACTGCCGGTCGAAGTTTGGCTGTTCGACGACGCGCACGCCATCGAGGGCTTCCAGTTCGCGGGCATGGAACTTGCGATTGATATATGGGCTGCTGCATTCGAGAACGGTGCACCCCGCGCGCTTGAGAAAACGCGCCAGCGGCAATTCCATGAGATTATCCGCAGTGAAAAAGACCCTCTTCCCACGCAGGATTTCGAGGTGCGGCGCAAGACGCTCCCAGGCCTGCTGCTCGCGCTCATGCAGATCGACGGCGATCCCCATGGCAGCCGCCACATCCTCCCAGAACGCTCGCGTCCCATCAGGACCAAACGGAAAGAGTGAACTGACCACGGTAGCACCGCGTTCGCGCGCCAGACGACCGGCAACCTTCGCCAGGTACGGCTGCAACGGCGCCACCACCGTTCCCGGACCGATCGGCGGCAGATCGCGGAAATGGCTCTCCGGGAGGAAACCGGCAACCGGAATGCCGAGACGTGCTGCCTCAGCGCGAAAATCATCGGCAATCGCATCATTCACCGAACCCAGGAACACCACACGCCGGTCGTCAGGGGGAGCAACCGGACAGAAGGGCAGCAACGCCTGTAGTACCGAATCCTCCGCCTGGCTGAAGGTATAGTCGAGACCGCTGGCCGGTACGAAGAGCACCGGCAGGTTGGGACGACTGACCGCGCGCGCCAGACCGTCGAACTCGACCTTCATCACTTCCGGCGTACACGACGACAGCAGGAAAATGACCGACGGATGATAGTCGGCGACAATCTCATCAATGATCCGATCCAGTTCCGGTTGTTGTTTCGAGAGGTCGGCTTCCTCGATCAACGCAACGCCAAAGCGCGGACGGGCGAAGATCATCACGCCGAGCACATTCTGGAGCAGATGGGCGCAGGTATGCGTGCCGAGCACCAGGAAGAAACTGTCCTTAATCTTCTGGTATAACCATCCTACACAGGTCAGACCACAAAAACTGTGGTACGCACCATCTTCCCGGATCACTGTTGCAGGCATGGCTTCTCCTTGTTTCAACGTTCCAACGTTCCTCGACCTTCACCCCCGCCGCGCCACCTGGATCACAAAGCGTCGTTCGACCATCTCCGGCTGCTGAATATCCTGGTAGACATGCTCCGCCCAGGTGCGCAATCGCTGAATCGCAGCGCGCAGGGTCGCATCGTCGAGCACCCAGGTTTCGGCGTCGGAGCGCGATTCCATCTCTGCCAGCACCTGTGCCGGACTGATCGGCGCAACCCAGGTTGCTACCACTATCTCCGGTTCGACCGTCGCCCCCAGTTTCGCCAGCGCCTGCCCAACAGCAGCACCCGCACCCGGCGGACGTGAGCCGGGCAACAGTTCGATCAGTGTCTCCCGCAGTTTGCTGCGCAGACGCCCCTCGCAGCTTTGCGGATCGCGCCAGTCGCGTCCCTGGATAAAGACTCCGCCGGAGCGGAGAACACGCAACGCCTCGGCAAGTGCAGCGCGCCAGTCGCGTGCCAGGTGGAGCACATGCACCGCCAGGGTTGCATCGAACACCCCATCGGCGAACGGCAGGTACTCAATCGTGCCCTGGACTAGCCACAGCGTCTGATCACACTCTTTCGCACGTGCAATCCGTAGCATTTCCGCCGAGATGTCGATGCCAGCAACCTGACAACCGGCAGCAGCGACGGGCAGAGCGATGCGACCGGTACCCACGCCAAGTTCGAGCACACGCGCATTGGTTCCTGCCACTGCCGCAATCGCTCTACCAATCTGCTCCGCAACTTCGGGCGGATGACCACGCACACTGTCATAATCGGCGGCAATCGCATCGAATCGAATGGGTAGCACAGCGGTCATCCGCACACCTCAATTACGCAACTGCACCGACTTCCATTGCGCGTGTCAGATCGGTGCGGGTCAATCCACGGAACGCCTCGACGCTGACGCCGGACAGCAGCGCAATGCCAATAATCATCAGCACGGCTTCCAGACCAAAGATCACCCCGTACCCCAGCGTTTGACTCAGCACCTGCGCCTCGATCAGCACCGTATGCAGCGCACCAGCCAGAATATTTGCCGTCGCTGTACCAAACGCCTGCGCCATGCCCCACATGCCCATATAGAGACCCGTCGCGCCTTCGACGGTCATATCCATCATTAACGACAGCGCGCCAACGTTGTAGAGACCGGTGCTGAATCCCATGAGCACAATTGCCGGGTTGAGCAATGCACGCTGCCCGGTCAGCGCACAGGCTGCCAGCAACCCCAGCCCGAACGCAGTGCCGACGCCGCCGATCAGCGCGATCACTTTCTTGCCAATTGGGAAAATAGAGCTCAACAGACCCATAATCAGCATACCGCCAAGCACACCGCCGCCCCACGTCTGGGTGAATGTCGTCGTCTCCCTGATCGTCATGTGGAAGACCTCAGCGCCGAAGACTTCCAGGATCGAGTCCTGCAGGAAGATACCGACGATCGAGAGGAACACGAAGCCAAAGAAGGCACGCACCTGCGGGTTCTGGCGAAACAGTCCGAGAGCGGCACGCAACGGATTTCCAGGAGGCGCTGCTGCGCGCGCACGTTCCAGCGCGACTGCCAGTTCTTCACGGGTCAGGCGCTTTTCGATGCCAAGGACACCGAGCAACACCGAACCGATGACCACCAGCGGGGTCAGATTATAGAGCGCCTGCATCGCTTCAGGGGTGTAGGAAGGCATTTGCGCCTTGATCACCGTTGCGGCGATGATTGTGCTCATAATCGTGAACGTCCACACTACCGCAACCACTCCGCCGCGCGTCCTGGGATGCGTCACCTCGGCAATCAGCGCGTGGTGGCAGTCACCCATTGCGGCAATGCTGACACCGAACAGGAGCAGCAGGGCATACCCCGCCGCAATTGCCAGCATTGAACCCTCACCCATGGCAACCGCCACCGAGGGCAGCGCCAGGAAGACCAGACTGGCTACCGTCGCGCCGAGGATCAGGTACGGCGTGCGGCGCAACCCAAAGACCGGATGGCTATCGGCGATCCGCCCCCATACCACCTGGAACGGCGACAGGAAGTGGTGCAGGCCGATCATCGTTGTAACGATGATTGCCATCACACCCAACTCTACAATCGACACCCGGTTGAAGTTACTGGTCAGTAGGGCGAACATCCAGCCGACACCCAGTTTGGGCAACGCCAGACGCAATACCTTGAGCGCGCCTAGCAGGAACCGACCGATTGTGCGAAGCAGATCCATACGTCGCCTCCATCAATATGCCTTCAATCTGTCATCAGACCGATTTCGATATCATCGCACCGCGAGAAGAGTAAACATTCAACAACAGTGTAGTAATAAATCTGAACTACAGGTATTCAATAAAAAACATAAGAAGAGACAAACTGTGCGATGAATTGCATGCACAGTTCCACTAGGAAATATATGTAGTTCAGAGTTCGTAGTCTTACTATAGCATACGCCGTCGGATTTTCAACACTATTTTCACTACGCATCACTTACATCTTCTCTGCGCAATCACTCGAAATGCCTGTCCAAATTTTGCATATGATTTGCGAAGTGCATTCAAAAGCTTTGCATTCAGGGGTTAACGTCGCCGGTTACCGCATGCCATACGCCGCCTGAGAGCAATGCACACACGTTGGAGCGAAAGACCTGCACGCACTCACCACCTCACGGGGGACGTGAACATCGCCATTCACCGTTCCCGACACACAGAATCAAAGAGCCGTCGGGTTGAACCCGACGGCTCCACCGCAATGCTGATCTTGCGAATCTATGCACCTGGTGTTGACGACGACGCCGAAACTGTCTTCAACGCGCGGAGCGGCGCACCGATTTCGTGGAGGTAGCCGAGGATTTCGCGGTACGACTGGATCATGGACGTTTCGTGGTAGGAAATGCCATGCTTCGCGCAGAACTCTTTGACGATCACGCTCGCCTCGCGCAGGCGATGCATCGGCAGCGAGGGGAACAGATGATGCTCGATCTGATAGTTCAGACCGCCATACCAGAAGTCGGTGATCGGATGACCGCTGACGTTACGCGCAGTCAGCACCTGCAGACGCAAAAAGTCGATCTGCGTATCATCGTCGACGATCAGCATCCCCTTATGGTTGGGCGCAAAAACCGAACCCAGATAGACGCCGAAGAACGCCTGACTGATCAGGATGAACCCCAACCCTGCCCATGGCCCGAGTGCCACCATCGGCAGTGTAATGTACCAGGCCAGATTAAGCGCCATCATTGTGATCTCGATCCCGCGTCGCCGCGATTCGGGACTCAGCACGAAGCGATAACTAACTTCACGCAAGGCGTATCCCTGCAACATGAGCAGTGGAAAGAACAGAAACGCCTGGTTTTTCGTCATCCAGCGCCAGATACCGCGCCGCGACTCTGCCTGTTCCGGGGTGAACGCCACCACCGGCACATCGAGATCGGGGTCCATGCCGTCGTGATTCGGATGCGCATGGTGCGCATTGTGCTTGCCCGTCCACCATTCGGCGCTCAACCCCAGCAGCAGGTTGCCCAGAAAGATGCCGACCGCATCGTTCCAGAACACCTTGTGGAAAATCTGCCGGTGGCATGCGCTGTGCGATGTAAACCCAATCTGCGCCAGAACGAAACCCATAAAGATCGCATTCAGCGCCTGAATCCAGAGGTTGTCTACCAGAAACAGAATAACGATACTGGCGATGAGCATCCCGACCTTGAGCGCGATGACGCCGATGAAAAACCAGGGTTGTTTGTCGAGCAGACCGCGTTCCTTGATGATTTTCTTGAGTGCGATGTACTCTGCATTGCTGACTGAAGACACGATATCGATCCTCTACATACACTACGCTCCCGACTCCGATCCCTGCGTAAATGCTCACAGCCGGAGAGCACCTTCCTGCTTCTACTCACTATAGGGCACAGGTGAGGACGAACTCAAGTGATCTGAACACATGTCGTTTACTGAAATAGACGTTGTCGGGCGCAAGCCTGCGCTACGTTCCTCGACGTTCCGGTGGATCTGAGCGAACAACCTGTGCGGGTTACCACACTGTGCAGTGGGCCGTCAGCCAGCACAACCCGCAGCGTAGGCGGGAACGTGTGGACTACACCTTCGCTCACGAGTGCTATAATGAGTGTGAAAAAGAACAAAGAACAGGTGCTCCATGCCTTCAGATACACGTTTTCACGGACCAAACGCCGGGTATGTGATCGAATTGTACGAACGGTATTGCACTGATCCTGCATCGGTCGACTCGGAAACACGCGCCTTCTTCGCACAATGGTCGCCGGAAGAGGCGTTGCCGACCGCGACGCCTTCCCACGCAATTCCTGCAACGTTCGACCTTTCGATGACGCCGGACATTGACATTTCCAGGGCGCATATCGGACTAACATCGCCGATTGATGTCACCCATACCGTCGCTGCCGCGCGCCTCATTCGCTACATCCGCGAACTGGGGCATCTGGCAGCCCGGATCGATCCGCTCGGCAGCGATCCCCCCGGCGATCCGGGTCTCGATGCCGCGATCCACGATGTTACCGATGCTGACCTGGCGCTTTTACCCGCCCATATTGTGCGTGGACCGCTGGCGGCAGAGTCGCGTCATGCGCTCGAAGGGGTCCAGAAACTACGCGCCGTCTACTGCGACACCATCGGCTACGAAACGGATCATGTGCAGGTCTTCGAGGAGCGCGCCTGGATCCGTGAAGCCGTCGAGAGTCGCCGGTTTTTCTACGGCTTCGATGCTATACGCAAACGCGAACTACTCGAACGTCTGACCGAAGCCGAAACGTTCGAGCGCTATCTGCACCAGACATTCGTCGGGCAGAAACGGTTTTCGATCGAGGGATGCGACATGCTGATCCCGATGCTCGACTCGATCATTCGCAATGCGGCAACCGCTGGCGTGCACGAGGTGGTGATCGGCATGGCGCACCGCGGGCGCTTGAACGTCCTGGCGCACATTCTCGGCAAACCGTACAGTGCCATCCTCAGCGAGTTCTTGCTGGCGGGGCGTGATGCAGCGCTGTCACCGGAAGGACGCGGTGCGCCGGGCTGGGTTGGCGATGTCAAATACCACCTCGGCGCCCGTCGCGCATTCCGTGAGGCAGGGATCGAGCAGATGCCGATCACCCTGGCGCCCAATCCCAGCCATCTGGAGTTTGTCAACCCGGTGGTCGCCGGGCGCGCGCGCGCTGCCCAGGAACGATGCGATCAGGCTGGCGCACCGCTGCAGAACAAACACGCCTCGCTGCCTGTTCTCATTCACGGCGATGCCGCCTTTCCAGGACAGGGAATCGTCGCCGAGACGCTGAACCTTTCCAACCTCGCCGGATACAGCACCGGCGGAACCATTCACATTATCGTCAATAATCAGATCGGGTTCACCACATCGCCGCGTGAGGGTCGCTCGACTCTGTACGCCAGCGACCTAGCGAAGGGGTTTGAAATCCCGATTGTGCACGTCAATGCCGACGATGTGGAGGGGTGTATCGCGGTGGCGCGCATGGCATACGCCTACCGCGAACAGTTTGGCAAAGACTTTCTGATCGACCTGGTTGGCTATCGCCGCTGGGGGCATAACGAAGGCGATGAACCGGCATTTACGCAACCACGCATGTATGCCATCATTGCCGGCCATCCGACCGTTCGTGAACAATGGGCATCGAAACTAATCGCCGAGGGCGTGGTGTCTGCCGAAGAGGCGGAGCAGATGGTCAGAAAGGTGTGGGACAGGTTGCAACAGGCGCGCAGCGACGCCGAGGCTCACCCGCATTTTGAAGAGCCGCCGCCATCGCCGCCGCCTGGCATTGCGCGTCGCACCCACACTGCCGTGTCTGCAGAACGCCTGACGGCGCTCAATGAGGCGTTGCTCCGGTGGCCCCCCGGCTTCCATGTCCACCCGCGTCTGGAACGGATGCTGGAACGACGACGCACCGCGTTCCATCTGCCAGGCGCCATCGATTGGGCGCATGCCGAGGCGCTGGCGTTTGCCTCGTTACTGGAAGAGGGTATTCCGATCCGTCTAACCGGTCAGGATGTCGAGCGCGGCACGTTCAGCCAGCGTCACCTGGTGCTGCACGACGTACAAACCGATGAACGCTGGTGTGCGCTGCAGGCGCTGCCCCAGGCACGCGCCTCATTTGCGGTCTACAACAGTCCGCTCTCCGAAGCCGCCGCGCTAGGGTTCGAGTTTGGCTATTCGGCGCACAATCCACGAGCGCTCGTGATCTGGGAGGCGCAGTTCGGCGACTTTGCCAATGGAGCGCAGGTTATCATCGACCAGTTTATCGTGTCGGCGCGCAAGAAGTGGGGACAAACGCCAGCACTGGTGATGCTGTTGCCCCACGGCTACGAAGGACAGGGTCCGGAGCATTCCAGTGCGCGTCTCGAACGCTTTCTGCAACTTGCTGCCGAAGATAACATTCGAGTGGCAAACTGTACGACGGCAGCGCAGTACTTCCATCTGCTGCGCCGTCAGGCGCTGCTGTTGAATACCGACCCGCGCCCGCTGATTATTATGACGCCCAAGAGTCTGCTACGCCACCCGCGCGCCGGCTCGTCGCTGCACGATCTCAGCGAGGGGCGTTTCCAGCGTGTGATCGACGATCCGCAGGCGCGCGAACGTCCTACCGATGTGGCGCGCCTGGTGCTCTGCTCCGGCAAAATCTACGTCGATCTGATCAGCGCCAACGATACGCCACTGACAAACGGCGTTGCCGTGGTGCGCCTCGAAGAGCTGTACTCCTTCCCTGTCGACGAACTGCGCGCAGTGCTGCAAGGCTATCCGAACCTTCAAGAAATCGTCTGGTTGCAGGAAGAACCGGAGAATATGGGGGCGTGGCGCTACGTCGCACCACGTCTGCGCGAACTGATCGGTCCCGATATGACCCTCAGCTACGTCGGGCGCGCTGAGTCGGCGAGTCCATCAGAAGGATCGCTGGCGTTGCACCTGATCGAACAGCAACGGTTGATAGCCGAAGCGCTACGTGCCCCTGCTGTTGAAAAATATCGATAACACGAGGAGTCTATGGCTGTCGAAATCAAAGTCCCGACCCTGGGTGAGTCGATTGTCGAGGCAACGGTCGGGGCGTGGCACAAACATGAAGGCGACCCGGTGACCGCAGGTGAGGTGCTGGTCGAACTCGAAACCGACAAGGTAACGGTCGAAGTGACCGCAGCCGGGTCCGGTGTTCTGAGTCGCATCCTCAAGCCTGATGGCGCAACGGTGACCATTGGCGAATCGTTGGGGGTGATCGCAGAAACGGTTGAAGAATCGGCAACACCACTCCACGACGGTGCTGGCGCCAGAGTGACGGCAACACCGGTCGCCCGTCGTCTCGCCGAAACGCACGGGGTCGATATTGCTGCAATTCCCGGCAGCGGACCCGGCGGACGGGTGACGAAAGATGATGTGCTCCGTCACGGCGCCGGTGAACCGGCGTCGCATCCGACGGAGATGGTTCATGCTGTCACACCACCCACGCCATCACCCACACCTGCCGTACAACCGGCGCCGCTTCCCGACGATGGACGACGCGAAGAGCGCATCCGGATGACCCGCCGCCGCCAGACGATAGCCGCCCGACTTGTCGAAGCGCAGCGCACTGCAGCAATGCTCACGACGTTCAACGAGATCGATATGAGCACCGTGATCGATCTGCGCAAACGCCATCGTGAATCGTTCCGCGAGCGCCACGGCGTCGGTCTCGGTTTTATGTCGTTCTTCACCCGAGCGGTGATCGGTGCACTGAAAGCCTTCCCGCTACTCAACGCCGAGATTCGCGGCGACGAGATCATCGTCAAGCACTACTACGACATCGGTATCGCTGTCAGTACCGACGAAGGGCTGGTCGTGCCGGTGCTGCGCAACGCCGATCGCCTCAGTTTTGCGGAAATCGAGCGCGGCATCGAAGAACTGGCGCACCGCGCCCGCGCGTCGAAACTCACGATTGCCGATCTGCAAGGCGGTACGTTCACGATTACCAATGGCGGTATCTTCGGCTCACTGATGTCCACGCCGATTCTCAACGCGCCGCAGGTCGGCATTCTCGGCATGCACAAGATACAGGAACGTCCCGTGGCGCTCAACGGCCAGGTCGTCATCCGTCCGATGATGTATGTCGCCCTCTCCTACGATCATCGCATCATCGATGGACGTGAGGCGGTGTCGTTCCTGGTGCGGGTCAAGGAACTGGTGGAAGACCCGGAGCGATTGTTGCTCGATGGCTGAGACAGCCGGCGCCGTCGTGTTCACCACAGAATCTGCGCGATGGCCACCAGGAACAGGAGTTGCACGATCACCGAGGCGCTCTGGAGCAGACGGGCGCCGGTCGGCAGGCGCCGGTACAATATCATCCCGGTGGCGGTGTTGAACAGGCTGAGACCGAGCGCTGCCAGCGGCAGAAACAACACCTGATGACGTGGACGCAACTCGGCGACCTCGCCGGTTGCATCGAAGCGCATCTCTACCGCAAGTGCAAGTGAAGGGTATGTGGCAGCGATCAGCGCTAGCGCCAGCAGATTGATCACCACTGCTGCCACAACCAGCCCCAGCACGGTTCTATCGCGCCAGAATGCGTGGTGAAACACCCGACTGTACTCGATCGTCGGTTGGAGCGGCTTGGTTGCCCCCAGATTCCGGCGCTGCTCAAGGTCCTGGACAAACGCCTCCGGGTCTTCAGGCGATACAGCATAGGCAGCATCGGCAGTGTAGATGATCAGGCAGGAGTCGGGTGGCAGCGTCGCATACAGATGCAACGGTTTGTCACCCGCGAAAGCTGTCCCCCAGTAGGCGCCAACCCGCTGGAAGATCCCAAACGGCAAGAAGACCGGACCGGCGCCGACATCGATCGTAACCACCTGTTCGAGCGGAACGACCGCCTGATTGCCAGCCCAGCGGATGTACAGTCCATTCCGGTCGATGGCGTAGGTCAACGTCACTGCAGCGATGAGGCGGTAGGCAACCCACACTGCCGCCAGCAGGCTGATGATCAGCAACAGCAGCAAGCCAAAGGCGCCAATATCAATCTGCCACTGCTGAGGATCGCTGGAAAGACGACGAGTCAGCCCGATCATAGATCCAGCAACGCCACCGAGCGCCAGAAGCAGTAGACCAGGCGCAAGCCATCGTTCACCGGCGACCTGTGGTTTCCAACGTCTCATGGTTGTCTATGCTACGCCTTGCAGCACAGCGTCGGCGCCCTGCGCACCGGCGCAGAGCGCGACGCACTCCTTACGGCGTCGGGGCAGGCGTTCCCCCGGCTGGAGCGGTTGTGCCGGTCGGCGTTGGTGTCGTGACCGGCGTTCCTTCGACCGGAGCGCTGGTTTCGGTCGGCAGTGGCGTCGGTGTCGGTTCACCGCCCAAATCCACCGTCGGTAACGGCGGCGGCGTACCGGTCGGCAACGGCGACGGAGTTGGCACAAGGGTTGGGAAGCGCTGCACGCTAATGGCAGCGCGCTGTTCTTCGAGCCAGCGCTCGAATGCTTCAGCACGCGCCCGGTTGAGTTGCGTCTCGCGCGAATCGACCGTGCGCCGCACCAGTTGCACAATATGCCAGCCAAACGACGTGCGCACCGGACCGACGATCTCATTCTCAGCCGCATTTGCAACAGCAGCAACCAGCGCCGGATCGATCTGCGTACCGTCCGGTGTCTTTCCGTCCTTATCAAACGACGGTAGCGTTCCGCCTGCTTCTTTGGTGTTGTAATCTTCGGAGCGCTCACGTGCCAGTTTGCCGAAATCGGCAGCAGCGCGCGCCTCGGCGAGCAACGCCTCTGCTTCCGCGCGACGTGCCGCAAACGCCTGCTCACGTTCTTCTTCGGTGGCAGTCATCGGAACGGTTACCTTGAGCAAAATGTGGCGCGTCTCGATACTGGACGGGTCGGTGACGGGTGTAAAACTTGCGTCAGGAACCAGCGCCTCCTGCACCCGGCGCGTCAACACCTGACGCAGAAACTGGTTGGACAACCCGCGGCGGAAGTCATCGAGCGTCAGATGGATGCGTTGTTGGGGATCGATCCGCCGCATTTCATTGACATACTCATCATACAGCCTTTGCAGCGCGGTCTGTTGCCTGGCAAGCGCTTCATCAGCCAGCGGTGTCGGTGATGGTGTGAACGTCGGCTCCGGCGTCGGTGACGGCGTTGGTATTGCAGTCGGACCCGCGGGGGTTGGCGACGGCGTTCCTGGACTCACCGTTGGTACTGGTGTACCGGTTGGCGGCGACGTTGGCAGCACCGCGGTTGGCGTGATCGCATCGGCAGGGGGAGCAAAATTGGGACCGAACAGATTGATAAACTCCTGTGCCACCTCACCATCGGTCACCTGAATGCCAAACCTGGACTGCGCTCCCTGCCGGATCAGTTGCAGTTCGACCCACTGCTCCACCAGCGCATCATCGACCGGATCATTGCGCGCCGCTGCTGCCTGCGCATCGAGTTGTGGAATCTGATCGAGAAACTGCTGAGCAAACTGCGGACCGAAGGTTGCCAGGTAGAGACTCTGGGCAACCAGGCGCGCGGACTCACCTCGTCGTTCTGCAACATACTCGCCGCGCGTCAGCACGACGTCACCGACCTGTGCTACCGGTCGCCCCGGCAACCAGACCTGCTCATAGACCAGACCGGCAGCCAGTGCCAGCAACGCGAGCGCCACCACCACTGCCGTGCCGATGATAATCATGCGTTGACGACGACGCTCGATCTCACTCCGACGCAAATGGCGACGAACCGGCGTGACAGAGCGTGTTTCCTTCGAGCGCGGCGGTTGCGGTTTACGTTGATTAAACGTCATGACAGACACAAACCCCACACATAAGAGCCGCCGCGATTTGCTCACCCTGCTGTATGGCACAGCAAACGCGAGCAAACCGGGCGGTCCTTCGGGGAACACCACAGCCATCTACGAGCGAATATGCGCCGCAACGAACGGTAGCAACGCCATATGGCGCGCACGCTTGATCGCCACCGTCAGCGAACGCTGATGACGCGCACAGATACCGGTGCGGCGGCGTGGCAGGATTTTACCGCGCTCGGACATGCAGCGCTGCAAACGCTTGACATCCTTATAGTCCACGACACGAATCTGATCTGCGCAGAACATGCAGACTTTGCGTCGGGAGCCGAAGCGACGACGCGCCGCGCCGACGCTGCGACGAGCCTGATCCTCAGTCACAATAAACCTCGCCTGTTGTACTAAAACGGAATATCATCATCACCAATGGCAAAATCGTCCTTCGACTGCTGCCCGCGCTGAGGGCGATGATCGGGGTGATGATACGGCGGGTCCTCGCCATAATGCGACGCCTCACGCGGACCGCGACTGTCGAGCATGATCATATCGCTTGCCACGACTTCGGTGCGGTAATGCATCACCCCATTCTGATCCTCCCAATGGCGAGTCTGGAGGCGCCCTTCGATATAGACGCGACTAGATTTACGCAGGTGCTCATGGCAGATCTCGGCCAGTTTATTCCAGGTCACCACATTGAACCATTCCGTCTCCTCGTGCAATTCGCCGCTGCCGTCTTTCCACTGCCGTCCTGTCGCGACGCTGAATGTCGTTACAGGGCTTCCACCAGGTGTATAGCGCATCTCCGGGTCTTTACCGAGGCGCCCGATGATCATCACCTTGTTAAGATCCTTCGCCATTGTTCGTTCCTCTCCCCTTCATAACGAACCAGCGCCCATTAGTCTTCGTCGATGTCCGCCTCCTCACCGACTTCCTCGGTATCGTCAACGTCCTCGTCCTCCTCCTCGAAATCTTCCTCGTCTTCGGTTTCTTCACCATCGAGGGCGCCGACCGTTGTGACCACCGCTGGCGCCGTACCGCGCATTTCTACCAGCGTCAGCAGATAGCGCAGCACCGCATCGTTGAGTTTGAGCAGACGTTCGAGTTCGGCAACGCGATCCGCAGCCATCTGAAAGTGCATCAACACGTAGTACCCTTCGGTGAACACGCGACGACTCGCCTCACCCTCGACGTAGGCACGGATCGGATAGGCAAATTTTCGACGGCCCCAGGGTGGTGCATGGTTTGTCGAGGTAATAACCCCACCAAGATTGGTGATCGTCTGCGAGATACGCTCGATAGTATTGCGTATCTCCTCATCGCTCATTCGTATTGGGGGAATGATGAATAACAATTCGTAGTCACGACGACGCTCGCGCATTGATCCTCCTCTGGCCACAGGCCCTCTTTGTCAGACCCCGTACCATGCGCGAGGCACGGGCGCAAGAGAGCAGAAGCGTTCTTCGGTTGCAGACGGCGATTATAGCATAGAGTGGGCTAAAGCGCAACGCGATCCGCAAACCCGCACCATAACACTCGACAACCTCCCCGAATCGCGGTACACTGCATGGCACTCCCATCACAAGGTTCAGATCGAGAAAGGGCTATGAGCAACGCATCATCTTCCACCCTGCGCATTCTGGGAATCTTTGCCCACCCCGATGATCCGGAGTTCAGCATGGGCGGCAGCGCCGCGCTCTGGGCAGATCAGGGACACGAGGTTTACTACTGTATTGTGACCGATGGTTCCGCCGGCAGCAACGACCCGAACCAGGATTTGCGCGAACTGGTTCGAATTCGTGAAGAAGAACAGCGCGCCGCCGCCAGGGTGCTTGGCGTCCGAGCGGTCTTCTTTCTGGGGTACCGAGATGGCGTCCTCGAACCAACCCTGGAGTTGCGCCGTGAATTGACGCGCCTGATCCGGCAGCTCAAGCCGGATCGTGTGGTATGCGGCGATCCGACGGCTTTCTTCTACGGCGATGAGTACATCAACCACGCCGATCATCGCGCAGCCGCCGAAGCGGCAGTCACCGCCGTCTTTCCCAGCGCCCCGACGCGCCCGATCTTCCCGGAGCTGCTCGCTGAGGGTCTGGAGCCGCATCAGGTCAAAGAGTTGTACATCACTGCCGATCACGGAGCGCCATATACGGTGTATGCAGATATTTCTTCGACGATTGAACGCAAGATCGAAGCGCTGCGCTGCCACGCCAGCCAGGTACAGGTCGGCGATGGTGAGTGGATACGGAACTGGGCAGCGGAAACCGGTAAGACCGCCGGGTTGGCATACGCCGAAGCGTTCCGGGTGATACGTCTGACACGCGAACATCAGGATGGGTCGTAAGCGCAACGCGCACTATCGGTCGTCTTTCCGATCGCATATCAAAAAAGGTCAGTGAAGGCAGCGTCTTCGTCTATTTCCAGGGTGTACGGGTCGGCAAAAAGTCTCGCACAGATCGAGACATGCCGGAAGGATGACTCGCCGGTGTCAGCACCGCCAGCAACGTTGCTGGATGCACTGTTGACGCCCTTATATCCAACAGGAGGACGCTTATGCTGGTTGGTGAACGGATGTCTGCCCCGGTCATCACGGTGGACCCCAAAACACCTGTTTCGGACGCCCTCATGCTGTTCCGGGAAAAGCGCATCCGCCGCGCGCCGGTAGTTTCCCACCACCGACTGGTCGGCATTGTGTCAGAGCGCGATCTGCTGTACGCTTCGCCGTCACCGGTTTCCTCGCTGAGCGTGTGGGAAATGAACTACCTGTTGAGCAAACTGACGGTCGATGAGGTAATGACGCGCCAAGTGGTGACCGTGACCGAAGACACGCCGATCGAGGAAGCGGCGCGCACGATGGCCGACAGACGCATCGGTGGACTGCCGGTCATGCGTGGGCACGAGGTCGTTGGCATTATTACCGAAACCGACCTCTTCAAAATCCTGCTGGAATTGATGAGCGTACGCGAACACGGCGTGCGGGTTACGGCGTTGCTCGATGATCGCCCTGGTATGCTTGCACGATTGAGCACTGCAATCTTCGAAGCCAGCGGTAATTTTATCTCGTTCGGTCAGTTCGACAAAGAAGACGGAGCGCGCCTGATCACCTTCAAAGTCAGCGGTTTGAGCCTCGAGCGGGTGCAAGAGGTCATTGCACCGGTTGTCAAAAGCATCTTTGACATTCGCGAGGTATGATTCACGCTTTGCCGGGCGCCGAAAAGAGTGATTTCAAGCGGATCAGAAGCCATACATTGCCTTTGACCCGATAACGCCCCGTCAGGTATGCTAGGGTGCCATCCAGCTCACCATGGACAATGGCGAGCCATACCTCTGAACGGGCGTGAATGCTGACGTCGGGTTTGTCGAAGACGCCTTCATGAAAGGAGCATTGACCCTCGAAGATGCGCAGGTAGTAATCACCCGGTTCGGCGCCGGTGATCCGGAACTGAATAACCGCACGCAATCCAGCAGCGGCATGCGCGTCGAACGCCAGCGGCATGCCGCGGATTGCATCACGACAGGTCAGACCAGGTGGCGGTTCCACGCGCACTCCTCGAGGAAGTCTCTTCCTCTGCTCATCGGTATTTCGGTGAAGGTACACCCGATAGATGCGCTGCCATTCGCGCTTCGCGCACCTCACGAGCGCACGCAGCGCACCAGAGCGCATAGTTGTGCGCCGACCAGCGTCTGCCACCGTGCCGGGGGTGGACGAGAGCGTGGACTTCGAGCGGCACGCCGGCAATACCGCACCGCTCACACCTGCCGCGTGCCCGACGCCGGACACGCCAGTCATAGTGCGGCAGGTGCAGATCAAGCGCCAGATGTACGCTCAATCCGACAGCCACCGGACGTAAAGGCGACCAGAATAGTGCCGCAAGCCATATCAGCGGTAATGTGATCTGCGGTTCATGCGCCACCGAGCGAAGCGATCCATAGCGTGGTCGGGTATCGCCACGCCGGACCAAGTGGTGTCGCCAGAGATCGTAGCGCAATGCACCGACCGGATTCCAGTCGCCACTACGGAGCGCGTAGAGCAGAAAATGATCGGCGTCGAGCGCCACGCCGCTCAGGGTTGTGAGTGCAGCACGCCACGGTGCACGTGGGTAAAGCGCCAGTCCGACTGCCGCTGCCGCCAGCAGATGGGAACGAAACCGCATACTGCTTACGCCCATCCAAGATCGTCGGCAGGTTTGGGTTTTGCAGACGTGGCGGCATCGGCTGCCATCTCGTCGTCCTCGGCTTCCTCGCCTTCCCCTTTGCCGGCGCCGCGCTGCAACTCTTCCTCCAGCATCTCATCAACCATCTCGTCCCAATCGTCACCTGCTTCTTCACCGAGTTCCTTCCCCAGTTTCTTCGCCCAGCGTGCAATCGAGCGCGGATCGTTCTCATCAAGACCGGCGAGCATCGAGGGGTCGGCAAGCGCTTCGATGCGCGACTCCTCCGATTTGAGCACTGCCACCCGCGAGATTGCACGCCGCACATCGGTCGATCCGCAACGCGGGCACGCCAGCCCCTCTGGATCGCGAAACCCATAGACCAGTTTCTGGAAGCGCCCGTTGCACTGCGGGCAGTGATATTCGTAAATTGGCATGGCTATGCTTCCTCCGACTCTGGCTATCCCGATGCTGCTGGCGCGCTGCTGCACATCGCCAGTTCGACGTGCAGGCGCGCCAACTCCGCCTCCGGTTGCACCACGCGCCTCTGCTACCTAGCGCAACTGTGCTTCTTCGTCCCGTGTCGGCAGGCGCTCCTCATGTCGTATAACCGTAGCATCCCCGCTTCCTGCTACAACTCCAGCAGCACCTCAGCGCCCGCCTTTCGTTCATGCCCTCGTCCATCAGCCGATACCCCTGCAACGACGGCGTCAGATACTCCCCCTCACGTTGGTCACCCACGGAGACATAGAGGCACGAGAGCGAGATGGACGGGTCGTCATCGCTACTCTCCCTCACGTCTGTCTTACCCGGCGGATCGCCAGCGGCAGGCGCGGCAACAGATCGCTCGCAAGCGCGCCCATATCGCCGAGTTCGTCACGTACCAGGCTACCGGCTGCACTATGGAGATAGACGCCAAGTGTTGCTGCATCGAATGGCGAAAGCCCCTGTGCCAGCAATCCGGCAACGGCGCCCGCCAGCACATCGCCGGTTCCGGCGGTTGCCAGCGCCGGGTTTCCTCCGTCGTTGACGCGCACCCGCCCGTCAGGATCGGCGATGACTGTCGTGGCGCCTTTGAGCACAACCACCTGTTGCCAGCGCATCGCGGCTTCCTTTGCCACATCGACCGGATGACCGGTCAGTTCCTCGACGCCAAGCAGGCGTCGCATCTCACCTAGATGCGGGGTCAGCACACACCTGCCACGAGGCAAACGGTTCCACACCGAACCGAAGGCAGCATCGGTTGTCTCAGGGTGATGGATCAACTCTGCCAGCACATTCAACCCATCGGCATCGATCACGGTAAACGGCAACTCCGGTCGCTGTTTGATCACCGGTTTCTCGCTGCCAGCCGTGGCGATCCGAAACCCGATCTGTCCACGATGACGGGGTGATTGCAACCCCAGCACATGTTCGAGAAACCCACGTGTCGCCTTCTCGCGCCCCAAACCAGGACCGACGAGCAGCGCCTGATACCCGCCAAGGATGGAGAGCACCTCGTCGGCGGCGGCATCGCCGATCACTCCCGGTTCGGCTTCGGGCAGGATGTGCAACGTGATTTCGGGAAGACGTCCTGGACTGTACACCTGACTGCGCCCGACCGCAAGCGTCACCAGACCGGCGCCGACCCGCGCCGCACCGGCAGTCGCAAGCGTCGCCGCACCGGGGTAGTTTAGCGACCCGGCAACAACCAGCACTTTGCCAAATGTGCCCTTGTGCGAGTCGGGTGGACGAGGCGGAAGGAGCGAGCGCGCCAGTTCCGCATCGATCATGTCGGTCATCACACTCTCCAGATCGGCAGGCGAAAGCCCGATATCGACGCTGCGCAGCGCGCCGGCGTATGCGCGCGCCGGGTAGAACAACAACCCACGCTTGACAGGACCGGTAGAAACGGTCAGATCGGCGCGCACCGCGGCGCCGAGCACGGCGCCACTATCGGCGTGAACACCGGTAGGCACATCTATTGCCAGAACGTATGGTTTTTTCCGGTGAGCATCGATCGTTGTCACCGCATTCAGCGTGGAGATGATCATCGCCAGTTCACCTTCCACCGGGCGATTGGCGCCATACCCAAGCAAGGCATCGATCACCAGATGCATCCCGGCAAGCGCTGCCCGCAGCACATCACCCTGCGGATCATCGGCGGCAACCAGTTCGGGAATGGCGCGTTTGCGGCACAACTGCCAGTTGATGTCATCGGCAGTCGCGCGTCGCCGCCAGATGAACAACGTCACCTGCATGCCCGCATCGTGCAACACACGCGCTGCCACCAACCCATCCCCGCCGTTGTTGCCCGGACCGACCAGCACCAGCGCGCGACGACCTGCAGGATCACCGATGGCATCGAGGGCCACACGTGCCACACCGGCGCCAGCCTGTTCCATCAAGCCCGACCACGTAGCGCCGCGGGCGACTGCCGCCTCTTCGATGGCGCGCATTTGTTCAGCAGTGACGATCTTGCTCATTGTTGCAGCGTAGCACCGTCGCACCTGAATGGGCGTACCGGATCGAGCGCGATCTACCCCTACTTGATACGTTCGATATACTCGCCGGTGCGGGTATCGACCCGCACATAATCGCCCTGATTGACGAACGCCGGTACCGAAATAACCGCACCGGTTTCGAGCGTCACCTGCTTGTTGACATTGGTTGCCGTATCGCCACGTACCGCGACGCTGGCTTCCGTGACCTGCAAGGTCACGAACAATGGCGGTTCGACCCCCAGTATCTTGCTGTCATCGTAGAACAGGATATCCGCCATTTCGTTTTCTTTGAGAAACTTTGCCGGCTCGCCGATCATTTCTTCCAGCACCTCAATCTGCTCGAACGTTTCGGTATCCATAAAATGGTAGACAGTGCCATCGCGGTAGAGGAACTGCATGGGGCGCTTCTCGACGCGCACGATCTCGATTTCAGAACCGGCGCGCACCCGCTCTTCGATCGTTTTGCCGGTCTCCAGGTTCTTCAGTTTCATGATCACCATCGCGCGCCAGTTGCCGGGGGCGTGGTGGTAGAACTCAACCACACGGTGCAACTGGCCGTTGTGGCGGATGATCATATTGGTGCGCAAATCTGATGTTGTCGCCATACTGCCTGATCTCCACAGAAAGCGCCGCTCGCCTCTGAGCGGCGCCACATCAAGGGCTGATACACGATATACGTTAATTATATCAGAAAGTTGCGTATCTGACGAGGGGGAGGCGGGAGGTAGCGCCTCGCCTGCCTGGATACTGCGCCCGCACCTCGCCTTCGTATGACCGCCATTGCCGGGGCGCTTCTTGCTTGCGCACCGGCGAATTTTTGTGTATGTTGATCGCATCCGACTGGCAACCATATCTATGTTACTGTCTGTGTTCTGCAACCGACGCACAGTTTCGGTGTGAAAGAGAAGCGCGATGCATGGCGAATACAAAATACCCGGCGGAAAACTGATCGTCGTCGATCTCGAAGTTATCGACGGCACGCTGCGCGATGTAGTGTTGAGCGGCGACTTTTTTCTCGAACCGGCGGAAGCGTTGGAGTGGATGGCTGCGGCGCTCGAAGGTCTCCCGGCGAATGCGCCGGTCGAAACGATTGCCACACGGGTACGCACGGCTGCGGCGCACGCCGAATTGATCGGGATTACGCCGGAGGGTGTTGCTGAAGCGGTGCGCCGCGCCATTCAGGGAGGAACACCATGAGCATGCCATCGTTATCACCATCGCCCTGGCGCGCATACGACTGGCAATTGATCCAGGGTGCACCGATCCATCCGGTTATACACATGGCGCTCGATGAGGTGTTGCTGGAAGAAGTGGCAGCCGGGCGACGCAAGCCGACGCTCCGCATCTGGGAGTGGGCAGCAAGCGCCGTAGTCATCGGACGTTTCCAGTCACTGCGAAATGAGGTCGATCTCGAAAACGCGCGGCGTTACCAGGTACAGGTTGTCCGCCGCATCACCGGCGGCGGAGCGATGTTCATCGAACCGGGGAACACGATCACCTATTCGATCTACGCACCGCTTGAACTGGTAGCAGGTATGAGCATGGTCGACTCATACGCCTTCTGCGACCAGTGGGTGCTCGATACGCTGGCATCGCTCGGCGTGGAGGCGTGGTACCAGCCGATCAACGACATTACCTCGGCAGCCGGCAAGATCGGCGGGGCGGCACAAACGCGACGCAACGGCGCGGTGTTGCATCACGTGACCATGGCATACGATATTGATAGCGCCAGAATGCTGGAAATCCTGCGGATCGGGCGTGAGAAACTCAGCGACAAAGGGATCGCCAGTGCTGCCAAACGAGTCGATCCGCTCCGCCGCCAGACCGGATTACCACGCGAGGCAATCATCGAACGGATGATCGCAACGTTCCGCACGCAGAACGGGCTGACCGAGTCGGCGATCACAGCGGAGGAATGGGAGGCAGCCGAACGACTGGTCGAAACCAAATTCGGCACCGAGGCGTGGTTGCGCGCTATACCATAGAGCGGAAACGCTGCTGGAGAGGAGAGCCATAGCAATGGCTCTCCTGTTCATTCATCAAAACCAAGCGCATCGGCGACGATGTACAATGGGCGTTGCTTCACCTCATCGTAAATGCGCCCCAGATACTCACCCAGGATGCCGAGAAAGACCAGTTGCACCCCACCCATGAACAGCACTGCCACCAGGGTAGTCGCCTGACCGAGCAGTTCATTGCCGAGCAATCGCAGAGTGATTACCGCAATAATGCCAAGCAAGCCAAGGGCAGCAACGCCGAACCCGACGTAGGTCGCCAATTGCAACGGCAGGTACGAAAAGGTGGTGATTCCATCCATTGCAAATTTCAGCATCTTGCGCAGGGGATACTTGGTGACACCCGCTTTGCGCGCATCGCGCTTGTAGGTCACACCCGTCTGCCTGAAGCCGACCCACACCGACAGGCCGCGCATAAAGCGGTGATGTTCGCGCATCGACTTGAGGGCATCGACAACCTTGCGGTCCATCAGGCGAAAGTCGCCGGTATCGGCGGGAATATCGACGCTGGTGATTTTGCGAATGAGGCGGTAGAAGAGCGAGGCGGTTGCGAGTTTGAACGCTGTTTCGCCTTCACGTTCGGAGCGCACACCATAGACGAGCTGGTACCCTTCGCGCCAGCGAGCAATCATATCCACGATAACTTCGGGTGGGTCCTGCAGGTCCGAGTCAATCACTGCAACCGCCCTGCCACGCGCGTAGTCGGTACCGGCAGTAATGGCTATCTGGTGACCAAAATTGCGTGAAAAGTTGATCACTTTGACGCGCGGATCGCGTTCGTGAAGTTCCAGCATGATCTGGAGCGACCGGTCACGCGAACCGTCGTTGACCAGAATGATCTCGAACGGTTCACCCAGCGGCTCGATGGCAGCCACGACGCGACGGTAGAACTCTGGTAACAGCGCCTCTTCGTTGTACACCGGCGCCACAATCGAGAAGGTCGGGCGTTCCGCGTCGATGATCCGCTGTTCGCGCGGACGCGCCTGCGCCACGGACTCAACGACTGTCATACGTGGAAGTTCTCCTGAACGGGTGCTCCATACGCCTGTACCCATCGTCGCGCCTCCACTATTGTAGCATATGCCTGGAGCCATTGTGACAGGCCGGTGTGACGCGAGGATGAGGAAGGATAACGGTCGGGATGTGAGGTTCGTCATCCGACCGGGGTCAACTCTTCCCAGTTCGGTCCTGTTTCGATCTCGACGCGCAACGGCACGGCGAACGGAGGTTCCATCCCGTGCAACACGCCTTCCATCCGCTCGCGCACCAGCACCACCACTTCGTCCACCTCCGCTTCCGGCGCTTCGAAGATCAGTTCGTCGTGAACCTGGAGCAGCATGCGGGTGCGCATCCGCTGGCGCTGGAGTTCAGCATCGACCGCGATCATCGCCAGTTTCATAATGTCCGCAGCCGTGGACTGAATCGGGTGGTTGATCGCCTCGCGTTCGGCAGCCTGGCGGCTCGGACCGGACTCACGCTGGTCGAACCTGAGACGGCGACGACCGAAGAGCGACTGCACATACCCTTTGCTCCGCCAGATGTTGAGCGTGCGGTCGATATAATCGCGGATGCGCGGGAACTGATCGAACAGACTATCGATCAGACTGCGCGCCTGTTCGCGTGAAATCCCCAATCGCTGCGCCAATCCAAACGGGCTGATGCCGTAGATGACGCCAAAAACCACAGTTTTGGCGATCCGCCGCTGATTCTTGTCCACCGCACTGAAGCCAACGCCGAACAGACGGGCAGCGGTTGCTGCGTGGATGTCCCGCCCCTCGATAAAGGTCTGGATCAGGTTGGGATCACCGGTGATATGCGCCAGTACCCGCAACTCGATCTGCGAATAGTCGGCGGCGATCAACAGATGACCAGGCACAGCGATGAAACCGCGTCGAACCTTGCGCCCCTCTTCGGTGCGCGTCGGGATATTCTGCAGGTTGGGGGAGTTGCTGCTCAACCGACCGGTCGCTGCACCGAGCTGGTTGTAATCGGTATGAACCCTGCCGGTCTCCGGGTTGACCAGCGCCGGCAATTCATCGACATAGGTCGATTTGAGTTTGCTCAGGCGACGATAGCGCAGGATCAAGTCGACGATGCCGGTGGTGTCGCTGGCTTGCAGTTCTTCGAGCGCCTGAGCGGTCAGCGAGTAGCGCCCCGTTCGGGTGCGCTCAAGACCCGTGGTGGGCAGGTTGATCTTGGGACCGAACAACACCTCGCTCAGTTGATCGCTCGAATTGATATTGAACGTTTGCCCGGCAATCGCGTAGATCTGCTGCTCGATCTGTTCGAGTTCCCGCCCCATGTGCTCGCCAAGTGAGCGCATATACGGAACATCGAGCAGGATACCTGCCTGTTCCATCCGCACCAGCACCGGAACGAGCGGCATTTCCAGGCGGTAGAACACATCTGCAACACTACCGGCTACACGCAGTTGCGTTTCGAGCAGCGGTTTCAGGCGCAGTGTCATATCGGCGTCGGCAGCAGCATACGGCGTGGCGCGCGCAACCGGCACCTCGGCGAAGGTCACCTGGTTTTTGCCCTTCCCGATCAATGTTTCGATCGATTCGAGCGGAACGGCGAGGTTCAGTTCGCGGGATGCCAGGTCTTTCAGATTACGCGGTTTATCGAGCAGCGCAGCCGCCAGCATCGTATCGAACGCCACGCCAGAAACCGGGATGCCGGCGCGTTCCAGCACTTCGATGTCGAACTTCGCATTGTGCGCTATTCTAGTGCGTGCCGGATCGGCGAAAAACGGACGCAGCGCAGCGATAACTCGTTCACGTGGTAATTGCGCCTCGCTGGTGGTATGCCCCAGTGGAATATACCACCCCTTGCCGGGGACCATCGCCAGGGCGATACCCACCAGATCGTCGCGCAGAGGATTGGTGCCGCATGTCTCGGTATCGAATGCGAACAGCGGCGCACGCTTGAGTTCCGCAACAATTGCTTCCAGATCGGCATCGCTGCAGGCAGCACGATACTCACCAGGCGCATCGTGTGCTGACGACTCGACCACCGGCGCTGATGCCGGCATATCAAACAGGGTCAATTGTTGCGGTCCATCTTCCGGTTCGGATGGTGCGGTTGCAAACATTTCGACCTGAAGCGGCGCAGACGGCTCGACCGGTGGCAGCGCCGCAGGCGCTGCGACGGTCTGCGAGGGTGGGAGACGCCTGACCAGCGATGCACCGAATTCGAGTTCCTGGAAGACGGCAATCACCCGACTGCGATCATAGTCAGCGAGAGTTGCGGCAGGAAGATCGAGCGTCACTGGCGCATCACGCACAATTGTTGCCAGTTTCTTGCTGAACAACGCCGCGTCACGCTGACCTTCGAGATGCTTCTGGTAGCGTTTCGGCGCTTCGTCCAGATGATCGTACAGACTCTCGATTGAGCCAAACTGGTTGAGCAGCGCAATAGCGCCAGCCTCTCCAATCCCTTTGACGCCGGGGATATTATCGGACGGATCGCCCTTCAACCCGCGCAGGTCGGCGAGTTGATCGGGGCGCAACCCTTTGTAGCGTGCACACACATCGGCGACGGTATAGCGTGTTGTGTTTTTGGAACCGCGCATGTAGGGATTATTGAGCAGCACTGTTACATGCTCATCGACCAGTTGAAGCGTGTCGGTATCGCTGGTCAGGATCAGCACATCAACGCCGCGCTCTGTCGCCTGACGCGCCAGCGTGCCGATCACGTCATCGGCTTCATACCCGTCGGCGGTGTAGATTGGAATATCGAACGCCGCTAGCACCTGCTTAATGCGCTCGAGTTGCTGCTCGAACTCGGCTGGAGTTTCAGCGCGGTTCGCCTTGTATTCGGCGTACAGGTCGTCGCGGAAGGTCTTCCCGACATCGAAGGCCACTGCGGCATAGTCGGGGCGATACTCCTCGATAGCCGTGAGCATCACCGAGGTAAAACCATAGACCGCATATGTTGGCTCACCGTTCGAAGCGCGCAGACCAGCCTCTGCCAGCGCGTGGAACGCACGGTACGCCAGCGCGTGGCCATCGATCAGCAGCAAGAGTAGACGATTGTCGGGCACCAGACGCTCTCTCTCTACCATTCCGTGGGTATGAGTAACACAGGTATTCTACCCCATGCTGCAACCAGACACAACTCTATTCTCCGCCGACCTCTTCAAGGAATTGCTGAAACAACCAGGGATCGCCGGGAAGAGGGGAGATCTCTTCCAAATGTCGTACATCGTGCGGCAGAAGCGTACAGTCCTCCCACATCCGCTCACCTTCCCGTAGAGATGTACGTCAGATACCGCCACGTTTCGAGCGCCACAGCCAGCCGATCACCGGCACGTGAAGCATCGCCAGCCGGCGATCCATACGCCGTCAATCCTTCGTCACGCGCAACTTTGAGGGCAGTGAGCATCGTTGGTGGTGCGGTAACGATGACGACCGATGAGAGACCCTGCGCACGCGCCATATTCGCTGCCACGCGCAGACCCTCGACCAGCGATGCACTCTCTTCTTCAATGAGGATCACCTGCGGCGGTAAACCCTGATCGATCAGATACTGGCGCGCCAGCGGCGCGACCATGACACCGGTCAGGATAATGCGACTGACCATGCCGCGGCGGTAGAGATTGGCGGCATGATCACACTGCGCTTTTTGATCCGGTGTGAGTGCGCTGTCTACCGCCTCACCCGGCACGACTACAGCGCCAGCCGGACGCGCTTCATCGCGTCCGCTCTGCACGACCACCATTGCCGCTGTTACTCCCAGCAACAGAAGAACGCTCGTCAGCGCCGTTGCCATCCCGCGACCGAGAGAGACGAGCGCACGGGTAATGGGTTTCAGACGTGTATGCCAGATCACTGGATGCCTCATTTGTCCAGGACTTCGACGGTCTGCGACACACACCCGTGGTTTCGATGACGGAATGCCACAAGGAACGCCCGACCGATGGCAACATTCATCGCCGCGTCCTCGTTGCCGGCAGAGCATGCACCGCTCCGGCAGCGACTGCCGGTGTCAAGACAGTTGACTCTGCAGGTGTCAACGTTGTGTCGCACACCCGATCCGCTGCTCGTCGGCAACCGTCATCTTCGCTCACTCCAGGCGATTGATATAATATACGACGATTCGACGACTGTTGCTGAAGAGAACCGATTATGACCGACGAACCGAAACGTGCCCTCGTCATCGGCGCCCACCCTGACGACAATGAGTTTGGCGCCGGTGGAACCATCGCCAAACTTGCGGCCCAGGGATGGGACATTACATTCATCATCGCCACCAACGGCAACAAAGGCAGCCATGACCCCTCTATGTCATCGTTTCGCCTGTCCGAAATTCGTGAACAGGAGCAGCGCACAGCCGCCGAAATCCTTGGCGTGCGCCGCGTGATCTTTCTGCGCAATAACGACGGCGAGCTGGAGCCTTCGCCTGCACTGCGCGCGGAATTCGCGCTCTACATCCGCCATTTCAAGCCGCACACCATCTTTACCCACGATCCCTGGAAACATTACATGCTCCACCCCGACCACCGCGCCGTCGGGTTCGCCGTGATCGAGGCGGTGGTCAGCGCACGCGACCATCTGTTTCTGCCGGGGTTGGGTCAGATCGGGATTGGTGTCTGGCGACCGGAGGCGCTCTATCTGTGGGGAGCGGAACAACCGGACCATGTCGAAGATGTTTCCGATTATGTAGATCTGAAGATTGCGGCGCTGCGCGAGCATCACACGCAACTGGACGAGGTGCAGGGTTGGGAAGAGCGGGTACGCCAGCGCATGGCAGAGGCCGGCAGGGATCATGGTTTTGCCGCTGCTGAAGCTTTCAAGAAACTGCCGGTATAAGCCGCGCGGAAGAGTGGCGTGCGTCTTGCTGAAGCCTGTTATGTACGTCTCTTCCTGATGGATGCGGTATCGGCTGATCGCGGTCACACCGCACCGTGCAACCCAGGCATGCGAGCGCTTGTCCGCGTCATTCACCGCGGCGCGCTTTGATGCAGAGAACCGCTTGCACCGATCAACGCCGGGGAACGGGCAGGGGCAGCGCATGTGTCACCCCTGCCGGTACGTGCCAGGGCAATCCCATGCGCTCTTGACCGGCGGCACGCGGAAGTACAGCTTCCATGCACCAGAGGACGCGACCCGTGTATTCCTGCGTGCGCGATCCTCGAGGGGTAGGTGAAGACACTGCCTTCGCCCACCCCGCCCGGCGTGATATTTCGGTCAAGATCCAACGTATAGAATAGCCTCTAGAATGCGTCGGATCCGGCGATCCAGGTGCATCCGGTCGGAAAGAGCGCATCGAGTGTCGGCAAGATCGTGGCAGGGACGGAGACGCCTGCTTGATGGGCAATCCAGCGGGCGGGGCGAAACCCGAACAGCAGTTGCATGAATCCCTGCGGCGTCAGGACAACTGTTGGTCGCTCCGGCGTGTCCACTCCCTGCCCCACTGCCAGCATCGGCGTAGCATCGCCAACCCGCAGCTGAAATGCTTCGCCTCCAACTGCCCGCCGTCGCTCCTCAAGCAATGGCGCAATTGCGGCAAACAAGGTCGGCAGATGCGCCGGAAGCGCCATCCATCCTTCGTCGGGGTGACGATAGGTGCGACTGGTCAGGTTCAGGCGATCGGCAAGGGCATAGAACGTCGGTGAGTCGGGGGGCAGCGACCAGTCGATATCTGTTGCCTCCGCCACGGTGCTGGCATGATACTGGAGCAGGGCAAGCGCCGCATTCCAGTCATCGGCGGCTGCTTCGACAGCATGGTGTCTGGGCGCATACAGTGGCAACAACAGATACCCGCGCACCCGACCGGTTTCATCACAGGCAATCAGCGGTGGATGGTCTGCCAGACGCCAGGCGAGATCGTGCCGTTGCCACGCAAGGCTGCGCCCAAAACTGCCACTGTACCCGGCGTAGTGACGCTCGTACAACTCCATCAGAACCGGGGCATCATTCAGCGTTGCCGGGCGCACATGATACGGACTGCGAGACCATGCCGCAAGACTTGCCCGACTGACCGCGTGGCGAGTGGCGTCAAAAACATCCACATACCCGAATCGACGATAGAAGCCGGCGATGCCATCGAGCAGGATCAATCCAAGACGCCGCTCATGTGCGCGTGTTACGGCATCATGCATGAGCGCTGTGGCAACCTCCTGACCACGCCAGTCAGGATGGGTGACCAGACTGGCGAAACATCCGGTTGGAACCGCAACCGATCCAATGCGCATCTTCCGTTCGTACAGTATGTAGCCGCCGACCAGCATCGTTCCAACCAGGGCGCAACGCACCTGTCCCGGCACGTAGTCGGGCATGCCCTCGACGCGCTGCCGCCACCGTGACGCAGCAACCGGGGGATGTGAGTCTGGTGCAAATGTCCGCGCTGCCAGCAGGAAAAAAGCGTCCAGTTCGTCGGACGTTGCTGCGGCGCGAACGGTTATGTCAGGCATCAGGCATATCATTACGAATATGATACCATCTTGCTGCGCCGAACTGAGGGTTCTCTCACCGGTGTAAAGATCACGAACAATCCTTCTGGACGTGTGCTGCTGGCGAGATCATGGACCGTGCATTGACACATATCGAACGATGGTTCGCGCACCGGGGATGGGAACCATTTCCCTTCCAGCGTGAGGTCTGGCGGGCGTATCTGGCAGGCGAAAGCGGCCTGATCCACGCCACAACCGGCGCAGGTAAAACATACGCCGCATGGATGGGTCCAATTGCGGAATGGCTGGCGTCCACACCATCCGAACACGCCACACTACCGCTGCGTGTGCTGTGGATCACACCCTTGCGCGCCCTGGCAACCGACACCGTTGAAGCGCTGCGCGCACCGCTCGATGACCTCGGCGTTCCCTGGCAGGTCGAAGCACGTACCGGCGATACACCCTCCGCCACACGCACCCGTCAGCGGCGTCGCCTGCCGACTGCGCTGGTGACCACCCCCGAAAGCCTCTCGTTACTGCTCACCCAGCCCGAGTGGCGCGATCTGTTCGCCGACCTGCGGATAATCGTCGTCGACGAGTGGCACGAACTCCTCTCAACCAAACGCGGCGTCCAGGTCGAACTGGCGCTGGCGCGACTCCGTGGACTGCGCCCTTCTGCTCGCATCTGGGGGCTTTCAGCGACGATGGGCAACCTGGATCAGGCGCTGGATGCACTTCTCCCTGCGGCTGCCGAACAACCGTCGCGCGGCAAGGTCGTGCGCGGATTGATCCCCAAGCCGGTTGTGATCGAGACCCTGTTGCCGGAGACCATCGAACGCTTTCCGTGGGCAGGACATCTGGGTTTACAACTGCTGCCGCAGGTCGTGGCGAAGATTGAGCACAGTGCGACAACACTGGTCTTCACCAATACGCGCGCACAGGCGGAGATCTGGTACCAGGCATTACTCGACGCACGCCCGGATTGGGCTGGCGCGCTGGCGCTCCACCATGGCTCCCTGGACCGCGAAGTGCGCGAGTGGGTCGAAGCAGCGTTACGCGCCCGACGCCTGCGCTGTGTGGTGTGCACCTCGACCCTCGATCTCGGCGTCGATTTCTCACCTGTCGATCAGGTCATTCAGATTGGCAGCCCCAAAGGGATTGCGCGCCTGATGCAACGCGCCGGGCGGAGTGGTCATCAACCCGGCGCTGTCAGCACCGTTACATTTGCACCTGCCAGTGCGCTGGAACTGATCGAAATCGCAGCAGCGCGTGATGCGCTTGCGCACAACCACATCGAGAACCGCCCTCCACTCGAAGCGCCGCTCGATGTGCTCGTGCAACACCTGGTGACCTGCGCGTTGGGCGGAGGTTTTGTTGGCAGTGAACTGCTCGCCGAAGTGCGTACCACGCGCGCCTTCCGCAACCTGAGCGATGCCGAATGGTGGTGGGCACTCGATTTTGTGGTGCAGGGCGGCGCATCATTGCGCGCCTATCCGGAATTCCATCGCGTTATCGAACACGATGGACGCTATGTTGTAACAAACGATTCTGTCGCGCGGCGCCATCGGGTCAGTATTGGCACAATTGTGAGCGAATCAGCGATCAAGGTGCAGTATGTGCGGGGTGGAACTCTTGGCACTGTCGAAGAGTCATTTGCCGCGCTCCTGAAGCCAGGGGATATCTTTTTTTTCGCCGGCAAGGCGCTGGAGTTCGTACAATTGCGCGATATGACCATCTTCGTGCGCAAGACGACACGGCGCGATGGAGTCACGCCACGCTGGCTGGGAGGACGCATGCCGCTCTCGACCGAACTATCCCGCGCGATTCGTGCGCGGATCGAAGCGGCGCGCAGCGGTGTCTTTTGTGATGCCGAGATGGAGGCAGTGCGTCCGCTGCTGGAAGTGCAGGCGCGGTGGTCGCTCCTTCCAGCCGCCGATGAACTGCTGATCGAGCGGACACAGACCCGTGAGGGGTATCACCTTTTTTTCTACCCGTTCGAGGGACGCCTGGTACACGAAGGGATGGCTGCGCTGATCGCATATCGTCTCAGCCGCCTGCGTCCGATCACCTTCACCCTGGCGATGAACGATTACGGTTTTGAGTTGCTCGCACCCGAACCCGCGCTGCTGCTGGAGGCGTCTGGCATGACGCTCGACACCACCCACGGCGAGCGACGATGGGAGATACACGGTGCGCACATGCCACTCTTCAGCACTGAACATCTGGCAGACAACATTATCGCCAGCATGAATGCAACCGAAATGGCAAAGCGCCAGTTTCGCGAGATTGCACGGATCGCCGGACTGGTGTACGAAGGATACCCCGGCGAGAAGAGCGCACGGCAGATTCAGGCATCGAGCAGCCTGATGTACGATGTATTCGCACGGTACGACCCGGAGAACCGACTGCTGGAACAGGCGCGGCGCGAAGTGCTGGAACGCCAGCTGGAACACAGCCGCCTGGCGACGGCGCTAAGGCGCATTGCCGCCGGACGGATCATCATCGTCGATGTTCCCCGTCCTACACCGTTCGCGTTTCCGCTGCTCGTCGACCGGTTGCGGGAAAGTCTCAGCTCCGAGAAACTGGTGGACCGGGTACGCAAGATGCAACTGGCGCTGGAACACGCGGCAGGGATGATTCCAGGCAAGGCGCGACAGACTGCCACACCGGATCGATAAGCAGCACTCTCAAACAGGCTGCGGGAACACGTGCCAATCGGATCCGTCTGTGGTGGAGCAATCGTCTGAACCTGCGCGGCAACACAGGCGCAATGCCTGTGCAGCGATCCTACGTTGATCGCTGCATCATCACCTGAAATGTGAAGATACCGAAGATGATCAGGGGGGTCAGGCGGCGCAACCAGCGCAGCGCAATGTCATTCTGCACAATCTCGTCGGCTGCGGGAAAATACCGCGCCAGATGCAGACACCCTAGCACAAGCACAACGGTCGTCAGCCAGAAACTGGCGGTCATCATGAATGCGAAACAGAGCAGCGCTGCAAGACCAATGATCGAGAGGTAAACAGGGAGTTCACCCGGTTCGTTGGGTTGCGGGTCGTAAGGTTCCATGACAATCACCCGTTTTCCTGTGTCGGGAGCGTGAGGAATATCGCTCCAGCCCGGTAACGATCAGACGGCGTGCTTGCCGCCATTTGTGTTCTACTGTTCACAGGTATAATAGCATGCAGAAGATACACCTGCTACGATCAGGGCGGTAACAGATTGATTGCAGTCCTGCAATCAACCTTCTTTGATGCGTTTAGGGAATGCTATGCGCTGGACTACCATTCTTCGCCTGGGGTTGATCAATGTCGCAGTCGCACTGACTGCGGTTCCCATCGAGAGCACACTGAACCGGATCATGATCAGTGAACTGCGCCTGCCGGCATCGCTGGTAGCGTTGCTGATTGCGCTCCCCTATGCTTTCTCGCCAATCCAGATCTGGATTGGCTCATTCTCTGATCGACATCCATTGCTTGGGCTCCGCCGCACGCCGTACACCATCATCGGGTTGATCCTGTGCGCTGGCGGATCGGCGCTGTCGCCGACTGCGGCATTCGCCATGGCGGAAAACTTCTGGTCAGGACTGCCGCTCGGCATCCTGGCATTCGTCGCGTGGGGCATGGGGTTCAACTTTGCAACCGTCTCGTACCTGGCGCTGGCAACGGAACTTTCGGGCGAAGAATACCGTGCGCGCACGGTTGGCGTGATGTGGTTCATGCTGATTGTCGGGGTGATTATCGCCGGCATCAGCCTCTCGCGCATGCTGCGCGACTACTCGCCGGATGCGCTGTTTACAGCGTTCTACGTTGTGTGTGGCGTGGCGCTGCTGATCGGCATTGCTGCCCTGTGGCGTCTGGAGACGCGCGACACAGCGCCGCGCACCCCTGAGCGACGCAGTTTTGCGCAGATGATCGCAACCGTTGCCGGAACGCCGCAGGCGCGCCTGTTCTTCGTCTATCTGGTGCTGCTGCTGATCGCTATTCTGGGACAGGACGTGCTGCTCGAACCATTCGCCGCCGACGTATTCGGCGTACCGGTCGAGGTAACGACGCGCTACACGTCGATCTGGGGCGTGGCATTGCTGAGCGGATTGCTGGTCACAAGTCCAATCGCGCGGCGACAGGGGAAACCATTCGCAGCCGCCGTCGGCGGGTCGCTGGTGGCGCTTGGACTGGCATTGATTGCCGGGAGCGGCTTTCTGAACATACCGGCAATCTTCATCCCCAGCCTGATCATGTTTGGGTTTGGCAGCGGTATTTCAACGGCTGCCAACCTGTCGCTGATGCTGGACATGACGATTCCTGGCCAGATTGGCGCATTCGTGGGAGCATGGGGGGTCGCCAACTCAATGGCGCGATTGCTGGGTACGGTACTGAGCGGCGTCACCCGTGATGCACTGACCAACCTGCTCGACAGCCGCATGCTCGGATACGTGGTTGTTTTCTCATTGCAGGCAGCTGCCATGGTCATATCACTCATGCTGCTACCACAGATCAGCGCAGCGCGTTTCCGCGAAGAGGCGGCACCGTCGGCACGCGAACTCGCAGCGCTTGCGGGAGAAGCGCAGGGGTAACCGTCCCACCCGGCACCGGACTGTTCCCGTACCTCTCGGTCACACCGGAATATCCAGAACTAGCTCCGGAGTGCTATCATGATCTCACAGCAATCCGATGGAAAGGACTGGTGTGCCATGAGCAGTCCGGCAAAAACCAATGTACTGGCGATCGTCAGTTTTTCGAACGGACTCGTTGCTCTGCTCAGTATGGCACTGGTGATCTGGCTGTTCCGTTTGCAACCCGTACCCGGCGATATGACCGTTGTCATCACCGACAGGCTGCTCATACCGTTGCGCAACCTGAGCATGATCGCAGCGGTGGCAGCGGGTATCGTTGCCCTCAGCCAGATAAAGTGGGGGGTTGGCAACGGGAAGGGGAAAATACTGGCGTGGATGGGCATCGCAACCAGTATCGCCTGGCTGCTGTTCATGGCGCTGGTCGGTCTGGCGTTTCTCCTGGGTCCCACCCTGCCATGAGGTTCGACGACGACGGGCAATGGCACTGCAAGAACTCGACCTCGTGAACATCGCCTTCAGGGCGCAACGTTCAACGGCTACTCCTGACCTGCTGGATTTGACACGGTCCGGATCCTTTGCGATAATCATCGGCAGGTTTCGCGTTGACCACCCACAGGCTCTCTGCAATGACACACGTATCACACACCCTGCCACGTCGTCCGCTCGGTCGAACCGGCTTCCAGGTGACACCGATCTGTATCGGGTGCGCACCTCTCGGAAATATGCCCGAAACCTTCGCTTACAGTGTTGCCGAAGAACAGGCAGTTGCAACCCTGACCGAGGCCTTCCGCAGTCCGATCAACTTCCTGGATACTGCTGCGGCGTATGGCGATGGTGAAAGCGAACGCCGGATCGGAATCGTGTTGCGCAATCTGGGTGGTCTCCCGCCCGGCTTTGTACTGGCGACCAAAGCCGACCGCAATCTGACAACCGGCGATTTCAGCGGCGACCAGATCCGGCGCTCGGTCGAGCGCAGCCTGACATTGCTGGGTCTCGACCGTCTGCAATTCGTGTACATTCACGATCCAGAACACACAACGTTCGAGAATGTGATGGGGAAAGGCGGTCCGCTCGAGGTGTTGCAGCGTTTCCAGGCAGAAGGGGTGATCGAACACATCGGTATTTCCGGCGGTCCCATCCCCATGCTCATCCGCTACGTCGAAACCGGCGCATTCATGGCGGTCGAGACGCACAACCGCTATACGCTGCTGAACCGTTCGGCGGAACCATTGCTCGAGGTTGCAGCCAGACGCGGGGTGGCAGTGGTCAACGCAGCGCCGTATGGCAGCGGCATTCTAGCGAAGGGACCGGACGCCTATGCGCGTTATGCGTACCAGGATGCACCGCCGGCGCTGGTTGAACGCACACGCGCCCTGGCAGCGATCTGCCAGGAGTACGGCGTGCCGCTGGCGGCTGCCGCGCTCCAGTTCTCGCTGCGCGATCCACGTATTACGTCAACCGTTGTGGGTGTCAGTAAGCCTGAACGAATTACAGCTACCCTGGAACTGGCGCATGTTCCCATCCCGGACGAACTCTGGCAGCGCCTCGATGCGGTGGGATTCGATATGAACGACCCGGAGGAGCATCGGTTCACGTGAACCGTGCGTGGGTCTGCAGATGTTGAATGGGTGAACTCCGGATTGCGCACCTGCACGACTGTTCGATCAGAACAACCAGGGTATTTCCCTGCCTTCAGTTATTCACTTCCACATCCGGTTCTGCGCCGACGTCGGGCAGCAGATGAAGACGCACACGAAGATGCTCCTGCTCTGCGTCCGCCGTGAAGCAAGATGGCACGGGTGAAGATGACAGCCAGGACGCTGGAGACCGGCGCGCGGCGCTATCTCCTGCACCTGGCGATCCTCACGCTCAGTCTGTCGGTGGTGGTGCTGTACTACAACCTGGCAGTAGCGGCGCTGGGGTATTCGCGCGGATTTCTCGGCGTTTTGCAGACGGTAACGCAGGGTACGGCAGCCCTGTTGAGCCTGCCGCTCTGGTTGAGTGTCCAGCGCCTGGGGTTGCGCCGTGCACTTGCAGCATCGGCAGTGCTGTACGCCACTGGACTGCTGCTGTTTGCCGCACTGCCGCAGGCGGCGTCGCTGATCGTATCCGCCGCGTGTATGGGAATGGCAGCGGTACTGGCGCAGGTGACGGCAGCGCCGCTCATGATGCGTCTCAGCAATGATACGACCCGCGATTATCTGTTCAGTGCCAGCGCCGCGATCGCTATCAGTTTGAATGGTATTGGCAACTTTGGCGCAGGGTTTCTTGCCGATGCAGTGGCGTATCTGCTCGATGTTCCGAGCGACAGCAGCATGACCTATCGTGCGGTGTTTGCCATTGCCGGGATCGGTGCGCTGGCATCGCTCCCACCGCTGTTGTTGATTCGTGAAGAAGAGCGGACATCGACGTCACCATTGTCGGCAAGCGCCGCTCCTCCGGTAGAAACAGACGCGCTCGCCAAGCGCGCACCTCCCTGGCTGACTCTTGCCCGACCGTGGTTCAGGCGTCTGCCGGCGCCGCTGCACGCACTGATGCGCAAACCGGCGCTGGTGGTCAGACTTTTGCTGCCGCCATTCCTCATCTCATGGGGAGCGGCGCTGCTCATTCCCTATCTCAACCTCTACTTCCGGGAGCGGTTCGGTCTCGACAACCGCGCACTCGGCGTCCTTTTCGCCGGATTCGATGTGGCGACCGGACTGGCAGCGCTGACCGGTCCGGCGCTGGCAGCGCGCCTGGGGAAGATGCGCACCGTGATTGTGACCCGCGCCCTGGGTGTACCGCTCCTGCTCCTGTTGGGCGCTGCCTCCGATCTGTGGCTGGCAACTATTGCGGCACTGGCGCGGGTCGTTGCCTCCAACATGGCGGCGCCGCTCTACGATGCCTATGCAATGGAACAGACCGAAGAGCACGCGCGACCGTTTATGATCGGATTGCTGGGAGCAGCGTACAGTGCCGGGTTTCTCATTGCGCCTTTGATCAGTACGTTCGTTCAGGAACGGTACGGTTTCGCACCGCTGTTCGTTGCCACTGCGGCGCTGTATGCACTTTCGGTTCTGGTAACGTGGTGGTTCTTTGACCATCGTGTTTCGTGAAGTGCATGTGTCCTGGTGTTGACGTGGGATTGCTCGTCGGCAGGCAAGCCTTGGTTCACCGCTCCGGACTTCTTTCGTAAATGCCATCTGGACACGCAGCCCAACTCCCGCGATGCGCGAACATCCCTGTTTGCACCCGGAAACGTAATTCATCGACGAAATGCTCGCGCTCGATTGACCCGGACGCCGGGCAGTGCTATACTGTCGCACGTCTGTTCATATCATCTGTGAGCGTATCATCTTCCCGATCAGCATGTGCGCCGATCAGGGCGGACACGCTGTGTGTCTTGCGAAAGGTCGCCGGAGTATGCCAAAAGACGCTATCGTTATCAAGGGTGCGCGTGAGCACAATCTGAAAGGTATCGACCTCGAAATCCCACGCGACAAACTGGTGGTACTGACCGGCGTCTCGGGTTCGGGAAAGTCGTCGCTGGCGTTCGATACGCTGTATGCCGAAGGACAGCGCCGGTACGTCGAGTCGCTCTCGGCATATGCCCGTCAGTTTCTTGGACAGATGGAAAAGCCGAAGGTCGATTACATCGGCGGACTCTCGCCGGCGATTGCCATCGAGCAGAAGAGCGCGTCGAAAAACCCCCGCTCGACCGTCGGCACCGTCACCGAGATTTACGACTATCTGCGGCTACTGTACGCTCGCGTTGGAACGCAGCACTGCCATATGTGCGGGCGACCGGTCAGTTCACAGAGCGCCGAGCAGATCGTCAATCGCGTGCTGACGTTGCCGGCTGGCACACGTTTTATGGTGCTGGCGCCACTCGTGTCACAACGCAAAGGCGAGTACAAGGACGTGTTCGCCGAAGCGCGCGCCGAGGGGTTCGTACGGGTGCGCGTCGATGGCGAAATACGCGACCTGGCAGGCGAGATCAAACTCAACAAGAAGGTCAGGCATACTATCGAGATCGTGGTCGATCGTCTGGCCATACCGGTGCGCGAAGAAGCAACCAATCAAGTGCGTGTTGCACACGGCTCGATTGGAAAAGCACAGGCCGGCGCACAGAGCAATTGGGACGCGTTCGTCACCCGCCTGACCGATAGTGTCGAACAGGCGCTGCGCGTCGGTGAGGGGCAACTGGTTATCAGCATCCAGAACCCATCCGGCGACGTGGAAGAGTGGTTGATGAGCGAAGCCAACACCTGTGTCCATTGTGGCATTTCGTTTCCCGAACTGTCGCCGCAGATGTTCTCGTTCAACAGTCCACAGGGCGCCTGCCCCGAATGTACCGGTCTCGGCGTCCGGATGGAGGTAGACCCGCTACTACTCGTACCCAACCCATCGTTGACCCTGCACGAAGGCGCTGTGACCTACTGGGGTGAACTGCGCAAGAAACGCGACTCGTGGGGATACCGCGCGTTACTGGCAATTGCGCATCACTACGGGTTCGATCTCGATACACCGTGGGAACACCTCAGCGAGCAGGCGCGCCATGTCATTATCTATGGCAGTGGAAAGGAGCGGATTCGCTTTCGCTGGGGCGATGAAACCAGTGATAGTCGTGGCGAGTTCATGCGTCCCTGGGAGGGGCTGGCAAGTGAAATCCGTCGTCGTTATCAACAGACGGGCAGCGACTATACCCGCGAGTATTACCAGAGTTTCATGAGCGAACAACCCTGCCCGGCTTGCGGCGGCGCGCGTCTGCGCCCCGAAAGCCTGGCGGTCAGGGTCGGCGGGTGGTCGCTACGCGATGTGACCCGCCTGACGATTACCGGGGCGATGGCATGGGTGCACGCCCTGAGCGGCATGCCGGTAGACCCGCAGCATCTGGCCGCATTGAATGGGCACGTGGCAGGCAACGGCGCTGCGCCCCACCTGATCGTCACACCGCTGAGCGACTACCAGATGGCGATCGTCAGCGATGTGCTCAAGGAGATCCGCGAGCGGCTGGGGTTCCTGCTCAATGTCGGTCTGCATTACCTCACCCTCGAACGTCCTGCGCCGACTCTCTCCGGCGGCGAGGCGCAGCGTATTCGCCTGGCATCCCAGATCGGCTCCGGTCTTGTCGGCGTCACCTATATTCTCGACGAGCCGAGCATTGGGCTGCACCAGCGTGACAATCGCAAGTTGCTCGATACGCTGCTGAAATTGCGCGATCTGGGCAATACCGTGGTGGTGGTCGAGCACGATCTGGAAACCATGCAGGCAGCCGACTGGATTATCGACTTCGGTCCAGGGGCAGGTGTCAAAGGCGGTGAGGTGGTTGCAGCCGGTCCGCCTGACCAGATTGCTGCAACGCCCCACTCCCTGACCGGCGCGTATCTGTCGGGGCGACTGGACATTCCGGTTCCGCAGCAGCGTCGCACTGCACGGGTACGTCCGGGCGCCGATACGGTGCAGGCGATGCCACGCCGCCGTCGCCGGACTGATCACGCAACCGATCAGGCGGAGGGTCCGTGGCTCGAACTCGAAGGCGCAACCATGAATAATTTGCGCGACGTGACCGTTCGCTTTCCACTCGGCGTTTTCATCTGCGTGACCGGCGTCTCCGGGTCAGGCAAATCATCGCTGATCACCGAAACACTGTACCCCGCGCTGGCAAACCGTCTGAACCGCGCACAGTTGAAGCCGGGACCGTTCCGTGCCTTGCGCGGACTGGAACATCTCGACAAGGTGATCGATATCGACCAGCAACCAATCGGGCGCACCCCACGCTCTAACCCGGCAACATATGTCAAACTGTTCGATCTGATCCGTGAACTGTTCGCCTCGACCAATGAGGCAAAACTGCGCGGCTACAACGCTGGACGCTTCTCGTTCAACCTGAAGGGCGGGCGATGCGAAGCCTGTGAAGGGAATGGCGAAAAGCGCATCGACATGCAGTTCCTGGCGGATGTCTGGGTGCGCTGCGATGTCTGCAAGGGGAAACGGTACAACCGCGAAACATTGCAGGTCAAATACAAGGGTAAGTCAATCGCCGACGTGCTCGACATGGATGTCCAGACGGCGCTGGAGTTCTTCGACAATGTGCCGCGCATCAGGCGCATCCTGCAAACACTCCACGACGTCGGGCTGGACTACATCAAACTCGGTCAGTCGGCAACGACCCTCTCCGGCGGCGAAGCGCAGCGGGTGAAACTGGCGAAGGAACTGGCACGTACTGCAACCGGTCGCACGATGTACATTCTGGATGAACCGACGACCGGGTTGCACTTTGCCGATGTGCAACGCCTGCTAACGGTGCTGCACCGCCTGGTGGATGCGGGCAATACCGTGCTTGTCATCGAGCATAATCTCGACGTTATCAAAACGGCGGACTGGATCATCGACATGGGACCGGAGGGAGGCGACGAGGGTGGCAGGGTTGTGGCGACCGGCACCCCTGAAGAAGTGGCACTGATCGAGGCGTCGCATACCGGTCGATTCCTGCACGAGATCCTGCATCGAGAACCGAGAACCGGCAACTGAGAACCGGGAACCAGGAAGTCGCACACCAGACGATCCCTGCGCGCGACCCCGCATTTCTACGACATCCTTGTGACGCTCCGCCAGGTGCGCGCCTTGTGTCTTCTCAGGCAATGCGTGCAGCGCCTCGCTGCGTTCACATTCGACAGCGTTGTTCGAGCCGCGTCCCTGGAAAAATGCGGCGCCTGCTTACGGAACACCTGATATCGAGGCTGGCGTCATAGCAGCCATGGCACGCTCCCTCATCATCACCCTGGCGCCGCATCCGGACAACGCACTGCTGTGCGCAGGAGCTGGTATGCCCTCTGGAAGCGCGAGCCTCCGACTCGACCACCCCATTGAACCGCACGCACTGCCACCCCACGCCGACCAGGTGACTCCCGCCCCCAGCGGGGGCGAGTCGGGATGGAGGCTCTCTCGCACCCAGCGCGGGCAGGCGGGGGTGGGTGACCTCCCGCCCTTAGAGCCTATCCGAATAACCCGGCAGCGCGGAAGGCGATCAAGGCACAAGCGAAAGGCAGAAACGCGGCGTAGTTCTCAGGGTTCTTCTCCCAGCGCACCAGGATGCGGCGAAATTGGTTCAACCACCTGGGCGTCCCTTCGACCCCCCAGCGCCGCGCGCCGAAGCCCGCTTCGCGTTTGAGCGCGTGGGCCGCTTCGCCGCGCGCCTGAAGATGGGCGGTGAAGCCGAACTCAGTCACGATAGCGC
>DAOUBK010000091.1:0-5063 GCA_034432635.1 Roseiflexus sp.
AAGTATTTTTCTGTACATTGACGCGTGGTCTACCAACTTGACGTTGCGATTTTCGCACAAGCGTTCAGTCGGTCAACGTGAGATAGCCCTTGCCGGCCTCCTAACCCCCGACCCCTCTCCCGCGCATCTTCAAGGGTGGAAAGAACATGCACGCGTGAGCGGGAATAGGGCTTGGGAACGCCCTGAATGCCCTCACCCCTAGCCCCTCTCCCGCCTCGCGGGAGAGGGAAGCTGCGGCCTGCGCTAAGGTGTGCCGATGCGGCAGAAGTTGTGTTAGCTCATATTTTCTGTCCGTCCCTGAACCCGCGCATGCAGGAGAGAGGAGACGAGAGACCTGCGCTGGGGCGTCCCGATGCCGCAGAAGTTGCGCTGGCCTATATGTTCTATCCGCCTTTGAACGCACATCGGCAGGGGCAACGCATGCATCGCCCCTGCATTTTCTCCTGGTGTCTACCGGCGCTGCGATGCACTGCCGCGCGGCGTTTGCGTGCCTGGCATGCCCCGGCATGACCGTGATCGGCAGGTGCCGCATCCACCGGCTCGACTTCATTCCACCGTCACACTCTTTGCCAGATTGCGTGGCTGATCCACATCGCACCCGCGACGCACGGCGACGTGGTACGCTAGCAGTTGCATCGGCACACTGGTGAGCACTGGTGTCAACAGCGGCAATGTTTGTGGCACTTCGATCACATAATCCGCTTTCGATGCAATCAAGGCGTCACCTTCGGCAGCAATGGCGATCACATGCCCGCCGCGCGCCCGAACCTGTTCGATGTTCGAGATCATTTTCTCGTAGACGCTGTCGCGCATGGCAATGCACACCACCGGCAGATCACGGTCGATCAGGGCAATCGGACCATGCTTCATTTCACCTGCTGGATACCCCTCGGCGTGGATGTAACTGATCTCCTTCAGTTTCAGCGCCCCCTCCAGCGCCACTGGATAGTTCACCTGCCTGCCGAGGTATAGCGCATCACGCGCGTTGTGGTAGCGCTCGGCGAGTTCTTCGTAGATCTCCTGGCGCGCCAGAATACGCTCGACCTTGCCGGGAAGTTCGATCAGCGCCTGAATGTAACGACGCACCTCGTCGGTGGAGAGCACCCCTCGCGCTGCGCCCAACCGCAACGCCAGCAGGCAGGACGCCACCAGCATCGTGGTAAATGCCTTGGTCGAAGCGACGCCGATTTCAGGACCGGCGTGCAGGTAGATCGCCCCGCCATCCGCCAGCCGCGCTGCCTGACTCCCAACCGCATTGACGATGGCAATACTCTTTGCCTTCTGCCGCCGTGCTTCTTCCATCGCCGCTAGCGTGTCGACGGTTTCACCACTCTGAGTGATCGCCAGCACGGCGGCGCGCTCACTGATGAGCGGGTCGCGGTAGCGGAACTCGGAGCCATAATCCACTTCGACGCGCAATCGCGCCAGCGTTTCGATAGCAAACTTCGCCACCAGCGCCGCGTGCCACGCCGTCCCGCACCCTACCGCGTAGATCCGTTCCAGTTGCCGTAGTTCCTGCTCATCGAAGGCAAGTTCATCGAGCAGTACTGCGCCATGGTCGAGATCGATCCGCCCACGCAGCACATCGGTCAGCGCACGCGGCTGCTCGAAGATCTCCTTCCGCATGAAATGCTTGGAATCGCCTTTGGCGGCAGACACCGGATCCCAGGGAATGGTCATTGGAGCACGAATGACCGGCGTTCCATCTAGGCGCGAGACCGTCGCCCCACCAGCGTCGATCACCGCGATTTCGCGGTCGTCGAGAAAGATGACGCGCCGGGTATAATCGAGGATCGCCGGTACATCGGACGCAACGAACATTTCATCGTCGCCCACACCAATGACGATCCCGCCTGCGTGTCCCAGGCGTGCGGCAATGATGCGCCCCGGCTCACGGCGCGTCATCGCCACCACCGCATTACCGCCGCGCAACTCGGCGAGCGTGCGGCGCATCGCCTGTTCCAGCGATCCGGTTTCGGCGTAGTATTCGCCCAGGAGACGGGCGATGACTTCGGTATCGGTCTGCGAGGCAAACTGATGACCGTGCCCGATCAGACGCTCCTTCAGTTCGAGATAATTTTCGACGATGCCGTTCTGGATCACCACAATCTCGCCTGAGGCGTCGCGATGTGGATGCGCGTTTTCCTCGGTAACACCGCCGTGTGTCGCCCAACGGGTATGTCCGATGCCACAGCGCCCGGCAACCGGTTGCTCGCGCAACTGTGCTGCCAGGTTTGCCAGTTTGCCAACACTGCGCCGCAATTGTAACTGTCGCCCGTCATCAACGGCAATGCCCGCCGAGTCATAGCCACGATATTCGAGCCGCCCCAGACCGTGGAGCAGCACCTCACCGGCATCACGCGGTCCAATATAGCCAACAATCCCACACATGCGCTCTTCCTTTCTGCACGCACGAAGATTCGCTGCGCGGCGTTGCACGCCGCGCAACCGGTTCCGAACCAGCGCTTGAGATGAGAATGACGCCTAACTGCGCGGGGCATCCGCAGTCTTCGGTGCGTCTTGCAGGAAGGGGTGCTTGCTGCGCTCCGCTTTGTTCCACCCGTCGCCGGATGGGTTTACCGGAGCGCTCACAGGCGGCAGCGCGCCTGAGAGGCATCCGCTGATCTCTCGATGTTCCGTCGGCGCTGCCGACGTTAGCCCTGTCGCGCGACAGGGAACCTCCACCTCGTCAACTGCGGGGAAGAACCCGCAGTCCATGCGCTTTTATTGATCGTTGCGTGTACGTATCACCTCCTACAGCCCCGGCGTGTCCTGCACTGCCACTCAGCATACGTCATGCCGCGCCTCCGGTCAAGATCAGATGCGGTTACGATTCTTTCAGACACGGCTCTGTACGGCGTTCATAGAACACTGCGCCGGTGCGCTGGATCTCCGCGCGCATGTCTGGATCGCTGATCAGGCTGAAGAGCGACAGGTCGAACGTATATGGCAGCAGCAGATCATCGAGGTCATCAAAAATCTTCCCCAGAATCGAGAGATCCAGATCGTCGCCGCCGATCAGTGTCAGATCGATATCCGATCCGATCTTTGCAGTGCCGCGCGCACGCGAGCCGTAGAGCACGGCGCGCTCCACCTCTCGATAACGGGAAAGCACTACCCGAATCTGTTCGATGGTTGTATCGTTCAAACCGTATTTCATGGAACTCTGGTCAGCAACTGTTCAATTTTATCGGCCAGTGTGACCAATTGAGGAAAATAGCGCTGGATGATTGCACCAGCGATCTATCTCGCCGTCTCTTCATTGTACGTATGCGATGTGAGATTACGGTCGCGGATCATGTCCAATCCACACATCACCCTGATCTAGCAGACCGCGTCTAAACGCCTCGCGAGTGGTATCTTTCGAGCCGTACAGCAGGGCAACCCCCTGAAGCTCCAGAAAATCTTTGAGTACATTCCACGCAAGTTCGTGCGTGAACTCGAATGCCTGAATCAGTCCCTGCTCTTCGAGCCTAGAGAGGGGACGCTCTGCAGCCAGGTCCACCGCTTCACGCAGACGTGACAACACCTGACAGAAACGACGCAACCGTTGTCTCAACCGACTATCCGGCGCACTCATAACCAGCATTCCATTGAACGGGATGATTCGGGAGAACTTCTGTCGCCCTGCATACCGCATCGTACCACACAGCAGCACGGGTTTCAATCTGTGCATCGCTTCTGCACATTGACATCAGGTATGGTACGATACAGTATCGGCGAAGCAGAAGACGTGGTAACTGTATTCAGGGAGCGAACGCATGACCGGCAGGCTTGCCCGCCGTGTGGCGGGCTTCGGCACGACCATCTTCACCGAAATGAGCGCGCTGGCGCTGGAGCGCAGCGCGATCAACCTGGGACAGGGCTTTCCCGATTTTCCAGGTCCGGCATTCATCAAGGAAGCAGCGGCAGCCGCAATCGCCGCCGACATCAACCAGTACGCTCCGATGCCCGGATTGCCTCGCCTGCGCCAGGCAGTGGCTGCGCAGTGGGAGCGCGACTACGGGCGCGCGGTGGACTGGCAACGCGAAGTCACGATCACCAGCGGCGCAACCGAGGCGTTGTGCGATGCGCTGCTGACACTTATCGAGCCGGGCGATACAGTCGTCATTTTCGAGCCGGCGTATGATGCCTACGTACCCGACATTACCCTGGCAGGCGGCATTCCTCTGCCGGTGCGCCTCCACCCGCCAGATCGCACCCACACGACGTGGTGGTTCGACGAGGCGGAACTGCGCGCCGCGTTTATGCGTCATCCGACGCTTGTTCTCGTCAACACGCCACACAACCCGACCGGCAAGGTCTTCACCCGCGCTGAGTTGCGCCTCATTGCCGAACTCTGTCAGGAATACAACACTCTTGCGATCACCGACGAAGTGTACGATCGACTGGTCTTCGACGGCAGCACTCACGTACCGCTGGCGACGCTCCCCGGTATGTGGGAACGCACACTCACCATCAACAGCGCTGGAAAAACCTTCAGTGTCACCGGGTGGAAGATCGGCTATGCGGTCGGACCGGCGCATCTGAACCAGGCGTTGCGCCAGGCGCACCAGTGGGTGACATTCGCCACATCGTCGCCGTTGCAGGAAGCAGTAGCCATCGCACTGGAACAGGCGCCGGTCAACGGATACTACCGTGAACTGCTGCGCGACTATAGCGAGCGCCGTACCCGATTGCAGCAGGCGCTCGAGTCGGTTGGGTTACCGACGCTTCCGGTCGAAGGCGCCTACTTCATCTCTGCCGACATCAGTACGCTGGGGTACACCGACGACCGCGCTTTCTGCCGGTGGTTGACGACCGACATTGGGGTGGCAGCCATTCCCACTTCAGCATTCTACAGCGACGCAACGGGAGCGCCCAAACTGGCGCGTTTCTGCTTCGCCAAGCGCCTGGAAACCATCGATGCCGCTGCCGAACGCTTGGCAGCGCTGCATACCCGTCGGTGATACCGATGCACCGGATTTGGAGCGGCTGCGTAAAACTGTTAGAGCCTATCCGAAAACTTTGGCAGCACGAAAGGTGATCCACGCACAGGCAACATGAAGCATCGCCAGATCGTT
>DAOUBK010000092.1:0-7145 GCA_034432635.1 Roseiflexus sp.
GCTGCCGTCCGCTTCGGTGTACAAGAATGTTGCCGTTCCCGGCAACCCGCCGCGAAGCGTTACCCGCTCTGAGTCTGTTGGTTGGGCGGACATGTACGCCGTCCCTTACTTTTGCGAATGCCTGGAAAACTGTCGCCATCGATCAGTATTGCGCCGCGTGATGAGTCTCATGGCAGTGTTCACACAGGTTAGACAGATTGGGATTGAACACTCCACGGGCGACTGCAAGCACCGGCGCGTGCCGCACGCGGCGACCGAAGTGAATGCCGGGCTCCACTCCGCCGGAAGCGGATGCTCGTGCGACGCAGCAGAGGTGAACAATGGTCAACGCACCTGGAAAAACGCTGACGACCGTGACACCGGCGCCGGACGTGCAGCGTTTTCTGTTCAGTGCTCGCTGCGTCCGCTGCACCTCTGCAGTGAAATGATGTGTTTGCAGGAGACGCACTAACGCTCAATGGATTCGCTTCTCATAGCCGGCCCACTCCTTTTCCCGCAGGACGAACTTCTGGATTTTGTCGGTCGATGTTTTGGGCAGACTCTCGACGAACTCGACGAACTTCGGGCACTTGAAATGCGCCAATCGCTCGCGGCAAAAGGTGATGATCTCGTTGGCGGTTGTCTGTGCGCCGGGCTTGAGCAGAACGAATGCCTTGGGCGTTTCGCCCCACCGATCATCAGGAACCCCGATGACTGTCGCCTCCAGCACCAGCGGATGCTGATAGAGCACCCGCGCGATTTCGATGGTCGAGATGTTTTCGCCGCCGCTGATGATAATATCCTTCTTGCGGTCGCGCAGTTCGATATAACCATCGGGGTGCATCACCCCCAGGTCGCCGCTAAGGTGCTCTGGCTCTCCAGCGACGGGTCACCAGCGGTCGAATGTTACACCGGAACCGATCTCTATTCGGTTCGCTGGGGTGTGCCATAGCGCCCTGACCGGGAGTCGCCTCGATGCGGCAACCGTTATGCGATGTTGGGAAGGTGAAGGCATTGCCTTTGCCCTCGCCATATCTGGATTCGCTCGTTGATATGCGTGGCATGCCGCGTATTGCGAAGGCGTGAAGGCAGGCGGGCAACATTGCCGCGCCAAAGCGGGATGATAAGGGCATAGAGGCGACGTGCTGGTGCGGCAGGGCAAAAAAGCGTATGCTACAACTGCTGTCGCGGCGTCAGCGCATATGCAATACCCTGTTGTAGACTGCGCAGCGCGATCATGTCCTGCATTTCGGCGCCGATATGCACCAGCGTCTGCGCAACCTCGGCGCTGATCCCGCTGAGCACCACCTTCGCACCCAGCATCCGCGCTGCCTGCGCTGCCCGGATCAGCGCACCGGCAACCTGCGTATCGACCACTCTGACACCGGTAATGTCCAGGATGGCAATATCGGCGCTATGGGCAGCAATGCCTTCGAGCAATGTTTCCATAATCTGCTGCGCGCGGCGGCTATCGATCATGCCGATGATCGGCATGACCACTACCCCCTCGGCGATCGGCATCAGCGGCGTACTCAGTTCACGCAGCGCCGCCTGTTGCGCCTCGATCACTTCCTGTTGCAGTGCACGTTCACGAATGGCTTCCTCCGCACGTCGTCGCAGCGTGATATCTGTGAACGACACCATACCGTACAGAATGCGTCCCTCCGCATCTCGGATCGGCACGCCGCTGACCTCGATCAGTATGCGACCATCAGGGCGCTCGATCTCCATGTCGTCGACCGATGATTCCTCTCCGTGCAAGGCGCGCACCAGCGGCATACGCTCTGCAGGGTAGGGTTGATCGGTTCCGGCCACGAAAGCGCGATACACCTCGGCGAGTTGATCGGTGGCGACATTGGGTATAATCCCCTTGCCAAGTATCTCAAAAGCGCTACGGTTGGCATAGAAGGGGCGACCGTCCGGTTCGACGACGAAAACCCCGACCGGCAGCGCATCGAGAAAGCGTAGCAGGCGTTGCTCACTATCGCGCACGGTTGCTTCGATCCTGCGCCTCTCGCTCATATCGTGCATAATTGTCGAGTAGTGGGTAACCGATCCGGCGGCATTTTTGTGTGCGATGATGACCTGTGAGACCGGTATTTCCCGTCCCTGTGCCTGCGGATCGAGCACTGCCGTTTCGCCGCTCCAGAACCCTTCGCGTGCAGCATGCGGCAACCCCTGGCTGAGGATCAGGTCGGCTGCCCAGGATGGATGAAACCGGTGAAAACGTGTCTCTTCCGCCAGAATATCCACTCTGCCAAGGAGACGCAGACCGGCCGGATTGATGAAGATCACCCGTCCTTCGCTATCGGCAGTGGCGATCAAGTCTGGCGTATATTCGATGATCGCCTTCAGTCGTTGGGTAACTTCGTCTTCCTGCTGGCGTTGCGCCAGCAAAGCTTCGAGTTCGGCAACGCGACGGCGCAGGCGTTCCAGTTCATCGACAGGATCATTCGGAGATGACATACGGGTTGCTCCTGGTCGCTATTACGTGGCTTGTTTGCTCACTGACGCAAGTTTAAGCGATCCTGGCAAAAATGCAACTTTCCGTCTGTCACGCGTATCGGCTTACTACCGTGTATCAATCCGGCTCCGCACATCGAGCGCAAACAGGTGCACACTGATCGGAGCGCCGGCATGCGCCGGATCGGGGGTGGCAGGCGCCAGTAGTGTCAGAACGTGTTGACTGGGAGGAAGCAAGAGATGGAGTGTGTGCGCCGATGTGCGTCCAGAAGGGATATCGAACGTACCCATGTTTGTGCCATCGAGTAGCCAGGTGAGCAATCGTGAAGAGATGTATGCTTCGAGCCAGCACGTGATTCGCACAGACGTCGGAGTGGCGGAAGGATTGAACAGACGCACCTCAGCCTGCTCCTCCATCCAGCGCCAGCGAACGTCACTATCCGGCTGGCGTTCGAGCGGCTACCACCCCTCGACCAAAAATGCAACCGGTGTGACAGGCCAGGTATCCGGTGTTGCGTAGACCTCCAGCGTTTCATCAGAAAAGATCGGCGACGGTATGCCCAAATCCGCCAGCAGAGGACGCACGCGCGCAAAATACTCTTCCTTATTGCTCACCAGGTCAAGCGTGATATAGCGAATTCGGTATGCAGCAAGTGCCTGTCGTGCAGATTCGGGCCATCCGGGTCAAACGACATCCTGCTGCTCGACTTCGCCAAACTGGATCTCGCGTATCCCTGGGGTGTACTGTGCAAACGGGTATGCTGGCGGGCGAGCGACGTACCCGCCAATGATGGGCCACCGATGCCCCGTTTGTGCTGTCAGATTCTCACTACGATTAATTAATATTGATGTACAGCGGCAGCGGCATCAACGCGCCGTCGGGTGGGGGAAGCGTTGCGTAGAACGGGTGGATCCGGCGCTCGACGATGGTGTGGGGTCCGGCATATCCATCGACAACCGCCATCGCTGCGGTCAACGCTACCGCAGCAATCCATGCGCGTTTCTGCGACTCTCGAAAAAGGCGCGTTTGCAGCGCTATCTGGACGCCGTATGCCACTGTATGGCAGCAACTTCGAGATTGCCATCGATTATTTTCTCTATGTGATAGGGCGAGCAAACAAAGGCGGCGCCGGCAACCAGCACGGCTCTGTCATCTCTGATGATCCGTCTCGTGAAGAGGAATGTGGCATATCCGCCTACAGTAAAACTGGTAAGCACCACCCAATTGAATGCGGCAACGGTCCAAAGGCGAGGGTTATCGGCAGCGCCAGGATGCCCTGACTGAAGCCGATCGGCTGCCAGAAGAGATCGATGCCATCAGGATAGTAGAGCAACGGGGAGAAAAACGGATTATGCAGTGAGGTGGATTGCGTGCGCAATCCACCACAGGTTCCAGACGTTCTGATACGCATCGACACCATTGACCGCACCGATGACACCACGTATCGGGTTGATCGCCAGCGGCCAGGTAAGAATCACGCCAAGAAACGAGTAGATTGCCAGAACGATCAGGTGGAAGCGTATGCCTGTCATCGATGTGGCTGCGCATCCAGAGACATGCCAGGACGACGTGGCGTACCCGGACGATACCCTGGTCTGCGCGAAGCAACCCACTCCGCACAAACCTCATCCATCGCGGCGCTTCCGCAACGCCAGCATCACATAGAGCGGGTCTGTCCGGTCGAACCGTTCTTCGAGCGGATGGATCAGCCACGCCAGCAGCAGATCCTTCAGCACGAAACGCCGCCAGAATCTGGTAAGACGGGTTTCGTGATACTTTCCATTGAGGACACTGCGTCCAAATGCACGTCGCTCGACGACATCGGCGTGGGCTGGTTCGATGTACGTTCGTCGAATATCGTCATTAGTGTAGAAGCGGAAGAACGATCCCGGCTTCCCCTTCTGCACGAACGCATTACGGGCAACCTGCCGGAACGGTCGAATACCGGCAAAGAACGAGCGCCGCTCACTGCTGGTGAACGGCAACGTCAACGCGACAATGCCGCCTGGAGCGAGCACGCGCCCGATCTCGCGCCCGACTGCAACGTCGTCGGGAATGTGTTCGAGCGTCGAAATCGCACTGATAAACGGCACCGCTCCGTTGCGGAACGGCAACCGGGTAGCGTCTGCCACAACCGGCAGCAGGTCGCCATCCCCAGGGCGCGCTGTTGCACGTCGCTTGTCGCGCTGCCAGCGTACACGACGCGCTTCGAGTTCGACGATCACGACATTCACGCCCTCCTTTGCCAGCATATGCGGGAATGACGAGGTGCCAGACCCGATATCGATCACCGTATCGCCGCGCGTCACGCCCAGCACCCGCGTTGCCCAGGGATACTCAATTAGGCGCCAGAGACTGAAATCATTGACCGTTTCCCACAGGATGCGCAGCCCGTTCAGCGCAACCTCGTATTGCAGGCAACGCCACGCCGATAAACTGATCGGCGTGCGGCGCGCCGATGATTGTTCGACAGCAGACCCGGTAGTGACCATAACATATCTTTCCCTGTACACAGAGCGCCCAAGTATACCATACATCGCCTTGACAGCGTTGCGATCGTCGTGTACCATTCATCATTGATTGAAACTATCATTGTCGTATCAGGGGGTAAGCCGCATCATGGCAGAGAAAAAGTCGAAAACCGACGTAACTGCCCGCGATAAGACGGGCCGGGTCACCAACCGCTTCTGCAACCACTGTGGACAGCGCATTATGAATGACCGTGAGATGGTTGTGATCATGGACGGTCGGCGGCGGAACAAGACGTACTACCGACGCGATTGCTTCAACCGCCTGGTGGGTGCAGATCGTGAACTGGGACAGGATGGTTCGCAGACCTGCCCCTTGCGCTGATATGCCCGTCGAGAGGGAACCATATGGCAACGTGTGATCTTACCGGTAAGAAAGTCGCCTTCGGGCGCAACATTCGCCACAAAGCATCCGGTGGATGGGCGCGCCGCGCCCCCAAAACCAACCGCACCTTCCGACCGAATGTCCACCGGCACACGATATACATCCCGGAGATCGGGCGTAGTATCACGCTCAATCTTTCAGCGAAAGCGTTGCGGACGATCGACAAGAAAGGGTTGCTCGCTGCGGTGCGCGATCAGGGGCTTTCGGTCGAGGCATTTCTCAAGGAGCACCTGCGATGACGTATCAGGAAGGAGCACGTCGTTCGGTGCGGCAGTGATGACTGGTACGGGCTGCCGCGTGCCGGCGTTGATAGGACGCGATCTGATCGAGGACATCCTCAAGCCGACGGCGCGGCAACGGCAGCATGACGCTGAGCAGCAGGCAGACCTGCTCCAGGCTCAGCACCGCGACTTTTTTGAGTCGCCGCTGTAGGCGCACCAGAAAGAAGTGCGCCAGAATGACGAGGGTCATGTGATGGTGCCAGCCCGTCCACCAGCGGACTTTATAGTCACCCATGCCCAACTGCTGCTTGGCAACTTCGAAGATCTGCTCAATTGGCCACCGCATCCCACTCAGCGCCACCAGGCGCGTCGGCGTCACGGACGTCGGAGCGTTGGAGAGGAAGGCTTTCTGCTCCCCCGTTTCGGGGTCGCGACGCAGGATCAGCCAGACCTCCGGCCCCGGTTGTCCATCACGTTGGGCACGCACGCGCTGCACGACCGCATCGGCGATGCGCCGACCGTTGGTGCCATCGCCAAGCACGTGCCGGGACCACGCGGTGGCGGGCAGGCTGCCGAACTGCGCTTGGGGTGTGGTCGCCGCCGGGGCGTCAACCGGCCAGATCGCCGTATCCAGCGGCACCTCGACCAGGTACTACAGCCCAAGGTCGGCGATGGCATCCAGCAGGCCGGTATCGCGTCCAAACGCCTCATCGGTCAGGAACCAGCGGCAGCGCAGTGCCTGACTAGTCACCACCGCCTGCACCATCGCCAACGCGAGGTCGTTCTCGGTCTGAAACGTCACATCGGTCGGGAGACGACATTTCGCCCGCCGCTCAGCAAACGCAGCGTCCTCTACCCATTCACGCGACAGATACAGGCGCCGGTCGAGCAACGTCGTGCCGTGGGGACAGGCATAGGCTACAAAGATGCCGGCCTGACAATTGGCGATCTTGCGCAGTTGCCCGCAATACTGGCGCTTGACCCCGACTGAGTGCGTGCCTTTCTTGGGGAAGTCGCTGCCGTCGACGCTGAGCATCCCCTCGGCGTCATCCAGATCGACCGCGACCTCCTGCCAGTGCGGCGCAGGATGGCCGCATCGTCCCAGGTGCTGTCGGTCAGGAATTGCTGCATGCCCCGGACGGACGGCTCGCTGGCGCCCAGGTGGGCGATGACCATGGGTTCAACCGATTTGCGCTCCAGCGGACTCAGCAAACCGTGTAGCTAGCGCTCCGCCCATGCGCGCGACTCGCTCCGACTAAAGAACGCCCCATCGATCGCGTGGTACGGGCGCAGCGTATCTGCCACGTCCGCCACATCGGCGGGCGTCAATTCCCGCAGCGGGACGGTCTCCGTGGTCATCGCTTGCTCCTGTTCAGCCGGTTCTGAACAGGATTATGCCGGCTCTCGTTGTAGTACTAACTACTTGTTCCAGACGATCGCTTTGCTTCCTCTGCTTGATCGCGACAGCTAACCTGAAAGGTGTATCCTTGTTGCTGGAAATTGCGGGAACGGGCCTGACCGAGGAGGGCGGGTGCGGGTGTATAGCGTTGTCGAAACAACCACGCAAG
>DAOUBK010000093.1:0-59459 GCA_034432635.1 Roseiflexus sp.
CGTCGGTTGCTGATCCGCTGGGCGAAAAAGGTCGAAAACGATCTGGCGATGCTTCATGTTGCCTGTGCGTGGATCACCTTTCGTGCTGCCAAAGTTTTCGGATGGGCTCTATCTAAATCCATACTTCTTCATGATCGCATGCCCTTCCGAACCATTGACGAATGCGATAAACCGACGTGCTTCCGCTTCGCGCTGCGTGCCGGTTACGGCTGCCGCCATCTGAAGCAGCGGGTGGTCGGGATGCAACTCGGCGGGAATGAGCGTCCAGTTGCCGTTGCTCTGAATACTCAGCGAGAGCGCTACAATAGCCACATCAACATTGCCGGTATCTGCCAGGGTCAGCGTTTGTGCAACATTCTCCCCGAAGACGAGTCGTGGCTTCACGGTATCCCAGACACCTGCGCGCTCTAACGCCTCTTTTGCTGCCTGACCATAGGGTGCGTGTTCGGGATTAGCGATAGCAATGCGCTGATAAACCGGGTCGCGCAGATCCTCGATCTGATCCGGTTTCAGCGGACTATCAGGGCGTGTCCAGAGCGTAATGCGTCCCTGGGCGTAGATCTCCATCGTATCGCTGATCACCAATCCTTTGTCGTTCAATGTTTCGATGAACGACTTGTTTGCAGCGTAGAAGAAGTCGAACGGCGCGCCACGTTCGATCTGCTGCGCCAGTTGACCGGTCGAACCAAAGATGAACACGACCTTGATACCACTTTGCTTCTCGAAGAGCGCGCCGATCTCCTTGAACGCTGGCGTTAAATCAGCAGCAGCAGCGACGACCAGTTCAGTACTCGCAGCTCCTGATGGCGGGGTTGGCATTGTTGACGATGATGCCGTAGTCGGAGCGGCGACCGGTTCATTCGTTGCAGTGCTTGAAGGTGACAAAGGGGAGGATAATGTGCCACATGCGCTGACAATCAAGAGAGAGAAGGTCGCAATCAATGCCGTGCAGCGATACATACAACGATACCTGACCTTTCTTTGACATTCAACGTTCCACCAAAACCAACTCCGCCTCGCATGTTTCCAGCCATGCCAGCATCGCCTGGATTTGCCCACGCCGGAACTGTGCGACCAACCGACGATAGGTTTGGTCAGATGGGAACACTGCCAGCTGTTCATTGAGATTATCGAGCATACGCTGACAAACCCGTTGTTGCTGTGTGATCAGGGTCTGCACAGTCGCTGCGCTTTCCTGGGAAACAAAATAGAGTTTTGCCAGAAACTCAAGTCGAAGGTCGCGCCCGCGAATAACGGGGGTACACATCCATTCGGTAAATGCCGCGCGCCCGCGCTCGGTGATGCTCAGAATCTTGCGTGGCGGGCGATTGTTCTGCGACACAGTGGTACTCACCAGATATCCTTCATTTTCGAGACGTTGAAGCAGCGCATAGAGCTGCGCTTGTTTGATGCGCCATACTTCTCCCAGCGCCGAGTCGCTGTGTAGATGCCGGTAGAGTTCGTAGGGGTGCATCGGTTGCTGACGCACGAACCCCAGCAAAGCAAATTCGACGGTAAGCGAATGCTTAGTATTGCTCATGACATATATACTTATAAAATGAGTATACAGATCATATACGATATATCAGTGCATGTCAATACGTCGGTAACGCTTGCTCGTGCTGCGGTCACGTCAGATTGACACGCTCGTAGACGATCCGGCTATACCCGCTTCCCAAGGGATCACCCCGTTCGTACACACCAAGCCTGGCTTCGGCGGTGAGGTGGAGGTAGTCGTCTGCAGATGGGGTTTCGCTGCTCTCAGCGCGCAGAAAGTTGGCCATCACACAGTCGATAGCAACCGGATCACGGGAGAAGAACAGGCTGCTGGGCGCAGCATTGCCAAATGTGTGCCAGCGTTGCGGCACACTCAGATTGTTGATCTTGTCGCCGAACAACCCGTCGCCAATCTTCAGCACCGTTTTCTCCCGAATCTGCGGATGGTTGTTGATATCGACCAGCGGGTTGTAGGTAGAGGAGTAGAAGCATCCGCCAATATCGGTATAGTTGTGCGGTCGTTGCAGCGATCAATCGAGCCGAAATGGTTCTTAAACCCCAGGCTGATGCCTGCGCCAACATGGCGTTTCATGATCGGCATATTGATCAGATAGTGAAGATTGACCAGTGCGTTGCATATTGCCAGATCGGGAATGGGTGCATTTGGCTGGGCATTGAACCGAACCTTTTCGGTTGTGCTGAAGCCGAGTGCAGATATGCCCGGCAGCGATGTACAACCGCTGCGCACTGCGCTGCAACGCTAAAGGGAACCTGTCGCTATCGTTGCGTTATGAGAGGGAGTGATCGCGCAGAGCGTTCTGGTGCGATGGGGCGTGGAAGGACTTTTGCTCTGTCATACCATGCATCGGTGTGCAATGCCGGCTCAGGGTCATTCCGTTCCACCGGTCAGTCCGGGAATGCGCACCCGACGTTCGATCCAGGTCAGAATCAGATAGGTGACTCCGACAAGCACAATGTAGAACACTGCCACAATCAGGTAAATCTGGATCGGGGCAAAGTAGCGACTCGACAGAATCTTCGCCTGACCCATGAGGTCAGGAACGGCGATCAGAAACACGACCGATGTATACTTCAGCATGGCAACTGCTTCGTTTGACCAGGCGGGCAGCGCCAGACGCACCGCCTGCGGCAGAATGATGTTCCAGATTGCCTGCCCTTTGCTCATACCGAGTGCTCGTGCTGCGGTCATCTGCCCTTCGCTCACCGACTGTAGTGCGCTGCGCAGGTACTCCGCCTGATATGCGGCGCTATTGAGACCCAGCGTAAGAAAAGCCGCCTGCAAACGCCCCAGTGTGATCCCGATATCGGGAAGACCGTAGTACGCCATGAACAACTGGATCAACAGTGGCGTTCCCTGAAAAAGCGTTACATATGCGCTAAGAATCCGTCGTACCCATCCCGGTCCGTACACCCGCCCCACACCGACCGGTAATCCGACGATCATCCCCAGCGTTAGCGAGACTGCCGCGATCTGGAGTGTGACGACCGTTCCCTGCACCAGGTCAGGCGTTACTTTTCCCAGGAGATCGATAAAATCATTCATTGCATGATACGAGGACGAGCAACAGACACTTACGGTGCGTGCTGCAAGTATTCGATGGTGCGCAGGAATGCGCGGGTGCGCTCGTGAACCGCCTGTTCGAACATGCGCTGTGGCGATCCTTCTTCCACCACCACGCCCCCTTCCATAAACACGACCCGGTCAGCGACCTGGCGGGCAAACCCCATTTCGTGCGATACGACGATCATGGTCATGCCTTCGCCGGCAAGTTTCTGCATCACCGCCAGCACCTCACCGGTCAACTCCGGATCGAGCGCGGACGTCGGCTCGTCGAAGAGCATAATGTGTGGATCCATGCCGAGTGCGCGTGCAATTGCGACCCGCTGTTTCTGGCCGCCCGACAGTTGCGCCGGATAGTAGTGGGCGCGATCTGCTAGTCCCACCCGTTCGAGCTCGAACATCGCCAGGTCGCGCGCCTCATTCTTGCGCATCTTCCGCACCTTCGTCAGCCCGATCATCACATTGCCGAGCGCGGTCAGGTGCGTGAACAGGTTGAACTCCTGGAACACCATCCCGATCCGCTGGCGCACCCGGTCCTGGTTGACACCGGGAGCGGTAATCTCCTGATCCTCGAGCCAGATGCGACCCTTCGTTGGCGGACTGAGCAGGTTGATGCAGCGCAGCAGCGTGCTCTTGCCCGAACCACTGGGTCCGACCAGGACGACAACCTCCTGGGGCTGCACGGTGAGCGAGACTCCCTTGAGCACCTGGAGTTTGCCGTACGACTTATGCACATCTTCGATGCGAAGAATGGGGGCTGTCATGGGTCCTCGAGCGTTTGCTTCCGTCCTTTTATGCCTGTAGCCGATACCGGCGCTCGAGCCATTGCAGCGCCTGAGTAGTGATCAGCGTCAACGCCAGGTAGAGCAGCAACGCGACGCCAAAGGCGAGGAATGGTTCGAACGTACGCGCGCTGACCTGTTGTGCGCGGCGCAGGATTTCCGGAACACCCACGGCGAACACCAGCGTCGAGTCTTTGAGGACCAGCGTTGCCTCATTTCCCCAGGCTGGCAGCGCCAGACGCAGCGCCTGTGGCAGGACTATGCTCTGGATAGCCTGGAGTCGGCTCATACCGATCGCGCGCGCTGCGATCATCTGTCCGGGTTGCACCGCCTGAAGCGCACCGCGAAAGATTTCTGTCTGATACGCCCCGGAAGCGAACCCCAGCGCCAGCGCGCCTGCCCAGAATGGTGACAGATTGACGTAACGAGAGATGACAAAGAACAGAATGAAAATAATGACAATGACCGGAACAGCACGGATGACAACGCTGTAGACGGTGACGGTGATCTGGAGAGAGGGGTGACCATAGATGCGCACGATTGCCAGAATAATGCCAATCACGACGCCTGTGGTCAGCGCAACTGCTGTAACGCTGATGGTCACCCACAGACCCTGAACGATGAAATTGAAGGTCGTCAGCAGATCCTGAACGAATTCCATACCATATCACGGTAAGCCGTGCTTATCCTGCAACTGTTTGACCGTACCATCGTCGATCAACTGCTGAATGATCCGATCGAGTTCCGCCTTGAGATCGCTGGCGCCTTCAGGAATGGCGATGCTCTTTCCACCTTCGGCAGTTGCTTCGGTGATAAGCAGAACCTTCAAACCGTTCTGTTTCGTCAGTTCCAGCGCAGGCTCGGCATCCATCAACACCAGTTGAAGACGTCCGCTGGCAAGGTCGAGCACCGCCTGGTCGGCGCGCTCATAACTGAACACCTTATCAGCCGTCGTCAATCCCGTGGCTACCAGATTCTTCTGGATCCAGCCCTCCTGCACCGTACCGGTTTGCGCACCGATTGTCAGACCGGCGGCGTCTTCCGGTTTGTTCAGGGTAATGGTGGTGTTACCGGCGCCGATGAATGCGTCCTTCGTCATGCGGTATGGAATGGTGAAATCGACCTGCTCTTCACGTTCGGCTGTCGCCTGCATTGCGGCGATGACGGCATCGATCTTCCCTTCCTGAAGCGACGCGATGAGCGAGTCGAACGGCATATCGCGGATCTCGATCTCAACGCCGAGTTTCTCGCCGATCGCGCGAATGAGGTCCATGTCGAAACCGACGAAGTTGCCGTTTTCATCGATCGACTCATAGGGCGGATAATCTGCCGAGGTGCCGACGATGAGCTTGCCGGCTGCACGGATCTGCGCCAGTTTTCCTTCGGGCTGTGCAGCCGGTTGGGTCGGCTGTGCAGCCGGTTGGGTCGGCTGTGCGGCGGGGGCTCCACCGCATGCGTTCATTACCAGTGAGGCGGCAATGAACGCAAGAATGATCAACGTCTGTTTCCGCATACCATATCCTCCTGAGGTGTTGGGTCTGTGTGTTGCACAGGGCAACCGACACAACGGGGCATTTGATCGTGCCAAAAGTATAGCACAGGTAGAAACTGCACTGAGAGGCGGACGACGTCCGGTTTGATGCGCAAGTCCAGCGATCGCAGTCGATGTTAACGAACGGTCTGGCTTCACTCCGCTTCGAGGACCAGGACCCAGTCTGGTCCGGCAATCGGCGATGTGAACGGCATCACGCCCCGTTCAAACACACCGATAGGGTGAGTTGCGCCCGTTCGGGGATCGAACCAGGATGCCCTGATGTGTCCGCGCAACGGGCGCAGGTCTACCGTCAGGGTCTGCGCTGCTTGCGGAAAGTATACTAGCCCATATGTGCCCTCGATGTCGCGTGTGGCGACGGGATAGGCGGCACGGATCGGGTTGGTGCGGTCATCTTTTGCCACATGCTGCGACAGAGGCGCCACATCCGGGAGCATGTCCGGAGCAGGGATACGGGTAAAGTAGGGGCGCGTGAGCATCAGGTTCTTGAGATGGATCAACTGGCGCGCACCAGGACCGAATATCGCCTCGTCCCACGTCGGCGAAGGGTGGTTGACTGGCTCGTGTTTGGGGGCATACATCTGCCAGACGGAATGGCTGCCATATGTGTGTCCGCAGGCGCCAGCAAACACCGAACGATACGCCTGTTTGCGCACATCATAATCTGTGAAACGACCATACTCTGGCTTCCACGGACGGGTATACGGATCGACCGGATGATGCTCATAGTTAGGCTCGCTGTCCAGCACCGGCTTGATCGGCGTTCGCGCATAATCGGCACGGATCATCTCCCAGTTGGGCGCATCCATCAAATGGTGACCGGACTGGAGCATGTTCATATCGAGCCAGTCGGCGTCATGGAGGGTCGTCGAGGAACTCATCCCCCCCATTGGATGATAGGTGAAGAAGGGCTTGAAGCCTGACCCTTCGGTGATGCCGGCTGCCATGGCTGCCCATACCTCCTCATACCCCTCAGCCGGGCGATCGCCGCCCAGAATCCAGACGATATTGGTGTCATTCCGGTAGCGTTCGCCCAGGAATCGGCCATAGATTCGGGCATTATCGGCATTGAAAATCACAGGTCCGATACCCCACAGCCGGGAATGAACCTTATCGCCCCAGGTGGGCAGGAGTCCGATATAGAGACCCTTTTCAGCAGCCATGCGGATGATGGCATCCACGTGGCGGAAGTAAAATTCGTTGGGGCGAGTCGGGTCGTCGCCAGCCAGGGGGATGTGCCCACTGGCATTGGGTGTGTGCAGACCATCGAGTTCCGCCAGAATAACGGCTTGAATCAGGTTGAACCCCTGTTCGTGCCGTATGTCGAGGTAATGTTCGGCTTCAGCAAGACTCAGGCGGTGGAAGAGTTCCCATGCAGTATCGCCGAGCCAGAAAAACGGCTCGCCATGCTCGGTCATCAGGAAACGCTGGTTTGTGCTGACGCGAATGCGGGGTAAAGGCATTATCGGGCTCCTTCATGTGCAGATTGTCTCACATATCGTCGTGTCTCGCTCTCCCGGTTGCTGACCGACAGTTGTGTTGTCGGAAGCCAGAGTATTACGGAAAATCGATGAACTCAACCGGCACACGTTCTGTCAGCCAGACTCCATTGGCGGACAGGTAGAATCGATGCCCGGCTGCTGCCATCCCGGCAGCGTGCACGATGAGCACTACCGGTTTGCCATGTCGCTGACCAACCTGTCGTGCTGTGGCTATGCCTGCTGAGAGATGGACATGCTGACGTCTGCCTGCGCGCAATCCTTCGGCTCTGATCGACTCGATAAACCGGGAAGCAGTACCGTGGTAGAGCAGGTCTGGGGGCGGGGACGGAGAAAGTTGCAGGTCCACCTTGAGCGAGTGACCCTGACTCGCCCGGATTCTCCGCCCATCATCGCTCAACGTAAAGCGTTGCTTGTCGTTTTCGGCGACTACCCGTTCGAGTAGCGGGAGGGTTAGCGGAAAGCCGTGCTGGCTGGCAAGGCGGATCAGATCATCGACATCTGCCCATCCATTCGCATCCAGCGTTAATCCGATGCGTTCCGGTTTGTGGCGCAGAATAAGACTGAGAAATTTACTCATTCTAACAAGATCGGGCGTGATCGATGCTCTTGATGCGTGTCGGTCATCGGTCGTATGATTCTACCATAGAGCTCCGCGGTGCTGAGGACCGTCACCTGGGATGAGCGCGTTGTGTTGTCTGCCGCGTGCTGCTAGGCCACAGCGGTAGGCGGTTCGCCATAATCGACAGGGATGTATCCGTACAGGCAGATCATTCCACACCGGTAGGGTGGCTCGCGAACCACCTCTGCCGATTGTACCATAGAATCTCACGTAGACCTGACGAGCCGGATGTGACAGATCGATCGCCTGGCGCGTCTTTCTGAAGCCTTTTCGGGAAGAGAGCACATGAACGTCCGCCCGTCGGGCATGGTACTATAGCATCGATACCTGTACAACTCCTGTCTCCACTAGACCCCAGAGAGTGACAGTAATGGATTTCACCGACCAGGTTGCAATTGTGATAGGCGGATCGGGCGCAATTGGTACAGCGGTAGCGGCAATGCTCGCCGAACGCGGCGCACTGGTGGTTGCCGGGTACTACCGGAATGCTGCTGCGGTAGCGAAGGTTGTTGCCAGGTGCCGGGGAATGCGGGGCGGCGTTGTGGCGCACCAGGTCGATGCTCGCGATCCGCAGTCGGTTGAGACGCTGGTCGATACAGTCACCGGGGCGCACAGGCGTCTGGATATTGTGGTGTTCTGTGCTGGCGCAATGCGGCTGATGCCGGTCGAAGCGCTCGACATCGTGCATTGGAACGAGACGCTGATGCTGCATCTCGATGGCGCATACAACGTGTGCCATGCGGCGCTGCGTCGCATGATGCGACGCCGCTACGGGCGGATCGTCAACGTTGCAGCGCTCCACGGGATGGCAGGTGGTCCGCACCAGGCGGACTTTTCTGCGGCAACCGGTGGGATTCTGGGATTGACGCGCACGCTGGCGCGGGAAGCGGCGCCCTGGAACATTACCGTCAATGCGGTTGCGCCGGGTCTCATCGCAACGCCGCAACTGGCGACAATCCCGGAGGAGATGCGCGCCTGGGGGGAGCGAGTGATCGCATTGCGCCGGGTTGGGCGACCCGAGGAAGTGGCGGCGGCGGTCGTTTTTCTTGCGTCGCCGCTGGCATCGTACATTACTGGTCAGACGCTAGTAGTGGATGGCGGATGGCGGATGGCGCCATAACAAAAACCCTTCGCATAAGAGAATGCGAAGGGTGAGGGTCAATGAAATGCCCCAGGGTGTTTGAAAAGGCTCTGGTTCTCAACTCACGAATCTACCGCTCGGCTACCGCGACAGCGCTTTGCAGACGGCCAGCTCCTCTGTCGGGGTCGCAACGCACTCCGCCCCATTATTTCACCCTGCGGTGGTGCGAGCTTTACCGCTGGAACCCTGTGCCTGCTCACACAGCATCCGGTGTTTCATCAAACATCCGGCGCTTGCCTGTCGATCTCCGTGGCGCTAGTACTAAGCCATTTCCCTCGACTTACGGTCGTCCCCGTCGTCCCGCTATTTGTGGGTAACGCCGCTTGCTACACAGGATCATCGATCCGTTTGTCAAAGTCCAGTTGTCCTTTTCGTTCCCTGGGGTGTTAGCTCCATGATAGCATCCGTGCGCCATAAGTCAAGTGTTTCTAAATCGTTTTTTAGCGATATGTCAGGTGGTATCCGCCACGACACATTCGGCGACAGCGCGCCCGGAGAGCAGCACCAGTGGAATGCCGCCACCGGGATGCGTGCCACCGCCGACAAAGTAGACCCTGCGCACCTCGCGGGATCGCAACGGCGGGCGCATGAATGCCGTCCACGGATTGTTCGATGCCAGCCCATAGATCGAACCCCCCGGCGCGTTGTAGCGTTGATTAATCGTTTCCGGCGTCCAGATTTGCTCGAAAACGATGTGCTGGTTCAGGTTCTCCAGCCCCATGCGCTCGAGTTTGTGCAGAACCAGGTTACGATACCCCGGCGCCTCGCGCGTCCAGTTGACCCGCGGATTGAGCACCGGGGCGTTGACCAGGACGAACAGGTTCATATGACCAGGAGGCGCCAGCTGCGGATCGGTTACCGATGCTGCGCAAACGTAGATTGTCGGGTCGGGGGCGGGAACCTGCATATCGACAAGAGCGGCAAACTCGGCGCGATAGTCGGCAGAGAAGAAGATATTGTGGTGTGCCAGGTCGGGATACATGCGGTTGATCCCCAACAACAGCACGAATCCGCTGTATGATAATTCCAGCCGCGCAAGACGCGCGGCAGTTTTTTCATGTCCGGGCAACAGCGTTGCATACGCATAGCGTGGATCGGCATTGATGATCACCTGTGATGCAGCAAGCCGCTCACCGTTCGCCAGGACGACGCCGGTAGCGGTGTTATTGCTGACTTCGACGCGTTCGACGGGTGTGCAGGTGCGGATTTCGACCCCTAGGTCGCACGCCAGTTGTTCCAGCGCGCGCGCGATCTGGTACATGCCGCCAGAAACATGCCACGCGCCCTGGACAAACTCAACATAAGAAATGAGATTGAATGTTGCCGGCGCACGAAATGGGGAGGAACCGTTGTACGTTGCGTAGCGTTCAAATACCTGGCGAAGGTATGGGCTGCGAAAAAAACTGCTGACTGCCTGATCGACCGTGCGGAAGGGGTCGATCTGCAATGTTCCGGTAAAGAGTTCAGGCGTGAGCAAACTTCGGACTCCGTCGAAGGGTCTGAGCAGAAACGGGCCTTCCGCTGCCCGATACAGTCGTTCGGTATAGGCGAGAAAGCGGAGGAACCCCGCAACATCTGCCGGTTCGATCCGTTCGATCTCGGCGATGAGGCGTGGCAGATTCTGATGGGCATCGAACCGTGTGCCATCGGGCCAGCGGTACCGGCAGATGGGTTCGAGCTGCGTGATGGTCAGCGCTTCTTCCATACGTCGCCCTGCGGCAGTAAAGACCGACCGCAGCACCCAGGGCATCGTCAGCAGCGACGGACCGGTGTCGAACAGGAATCCATCCGCCTCGACCAGATTCAATTTGCCGCCAACCCGTTCGTTCTTTTCGAGCAAAACGACACTCTGTCCACGTGCTGCCAGGTGAATGGCAGCGGATAATCCACCGAGTCCGCCGCCGATGATCGTGATCGGGTAGTCCATATCTATCGTCACATCCTTTTCCAGAACAAGCGTGGTTACCAGTAGTGTATCACATGGGCAACCTGTTGTGCGTCTCTTTGCGCCCTCTGGCTTGCCGGTCTTGAGAAAGAGGTGCTTCGAACAGGGCGGCGCGACTGTGATTCTGCCATTGACAAAGGAAGAACCTTGCGCAAAAATGTAAGCGACCGGGGACTCGTGTTCCGAGTCAATCCGGCAGAAGTCAACCCCTGTAGGTGATATGCGGAATCAAGAGCAAGAGAATATTCGTGCCTGCGTTCCGCTGGCCTCTAGAGGCTGTTATGCACATTTGGTTTCTAAGCGTGTACGATTGAGACATGACACGAAAAGCCTATTCGAATGATGTTTCTGACGAAGCGTAGGCGTTTGTCGCGCCTACCCTGACGCTGATGGACGAAGCGGCGCCGCAGCGGAACTACCTCTTGCGCGACGTCGACAATGGACTGCGCTTGTTGCTGCGCACCGGTGCGCCGTAGCGCGTGCTGCCCACCGACCTGCCGCCCTGGCACGTCGTCCAGACGCAGCGCTGGCTGACAGCGGGGGTGTTTGAGCAGATGGTGCACGACGTGCGGATGCTGCGATATGCTTGTGACGTATATGGAGACGCCAATCCAAGTGTTTGAACAGATGGTGCACGACGTGCGGATGCTGCTGCGTGCCAGCAACGACCGTTCGCCCCAGCCGCATGCCGTGACTCTGGATCGTCAGACGTTGCCGTCGACACCGGAAAGCGGGGGACGCGCCGGCTATGATGGGCGCAAACGGCGCAACAGCACGAAGGTGCCCGGACGTGGATACGCTCGGGCAGGTGCTGGCTGTTGTGGTCACCCCAGCCAACGAACACGATCGGGCGCACGGAGCCGCGCTGGCCCAACGGGTGCAAGAGGTGACCGGTGAAGCGGTGGACGTGGCCTTCGTCGACCAGGGAGACACCGGTGAACAACCGGCAACCGCTGCCCACGGCATGCGCCTGGACATGGTCACGCTGTCGACAACTAGGCGGGACTTTGTCGTGCTGCCTCGTCGCCGCATGGTCGAGCGGAGTTGCGCCCGGGTGGCGCGCTTCAGTCGTCTAGCGCCTGACGACAAACGCGTCGTGGAGACGCTGGCCGGGGTGCATTTTGTTACCTTTGCCATCGTGTTGGCCCATCGATTGGCCTCTTTCGTGGTTCAAAGTTCATAACAGGCTCTGGCAATAATCAGCATTTCGAGAAGGGAACAGTCAATGACGGATACAACTTCGACATTACCATCACTCTTTTCCCTGATTAGGGAAACCCTTGCCCCCGATGTCCAGCCCTTTCTTGCCAGCAAGGCAACTCTCGTTGACATCAGCCACACCCTTGAAGATTGCATCATCCGTAATAAGTTGCCGAGTGTTATCTTCACCGGCTTTCAAGAAAGCAGCCATTGGCGGAAAGAGACGCAACGCTATCTTGAGCTGGCAAATATTGCCAGCTCGATTTGCATTTTTGCCGGTGGCATTCCGCCGGTGCCCGAAGAGCATCATATCGCCGTGACATTGGCATCAGACGATCCTCTGCGACAGGAGTGGTTTTTGCTAATACTGACTGAATGGTTTTGTGCTGTGTTATGCGGTCTTGATAATCAGGCGCCGGTTGAGCGTGAGGCCGACCGTAGCTTCGCCACCCTGCTTACGTTTCAGCCTGAAGTGGTAGATACTGTTCTTAATCGTCTTATTCCGGTCGTCGAACGATACCGACCTGATCGTGCTGCCGAACTGGATCATGCCCGCATCCATTTCCCGCCGTGCAATCCACGCGGCCCATACCTGACACAAATTGTTGCTGAGATGGTCGCTCACTTGCAACGGCGCTATGATAACCAACGTCAGTTAGCAGACGAACTCAAAGTGCTAAATCAGCGTCAATCTACGCTCGAAGAAACAATTGCCCAATTGGCCGCACCGGTTGTGCCGCTGTTTGAAGAGGTTCTGCTCATGCCGCTTGTCGGGACTATTGACTCTCGGCGAGCACAGCATGTGATGGAGCATCTGTTATCAAGTATCGCCGAACATATGGCCGATGTTGTTATCATCGACATTACCGGTGTGCCAATGGTTGATACTGCGGTCGCTCATTATCTGCTCCAGACCATCAGAGCTGCCCGTTTGCTTGGTACGCAAGTGATTATCACCGGTATCCGTGCCGCCATCGCTCAAACCATGATCAATTTGGGCATTGATCTCGGTGATGTGCGCACCTGCAGTACGCTGCGTGAAGGCATCATCACTGCACTGGATTGTAGTGGTATGGAAATACGACCACGTTCCTAAAACGTATTCCGCGAAGCTGTGTCATCGTGATGTTACGGTATCGCAGGCTGTAGAGAAGTGGAAAACCCCATGTGCATGCCCCTGCCCGTAGAGTAAATACGTTGCCGGGTGGATGCAAAACCCCGACAATATACTGATGAACGATCCCACCTCCGCTGTATCAGATCGGCTGCATTCCCCCTGGCACGTTCGCATTCGCGCAATAATCAGTTCGCATGCCGTCATGCTGGCGTTGCTGGCAGGTCAATTTGCGCTGGTGCAGCTGCTCACAGGTCCGCAGTATGGCGATGCGCCACGGAACATGCACTGGGGTATTCTGACCGTTGAGAATCCTGCATTTCTTCTGGGCGCGCCGGATACCTACGAACGGATCAAGGGTTTCCCGCCCGATCCGCCGTCACTGGCGCCGCTGGCGCTCTACCGGTTCCCGCAGGGAGGGTTGCATCGCTGGTGGGGACCAGTTCCGCCACTGGTGTTTGCGCTTATCTGGGCGATAACGCACTCGTACACCGCATTGCATCTGGTTGTACCACTTGCAGGCGCTGGAGTGGTGATACTCACCTACTGGCTGGCAGGTCTCTGGTTGACACGACGCGAGGCATTGATTGCAGCAGCGTTTCTCGCGTGCTTCCCGCTCTTTCGGGATTATGCGACGGTTGCCTATACCGAAGCGCTCTCCGCACTGGCGCTGACAGCCGCCGTGCTGGTGTATGTGCGCGGGCGCACGGTGGCAACGGTGCTCCTTGGCTCGCTGGCGATCCTGATGAAACTGGACCTGCTGCTGCTCTATTCTGGCATTGCCGGCATCGCATCTGTGTGGCCGGTGATTGTGCAACGGTTGCGTCATGCGGAGTTCACCGCGCCATTTTCGGGAAAGCATGCGCTGACGGCGCTGATCGCTCCGCTGGTGATAACGTCGCCGTGGGCCTGGTACCACTACCTCGGTCGGGGTGAGCGCACGCCGACAGGCGGATTGTCGCTGCAGCAGTTTGTCATGGTGGCGCCGCAGATGCTCGAGTTGCTGTTTTACATTCCATGGTATGGCGCAGTGCTGACTCTGGCGGTTATCGGCGTGGTTGCTGCCGCCAGTGTGCGTAGCGGACGGTTTCCTGCCGGTATTCCGGCGTTGTTGCTGACGTGGCTCGGATTAGGGATCGTTGTGCTGCTGGTGTATGCGGCGACGCCTGGTTCAGGGAATAGTCCGCGGGTCGTTATTCCCGTGCTTCCGCCGCTTGCGCTGTTGTTTGCCGCCGGTATCACGCGCCTGACGATCCCCTGGCGTCGGCGGATTGCGTTTTACCTGATCACCTTGTTTACTGTCATCAATCTGGTTGCCATCGGATACTATGCCATCCAGGGGGCGCGTCTCCGAGGGTATGCGCCGGTCTGGCGGGTGCTGCGTGAACAACCGCACGGCTATGTGTTGACCGAGGCATACTGGCATGCCATTCTGTATGCGCGTCAACCGGCGACGTGGTTCGAGTTCGATGAGACATTCCAGCGCAATATTATGGAGAACGCCGATCATTTCGCGCGTTACCTGGATCGGCATCCGATTCGTTACGTTGTGTTGCCTGCACGTGATGATACGCTCGCTTCCCCAGAGGTGCGCGCGTACCTCGACCAGCACGCTACACGGATCGTAGCCGGAGAGTTCGTGGTGTACGTGGTCGAACGTTGAAGGCGCCCGAATGCGGCGATCACCGCTATCTCCTCGTTCTGAGTTTAAGGGCGGACAGAACATATGTTCCAAAGCAACTTCTGACGAATTGGGAAGCACCAATGCAGGTCGCTCGTCTCCCCTCTCCCGCACGCCGAAGAGGGACCGGGGATGATGGCATTCGGAGCAACCCCCAGCCCTTTCCCCTGCACATGCTCACACGTTCTATCCATCTTTGGGCCTCGTCGGGTGCAGACTCAAAGCGACGTGGCGGCACCCTACGTCGTTTGATCGGCTGCCGGTTCCAATCGCTCCTGATCCTCGTTCGTGTCAGAAACTCCAGCACAGCCGCATTGTACGCCTGCAGGCCACCCGCACCATCTCTCCATTCCTCTGTCCGTCTTCGAGGCTTCGTGGTTCAGACAAACCGCCAGACTGCCATGCGCCCTGGTTCCCGGTTCTTCGTTCCTGGTTCTCAGTTCCCGTTTCTCACTTCCTGCGTCGCCTGAAAGACACGTTGCTCGATCAGCCACAGGATGCCGTTAGCGCCGATCGCCAGTGCGCTGACCGCTACAGCGCCGGCAATGATCTTCTCAGGATTACTGCTGCGCACTCCATCGAACAACAGCAACCCCAGACCACCGGCATTGATGAATGCTGCAATTGTGCCGATGGCGATGATCGATAGCAGCGCAACGCGCACTCCCGCCAGAATGATCGGTAGCGCCAGCGGCAGTTCAACCCGCCACAGGCGCTGCGCTGCCGTCATCCCCATGCCACGCGCCGCTTCGACAATCGCCGGATCGATCCCGGTCAGACCAACAACGACATTCCGCACCAAAACAAGTTGCGCATACGCGACCAGGGCAATCACTGCCGGGCGCAATCCCAGACTGGTGAACGGGATCAGGAGCACGAAGAGCGACAGACTGGGAATGGTGTAGATTATCCCCAGAATCCCCAGCACCAGATTGCGCAGACGCGCCACACGTGCGCAGACGATCCCCACCGGCAGCGCAATTGCGAGCGCGATGGCGAGGCTCAAGCCCGACATCAGCAAGTGCTGTCCGATCAGACCCAGGACGTAGGGAAAATTGTCAATCAGGTAGCGCATAGGTTTTGCGCGTCAGCGCAGAAGCGATCGTATCGGGTGAAATCTGCCCTAACTGCCGACCATCGTCAACCACCGGGAGCGGTTGCCCGCCAGAACGCAGCATGCGGATAAGCGCCTCGCGCAGATTATCGCCGGGTCTCAGCGTTTCCTGGCTCCCATTTCCGGAATGCCCTCCCTTCGTGCTGTTGCCGGCAAGTGCATCGGCGACGGTGAGCAGGCTGAGACGTCGCAGCACATCGTCGGCGCCAAGCAGGTCACGCACAAAGTCGTCTGCCGGTTCCGTCAGTACTGCCAGCGGCGTATCGAACTGTACAATGCGCCCGGCGCGCATGATCAGCAACCGATCCGCCAGGCGCAGCGCTTCATCGACATCGTGCGTAACGAACAGGATCGTTTTGTGGAGACGCTGCTGGATGCGCAACAACTCTTCCTGGAGGCGGGCGCGGGTAATCGCATCGAGCGCGCCAAAAGGTTCGTCCATGAGCATCAGCGAAGGGTCTGCGGCAAGCGCGCGCGCCAGACCGACGCGCTGCTGTTCGCCCCCGGATAACTGCCGTGGGTAGCGACGGCGGTAGGAACGTGGCAGTTCCACCAGATCGAGCAATTCATCGATCCGCGCCTCGATCCGCGCGCGATCCCAACGGAGCAGTTGTGGGACGACGGCAATGTTCTGCTCGATGCGCAGATGGGGGAACAACCCTGTTTGCTGGATCACATACCCGATGCGACGGCGCAACGCGGTTGCCGGCATCGAACGCACATCGATTCCATCGATCAACAGACGCCCGGATGTCGGTTCATAGAGGCGGTTAATCATTTTGAGCAGCGTCGTCTTGCCGCAACCGGACAGTCCCAGCAACACGACGAACTCACCCTGCTTGATCTCGAACGAGACCTGATCGACTGCCGGATGGGTTTCGCCGGGAAACGTTTTCGTCAGTCGATCGGCAATAATGAACGCCATGGATCTACTTGATAAACCCTTGCTGTTGCAGGAAAGCGCGCGCCACGTCGGCGATCTCCTTCTTATCGGGACCATCGACCTGCCAGTTCAACCCCGACATAACCTCGTTGGTCAGGAGCGGCGCCAGTTTGTTGAGCGTCTCGGCGATTGCAGAATTTGCGGCGAGTGCATCCTGGCGAATGACCGGCGCAATCTGGTAGATCGGGTAGTAGTTCTTATCGTCCTTTAGCAACGCCAGCCCCAGTCCATTGATCTGTCCGTCGGTGCCGAAGGCGACAACCACATCGATATCGCCGTTCATAAGCGCCTCATAGCGCAGCGCGCCGGTATCGAGTTGCACGAAGTTATCGCCAATGAACTTTGGATCGAACCCATACGCTGCCATCAAACCTTTGGTATCTTCACGCTCCGGGAACTCTGGTGGTCCGCCGAGTTTCAGTTCACCCGAACGCGCCACCAGATCGGAGTAGGTGCGAATGCCCAGTTCTTCGGCGCGCTGGCGGGTCATCGCCAGGGCATTCGTATTGTTGAACGGCGACGGTTCGAGCCAGGTCACCTGGAATTGTTCTTCGTACCCCTTGCGCACTGCTTCCAGAATGCCCCTTGCATCGGCGATCGGCGCCTGTTTCAACACTTCGAGCAGACCGGTCGACGTATACTCCGGATAAAGGTCGATCTCGCCGTTGACCAGCGCCGTGTGCGCCACCGGCGTTGCGCCGAGATTAAGCTTACGTTCGACGCGGATGCCGGCGTTTTCCAGCGCCAGCGCGTACAATTCAGCCACCAGAATGGCCTCGGTGAAGTTCTTCGATCCGATGCGGACCGGTGCAGTATCTGCGGGGGCGGGCTGCGGTGCAGCAGTTGGTTGTGTCGTTTGTGCCGGAGCGCTACAGGCTGCGAGGAGCATACCGACCAGCGTGGTGAACGCCAGCAACATGCGGATTGATCGCACTATGAACCTCCCTTGTGATTATGAACACGTATCCCTTACGTTGCAGCGCCCAGTTTGGATGCCAGGCGGCGCTGCGTCCAGCCGAGTGCCAGTTCGACGGCCAGCGCCAGCAGAGCGACCGGTAGAGCGCCAACAAGCATAATCCGGGTATCGAACAGCGCATAGCCGCGGGTGATGAAAATACCCAGCCCGCCCCCGCCAATAAACGCAGCAAGGGTCGCACTGGCTATTACTTCGACCGCTGCTGTACGCACGCCGCCAACAATTGAGGGTAGCGCGAGCGGAAGTTCCACGCGCCAGAGAATCTGTGCGGCAGTCATGCCCATGCCCCGTGCTGCTTCGTGCACGCCGCCGTCGACCGCGCGAATTCCTGCGTAGGTGGCAATGAGGACTGGTGGAATTGCCAGCAGGGTCAACGCCACCAGCGCCGGTAGTGCGCCGATGCCGAGGTAGGGTTGCATTAGGAAGAGAATGGCAAGGCTTGGTAGCAGACGCAGCGCACCGAACACATTGATCGCCCACTGACCGATCCGTACCTGATGTGCCGCCCAGATGCCGATCGGCAGCCCGGCAACCATACTGATCGCCAGTGCTACCGAACTGATCCAAAGGTGTTGGGTTGTGGCAGCCCAGAAACGTGATTGATTGGCGAGAAAGTACTGGTAGGCTTCAAGCAGCAGTGAGATCATTCGCCCATCAAAACATTATATTCGCCAGATCGCGGCGCCCCTGCACAGTGAGCGGGTGCTGATCGCCGAGTGCGGTGAACAGCGCCAGCAACATCTTACGCGCGCCATCATCTCGGAATGCGCGATTGCGCATAACAATTGCCAGCAGGGTCTGAATCGCATCAGTGTAGCGTCGACCGCGCAGTTGATGCGCCGCCAGCAACCAGCGCGCCTCGAGATCTGCCGGATTCTGCTCGATGCGTTCCAGCAGCGTTGACGGATTGGTTTCTTCCGCTTCGGCGATCAGATCGGCAAGCGCCAGCCATGCCTGCGCCTGTTTCGCCTGTGGCGCGTCGACCGGGATCTTCTTCAACATCTCTGCGCCAGACGGATCGCCCGCCATGAGCAACAAACGCCCTAACCCGAAAAGGCTGGCACTGTGGTTGGGATCGAACGAGAGCGCGCTTTCGTACCGCGCTTTCGCGCCCAGCGGATTGCGTTCCTCGATCGCCGCTGCTTCTGCCGCCAGACGGTCGGCGGGTGAGGCGGGCGGTGGCGGCGTGATGCGCTTCAACCAGGCGCGCACCTGCGATTCGGGCAGTGCGCCGGTAAATTCGTCCACTACCCGGCCATCACGAAACGCTTTGACCGCCGGGATACCCTGGACCTGGAACATCTGCGCCAGGCGCGGATTCTCGTCCACATTCAGTTTTGCTAGAATCCAGGCGCCTTTCGCTTCGGTAGCCAGCCGCTCCAGAATGGGACCGAGGACGCGGCAGGGACCGCACCAGGGTGCCCAGAAATCAACCACAACCGGAACAGTGCGCGAGCGTTCGAGCACCTCGGCACGGAAGGTGCGTTCGTTGACATCGATGACGGAACCGCTCGCACTTTTGTTGACGAGAGACACGGTCGTATCCTCCATGACCACGGAAAGGTCTGCGATTTTACGTGATCCCCCTCAATTGTACCATACTCTCACCCTCGCTGAACGGCAACATTGCCCAGATGCGCGGTTGTCGCAGTTCTGCGATCAACTCTTCCACCGTACCTTTGGGAAAGGATTGAGGCGGCAGGCGTCCGCGCCCGCCGCCGATCAGAACCAGTGGTGCCGTCCGGTCACGCGGCAATCCGGCGAGTTCCTGCGCCTTCAACAATGCCTCCGGAACGCCGCCGGGCGCGTCGATCAATCTGTGTTCGCATGCTTCGCGTCCGCTCCAGACGCGCCCGCCCGCTAGCGGTTCGAGCGCCGGTTCGGGGATGTTGCGTCCGGTGCTGACCCGTTGTTTGAACATGGCGTAACTGTCGTCGATCAAGGCGCGTAAGGCAGCGCGTTCCGAGTCGGTCGGTGCATCACTGACGAAGAAGGCGCTGTTCGCACCACGCTCGATGGCAACCGTGTTGACCCCAGCGCGTTTCAGCAGTCCTTCTGTCACCGGCCGGATGATCAGCACGCCGATGCTGCCGGTGATAGCGCCGGGTTGCGCTAGGATCGTGCGCGCACCGGAGGCAACGTAGTAGCCTCCCGAAGCGGCGACATCGCCCATCACCGCCACAACCGGCTTGCTGCGGTCGAGACGATGCACTTCGCGCCAGATCATGTCGGAATCGAAGGCGCTGCCGCCCGGAGAGTTGATGTACAGGATCACAGCTGCCAGTCGTGGGTTGCGCTCCGCCTGACGCAACGCCTGAATGATGCTCTCGCTGCCCGCAATCGGTCCGCCGATCAAAGGGATGGGCAATGGAATCTGACGGCTCGGACCGGCGGCGATCGTGCCTTCGATGGTAATGACGCCGACCAATCGTCGGTGGGGGCGCAGCATCGGCAAACGGAGCGCGCGCCGTGCCTGTGACCATTCGGCGATCTGTGGCTCTGTTCTGGCGCCTGCTTCTTTTCCTGCACGGGATGCCAGAAATGCCGGAAGTTCATCTTCATACACTACTGCGTCGATAAGCCCGGCTTCCTGCGCTCGTTGGGCACTCCATGGCGCCGTGTCGATCAGCGCGCGCACCTCATCGGGAGTCTTGCGTCGCGCAGCGGCGATCATGTCAACAATTGCAGCGTAGCGCTGGTCGAGCAGACGCTCGATCTGCTCGCGGTTTTCCGGCGACATATCCGGACGAGCCAGCGGATCGCCGGCTGTTTTGTACGGTGATACTGCTGTCACCTCGACGCTCAGGTCCAGTTTCGCCAGAGCGTCTTTGAGAAAGCGAACCCCGGTATACAGACCTGTGACGTTGAGCAACGCTGCCGGCGGGGCGACAATCAGATCGGCGGCACAGGCAGCGACATACGTTTTTGTATCGGGGTTCGTCAGGCGTGCGACAACGAGTTTGCCGTGTTCGCGAAAGCGCCGGATCTCCTGGTGCAGGCTCTCGATCGTCGCCCATCCACAGGTCAACGCGTTGATGTCGAGCACGACTCCGCGTACCTGCGGGTCCGAAGCAAGCCATTCGAGGCGACGCCGCACATCGCTCAGGCTCAATGGCAGCGGAGCGCCCAGGAATCGCCGCGCCCACCAGGGTGGCGGCAGCACGAATTCTGAGAGCGCCCCGCCGATTGACAGGCGTACATATGCCGCACGACGCCGTAGTAATCGGCGCCAGAGATTGCGTGTACGCCGGGTCAGGTTGATGAGCCAGATGAAGAAGACGCTTAACATTTCTCTCCGACCTCATATGTGAGATTGCACCCTGACGAATAACGCTGCGCTTGGAGGCGCTTCATTCGATGGGCATTGCAGCAGACGTGCTCCGATGTATGCCAGCGGTCTTCGTGTTCTGGCACCGCGTCTTCCGCTGTCCCGGTGCGCCCGCCAGAACGCGCATGCACGCAAACACTGGCAGCGCCAGGAGCGGCACTGCCGGATGCGCGAATCGGCATGCAGGTGGTGAATATGCTATGCGACCCTGTCCGCACGGGCAGGTGTTGCGTTCAGCTATACGTTCCGGCGCCATACGTGCTGGTGAATATCAGAACATATGTCGAGAGCGACTTGCAGAATTTGAACCGCATGCGTGCCGAGAGCGTGGGTGTCCTGCCTGCAGGCGCAGTGCCCGCGACCCCGGTGTTTACCCGTGCTGCGCTTCGCTGGAGCCATGCTCTCGCTCATTGCGTACAACCACGCGCCAGCAGACCGACGGCAAGGGACGCACGCATGTTTACCGTGCTTCTGCCAGAACGTACCGTTCTACAACTGCCAGCCGATCTGCCAGTTGTGTCGCGTCCCCGGCGCAGATGGTCACGTGCCCCAGTTTGCGGCCCAGTCGCGGCGCTTTATCATAGAGGTGCAGGTGGGTGTCTGGCAACGCCAGCAGCATGGTCACATCGGGTAGACTGCCGATCAGATTGACCATTGCTGCATACCCGCGCGCTGACGTGGCGCCGGTTGGCAGACCGATGACTGCCCGCACGTGGTTCTCGAACTGACTCGTGACCGCTCCCTCGATCGTCCAGTGACCGGAATTGTGTACGCGCGGCGCCATTTCGTTTGCCAGCAGGCGTGCGCCTGTCGTGCGCGCCTGTGTTTCATCGAGTTCGAACAGTTCAATCGCCAGTACGCCGACATAATCGAGGGCTTCGAGGACACGGTGCGCATATGTCTCTGCCAGAATCTGCGTTTCGGGCGCGAGTCCTGACGCCGGCGCGATCGAGCGGTGCAGCATACCGTTCCGGTGAACATTTTCGACCAGCGGGTAGCACGCGATGCCGCCGTCCTGTCCGCGTACTGCCAGCACCGATAGTTCGCGGGTGAACCCGACGAACGTTTCGAGGATCAACGGTTGTCCGCCGAGTGCGTGCCAGGCGGCATCAACATCGGCGTGGGTATTGAGCACAACCTGACCTTTTCCATCGTATCCCAGGCGTCGCGTTTTCAGAACGGCGGGGAATCCCAGACGCGCGACTGCCGCCTCGAGCGACTCACGATCATCTACCGGTGCAAAAGGCGCGGTTGGAATGTTCAGGCTGGCGAAAAAGCGTTTTTCATGGAGGCGATCCTGCGCAACCTCGAGCGCCTGCGGTGGCGGGAACACCGGGATGTGCCGCTCAAGTGCGCGTGCTGTTGCCACCGGCACGTTCTCGAACTCATACGTCACTGCCGTCAACCCGTGACTGAACTGATCCAGCGCCAGATGGTCGTCGTAGGGAGCAATGACCTGTTCCGCCAGGCAGCGAACCGGCGCATCGGCAGCGGGATCGAGGAAGCGGAAGCGCAAGCCCAGCGGATAGCCAGCCAGCGCCAGCATACGCCCCAACTGTCCACCACCCAGAATGCCAATTATGTTCTTTGTCATAGGTGCTGCTCACGCGGATCAGGTGATTGAAGCACACGACGGGTCTGCTGTTCGCGGAACTGTCGCAGCGCATTGCGGATATGCGAGTATCGGTTGCCAAGGATCGCCGCAGCCAGGAGTGCGGCATTGATCGCCCCCGCCCGTCCGATCGCCAGTGTTCCGACCGGCACACCCGCCGGCATCTGAACAATCGAAAGGAGCGAGTCCAGTCCACGAAGGGCATGCGACTCGACCGGCACGCCGAGCACGGGTACAACTGTTTTGGCGGCGGTCATGCCGGGGAGGTGCGCCGCGCCGCCGGCGCCGGCAATAATGACCTCGATGCCGCGTTCCTCGGCGCTTGCGGCATACTCAAAGAGCAGGTCGGGCGTGCGGTGTGCCGAGACGATGCGCACTTCGAAGGGAACCTGCAACTCTTCCAGCGTTTGCGCCGCATGACGCATTGTTTCCCAGTCCGATTGTGATCCCATAATAATGCCGACCAGCGGCTGCATATCTGTTGGTCCTCCGCACTGTTACGCTGCAACCTGAGCGATAAAGCCGGTGAACAGTCGCGCCCAGCGTTTTTCGGCTGATCGCCACAACTCTTCTGGATGACACTGGACGCCAGCGATGAATGTGTCGCCTGTACTCTCGACGGCTTCAATGACCCCATCGGGCGCGCATCCAACCACACGCAGACCTGGCGCGACATCACGCAGCGCCTGGTGGTGCAGCGTGTTGACTGCGATGGAGGTTGTTCCCAGTTGCTCCGCCAGCCATGAGGCGCTGTCGAGTTCCAGCGTATGCGCCAGATACGCCCGGTCGCCACGCTGTGACGATGCGCGATGGTCGAGGGTTCCCGGCAGTTCATCCTGAATATCCTGGTAGAGTGTACCGCCGAGTGCAACATTGATCAACTGAATGCCGCGACAGATCGCGAGTATCGGCTTTTGATCGGCAACTGCCCGCCGCGCCAGGGTGAGTTCGATCTCGTCGCGCAGTTCCTCCACCGGTCCGAGGAGCGGATGGCGCGGATGCCCATAGTGTTTCGGATCGATGTCTTCGCCGCCGCAGAACAGCAAACCGTTGCAGTGCCGGTAATGTGCATCGAGCACTTCTTGATTATTGGTCAGGTGGATCAGGAGCGGAATGCCGCCGCCAGCTTCGATCGCCTCCAGATACGTTCGTCCGATGCCGCTGATCGGCGCTGATCCCTTCCGTTCGAACAGGGCGCCAATAACGCCGATGGTGGGACGTTTCCGTTGAGTCATGGCTGCTCGCTTTCGTCGACTGTCCGGGCGGCGATGTGTACTGAGACCATGCGCCCGCTCTGCAAACGCCTATCGGGCGCAGCCTGCTGCCCATCTATCCCCGGTAAAGAGAGTATACCGTGTTTCCTCGATCCGGGATGTCGCCAGTGCAGGCGAAGGTTTCCCGGATATGGGCGTGGTGGCGCGACGCGCGAGGACTAGCAATCACCACCAGATTATCTGATGCGCGGCCGATGGTAAGCAGTTGATCTCCCAACGCGAAGGTGCGTCCGGTCAGGGGTCCGCGAACGCCAGAAAGTTGTGGAGGCATGGCAGATGCTCCTGGTTTGGTTGTCGATCTTGTTATAGTGTACCGATGGCATCTGAGAGCCTGTTATGCACTTTGAACCATGAGAGAGACAAATCGATGGGCCAACACGATGGCAAAGGCAACAAAATGCACCCCGGCCAGCGTCTCCGCGACGCGTTCGTCGTCACGCACCAGGCGACGGAAGCGCGTCATCCAGGCGAACCTGCGCTCGACCACCCAGCGCCGAGGCAGCACGACAACGCCTTGCGTGGCGGTCGGCAGCGTGACCACCTCCAGGCGCATGCCGTGGGCGGCAGCCTCGGCTGCCGGGTGCGCACCGGTGTCGCCCTGGTCGACGAAGGCCACCTCCACGTGTTGCCAGTTACCTCCTACATGCATGCGGTGAGCCAGCGCCGCCACCTGCGCCCGGTCGTGTTCGTTGGCTGGGGGTGACCACACCAGCCAGCACTTGCCCCAGCCTATCCACGGCCTGCTGCACCGTCGCGCCGTTTGGGTCCATCGTCGCCGGCACGCCCTCCGCTTTCCGGCGTTGACTGTAGCGTCCGGCTGTCCATAATGACGGCACGGGGCTGGGGCGTGCGGTCGATGATGTCACGCAGCAGCATCCGCACGTCGTGCACCATCTGCTCAAACACCCCCACCGTCAGCCAGCGCTGCGTCTGTTGGTAGACGACGTGCCACGGCGGCAGGTCGGTGGGCAGCATGCGCCATGGCGCACCAGTGCGCAGCAGTGAGCGCAGCCCGTTGTCGACGTTGCGCAGGGGGTACATTCGCTGCGGCGCCGCTTCGTCCATCAGCGTCAGAGTGGGCGCGACAAACGCCCACTCCTCATCGGAACCATCACTGGGATAAGCTGTTCGTGTCATATCCTGATGATACACGAGCAGAACCGAAAAGTCCACAACAGGCTCTGAGGCAGAAAAGATGAGGTTACAGACGAGAAGGTGAAGAAGTCGCAACTCGTTTTCGCGATGTCGAAGGGACGAGGGGGTGCTGGGGCACGACAATGCGCTATCCGGCTACAAACCGAGCAGCGCTTTGGCTATCAGGAGATAGATTGCCAGTCCGCTGGCATCGACCAGAGTCGTAATGAGGGGCGCAGAGATCATCGCAGGGTCGATGCCAAAACGTCGCGCCGCCATCGGAACCATTGCGCCGATAATGTTCGCCCAGATGCAGATGACCATCACCGACAGCGCTACTGTAATTGCCAGTAATGGTACCGGCACTTCCAGAAATGCCCGTCCGAATGCGATAATTGCCAGCAGAAAGCCCAAAATGACGCCCACCAGCAATTCACGCGTCAGCACGCGCCATACATCGCGTAGACGGACCTCGTTGAGCGCCATAGCACGGATCAGAGTCGAAACGGTTTGCGCACCGGTATTGCCGCCGGTGCCGATCAGCAGGGGAATGAAGAACGACAGAGCCACAACTTGTTCCAGTTCCGCCTCGAAGAGCCGCAGCACATTTGCCGTAATCGATCCGGCAACGAAGAGGAACAGTAACCACACGATACGCCGTCGCACCGATGCTGTGATCGGCGTCGTGAAGTAGGTTTCGTCCGCCTGTCCCTGCGCCACCGCGCCGAACTTCAACACATCTTCCACACCTTCTTCGACCAGCACATCCATCACATCATCGACGGTAACGACGCCGAGCATCCGCCCCTCGTCATCAACGACCGGCAACGCTGCCAGATCGTAGCGCGCCACCATGCGCGCCACCTCTTCCTGGTCGGTTTCAGGATGAACGGCAATCGGAGACGGGCGCATCAATTCAATGACCGGTCGATCCGGTTTCTCCACTAGCAGACGCCGTAGACTGACCGTACCGATCAACCGGTCATGCACATCGAGCACATACAGGTACACAATGACAGCGGCGTCGTGAACGATGCTTCGCAGGCGCGCCATTGCGTTGGCAACCGTATCGCTTTCGCGCAGCGCGACGAACTGGTCATTTAGCAGACGACCGGCGCTCTGCGGCGGATAGCGCAGCAGTTCACGGACATCGGCTGCTTCCTCCGGCGCCATCGCCGCCAGCAATTCCTGCTGACGTTCCGGCACGTCTTCGGTGAGAATAGCGGCAGCATCGTCACTGTCGAGTTCTTCCAGAATGTCGGCAGCCTGTTCGACCGGCATCTGACCGATCAGTTCGCGCGCGGTGTCGATGCTGGCTTCATCAAGGACGTCGGCTGCCTGCTGACGTTCGAGCAGGCTGAAGACGCGCTGTTGATCCTCATCGTCGAGTCGTTCGATAATGTCTGCTAGATCGGGAGGGTAGATGCGCGCTACCAGATCGCGGAGGGTTGCAATATCGTCCGCTTCCAGGGCAGCACGCACCTGCGATTCGAGCAGATCCAGGTCGAGGGGGGCAGTCATGCGGCGCGCTCCTGCTGATCGAGCCAGTGCGTCAGTACATCGATCAGTGCATCTGCGTGGTTGTTCAACAGGCTAACGCCTCCCCCACTAACAATCCTCGGTGTACCGTTTCCGATGGTCTGTGCTATCTCGTGTGCCTGATGCTGAACCGGCGTGGGGTCGCGATTCCCGGCAATGACGAGCGCTGGTACGGTTATCGAGCGCAGTTGCATACGGTAATCGGCATTCTGGAGCAGACGCTGGCACGCCTGCGCATCATGGTCGCCAGCACTGGTCGAGCGGCTAAACGCTGCGTTCAACCCATCGCGCAGGCGCATGCCGAGCGACCGTCGTCCGGACGGCAGGATCTCAGGCGGCGAGATCAGCACCACCCCGGATACGCGCGCCGGTTGTTCGGCAGCAAGGTGTGCAGCAACCGCCGTTCCACCGGCGTGACCGATGATGACAGTGCGCGGCACGCCAAGCAGATCGAGCAGGTCGTACACATCGGCTGCCAGGCGTGCGATGCTATCGGCGAGGGGCAATCGGCGACTCCGACCGTGCCCGCGCAGGTCTGGCACGATGGTCTGATACCGGCTGGCGAGTTTGCCGGCAAGCGGCTGAAACACATCACCGCAGGTGCCGAAACCATGGATGAGCAGCAGCGGAAATCCACTGCCGCTGGTTGCGCAGTAGAGCGCCGATGCGCGCCTGGCTGCAGGAATAGCGCGCAGAGTGAGCGCAGTCATGGCAGTCCTCCGTTGACAGAGTGCAGGCGGATTGTGAATTGTCGACGCGAACGGTGCGGCGTAAGCGGCACAGCCGCCATGGCACACGATCTGCCGCTACTGTCAGGAGGACTCCGAGTGTAAGGTGTCTCGCTCTAAAAAGCCCCCACAGCCTCAGACTGCGGGGGCGTATACCCAAAGGGGGGCAACCGCTTATATGCGATCGCCTGCGCTGCACTTCCCCGCAGCGTATGAGGTGACGAAGGTGCAGAAACAGTCGTGTTGCCGCGCGCAACTATGACCAGAGTTAGCGTCCATATCCCTTCAAAAGAACACTCCCTCACCTGAGCTGTTGGAAAACTCGTTGTTTCCTGACACAACTCTGCGCTTCGACAATCGCTGCAGGGTCTTTGCCTGCTCATCTACCACGTGTTCATAACTGAACCTGGTGAGTCTGGCGATTGTATAAACGCTGTGTTTGGGCGAAAGAGTACAACCATACAACCGGTCACAACCGGCTTGAGCAAGTATACACGCTCGTGTGCAGCACGTCAAGTTGTCAAAATGTCAAAGTTTCACTTCCACCGGTGCAACGGTCCACGCCTCACCGCCGGTCACGTCGATGACCTTCACAGCAAGCAATGCGCCGGTGGTACGTCGATCAAGAGTGTAGACACCACCGACGAGCGCGCTGCGGTGTAACGGTGCATCAGTCATTGTGGGGCAAAACAGTCGCCCGTCATATGCGGGATCGATCAGGATTTCATCAACCATACAGCGCCAGTCGTTCACATCATCTGATATACCTGTCAGTGCGGGGTGGACGTACCCCTCGACCGTGATCGTGATCTGCGCGTCAGCGCCCACCACACGAACAGTCGCCTGTCCCCCTGGCGCGGGTGTCATTTCCCCGATCTGCACCACGGTAAAGCCGTCGGATGCCGGATCGTGCGGCTGAAGCATACGGCGTAACCGACGGGCGGTGATCTGGATGGCGCCGAGATTGATATCGCAGGCGATCCAGCGTCGCCCCAACTGCTGCGCAACCACTGCCGTCGTGCCCGATCCGGCGAAGCAATCCAGTACCACGTCGTCTGGACGGGACGAAGCGCGCACGATGCGTTCCAGCAATGCTGGCGGTTTGGTGGTAGGATACCCCAGATCGCGCACAAGCGCCGCGTTGATCGGGATTGTCCAGACGTCGTAGGCGCCGATGCCTGGTTTGCGCAGGTAGGTCTTGACCCGTTCACCACGCGGGTTGACGTTCCAGTAGTAACGTCCGTGCTCGTCTGCGTGTCGGAAACGGGCAAGTTGCCGTGGTGTGTAGGGAATGAGCACTTCGTCGTAATTGAACGTCCAGCGATCGCTGCGGGCATAAAGCAGGATGGTATCATGCTTGCGGTTGAACTGGCGTTCGCCGTCGCCGCCGCTTGGATAGAACCAGATGATTTCGTTCAGCATGCGTTCGGCGCCAAAGACCTCGTCCATGAGGCAGCGTAGCAGGTGAGCTTTGCGAAAATCACAGTGCAGGTAGATGCTGCCATCGTCGGCCAGCAGTTCACGCAGTGCGATCAGGCGTTCGTACATAAACTGGAGATAGGCGTCGTCTTCCCAGGTATCGCGATATTCAACGTCGGGAACAGAGACCAGCCGCGCAGAACCGGGACCGCGCAGGCGTATGCGGCGCACACGGTCGATGCCGGCGCCAAATGGCGGGTCGATGTAGATCAGATTGATGCGCCGCCGGTATCCGTTCGCCAGGAGCCATATCAATGCAGCCAGGTTCTCGCCGTGGATCAACAGATTTGGACAGGTTACGCCATATCGCTCCACTTCGATGGCAGGCGGAACAGTGAGCGGCGCCGGTAGTCGCTTGCCGTTCCAGGCGAGAAGGGCGCGCCCTGCGGGCGGTGGCAGGTGAATGACAGGTGGTGTATCCATGGCATGACGTTGGTCTGATGCGAGCGACGCTACGGTCGGGCCATTTCAACGGCGCGCAACGCGAGAATACAGACGAACATACAGGCAAACGCATACATGAAACCCTGAGAGCGCGGCTCGCGGTTGCGTGCCGAGGAATGGGCGATTGGAATGGTGAGCAGTGTGATGATGCCATAGAGAATATGCATTTCGGGGCGGAACGGCAGCAACCCGCGCACCAGCAGTATGACGCCGAGGACGCATTCCGACAGCACAAGCAGTACCCCGATCGCCATGCCGCTGTGGAGCCATGCTCCTGCCGGGCGCTGGAACAGACCCAGGATCAGCGCCCAGAGCGCCAGCACACTAAACACCAGAAGAATCGTAAAGAGCAGATTCGCGTGCAAACGCAGAATATGTTCCATAACGCCAGGATTGTACCGCAGATGGATCGAGCCGGCAATATACTGTACGGATATACAGTAGTATACGATTATGTTTGTGACGGTACTATGCGCCAGAGCGCAACCGGTGCAGACCGGAGGAATGCTCGATGGCGCCTCTGGAAGAACGGTGCAGAAGTCTATGAATCGCAATCTCATCGATGAAGCGCGCACCCGTGCAATGGACACGCTCTACCGTTTAACCGTTGTTGTACACCGTATGGTTTTCGCGCTTCGGCGCTCACGGCGGGCTACCCACAGATCTGGGCGCGTGACAACGGCATCATGATGCTGGGAGTCGTTGCCAGCGGCGATCCGGCGCTGATTGCGTGCAGTCGCGCCGCACTCGAAACCCTGGGCGCAGCACAATCACGACGGGGTCTCATTCCGCTCAACATTAATCCCGACACCGGCTCTATCAGCACGGAGAACGCCGGTGCAGCCGACTCGAACCTGTGATTCATTAATTTGCTGTACTCTGTCGCAGTGCTGGCGCACGAACAACTACGCACGCTGGTGGAGCCGGAGATGCCGGCGCATCGGCTGACTATTGATGCAGCTGGTATTCACGAACGTATCAACCTGCTGTTCTGGATCGACCGTTGCTGGGTTGCCGAGCATTTTGCCGTTCATCTCGAACGTCTCAAAGCGATGCGGCTGGAATGGTTCATGCTGTACCACAATATCGGCATGATCTCCAGTCGCCCGTTCTATCTGCCATGGGTCGCCTTCCGCGAATTCGGCGACTGGTGCGACAGTCTTGCCAATCTGCTCGCCATTTTGACTGGTGTGGCGGATGGGCATCGCACAGAATATATTCTGCGCTTTATGCATCAGGTGAGTATGGCGGAACCTTATCCGACGAAAGCCATCCATCCGCCGATCTAGCCAGGTGAAGCGCACTGGCGCGAATACTGAATACTATCGTAGTCGGACGCTCAATCTACCGCACCAGTACCACAACGGCGGCATCTGGCCCATGATCGGCGGCTTCCATGTGGCGGCGGCGATGCGTCACCGCTGGCACAATCAGGCGGAGCGTTTGCTCCAGTCGCTGGTAGAGTGTGTCTACCAGGGAGTGCACTGCGACTGGGAGTTCAACGAATGGATGCACGGCGAGAGTGGTCATCCGATAGGGTATGCGCAGCAGGGATGGTTGGCTGCGATGTATCTGTACGCCGACAATACAGTGCGAACCGGGCGGATGCCATTGTTCGATCAACTACTGGCGGTCAAGCCAGCAGCGGCGGTGGCAGCAGAGGTAAACGATGCCTATGTCCGCCCTGGTCGGGGACCGGTCTAAGGGTGTGTCTCGTTAAGTCGTTCTCTCAGTCGCCGAAGACGATCCCCAGATCGCGTGCCGTCAGCATCGTATCTGAATCGAGTGGGACGGTTTTCATGCGTCGGGTTGCTTCTTCGAGCGGCACATACCGCACCGTTGGCGGATCGAGCGCCACCATCACTCCGGACTGTCCTTCTTCGAGCGCGCGCACGGCAGCCGCGCCAAAGCGCAGCGCCAGCAGGCGGTCGAATGTGGTTGGCGTACCGCCGCGCAGCAGGTGCCCCAGAACGACGACTCGTGTTTCTTTGCCGGTGAGCGCCTCGATCTCACGTGCCACCCGCTCGCCAATGCCGCCCAGACGCTCGGCGCGACCGGCCTCTTTGGGGGCGATCAGCGAGACGCTGCCTTCGATCGGGCGGGCGCCTTCGGCGACCACCACGATTGAGTAGGGTCGCCCTTCGGCTTCACGGCTCTTGATCTTGGCGGCGACCTTGTGGATATCGTAGGGAATTTCGGGAATCAGGATAACATTCGCTGTTCCGGAGACTCCGGCGTTGAGCGCAATCCAGCCGGCATAGCGTCCCATCACTTCGACCACCATAACCCGCTGATGCGCTTCGGCGGTCGTGTGCAGGCGATCGATTGCTTCGGTAGCGAAGGCGACTGCCGTATCGAAACCGAAGGTGGCAACTGTTCCGTCCAGGTCGTTGTCAATCGTTTTGGGAACGCCGATCACGCGCACCCCCTTGCGTGCCAGTGCTGCTGCGATCTCCATCGACCCGTCGCCGCCGACCGAGATCAGCGCATCGATGCCATAGACGGCGAGACCGTTCACAATCTCGTCGGTGCGGTCGCGCTCGATCACGGTGCCGTCGGATAGTTTCGTGGGATAGCGCAGGGGATTGCCACGGTTCGTCGTTCCGATGATCGTGCCGCCCAGAGGAGTGATGCCGCGCACCGATTCGCGGGTTAGCGGGATCACGCCGCCGCGAGGATATTCTTTGGGTGAGAGAATGCCGTTGAAGCCGTCACGAATGCCGTAGCATTCCCAACCACGCTGCAGGGCGCTCAGGACTGCAGCCCGGATAACGGCGTTGAGCCCCGGAGCATCGCCGCCACCGGTGCAGATGGCAATGCGCAATCGTGAAGTCGAAGGGATCGTCATAACGTTGCGTTCCTCTCTTCTCCTGCACCTGTTTGCCGGTCAGCATGACCTGAACAATGCAACGCGCCGTCGCACACGACGCAACGGCGCGTGGGTGGCATCAACCCTGTGCCTTCCTGTATCTGGCATCCATGCCCTGGTGCTCACACCAATGCAGGGATGGGGCGCACCTCATCCATGAATGCGGACATCAGGTGTACCCGTATCTTTAGACCGGCAGATCGACCACGTTGATGGCGTCTTTGCCGCCATACATATCCCACCAGGGTTTCGCGCCTTTGTTCAGGACCTCGTTCAGCGCGGTAATATTCTGCACGCCGCGGTCGTTGAGCCATGCCTCGAGCGCATCGTACCCTTCGCGCGCATAGACGGGGATGCCATCCTGCCAAGTTGCGCGCCCGCACAGAACCCCGGCGAAGCGTGACCCAGCTTCGGCAGCCATTTCGAGCGATTCACGGAACACCTCATCGGTCACGCCGGCGCTCAGATAGATAAACGGCTTAGTAGCGGCATCCGACGCTTCGCGGAACAGTTTCAGCGCCTCCTGGCGAGTGTATGCTTCCTGCCCGCCGAAGGCTTTGGTGCCCGACACGAACTTCATGTTGACCGGCACTTCGACTTTCAGTACATCGACGCCGTATTTCGGCTTGGAGAGTTCCTCCATGTAGGCGGCGACGTACTTTGGCTTGACCTTGGCGAACTCGAAACTCTTCTCATCGCCAATGTTATCGTCGTATGCCAGCGGTTCAAGGAAGAAGGGAACATCAAGCCCTTTGCACTCCGCGCCAACGCGCTCGAGGAACGCATGTTTGCGCGCCAGAATGTCTGGATCGTCGAACGGGTTGTAGTAGATCAGGATTTTGATGGCGTCTGCGCCAGCCTGGATCAGGCTGTAGACACTCCAGGTATCGAGCAGGTCCGGCAGGCGCCCTTTGATTGTGGCATCATACCCGGTTTTCTCATACGACATCAGCACACCGGCATTCGGCGCTTTGTGCTGAAGCGCGGGCAATCCGTACTCCGGGTCCATCAGGATCGCCGAAGCATACTTCGTCAGCACCTTCGTAACCGCTGTCTTGAACAGGGTCAGGTCCTCGCTGGTGGCTGTTCCGCCTTCACCGCGCGCTTTGGCGATCGCCTTCTTGAGCGATCCGCGCTGATCCATCGCCGCTGCTGCGATGACGCCGCGTTCATTGGCACACTTGTTGATGCCATTGAATTTGCCGCGTGTTATTGTGGCCGTGGCCATCGTCAACCTCCTTCAGTACAAGAACATCGGCTTGCCGAGCGGGTGTTTGACCCGCGGCCGATAGTTCTCTGCGTCGTACAACTCTTCGACATCAACCCGTTTGATCCCCTGTACGCAGGTGTCGACCGGAACGGTGGTGTACTGCCCGTTCTGGAGCGCCACCATGCGACCGCTGTGCCCCTGGAGCAGTTGATCGACTGCCAGGTTACCGTAACAGATAGCGACCATCCGGTCGAGCGAGTCGGGTGCACCGGCGCGCATCAGATAGGACAGTTGCTGGTGAACGATATCGATGCCAGTGATCTTCTTGATCGCTTCGCCGGTAATCATGCCGATGCCACCGAGTTTGCGATGGCCATAGGCGTCTTCCTGCCCATACTCGACCACCTGCCCGCCGATCATCGATGCGCCTTCCGAGATGACGCAGATCGAGTAGTTACTGGGATTGCGTCGGCGGTCTTCCACCAGGAAGCGCGCCAGTTTCTCGACGTCGAACGGCACTTCGGAGATAACGGCGCGATCAACGTCTGCCAGGTATGCCGAGATCAGCGCCGTTTCGCCCGAGTTACGCCCGAACAGTTCAATCACGGCGATACGCTCGTGCGATCCGGTCGGCGTGCGCAGTGCGTTGAGAAAGTCAACACTGCGGGTGACCGCCGTTGAGAACCCGATGCAGTAGTCAGTGCCAAACACGTCGTTGTCCATCGTCTTGGGAATGGCTATGACCCGCACCCCCTCACGGTGCATACGAACTGCATAGGAGAGGGTATCGTCGCCCCCGATGGGAACGAGCGTGTCGATGCCGAGGTGCTCCAGCACACGCAACACATGCGGTGTGCAGTCAGCGGTTTTCTTCTCGCCGGTGAGTTCGAACTTGCCCTTGAGAAATTCAGGCATCTCCTTCTCGCGCACCCGCTGTGGGTTCGTGCGTGATGTGTGCAGGTGCGTTCCACCGTACCGGTCGATCGTGCGCACATCCGCCTTGGTGAGCGGTTGTACCCATTCCGATGCACTCTCCGGGTCGTCCGGGTTGTAGTACAGCAAACCGGCCCAACCACGTCGAATGCCGATGACCTCGATCCTGGCGTCGCTCGCACGATTCACCACTGCCTTGATGCACGGATTCAAGCCGGGAACATCACCGCCGCCGGTTAGAATGCCAATGCGCATAGCCCTTTCTCCTCGCTAAACCAGGCACTACCTTTCACATCCGGATATGGACGGTATGCATGATACGCAGCGCATGCCAGATCCCGCATATTCATGCGGAGATCGCGCAAAATAATCCCAGAGTCCTGCGGAGACCAGCACATATCGTCATGCTGTGGCGCAGTGTCACTATCGCGCGATCTGGCTGATAACGAGTTGTACGTGCAGTGCGATACTGCCACTATTGTATACACGGCTTAACCATCTGCAGTTATCAGGTTCCAAACAGCGCGTAAATATATCACAACCCTCTTTGCCAGTTGGCAGTTACCGTTGCTATAATAGCACAGGCATCGTCGCGCAGGATTGCTACGCACCGACTATTATACATCTGTCAGACAGTCTTGCATGTTCTGCTCCTGATCGTGATTGGCCTGTCGTCAGGCGTTTCCCCGGTTCTCGCTACGGTTCAGTCCGATCCCCCCCATATATCGGTGTACGAGTCCTGGTTGCGTGAAGCGTTTGCCGCCGCACAGCGCGGTGACCGCATCGCTCTCGAAGACGTCGCCGGTCTTCTGACGGCAATGACTGCAGTTTGTTTCCCCGATGGGACGGTCGTGACGGTTGACAATGCCTGGCTGCGAGAGGCGCTCGCGTCGCTGACTCCTGATATCGCAGTGATTGGTGCACGCCCTTGGCGCGCTGATCGATGTGCTGACGCAACCACCATCGCCGGCGCCGGCGGATGCGTTGGAGCGGTTGGAACGCATCCTCGATGCGCTACCGTTCAATCGTCCAACGTTCGAGCCACCGCCATGGTTGATCAATGCGCTGGACTGGCTGGCATGGGTGATTGAAAGGATTCTCCAACCGGTTGGCGCTGTACCACCGCAGATAACGAATGTGGTCGCCTGGATCATGGTGCTGATCGGTGTTGTGCTGCTGCTAGCAGTCATAATCTATCTCGTGCTCAATGTGCGGCGCGGTAGCGTGGCAGGGCTTACCCGACTCGATTACGCCATCAACGCCACCCTGCTGCTTTCCTACGTAGTGACCCTCAAGGGGGATCATGCGGGTCTGTTGACCTTTGCCGATAATGTTCGTACCTATCTGGCGCCAAAGCGCGGCAAAAGCCAGTTCTATCGCATGCTCGAGACGTTGTACAACGTACCATTCGAGCCGGTCGAATCCGACGATGCACGTGCACTCACCTATCTGAGCGTCAGGCATAAGCGTCGCTCGCTGATCGTCGTCTTCATCGATCTTGTCACACTCGACGCCGCCCGTGATCTGATCGCGCACATGGCGCGTCTGGCGCGGCGTCATCTGCCGTTGTGCGTTGTTCTATCCGACCCGAACATCACCCGGCTCGTCGGATGCGCGCCAGCCGAAGCAATTGACGTTTACCGGCGCGCCGTGGCTGAAATGCTGCTGGCAGAACGTCGGGTCGTGCTCGAAACCCCGCGTCGCAACGGCGTCTTGATCCTCAACGTTCCCGCCGATCGACTGAGTGTGGCGGTCATCGAAAAATATCTGGAACTGAAAGGGAGGGGAATGCTCTAAGAGCATTCGACATATGGTACAATCCCCGCCGTGATCGTCCGAAGCCACATCAACCAGATCCTCGCTGATGTCGGGGCTGCCATTCCGCCGGATGGCAAGCATGACTACTTCCGTTTGCACCGCGAACGTTTTGCAATGCTCCTTGCTGCGCTACCGATGGATGCTGGCAATCGTGTGCTCGAAATCGGCGTCAACCCGGGACTCTTTACGCAGGCGCTCGTGCGCGCCGGGTATCGGGTCAGCGGTACCGACCTGTTTCCTGAACATCGCGCATCATTGTGGCGCGATCTGGGGGTTGAGGTGCGGCGCTGGAATATTGATACCGAACCGCCGCCATATCCGCCATTGTCGTTCGATCTCATCATCTTCTCGGAAGTCATCGAGCATCTCGTCAATCCGCCGCTGGAAGCACTGGCAGCAATCCGAGAATTGCTCGTTCCAGGAGGGTATCTCCTGGTTTCGACGCCAAACCAGTTCTATCTGAAAAGCCGGTTGCGCGTGCTGGCAGACATTCTGCTGCTGCGTCCATTCGAGCACGATGATGAATTTCGCCGCTGGGCGCGGCTCAGGTCAGAGGCGCGCTACTACACCCACAGTCGGTTGTACAGCATGGGCCAACTCTGCTGGATGCTGGATCAGGCAGGTTTCATCGTTAGAATGCGCATATACGGTGATCCGTGGGAGCGCATTGGTCTGGAGTGGCAGCGTCTGTTGCGCCATCCCCATCGCTGGCTGGTCAAAGCGATGCTCTGGAGCGCGACACGCGCGATTCCGCCGGCGCGCTCGATGCTACTGGTTGTTGCGCAGCGTCCTGCAGGTTAGAGGCGCAGCATGTGGCAGTCCTTCACAAAGAGCGCATATATTCTGCCACTGCTTGGCTATCTTGCACTCAGCCTGATCGTCATGGCGCCAACGCTACCGGTATTCACTACTGCTCTTCCGGGCGGTCCGATAGCCAACATTGATGGATGGCAGAACGTCTGGAACCTGTGGTGGGTGCACCGCGCGGTGACGACCGCCACAAATCCGTTCTTCACACCGTTGCTGTTCTATCCACAGGGTGTCGATCTGACGTTGCAAACGTTGAACATCAGTAACGGCATTCTGTTTCTCCCGATCACGGCGCTTGCCGGTCCTGTCGCGGCATACAATGCCGCCGTCATGACTGCGCTGACACTGTCGGGGATTGGTGGGTACGCTCTAGCACTGCGGGTCAGCGGCGACCGTCTGGCGGCATTTGTTGGCGGCGCCGTGTTTACCTTCTCGCCGTTTCACCTGACCAAGGTATGGGATGGGCAACTGGAACTCATTACCCTGCAATGGGTCGCGCTGTACGCTTTCTTCTTGCTGCGTGCTGTAGAGGAGGCACAGCAACGCGACGCGCTGATCGCGGGGGTCTTTCTGGCGCTAATCGGCTACACCAGCTGGTACTACCTGTTCTTCTTCGGTATCTACAGTCTGTTATTTGCAGTGATCTGGCTGGTGCGGGCGCAGCCGGTGCAGAGAAGGGATATGCTGCGTCAGTTCGTGATGACAGCAGGATGTGGTGTGCTGCTGCTGACGCCGCTGCTTGCAGCGGCGCCACGAGCAGCACAGGCGATGCTGGTGATCAGCAGTCCATGGTTCGATCCATCCAATCCGCTCGATAAAATACTTATGCGCTCTGTCAACGTGTATGATCTTGTTCTTCCCAATGGACTGCATCCACTCTGGGGGAGCGCAGTCGAGACGCTGGTGCGCACCTGGCATCCATATATTGGCGCCTGGAATATTGCACTGGGGTATGTTGCGCTGGCGTTGTCGCTTGTTGCGCTGATTGTGGCTCGCCGCGAAGCGTGGCGTTGGGCAATCATCGGGTTGATCGCCATTGTGCTCTCGCTGGGTCCGATTGTCCAGATCGGCACACTGCGAACATCAATACCGCTGCCATATCAACTTATTCTGGCGATCCCGGGACTTGAACTCGCGCGGCGTCCCAGCCATTTTATTGTGATCACCACGCTGATGCTGGCTCCGCTGGTAGCGCTTGGTCTCCGGGAATTGCGGCGGCGATTGTCGCTGCGACATGGGTATGCGCTTATTGGCATGTGTACGGCGCTGATCGCTGTTGAGTTTGCGCCTCCGCGCTGGTCGCTGTATCCATTTCGAGTACATCCATACTATGAGCGCGTTGCCGAACAACCCGGCGCCGTGATGGAATTGCCGCCGCCGTTTGAGGAGAGTGAGCCGCTCATGGCACAGATCGTCCACGGTCAGCCATTGGTCGGTGGATTTGTGTCGCGGATTCCACTGTACCCTTTCGTCGAGCAAGCTCCGGGTGTGCGGCAGTTGTGGTGGATGCGACCGGATACGAGCCGCCTGTTCGCTAACCCTGCAGATGATCGCCTCGTGGAACTGAACGCCTACGGAGTGCGTCACATTATCGTGCACTGGGGTCAGACTCCTGTGGAACGTCACATCGAAGTGAGAGAAGCGCTGCGACAGGTTTTGGGAACATTGCCGCCGGTTTATGTCGATCAAGACATAAGCGCATATGTCATTCCATATATTGAGACACAGCCGTTTGTCTATCCTGCTTTCGGTAAAGGCTGGCATCCCGAAGAGTACGATGGCGATCATCGATGGCGTTGGATGGAAGAAGAAGGAGAGATCGTACTGGTCAATACCAGTCAGGTGGAAGTACCCGTGCACATGGTGCTCTTCCTGCAATCATACCGGGTACCACGTCAGGCAACCGTGATGTTCGATCGACAATCCGCAGGTTCATTCCTGGTTTTGCCGAAAGCGTCAGGCTTGGCGCTACGCTTGCTCATACCGCCTGGTGAACATCGTTTTGTTCTGCGAGCATCGGTTGACGTGGATCCAAACGTGCCGGATCGCAGCGTGAGCATTGCGATTTTCGATGCACGGCTGTTTACATCTGCAGAGATGGAACGCATCCAGCGATCGCTCCTGCCGCGCATACCCTGACGTACAATGTGTCTCAGCCTGATATGTTTCTGAAGAAAGCGTATGTTGTTTGCCAGGGCGAAGCAAATATGATATTATAGAGCGTTAGTGACAGCAACAATGAACAAACTTTCAAAACTTTTTTACTGGCTGGTCTGTGGCTGTTGCGCTACACAATTGTTCTGAAAAATCATCCATGCTCACCTACGGTTGAGAGGCGCTGCAATGTGGCAGTCAGTTGTGCATTTTCATTCCTCATAAGTGACGCTATGGCGCCTATGCTGATCGATTACGCATCTGGTACGAATGCTCGCCTTCAATGCGAACCCGGCAACATATGAGAGGAGGAGCGTGAAGCGCTTCGCATATGGGATGCATGCGGGGCGACTCACCAGACATGTATGAAATCACAACGCATCTCTTTGCTGCTTGCAGGCACGTTGGCAGGCGTGCTTGTGATCTTCCTGGTCATGAGCGCACCCCAACCACGCAGTCGCGCCGAAGAACAGGCGCCGATCTTCTTCGATCCGCCACCGACCCCGATGCCGACCATCGTATCTCTGCCGGCGTCCTCTGATCTGGCAAGAACGCAGGAGAGCGGTGTTCTGCTCTTCACCGATTCGTTCGAGACGCCGCGGGGCAGCGGGACCCAGGCCAGCCCGGCGTGGGACTTCGTCGATGTGAAGGTTGTTCTGCCGGAAGACCGCGCGTCCTGGATCATCCGCGATGGACGTTTGGTTCAAAATGGAACTGCCGGTCCGACCGGCGACCCGCGCCCGAACGAGACGCTGGCGCTCGTCGGATCGCCGGACTGGACCGATTACACGGTCAGCACGTGGTTTTACGATCAGTTCAATGCAGCAGCAGGATTAGTTGCGCGTCGGCAGGGAAACAGTTTCTACCGCTTCATAATCATTGCCAATGACTATCCGGTCTCTTCGCGCATGATCCTGGAGCGCGTCGTTGATGGTCAGGCGACCGTGCTGGCGACGCGCGACGCGCCGGGGTATGATCGATGGCGCTGGTATCGTATCAGCCTCACCGTGAATGGTGCCCAGATCCGCGCTGCGCTTGACGGCGTTCCGATGCTGGAAGCCAGCGACTCGACCCTCACGAGCGGTCAAGCCGGGCTGTTCACCTATGCGCTCGGCGGAGTACTCTTCGATGATGTTCGCGTTACCACTCCGTAGCGCATCCACGACAACGGAGGTTTCTGGCATGCTGCGCATTCTCAATTTTTTCCTGATCAGCCTTGTGCTGGCGTCCATGACCGTGACGTCTTCCGCGCCGCCGGTGCAGGCGCAATCGGTTAATCCAGTTCTGGTCGCAACCGCTGATCTTCCACGGAGCCGTCATACCAAATATGGCGAACTTGCCGCATCGTGGAATACCAGTACGGTGCACGCCATTGCAGTGAACGGTGATAATCGTAAGAATGACACGTTTTACTGGCGTAAGCCGGACTCGTCATCCACTTTCCCTGAACCGGTCGATCTTGGCGATGCCGGCGGGCAGACCGACTATACTGGCACCGATGTCGCAACCGCCTGGCATAACCAGAATGTGGTCGTTGCAGTCTGGCTCGATCAGGATACGGACCGGATTTACTTTCGAAGGAGTGATGACGGCGGTCAGACGTGGGGTGGTGCACGTATCATCCATCAAGGCGGCGGCTTTCCGGTGACGCCGAAGGTGGGCATTCGTTCATTTGATGGTGGCGGACTTGGCGAAGTTGTGGTAACGTGGCGCGATCCTGAGTCCTTTTACTACACGATCTGCAATGCTCAGGGTGAGAGCTGTATCGGACGTCAGTACCTCGATGGCAACAACCAGGCGAAAGCGTATGGTCAGGCAGCGATAGCGGTCGGACCGAATGGCGCCCTAGGGATTGCGTATGTCACCGCGGCTACCGTCTATGCGCGCATCTGGGATGCGACGAAGAGTGGAGCAGCGGCGCTGGCAAGCCGTGAAACTGTCGCTGCTCAGAATGGATCCATTGATCGCTACTTCGATACAACCATAGCGATTGACCGTGAAGGTAAGATCTTTGTTGCCTATCGGCGTCTTGATCGCAAAGGCGAAACCGGTGGCAGTGATCAGGGTGATGTGTTTTTCTCGCAACGGACAGGGTTAAACTCCTGGCCGCGCTCACGGGTCAACAATGTGCAGTCCCGCGGGACGGTCGCTGTCGCAACCGATCCGGTTGGCAACCTCCATTTCTTCTGGGTGCGTGCGCGTGATGGCGCCAACGAGTACTTTTATACGAAACGACTGCCGGACGGAAGTTTTACGAGCAATTACATTGGCAGCAGTCCGGTCTTTATTGCGAACGGCATGGTGACCGGGACGCTCTCGGACTGGTCCTATGGACATGGCGCGCTCGAAGCGTTCGTCCCTGGCGGTCAAGTCATGCGCTACTACCTGTTCCGCACTCCGGGTGACAACTGTGTCGCGCAGAAGATCACGATCAGCAATGCGGTGTCCGGAACCAATCCACCGGTGGTGCGTGATCCCTCAGTGGTTGGAACCCTGGAGCATTCTGCTGGGTGCACGCCGGCGGAACAACGGGTTGTGCTGAACGCGCAGGATGCAAATACACCGCCGGCACCGTGGACCGGTACGTACAATGTGCCGATTACCAATCTCGAACAGTGCGTGCAGACACTGAATGTGCAGTTGCGTGCCAATAACCGCACTCAGTTCGATCCGCAGTGGCGCAGCGTGACCTTCATCGCCGACCCGCAAAACGCTGGTACGCCGGTTGATGCCGCTGTCCGGGTTATGAATCCAAAGATGTTCGCGCTCATTCCGCCAGTCTTCTCTCCGGTGTCTCCTGCAGGCGATATGATGAGCGAAGGGGCGTCCAATGGTGATCCGGGATATACCCGGATGGATCAGATGCACATGCAGATTGCCGATATCGGCGATTGCACCGGCATCATTGAGTACAAAATTCTCTATGAGAATGATAACTTATTCCAAAGTGGAACGATCACCGGTGCATTCGCATCCAATCTGTCGTTGCCGCCACAGGCGCCAAGCACGGCGCTGACGCCTGGTGAAACGCTGTTCAAGGTGCAGGTGTTCGATCGTGTCGGGAATAGTACGACATTACTGCGCCGGATGGTCTACGATCCTCCTGGAACGAACGGCGAAGGACGTCCGGTGATGGATCTCAGCCAGACCAGTTTCATAACCGATACCAATACACTGACAATCCTGCGCTCGCTGATCATCAATACGATCGTCGTCACCGACAATCTCTATCGCAGGGGTGAGTCGGTTCCGGGGCGCGAGTACACGAACAGTCAGACCCCGCCGAATAGCAGCGATTCGACGAAGCAGTTCTGGGGACTGTGGATTGCGGTCGAGTACCTGGGGAAGGGCAACGGTGCGGAGACGCAGTACCCGCCATTGACCAGTTTCGATAATCTGCGCTGGCAAACGGTTGAGGTGCCGAATGCCGCTAACGGTAAGCGCGTGCGGTTCAACCTGTTCGGTGGAGTGCTGGATCGGACGGCGTTGACGCCAACGAACGGTTTCGGACCAGACCTGACGAAGGATGGCACGTATCGGGTGTACGTCAAGGCACTCGACGGCGCAGGCAATGCCAGCACTGCGACGTACAGTACAACGCTGCGTCTCGATCCGGGGTATGAAGTGCCGACGATTCGCTTGCCGTTTATCAGGAGATAAGAGGAGTGGTCCGGTGCGTTGAGAATGTGCCCCTCAACGCACCGGGTGGTGTGCATGGCAGCGCCTGGCATCTATGCGCGGCTGGCGGTAGCGCATCTGCGCAGTGATCGTGGTCTGATCGTGATCATTGCGTTGTTTGCGCTGCTGCTGCTTCTGGCAACACCTCGGGTCTATGCGACCGACGAGGTGCAGTATTACGTCTATCTGCGCTCGCTCCGCTTCGATGGCGATCTCGACTTCGCCAACGACTATCAGCGCTTTGCCGAACTGAATCCACGTTCGGGGATTGAGGGAAGCCTGCTCCAACCCAACCGTATCCGCCCGGCAACTGGTTTGTATGGCAATATTGCGCCGGTTGGCGCGGCAGTGATGTGGGCGCCATTCTTTCTGCTGGCGGACGCACTAGTGCATGGCGCCAATGTCTTCGGCGCACGTATTCCGGCGGATGGATTCTCTGCGCCGTATATCGCTGCAGTCTGCTACGCTTCGGCGCTCTATGGTTTGCTGGGGGTGCTCCTCTCGTATCGGCTGGCGCGCCGTTTTGCTTTGGGCTTTGCAGCCACCCTCGCCAGCATAACGATCTGGCTGGCGTCGCCTCTCGTGTTCTATATGTACGTTCAGATGCCCTTCGCGCACGCAACGGGTCTGTTTCTGACGGCGCTGTTCCTGACCATCTGGTATGAGACGCGCGAGTGGGGGGGGGACGATGCGCGAAAGCAACGTGAACGCACATGGCGGGCGTGGCTGGCGCTGGGGTTGGTTGGCGGGTTGATGACGATCACGCGTGAGCAGTTGGGGTTGTTTCTACTTGCGCCGGCGCTCGAGGCGCTCTGGCGCTATGCGCGTCTGATCCGACTCCCGCGTGCCGCTGTACGTCTGATGGTGCGTCATGCGCTCTTTGTGGGGGCGTTCGTCGTTGCATTGACACCGCAACTACTCGTATACCAGATACTCAACGGCGAACCACGACCGGCAAGCGAAGTGAGCGGTAAGTTGAACTGGTGCAGCCCACATTTTCTGGATACCCTGATCGACTTCAATCCTGCGCCAGATTTCTGGTGCCCTGGCGCCAGTGACTTTACAGCGACCTTTCCGTCGTTCAGCCGGGGGGCGCTGGTCTGGAGTCCGGCGCTGGGGCTGGGGTTGATCGGGTTAGCGCTGCTCTGGCGGCGCGACCGTCTGCTTACGATGGCGCTGCTGACCCTGTTTCTGGCGCAAACGTGGATTAATGGCGCGTTTGGCACTACGTGGCATCTGACCGGAGCGTTTGGATTTCGTCGCCTGATCGAGTGTACGCCGATCTTCGTCGTTGGTCTGGCGCTGGTGAATGACTATCTGATCACACGGATCGGCAGGATAGGGGTGATCGTTCCTGCGATTGTGCTGATCGGATGGAATGTTGGGTTGGTGCTGAATGCGACGATCTTCAATGCCGAGACGAACCTACGACGTGGGTTGACCTGGCCCGACGTGTGGCGCTGGCAGATGGAAGCGCCGCTTCGCGTGGTTGAGAAGGCGGGCGATCTGCTTTTTCGGCGTTGCCGTTTTTTTGAGAACCAGCGGTGTAACTGAGCACCAACCTGCAAAAAATATGCAGGCTGGAGACCTGCGAGAATGGTGGGCCGCCCAGGACTCGAACCTGGAACCCAGTCGTTATGAGCGACGCGCTCTGCCATTGAGCTAGCGGCCCGCACGCATGGTATGGTACCACGCACAGCTCTCTGATGCAAGCGGCTCAGGCGACGAGCGAATAGAACTCACGCTCGCGCTGCTCCAGCATAGGAACGATTTCTCTTTCGATGATCACCTGGAAGTGTGGCGTCTCGCGGTGTGCTGCCAGCGCTGCGTGCGTTTCATACTGTTCGTACAGCAGAAAAACATCCGGGTTGGATTGGGAGCGACAGCACTGGTAAAGCACGCATCCCGGCTCATGACGTCGTACCAGTGCCGCCATGCGACGTAATGCCTCTTCGACAGCGTCACCCAGTCCGGGTTTGCATACGTAGCGGGCAACCAGAACAACCATAGAAGGTGTTCCTTTTGGGCAGAGGTGTTCTTACGGTAACTATTATACCATGCGCCTGCGGCAGCAGCGACAGCGAGAGCATCCCGTCGCGCTGTGGCGCCACAACGGAGACCGACATTCACCGCGGTCCCGCTGCGGTCACTGTGACGTAAACCGCCACTCATTTCGGACGTTTGAGCATTGCATGTCACGTGTGCAACAGGGGCTTGCTCAGGGTGCATCTTTCTTGATGTCGCTCAGGCGGACGGTCTTCTGTACGCCGAACTTCATGGTCTTCTGCCCCTCGCTGGAGAGTTTGCCAGTCTGTTGCAGGTGCTGGATTTCGCGCTGCATGGTCTGCGCCAGTTCGACTTCGCCTTGGTTGAGCAGGCGGGTCACTGCGCTCTGCAATTTTTGCGTCGCACCGGCGACATCACCGGCTGCCAGGTCTTGCAACGCCCGCGTTTGCAGTTTGAAGGCGCTGACCTTTTCGACAATGTTCATGACGCTGGCGTTGACCTGACTCGCAAGTGCGGCATCGGTCGTGCACGTGAGTGTAATACCGGCGCGGGTCTTTTCGCCGCGCAGATTCAGCAGCGGAATGTCGTAGCTTACTTCCGCCTGCCCGATGCGATATTCACCTGCCGGACGCGGTTCGACCAGCACTTCGATCAGCAGGGTGCGACCGCTGCCGGTTTCGAGTTCGCCGAGCGGCACGCTGACATCACGGTCGGAGATCGGGCGATAGCCAAGATTGTTGATCAACGGGTAGACCTGCCATACGGCGCGTGGCAGCACGCCCTGCACCAGCCGCAGCGTCAGGTTCGCATTCTGCACCGCAGTCGCCTGGGTGCGCTGGATCGTGCTCTGAAAGTACTCGACGATTTTCTCCGGGCGATCGATGTAATCGGCGGTTCCACCTGAGCGGTTCGCCATCTCGATCAGCAGGTCCTCATTCCAATCCTTCCCCACACCGAGCGCGGTGATCGGTACGTTACGTTGCCCGGCGTCCGTAGCGCGACGCAGACACTCGGACTCGTTCTCGGTCTGACCGTCGGTAAGCAGGACGAGGCGCCGTACCATCTGCGGCGGTCCTTTCTCGATCTCGCGCAATCCGGCTTCGACGGCTGGCGCAATCCGTGTGCCACCGCTGTCGCCCACGCGATTGATACGGTCAATCAGTTCCGCAGGTCTGGTGACCGGTGTGGCGGGGATCAGCACCTCGGTGCGGTGATCGAAGATCACCACGGCGACCACATCCTGCGCATCGAGCATTTCAATGGCGCGGATCGTCGCCCGCCGCACGCGGTCAATCTTCTCGCCCTTCATCGAGCCGCTCCGGTCGATCACGAAACAGACATTGACCGGCGCGCGCACCTGCGTCATCACCTGACCAGGCGTGACTTCGAGCAGAATATAGGCAACCTGCGGCGTCGCGGCTGCTGCCATATACGGGCGCGCCAGCGACGCGCGGATTGTGACCTCACCTGCCATACGATTACTCCTTCTGCAACGTCCTACACCAGACCCTGATTCTATGAGGTTCGTCGTGTTCGCTTATGGAAGCGCAACACGCCTGATGATGCACTCATCTATAATGGACGAAGCGCATCGCGCAATTGTTGCTTCGATGATCGCTCGTTTTGGGCGGAAGCGATTGTTCCGCGAAAACAGCGATCATATGCATCAAGTATGGCACGGCGTCGTCGCTGCACATCCTGTGGTACAATTTGCAGCGAAACACAATTCCGCTGCACGAAGTGCACGCTCGGCACCGTATGTCTGATCTGCTGGCGCCGGAAACCATCATCAACGGCACACATGCCGAATATCGTATTATCTCACTGATAGGTCGCGGCGGGATGGGTGCGGTCTATCGTGCGCTTCGGCTGGCCGACTCGACCATCTGGGCGTTGAAGGAGATGCGCCCGACAGACGATCTGTCGCCAGCTGAACTGGAAGAAAACCGGCGTCTCTTTTTGCAGGAAGCCGAACTCCTCGGCAATCTCAGTCATCCAGGTCTGCCTATTGTTGCCGATCTGTTCGAGTACCAGGGTCGCCCGGTGATGATCATGGAATTCGTGCCGGGTCAGACGCTCGAGCATCGCATCCGCGACGCCAATGCCCCGCTGCTGGAGCAACAGGTGATCGGGTATGGCATTCAGATTGCACGCATTCTACACTATCTCCATACGCGCACCCCACCGATCATCTACCGCGATCTGAAGCCGTCGAATGTGATGCTGACGCCGGAAGGCGTACTGAAACTGATCGATTTCGGCGTTGCGCGGACGTACAAGGCGCGCAAGGCGAAGGATACGATTGCCATGGGATCGGCAGGTTATGCGCCGCCGGAGCAGTATGGCAAAGGACAAACCGATGCGCGATCCGATGTCTACGCGCTGGGTGCAACACTGCTCCATCTGTTGACCAACCTACCACCGATTCCGTTGCAGACGCCGGCAAAAGGGAGCATTCGCAAACTCAACCCCTCAGTCGATACACGCACCGAGGAGGTGATTATCAAGGCAATGAACCTGGAACCGTCCAGACGGTTTAGCAGTGCGCTCGAGTTCGAGCAGGCGCTCCATCGTTGCCTAGGTGCGCCCTACGTTGATCCGGTCGCACGCGCCACACCGCCCCCGCCGGTCGTTCCACCGGCGGTGTCCCGCCCGTCACTGGAGACGATCCTTCAGGCGCCGTCTGCTCCTGTGGCGCCGGTGACACTGCCTGCGCCGCCGACCGAGGTTCCGGTATCGAGTACGGCCTGTGCGCGTTGTGGACGGATCAACAAACCGAATGCGCGCTTCTGCGCCGGATGTGGTGCGCCGCTGAGCGCGGCACAGACCACGCCACGCCTGATTGTTGTGTCGCCACGCAGCACCTTCGAGCAGAAGATCGAACGCACGCCGCTCCGTATTGGTCGCCGTGACCCGCGCCAGCACCATTATCCCGAACTCGACCTGGCGGAGCACGACCGGGGTATTGCGTCGCGCCACCACGCAATGATCGACCGGAACGGCGATCACTACACGCTGGTCGACCTCGGATCAACCAATGGTACACTAGTCAATGGATCCCCGCTCCCTCCGCACCAGAAGCATCATCTGCGTTCCGGCGATCGGATCAAGATCGGGGAGGTGGAGATTGAATTTCGCTGGGGATAACGTATGAAGAAAACGCCGCGCGTTCTTATTCTGCGCGCTGCGGGGATCAACCGCGATAGCGACGCTGCGACCGCCGTTGAACTTGCCGGCGGGTGCCCGGAGGCGGTGCATATCAACCGGCTTATTGCTGGCGACCGACGCCTGATGGACTATGCGATGCTGGTCGTTCCCGGTGGTTTTTCGTATGGCGACCATCTTGGCGCAGGGAAGTTGCTCGCGGTCGATCTCATCCATTGCCTGGGCGATCAGATCGCGCGCTTCATCGCCGACGGTCGCCCGATCATCGGTATCTGCAACGGCTTTCAGGCGCTGGTGAAGGCTGGCATTCTGCCCGGTGCACCTCTGGCGGAGGCGGCCACTCCCTCACCTACACAGTCAGTCACCCTCACCGACAATGCATCCGGTCGCTTCGAGTGTCGCTGGGTGCGCCTGGCTGCCGACCCCGGCAGCGTGTGCGTGTTTACACGTGGTCTTGATCGTCTGATCGAAGTGCCTGTTGCTCATGGTGAGGGGCGTTTCGTTACCCGGAACGCCGCCACGCTTGCGGCACTGCGCGCCGCCGGGCTGATTGCGCTGCGCTACGTCGCCGTCGATGGCGGTTCGCCATCGTATCCGGAGAACCCGAACGGCTCGGAGGACGATATTGCCGGGATCTGCAACCCGGCCGGGAATGTGCTTGGGTTGATGCCCCATCCCGAAAATGCCGTGTTCCCCTATCAGCACCCACGCTGGACGCGCGAACCGCTGCGGCAGGAGGGGGATGGGTTGATCATCTTCCGCAACGCGGTCCGGTATGCCGCCGGGCTTTAAGGTTCGGTAACGGGGAGAGCCTAGCGGAACCACTTTTCGCGCAGTGTGTCGAAGAAACCTTCGGCGCGCAGGTCCTCCAGCGCCTGATTCACCGCTTCGTGCAGGCGATATGCCTCCGGCGCCATGGCGATGACATACGGTTCGAATGTCAGTGCCGTCGCAATGCGCAGTTCTGGCGCTCGCGCCAGCGCGATCAGCGCCGCGGCATGATCGACCGCAACGGCGTCCACGTCGCCACGCTGCAACGCTGCCAGTGCCTCGTCCGGTGTCTCGTAGTCGGCGCGCAGAACGAACGCCGCCCCTTCCATCAGGCGTCGTCGTGCCCAGGTGTCGGCGTCGGAACCGAGCGCCACGCCGACCACGCGCCCGGCGAGGTCGGCTTGTGTGGCAACTGGCGTATCACTTCGGACAATCAGCATCTGCCCGGCGTCGAAGTAGAACTGTGAAAAGCGTGCGCGCCAGCCGAGTTCCGGCGCATAGGGGAGCGCAGAAATTGCAACATCGGCGCGCCGCGCTGCCAGGTCGTCGTAGATCGAGTCCAGTCCACTGGGCACGAATTCGACCTGCATACCGAGACGTACCGCGATTGCCCGTGCCAGGTCGATGTCGAACCCTGCGGGTTGCCCATCCTCCATCCAGGTGAACGGGTAAAAACCCAGATCGACTGCTACCCGCAGGGTGCGCCGCTGCTGTGCCGCTGCCCACACCGGGTCGAGACCCTGCCCGACAACATTCAGCCCCGTCTGGGCGCTCACTGCCAGTGCCGCATACCCAATGAGCACCAGCAGCGCCGCTTTGTCGAGCCAGCGCAACCCGGTAATCCATTGCTGCCACATCCGGTGTATCTCTCTCATCGTATCTTCATACAGACGCCTTGATAACACGTCTTTGTTCAAGTATACTTTAACCAATCCTGATACGATTCCTTCACGCCTACGCCAAATTCTCCTAGTGAGTGTCTCTATTGACCAAATCCGGCGCCAACCGCTGAAAATTAAATGCTAGTTTCAGGAAATGTGGTGATACCTATGCAGGATCCGCGTCATATGTCGCAATCTCCGGCTCAGCAAACGACCGCACCATCTCCCTATCCCGTGCAGCCGCCCTATCCCTACTATGTCCAGCCGCCGCGTGTCGGTGCAGCCGGTCGCTTTGCGCGATTGATGCGCCTGCTCCTGCGGCGCGTCCTGTACGGTACGGTTCTTCTGTGGCGCACGCTGCGACCGTATGCTCTGACTATTGTCGTCGCATTCGTGCTGTTAGGTGTCATCGGCTGGATGAGCTGGCAACTCTGGGGGCCAAAGCCGGGAGATCCCGGTTTTGTCCGCGCCGATTCGATACCGCCTGCGCCGGCGGTGCTCAACTATCTCCAGGGGCGCAAGACATTCAATGCCGACCTGATGTGGGACTCGTTCAGCACCGAGTACCAGACGTCACGCCTCAATGCGGGGGCATCGAAAGCAACACTCCAATCGCAGGCGAATATCGAGAAGAATATGGGACTGGTGTACAATCGCTACGACTACATTGGCGGTATTCCGCTTGATGACGGCGGATCGATGTATTTTTATGCCATTCAGGTGTCGCTCCAGAGTCAACGTGCCAAAGTTCCGCTTATCATTACCGCCAATTCGGATGGGAAGATTGTCAACATTATTTCACCCCTCGATCGGCTTTCGCAGAACAACTGATACTGGAGAAGTGTAACACGAAGTGGCGCACACGCGTCTGAGATGGGAGTTGAGCATGGCACTTGAACCGTACCGACCCAGTGTCGATCCACGCTACCGTGATGAGCTTGACCGCGAACTGGACCAGAAGATCGATCAGGCGTTTCACCGCTGGCCCTGGAAGGTGCGCCGCTTCATCTGGCGCGTCCTGATTGCTGTCGCCGCTGTCTGGCTGGTGATCAACCTGGTGCCGCGTGCCGCTGAGTTCGTGATGACGAACGATATGGGCGCGGCAATCATTCAGGTGCTGCTGATCGGCGCCTATCTGTTCTTCTTCATCGGCTTCCAGTTCTTCCTGATGTTCTATTTCATGGGTCGCACCCGTATCTACTGGCTCAAACCGGGCGAAACGGGCATCGGCTTCAAAGACTACAAAGGCAACCCGGAGGTGCTGGAAGCGGCGCGCCGGATCGTTACCCTGCTCAAGGGCGCCAAAGAGTTCAAAGAGATGGGTGGTGAAGTCACCCGTGGCGTGCTCCTGATCGGTCCGCCTGGAACCGGTAAAAGTTATATGGCGCAGGCAGTGGCAACCGAAGCGGGTGTGCCGTTTGGCTATCTGAGCGCTCCATCGTTGACATCCGCCTGGATGGGTATGGGCAACATGAAAGTCATGCTGCTCTACCGCAAAGCGCGCAAGCTGGCGCGCGAGTATGGCGCCTGCATTCTCTTCATCGACGAGATCGACGCGATTGGCATGGCGCGCAGTGCAAACCTTGCCGGTCAGGGTGCGATGGGTATGTCTCCCGATCCAAACCATGGCGGTCGCGCCAATGTGGTGATGGGCCTGGGCATGGGCGCAGGGAGTGGTCTGCTCAACGAACTGCTCATCCAGATGGACCCGCCACCGCATGAGCAGTCGCTGACCGGTAAAATTCTACGCTTCTTCGGTCTGCGTCGCAAGAAGGCAGAGATGCCGCCGGTGCTCACAATGGCAGCGACCAACCTGGCGGAAACGCTTGATGCAGCGTTGTTGCGACCAGGACGATTCGACCGCAAGATTGTGGTCGATCTGCCCGATGCCGATGGACGGAGAGAGATCGTCGAGTACTACCTGGCGAAGGTGAAGCATGAGCCAATGCCGATCGACCGTATGGTCTCCGATACAATTGGTTACTCCCCGGTGGCGATCAAGTTTGTGATCAACGAAGCAGTCATTCATGCCCATTTCGATGGTCGATCATCGATCAACTACTGGGATTTCACCCGCGCTCGTGAGACGCACGAGTGGGGGTTGCGCCAGCCGATCCGCAACATGTCGTATGAAGAGCGCCGCCGCCTCGCGTACCACGAAGCGGGTCACGCTTACGCTGCGGTCAAGCTGCTGCGCAAGGAGCGCCTGACGAAGGTGACAATCGTGCGCCACGGTTCGGCACTCGGCTTCGCGGCTTGGAAACCGGAGGAGGAGATTCATACGCGCACGAAGGACGAACTCCTCGATCGGATCAAAATCTCGCTTGCCAGTCGCGCAGCCGAGGAAATTTTCCTCAACATCCAGATGAGTGGTGTGACCAGCGACCTGCAAAGCGCCACCGGTCTGGCAACCTTTATGGTTGGTGCGTATGGCATGGACAACAGTCTGTATTCGCATCTGACGTTCGGTATGCAAGGGCTGGCAAGTCCCGACATCAAGGTGCGCGTCGAGGCTATTCTGAACGAGCAGTACCGGCAGGTGAAATTGTTGCTCGAAAACAACAAGGAAGCGGTGATCGCAATTGCTGAAGCACTCATCCTGCGCAACGAACTGACCGACATCGATGTAAACGAGATCCTGGCGCGTGTCGAAGCCGAGCATCCGTTTACCGATCCGCATACCGTTCAGCGCCAGCAGTTTGGCTTCGTTACGAGTCGCCCGCTCCCGGAACCGGTCAGCGTCAGTCGCCGTCTCCCCGGCGCCCGCCGCCCCTCGGATGCGATCAATGTGCCTGCCGCCAATCAACCGCCATCATCGCAGAAGCCGCAGGCATCAACTGACCAAACCGACGATCAATCGTAGTCGTGCAGAGCCGGTAGAAGACCGCACGAGTCGATATGGCTCGTGCGGTTTTTTGTTGTTGTCTCGAAGTTCTACAAAAAAGAGGACTCTTCTCCTACTGCATTCCGCGCCGACAGGCTTTATGATAGAAAAAGGGGTGCGCTGCTGTACACAACGTTGATCAGCCTCGGATTAATACGCTCTCTTCCGCAACGTCTATCGGAACAGACAGGCATCAATGATGGAAGCGCTGATCTACGCTCCAACTGCTCACGCGCTGATGTGGAACATCGCCGAGCCCCACCGGTCGAGGCTAGCTGACGTCCTGCGCGCCGCCCACCCGCTACGTGCCTTCACGATCTATGCGCGCATCAGTATCGATCCGGATTTTGGCGCTCTGTCGCTTGTTCGACTGAATGCTGATCAGCCTTTGCCCTTCTTCGACGCACTAGAGCGGCCGCTGCCGCTGGTTGCGCGACCGCGCGAGTTCTGGTATCCACACCTCACCGGTCTTATTCGTCCTGAACGTTATCCACGTCAGGCTCGTCCCGATACGCTGGTGGTCTGGGGACCGCCACGCGCTCCACTTGCCTCTATCCGTGACAGTGTTCCCGTTCACGATCCGCGCACCGGTCACTACCTGGGGCGTGCGTTCTGGCGGGTCGATCGCGAGGGGTATTGGGGATGCTGGAGTGAATCGACCGAGAATATCGGTCCGGCGCTCACACTGGCTGAACTGGTGGCGCTCCTCAACGCCGCGCGGGGTATTTTCGCCGACTGATTTCAGAAATGGGTAGAACGTTATGCGGGTGCTGGCGTCCGTCGAAAAAGTTAAAACGCATTACACCTCGGTTAAGGATTTCTTTACTCTATTCGGGTATTACCATTGCTAATCGTAAGCTTATCATCCGGTTCTCATCTAGGAGTTATTCTCGTCGAGCGGGCTACTGCCTAGAATAGTGAACAGAAGCCAGCGATCTACGAGGAGGCATGAATGCAGCAGAGCCATACGGGTATTCCTCGTCCGCTGTCGGATGCGCCGGTGCGCAGCATACGCAAGCAGTCCGCTACGTATGAGCACGCGGATATCGATGCGCAGACGATTGTCGGTATGGATCTTGCGACACTCCAGCGGCACTGTCGAATCGAGAGTGAACGCTTTTTTCGAGGTCAACCACACGATACGCGCTTTGCCTATGAACTGTTCCGACGGGCGCTGGTCGAACGATGCGAGGCAGCATGGGAATACCTGTTTCACCAGTACCGCGCGCTGGTCGAGAGCTGGGTGCGGCGGAGCAGTGCGTTCAGCAGCACCGGCGAGAGCAGCGAGTACTTTGTTGGTTCGGTATTCGCCCGTTTCTGGCAGGCAATCACGCCAGAGCGTTTCGCCGCATTTCCGACGCTCGGATCGTTATTGCACTATCTGCACCTCTGTGCCAGTTGCGTAGTGATCGACTGCGCGCGCACGCAGTCCTGGGCAGAGATCGTGCCGGACGAGCGGATGCGTGGCCAGGATCAGATCCTGGACGCGCCGGATGAAGAGGCAATCAACCGGGTGACGCGCGAAGAGTTCTGGCGCTCGATCGATGCGCTGCTGATATGCGATGCCGAGCGGTTCGTTCTCTACCACTCATTCATTATGGGGCGCAAACCGGGGGAAATCTACAAGATGCGCAGCGATCTGTTCAGCAGTGTTGCCGAGGTGTATAACGTCAAGCGGAATATTCTGGGACGTCTGAGCCGTAATCGTGAGTTGCGTCGCCTGGTGGGGATGCCGGTATCGTCGTAGAGGTGACGGGAGAGACGCTGCTGTACGGCGTCTCTCCCCTTTATGGCACTATCGCTACGCTTCCATTTCGTCCGCAATGAACGCCGCCAGGTCGGCGACGCGGGTCGCGTACCCCCACTCATTGTCATACCAGGCAATGACTTTGATCAGATTACCTCCCAGTGCCATCGTGAGCGGCAGATCGACAATCGCCGACGCAGTGGAGCCGATGAAGTCACTCGATACCAGTTCCTCGTCGGTCACTTCCAGAATGCCTTCCAGTTCCTTGCTCTGCGCTGCTTCGCGGAACGTTTCGTTCACCTCATCGACCGAGACCGTGCGCTCCAGTTCAACCACGAAATCGATCATCGAGACGGTTGGCGTCGGCACACGCACGGCAAACCCATCGAACTTGCCTTTGAGTTCGGGAATAACGAGCGCCACCGCTCGCGCTGCGCCGGTGGTTGTCGGTACGATGTTCATCGTAGCAGCCCGTGCGCGTCGCAGGTCTTTGTGCACATTGTCCTGCAAATTCTGATCCATTGTATAGGAATGCACTGTCGTCATCATCCCGCGACGGATGCCGAAATTGTCGTTGAGCACCTTCGCTACCGGCGCCAGACAGTTGGTGGTGCAGGAGGCGTTGGAAATGATGTGGTGGACGGCATTATCGTAGCGATCTTCGTTGACGCCGAGGCAGATAGTAATGTCCTCGCCTTTGGCTGGCGCCGTGATAATCACCTTGCGCGCGCCAGCCTGGAGATGCGCGCGTGCCTTCTCCGCCTCGGTGAAGCGCCCGGTCGACTCGATCACAATGTCAATGCCTAGGTCGCGCCATGGCAGTTTTGCCGGGTCACGCTCCTCCAGCGCCACGATGTCGATCTGACGTTCATCCCCTTCTTCACTGTAGAACGTCACGCTGATCCGATCGCTGGTTACACTGACGTCACCATCGAATGCGCCATACGTCGAGTCGTGGCGCAACAGATGCGCCAGGGTTTCGTTATCGGTCAGGTCGTTTATTGCTACGATCTCCAGGTCGTCCGGGTAGTGCTCGAGCATTGCTTTGAAGCTCTGGCGGCCGATCCGACCGAAGCCGTTGATTGCGACACGTGCCATCGTCGTGCTCCTTCTGAATCTGTACCGGTGCGCTCCGGCGTTCGGAGCGCGCCCATTATAGCATGGCTCTTGCCATGCCGGTTCAGAAGGAGATCGATCGCTCTTTCAGATGGGTTTCGGGCCAGACGCGGATGCCGCGCTCGAGGCGATTGTCGGCTTCGATGATGCAGGCATCGCTGACAACTGCGCCATCGCTGATGTGGGTACGCGCGCCGATCTGATTGCGGCTGCCGATAACGCATGACCGCAGTGCGACGCCTTCTTCGATCTGGTTCCCTTCCCACAAGACGGCGCCTTCGATCCGCGCATTCGCGCCGATGACGCATCCCGCGCCGATAACGGTCGGTCCGATGATCTGCGCGCTGGGGCCGATCTTCACCCCCGAACTGATGACGACAGGACCGATGACCTGGGCACGGGGGTGGATGTCGGCATCACCGACCAGCCAGACCCGGTTGCCGATCTCCTTGCCGTGAAAGCGGTAACGTACCTTGCCGACCAGGATGTCGTGGTGCACCTCCAGGTATGCCGACGGTGTGCCAATGTCGGTCCAGTAGGCGGACGAGGGGTAGCCGTACATGGGGTCGCGGGTCTGGAGGACGACCGGGAACAACCCACGTTCGAACATGTAGTGTTGTTTGGGGGGCACGTAGCGGAACAGTTCCGGCTCGATGATGTAGGTGCCGGCGTTGATCAGGTTCGATGTCACTTCATCGACGCGCGGTTTCTCGGTAAACCGGCGAATGTGACCGGTTTCGTCCATCTCGACCAGGCCATATGCGGTCGGGTCTTCAACCGGCGTCAGCGCGATGGTCAACTTGCTGCCGCGCTCGCGGTGAAATGCCATCATCGCCTGCAGATCCAGGTCGGTCAACACATCGCCGTTGAAGACGAAGGTTGATCCGTCGAGCATGTGTTCGATATTCTTCACCGCGCCAGCAGTCCCCAGCGGCTCCGGTTCTTCGATCACGTGGATCTTCAGACCGAGCGCCGAACCGTCGCCAAGCGCCTCACGGAACCGCCCGGCCAGGTACTGAACGCACAGGATCACCTCTTCGATCCCCTGGTTGCGCAGATTCTCCAGGACGTGAACGATGAACGGTTGATTGACCACCGGGATCATCGGCTTAGGTGTGTTGCACGTGAGCGGTCGTAAACGGGTGCCAAGACCACCGACGAGAATGACAGCCTTCATAATTGCTCCTGTACCCGGAAACGCCAGTATTCGAGTGTGTCGAACAGGGTCTGTTCCAGTGGAATACGCGGCGTCCACCCGGTGTCGGCGTGAAAGCGCGATGCGTCGCACACCACACGTGGAACATCGGAAGGACGCATGCGGGAAGGGTCGGGTTCGATCTGAATATCGTGCGTGCTGAAGGTCAGCAGAATGTCCAGAATGCGCTGTATGCCGACAGCCTGGCCGCTGCCGACGTTGTACGCTGCGCCGACTTCGCCGTGCAGCGCGGCGAGTTCATATGCGCGCACAATATCGCGTACATCGCTGAAATCGCGTTCCACTGCCAGATTGCCGACGCGCAGCACCGGTGGTTGCAACCCGGCTTCGATCCGCGCGATCTGTGCAGCGAACGCCGGGACAACGAACGCTTCCGTCTGACGCGGACCGATGTGGTTGAACGGTCGGAACCGGATGGTGCGCAGCCGGTGACTGATATGGTACTGGTAGGCGAACAGGTCTTGTGCTGCTTTGCTCACTGCATAGGGATTGACCGGGCGGAGCAGCGTTTGTTCATTGACCGGCAGGTCTTCGGGGCGTACCGAGCCGTAGATCTCGTTGCTGCTGGCAACGATGATCAGCGGGTCTATCCGCAGATGCAGCACACTGAGAAACAGGTTGAGCTGTGCGCCAATATTCGTCTGGACTGTCGTATGCGGGTCGGCGAATGCGTTTGGGACATTCGATTGACCGGCGAGGTGGAAGATGACGTTGGGGCGGATACTGGCGAGCGCCCTCAGGGTTTGTTCGCGGTCGCCGAGATCGGCAGCGACGTAGGTCACCCGTCCGTTGAGGGTTTCCAGGGTGATTGCCGGTTGCCGCGCAATGCCGGCGACCTCCCACATGCCACTGGAGAGGAGATGCTCAGCCAGGTGCCCGCCAACGAATCCATTAATGCCGGTGATCAGCGCGCGCATAGGAACAGAATTCTGCTCGATGGTTTCTCCTTGCGCTACTATAGCGGAAAGCGTGGTATCGCGCAAGATGTGTGGATAGCAATCCTGTCATTCGGTGATGACACGTTGGTAAGGGCTTGGGGAGGACATGGAGGCCCTCACCCCCGGCCCCTCTCCCGCTTCGCGGGAGAGGGGAGCGGTGGTTTGCGCTAGGGTGTCGCGATGCGGCAGAGGTTGGGGTAGTCCGTCTGAGTTGTCCGCTCTCGAACTCCTACGGTGAAGGAGCGATGCTGCTCAAAGGGAATGGGCGCGCCGGAGGCGCACGATCCCAGGGCGAGGCGCGACGCTGCTTGCGGGAAGGTGGGCGCGCCGGAGGCGCACGATCCCAGTGGGGTGCGACCAGGGGCAGGCAGTTACGACTCACCGCGATGACGAGCGAGCGCCGCTTCGATGGCGCGCAGCACGGTGATGCGGTTGCGGTGCGCCTGTTCGTACTGCTGAAGCGCAAGCAGATCGGCTTCCCCCAGGTCGGCTACGATTGCGACAGCCTGTTTGGCGTTGAGCGCGTCGTATCCCGGCACCGGAGCGCTCATTGCGGGTGCGGACGGCTCACTCACCTCTGGTTGAGTGACAGCGGCTGCGGGCGCGGGAGCCTCGTCTGGCTGGACGACAGCAGCAGGTGCGCGCATCTCGTCCGGTTGGGAAACGGGAGCGGTTGCCTTAGTGGCGGGCGTCTGTCCATTGTCTGTGGAGGCGATGACCGGCGCGTGTCGTGCTGCAATCTGGCTGAGCGCCGTACTGATCTGTTCGATCTGCTCACGCAGCAGATTGATCGAATCGCGGGTCGGCAGATCGAGCGCTGCGGCAAGTAAACGTCCCTGCCGTTCGATCTCTTCCTGAACCGTCTGCCGGAGCAGCGCGCCTTCGTATACCCCTTCACGAGCCACCCTCTCATTCCCGGTCAACCGGTTGCGCAACGCCTCTATCGAACCGAACCGGTCGCGTGCGACCTGTTCGCCGCGTGCTGCCAGGCGGTCGAGGAGTTGCTCCAGTTCATCATCTGCCAGCGTAATGGCGCCCAGCATCGCCAGCAGACTCTTGCGCACGACATCGCGGGTTGTATCGAGCATAGGCGTGCCTCCTGTATGCTTCTCCTGTGTGTGAGACGCAGGTGTAACGCGGTGCGTTATACCTTCAGTATACCACAGATCGTCAGGCAACGGATATGCACGGAGCGTCAGTTTGCTGCGGAACCGTGGCGGCTGCCAGGTATGCCGGGTGTGTCAGTGCCGGGGGCGACCTGCATGCCGTCTGTTGTCTTCAATCTTCCTGTGGTTCGGGCGGAACCTGATATAATGCTACCATACTGTAGCGGAAAGGAGTATCTCTATGCTCAGCGAGAGCGTACAACAGGCGATCAACCGGCAGATCACCTATGAATTTGCTGCGTCCCACGCCTACATGGCAATGGCCGCCTACTTCGAGGCGATGTCGCTGACCGGGTTTGCCCACTGGTTCCGATTGCAGAGTGAGGAGGAGCGCGGACATGCGCTGCGCTTCTTCGACTATGTGAACGACCGCGGTGGGCGCGTGATCCTCGGCGCCATCGATGAGCCGCAGAACGAATTCGCATCGCCGCTCGACGTGTTCGAGCACGCGCTGGCACACGAGCAGCGGGTCACTGCCGCGATTCATGCTATCTATGCCCTCGCTGCGCAAGAAAATGATTATCCTACTCTCAGCATGCTTCAGTGGTTCATCGATGAGCAGGTTGAAGAGGAGAAGAGCGCCCAGGAGATCATCCAGCACCTGAAACTCATCGGCGACGATGGTCCCGGCTTGCTGGCGCTCGATCGGCGTCTGGCGGAGCGCGAGGAGGAAGAGGAGGAGTAAGGGGTACTCCCCTGACCGTTTTCGTGCATCCGGGTTATCCGGATAGGCTCTAATAGCAACAGCGCCCGAATCAGCGCGCTCTTGCCACTGGAATTGCGACCGAACAGAACCGTAATCGGTCGCAGCTCGATCCATTCGCTGTCTTCAAATCCCATGAAGTTCTGCACTCGAAAAGCAGTAACGGTCATCTTATGGTTTCCTCATGGTAAGTTGCAGGCGTCCCTG
>DAOUBK010000094.1:0-149249 GCA_034432635.1 Roseiflexus sp.
CGCGCTGGTGGGTTGAGCGGCAGGCGCACTGGTGGGTTGAGCGGCAGGCGCGCTGGTGGGTTGAGCGGCAGGCGCCCGCCCGCCAGCACAACCTGCAACCAGTAGAGCGATCAACACCAGGGGGATGAGCGAGAGCCGGAGACGTTTCGATACCATGATGCCACCTCTTCGTCAAAACTATAGTTTATCTATCGCGATCGCTGAACAAGCGAAGCAATCACGCATCAATGACCGACCTCGACGCATCATTCGGGCCAGCGATAGAATGTGTGCAGGTGTCCATCAGTGCGGAACAGGATCAGGGCGCCCATATCGGTATGGAACGGACCGTGCGGTATGTGCGGCGGGCGCCAGAAATAGCAACCGGCAGTCATCACGCCACGGTCTGTAACCATTTCGCCTTGCAGAACGAAGGCTTCCTCAACAACTGGATGCATTTCAACGCGGCTTTCCCGCCACTGCGGCAACACCCCCAGCAGCCACGTACCGGCGCCTGTCTCTGGATCGACGCGCAACTGCTTGCGCATTGCTCCGGGCGGAAAGCCCGGCGTGATCGGGTTGCTCCATGGCAAAGCAGAACTGTCGAGCGCCATAATCAGACGACGGCGTTGCGCTCCTGGCGCGTCTTCAAACCCCGCTTCGAGCGCAACGGCACCATGTGTGAACCATAGCAGCGTGACGGGTGATAGCGCCTGCCAGCGCCCAAGAGCCACGCCAGCCGGAAAGAAACAATAGGTATAGCGGGTGAGTCGATATTCGCCAACTGTCAGATGCCCCTCAAGGATGTAGCACTCGACATCAGCAGTAAAGCGGCCTGCCGACGCTTCCCAACCAACCGGTAGTGAGACGAACAGGGTGGCAGCATCAGTTTCCGGATCGCTGCTGAGTGTGCGCGCCTCGGCGCCTGATGTACCTGTGAGCCATGACTGACGTGGAGCGTGATCCGTATGAATGAACTCGATGTGCGGGCGCATCGTGATCTGTCTTTAATGTCATTATAATATAACATTATGACAATAGCAGAGTGACAAAAGCCTACCCAACCCGGCGCTCTTTGATCAGCGTGCGCTTGAACACCTCGCCGCGATTGTACCAGTGCCAGGTGCGGGTACGGTGCTTCCCATCGTCGCTGATATGAATAATCTCATACAGATATTGCTCGGGAGCGTGATTGTAACTCCAGGTCAGGATGACCGTACGTGGATCGACTTCCCAGGCATAGCCGGTGATCCGTGGGTGCTCAAACCAGATTCTACCGTCGGCATACCGCGCGTCGTAGCGTGTCACTTCCTCACGACCGTCCGCCCAGCGATAGGTGTTGATCTGGTAGTATGGATACGGACCGTCTTCGGGAAAATAGTGTTCGAGCCGGCAGGCATGGCGATCAAGTTCGCGCCCATCGGCATCCACGTGAATGTACACCCCCTCCCATGCCCCTTCGTGACGGGCAAGCACCGACATGTCGTGTTTGAGTGTCATTGCGTCCCTCCATGAAACCACCAAGGGTCATACCCCGAACTGCTATTGATCAGCATCGCCTGTTTGCGGGTAAAGCGATTGATCGCAGCCGGACCCATCCGTGAACCGCCCAGACCGGAAAACTTGAATGCCTGCTTTTCACCATCATGAATGATCGCCGTCAACGCCGCATCATTGATACTGACCGCACCAGCCATCAGGCAAGACGCGACTGCACACGCCGTCCCGGTATCACGAGCGAAAACTGCGGCGCTCAGACCAAAATCGGTATCGTTTGCCAGCATGATCGCCTCATCGACATCGGCGACCGGCATGACCGGGAGAATCGGTCCGAAGGTTTCGTCGCGCATCACCTTCATCGTATGATCGACGCCGGTCAGGACGGTGGGCAGACAGTACAGGCCACCGGCATGCTCCTCGATGACGCCGCCGCATTGGGCGACAGCGCCGCGAGCGTAGGCATCGGCGAGATGATCAGCGATCACCTTAGCCTGACGCACCGAGATGATCGGTCCGATCTCTCCGCTTTGCGGGTCGGGAAGTGCAAGGCGCAACCGTGATGCTCTGGCGGTAAGCGCTTCGACGAACTGCTCGTACACCGGCGCTTCGACATAGACCCGTTCAATCGAGAGGCACGACTGACCGCAGTTGACCGTGCCGCCCCACAGAATGGCGGCTGCGGCGCGATCAATATCGGCGTCGGCGAGCACGATTGCCGGGTCTTTGCCACCGAGTTCGAGAAATGCAGGAATAAAGCGACGGGCAGCGGCTTCCGCCACACACCGACCGGTAGCCACACTCCCGGTGAAGCAGATCAGATCGACCCGCTCGAGAAGTGCACCACCGGTAGCGCCATCTCCAGCAATAAACTGGAACACCGCACGCAATGCTGGCACATCCCCAATCGACCGGCGCAATGGCTCGATGAAGCGCGGCGCAATTTCACTCGGTTTTACAACAACGGCGCATCCAGCCAGCAACGCCGGCAGCGCGTCGATCAGACTCAGCAGGAGCGGGAAATTCCATGGACTGATCACGCCAACGAGCGGGTATGGCGCCAGACGTCCTTCGATCCTGATGAACGATATCGCACTCGGACGAGGGTCGCCATACCTGAGCAGATCGGACGCCAGGCGACACCAGCGTTCGATACTGGCAAGCACCGATTCGAATTCCAGCACACTCTCATAGTAGCGACCGGTATCGGTCACCAGTGCTGCGACGATTTCATCGCGGCGCGCCAGCATTGCCCGACGCCACTCAACCAGCGCCGCGACCCGCCCTGTCACGCCGCACGCCTCCCACGCCGGTTGCGCGGCGCGCAGATCGGCGCATACCCCATCGAGCGCATCACCGTCGGGGGGAACGATCTGATAATCATACGTCCCTGTGCGTGGGTTGCGAACCGGTATCGGCGCCATCAGATCACTCCCATTTGAGCAAGACGATCGATCGTTTCCTGCTGCGTGCGCAGAAAATGCCGCCGTTCGGGGCTACTGCCCAGCAACGTGTTTGGCGGGTAAAAACTGGCGCCAGCATAACTGCTGGCATAGAGTTCAAAACGCTGGCGGGCAAGCAGATTGTTCATACCAGGCCGACGACGGTAGCGACGCAGCGCTGCCAGATCGATCTCAGCATACGCCACCATGCTCTCGCCCTGCCCCGCTTCAACCAGTACCCGCCCAGTGTAATCCACAATTTTCGATCCGCCATCGACTGAAGCGAAAGGGATCGCAATCCCTTCGATGCCTGCTGAGTTGGCAGAGACGAGATACGCCAGATTTTCCAGTGCCCGCGCCATCTTTGCAATGTTCTTCTGAGTCAACTCCGGGCTGCTCACCTCGGACGAAGAGTGGAGCAGCACCTCAGCCCCGCGCATCACCAGACAGCGCGCAACTTCTGGGAAAAGAATCTCTTCCGACGCGATGCATGCCAGCCGTCCGATAGCAGTGTGCGCTACTGGAAAGACAGCATCCAGACCATAGATTTCCAGAAAGCGCTCCCATAAGTCGTGCGGCGTAGGCGCGAACATTGAATTCAGACGCCGATAGCGCAGCACGACCTGACCGGTCGGATCGATCACAAAACTGACCTGAAAGTAGAGACCGGGAAAGTGGGGATCGCGCTCATAGCAGTTGCCGGAAAGGAAAATCTGCTGATCATGCGCAATCCGCCCCAGAGCGGCATACTCAGGACCATCGGGGTCGATGGCAGCCTTCTCCGACCAGACGGCAATGCTTTCACCGAGGGGAAAACCGGTCAGAAAGTATTCGGGCAACACCACCAGGCGAACGTCGCTGCCGATAAAGGCAATACTGGCGCGGATCTGCGCCCGGAGACGCTCGATAGTCGCCTGCATGCGCTCACGAACCGCAGCCAGATCGCTGAGCGTGTTGACTGCATGACACGTAACCTGCAACGCCAGCGCCCGATAACTCTCAACCTGATCCATAATGCCGCTCTCTTGGCATGTCAGTCATCAGCGCGCGCGTATACCGCGCCGGGAAAGGTGACGAAACCACAACCAGGCATGACGCAATACGCAGCGGAGATTGCTCTTCCACGCTACACCACCGTGCAAGGGTATGCATCAGATCCTGGCTCCGGATAAATGTTGTAACATTATAACATTAAGATCCGGCCACTACAACATGCAAAATGCACAAATTGCTCAGGTTGTCAACCAGTCACCAATACCATAGGGGTCGGTCATAGGTTGAGAGACGTGTTCATGGACGATACGCCATAGACCAGATTGCTCACAGACCAGAACAAAACTGGCGCGAACACGCAGCATACGCGGAGTCTCATGAACCCGAATATCCAGATCAAGCAGACCGGCAACCAGCGCAGCATTGTTCCAGACCTCGACGACCGGTCCTTCGCTCCACTGCCAGCCGATGATATGGATAGGTGATTCGAAGTAGGCGCGCCACCCGGTGGCGATCCGATCGTATCCGAGCGTACTCCAGCGCGGACCTTCGACAAATACGTATGTCGTTGCACTGCGTCGGTACATTGCGGTCACCTCGTCAAACTGACGGGCGACGATTGCGTTGAAGAACGCGGTCATGGCGTGAACTAGCTCTCGCTTGTCCACATCACACCTCCAATCCAAAATACTCACGATAGGCGCATATCTTATCACCACGGACATCCAGCGCAATCGCTACCCGATTGGCATATGGCTGACCGCGCAACTTGCCCTCATCACGAAACTCGAACACATAGGTCGAGCCGCTGCCGACAACCCGATCCAGCGTGACCGACAACCCTTCGCTGAAGACCGAGGAAACGTAGGAGAAAAACTCGCGCGCTCGCTCCTTACCAACGTTCAGACCCTTGTACTTGCCGCGTGGAAACCAGAAACTAAAGTCGTCACTCAACATCTCCAGGAACGGCGTCCATTCACCAGAGGCTAGACCGACGCAAAAGTGATTGAAGGCGCGCATTGCAACACTGCGCGGGTCGGAGACTGTCGGGACAAACATCGTAATGTGATTTGCAGCATATGTGCGCTCACGGATTGCTTTCAACGCTGGCTGTCGCGGGTCGTTCATATACTGCTGAAACGCCGCGAATGAAGGGTAGCGCAGTAAACTGTTGCGAGACCAGACATCGTGAGCCTGCGGATGCTCTACTCCCTCACCGGACGCGATCACCTCGACGCCGTACTCCTGCATCAATCCCCGCGATTGCGCCAGATATTCGGCGAAGAGATCGGCAGCGTCGGGTTTGAGCATACTCTGGACGAACACAAACAACGAACGGTCGTCGTGCACGGGTTGCCTCCTGTCTGTCTTGATCTCCCTCTCGATATGTAGTAACATTATAACAAATTTCTGTCATTCCAATGTTGAGAGTGAACACTATGCAAACGCTTGATCGCGCTTCGCCGCTTCCGCTCTACTTTCAACTCAAACAGATTATCATTGAGAAGATCGAGCGCAATGAGTGGGATCCGGCACAACCCATCCCAAGCGAGCAGGAACTGCAGGATATGTATGGGTTGAGCCGAACGACAGTGCGTCAGGCGCTGAGCGAACTGGTTGTTGAAGGGCGATTGGTGCGACAGCGCGGACGCGGGACGTTCATTGCACAACCGAAACTGACCCATACGCCGCAGAAACCGCAGCGCCTGGTACGACTGATGCTGGATCGTGGGTTACGCCCCGGCTGGCGCATCTTGAGCATCGAGTGGTCATCGCCACCGTATGAAGTCCAGCACCTGCTCCAACTCGAACCCGATACCCAGACGATGCACATCCGGCGCCTCCGTCTTGCAAACGATCAGCCTATCGGGTACCATCAGGTCTGGCTGCCGCCCCATATCGCCGAGGTGATGAACCGCGACGCGCTGCTCGAGGGCGACTCGCTTGCCTACCTTCGCCATCTGCCGGCGGTCTCGCACGGTCAGACGATCCGCACCATTGAGGCGGTCGCCGCCGAAGCCGCCGAAGCCGACCTGCTCAATGTGCGTGAAGGGGAGCCGTTGTTGCTCATCCAGCGCCTGCTCACCGACGGCGACGGCTCGCCAATCGAACTGATGGAAGCCCTCTACTGCGGCAATCAGTTCAAGTACCAGATAGTACTGCCGAGTGTCGAATGATGCACCCTTGCCGGCGACGCTTCTTCTGAGCATGCTATCGAAACTAATCTTTTCATCCGCCGGCAGTGAGCCGGAACGTCTCGACGCATTCCAGCAGACCGGCGTGATAGTGACGGCGTATCCCAACGATGACGCCAGTGGCGCTATCGTATACTTCGAGAAATGTAACCGAATGTTCCGGCGTCAACAGAATGTTGCCCTCGATCAGCGCCCCAATCCGCCAGGCAATCCCAACCCCGTCGCCGCTGATCTTCTGATGGTCATACCGGAACATTACCGTTCTGTCCGGCGTTGCTTCCGTTATTGAAGACGAGTCATACTGCCGTTCAAGAGGATGCGCATCAACAACAGCGCCATCCGGTGATAGTCGATGTATATGACCGCGCCAGCAGGTTGCTAGCATCGCCGGATGTTCGTTGTTGTGCAACACGGGCCAGCCAGCGCCGGTGTGCTCCGGCACTCCCACCCCTACAATGCACGCTACCGGCGCCGGTCCGACAAAAAAGCGCCCGCCGGTCACCTGTCGATCGGGAATTACGAGCATGGCGAACGAATTGAACAGTTTGCCAAAGCGGGGCCAGAGTCCGCGTCCGAGCATCATGCCCTCACCCCAGACTTCGCCGCAACCAACGACATCGGGACCGTGGTAGCGTCGCAGACGCCCCGCGATACTCAGATCGAAGACCCACTCACCGGAAAATGCCGCCATTGGATGCCCGTCGAGCGCCGGATCGGGGGCACACTGCTGGATGACCCGAATGCGATGATCATCCAGGCGTCGTAACTCCCGACGTTGATGCACCACCCCGATGGTCTGTCCATCAGGTGTGTAAACATACTCGCTCACCAGCCAGCTACCGAGAAATTGGTCGGTTTCATCCATGACCGCCCCCTGTTTCCGCCGGCGTGAACGCGAGAAAGCCACACTCCACACCAACACGCTCGCCGCCGCGATACCAGAAACGCAACACAGCTTTGATGTCGCCGTTGTGGGATACCACATCACGTCGCCAGCAGCGCAGACCACTGGGAAGCATGTGAAAATGACCGCTGAGCGCTCGACCGCCACTCAGACTGTAACTACCCGCCATCGGTTGTTCGGGAAGCGACCAGGCCAGGTAACCATTGGAACGCAACCTGCACGAAACCGACGCCGGTTCAATCACTCCTCCGCTCCATTTCACATACAGACCTTCTGACGACGGGTGCACATGCTCGATTACCTCCGCCGAACCCAGCAGTTGACGTGACTGATCGTAACCCTGGATGACCCCACGCCACACACCAGCGCGGTGGACCATTACAACACCGCGACCGGCAGACGGATCGGCGGCGAGATCGTAAGCCGTGCCGCTCACCAGTGTGGGAAGCGGCGCCTGATCCTCAACAACGCGATCGTTCTGTCCAACCACGGTGTAGAGGACCTGCTCGCCTCGACCCATGAGCGCCAGTGAGAGTTGAGTATTCCCATCCGGCAGAACGAACAGCATAAAGCGCTGACTGAGACCGAGAGCGGGCCAGTAAGCATTGGCATCAACGACGCTATCGCCGAACACTTCGGCATAGCCGATGTTCGCCGGTCCATGATACCGGCGATGATCGCCGTGCTCGGTGATGAAATAGGTCCCGGCGTGCTTGAACGGACCGATGAACGCAACATCGATCCGTATCCGTCCATCGTCGAGGCGCTGCACATAACGCACATCTGCGCCATTGCCGAGAAAGCGCCCTGCGCCATCGAAGACCTCAGCGCTGCCCGACCATCGCCCGATCCCCTGGCTGAAACTCTGCATAGTTCGCACCTCCCTTACCCCGGAATCAGCGTATAGCGCTGTTCGGTCAACGGCAATGCGGCAAGCAGAGCGGACACGTCCACCCCCTCCGGTTGTGGTGTTAGCATTTTGCCGGGACACCGCACCTCCAACCGCGCACCAGCGAAGGGCCACGGCGTTACCGCCGCCACATCAGGAGCAACCGGCGTCACCTCCAGAATGACATCACAGTTGCGCACCGCCGGTACGTTGAGGAATCGGCTCGGTGTGCGCGCTGCTGCGTGCGTGGTTTGAAAGTAGAGCGCCAGTGTATCGAAGAACTGCAACAACTTATACGCCTGAAACAGTAATGCATCGTCCACCCATTCCGCTGTCGCCGGATCATCGCGCAACGCCTGCTTCAGACGCTCCTGACGACTGAGTTCCGCGTCGAGCATCGCGTGAACCGTAGGACGCTGCGCCGGATCGATGCTATCGATGAAAATCTTATCGGACAGACCGTAGCGCCCGTTGTACAACCCCCAGGAGTGCATGCTCGACAGAATGCCACAGAAGGGATGCCGGCGCTCGTTGAAATCCGGCGATCGCCGGCTGGTCGTCATCAGATCGGCAAGCGGCGTCCTGGTTAGATGATAGACGAGACCGGTGTGCGGATCACGCGCAGGTGCTGCATCCACCTCTACCCACCCTTCGTCGTGATGAGCAATCACATATGTAATCAACTCCCACGGCTCCGGGCGCACGAATTGCTCATTGCCAAACGCACTTGCCAGATCACCTGACATGCGCGCATGGTCGATCTGCGTCACAATAAAGTGCGGCTCACCCGGTGCTGCGGTCTGAACTATCATCTTCGCTACTCCCGGATACCATCGACACGCACGAAATCCTGAATCTGAAACACGACCGTTTTGCCATCGCGCACTTTGTGGGTCATGATCCGACGGGTGTTGCGGTCGAGAAAGTAGTGGTTGTTGTAGACCGTCGTCTGGGTGACTGCACTCTCAATGGTGAAGATATAGTTGTAGGCAGTCAATCTGGTTCCGGCAATCTTTACCTGTGGACTTTCAGCACGACAGGTCAGTCCTTCCACCATCACCTCTGTTTCATAGATCGTTTCACCGACGCCGTACAGGTTCTCGAAGTGCTCGTAGAGATGCCAGGTGTTGGGACCGGTCCAGTAGACGTTCATGTGCACCGCAGAACTCTCCAGAAAACGCCCTTCGGGGTCGAACGTCTTGCAGAGACCTTCCCACCGTCCCATGAAGCACTGGTATGGACGTTCGGGTGCAGCGCCGTAGTCATGCATGATGATCTCCTCCTTTGCTGGTGATACGACAGATGACATGCGACTGACCTTTACAGAGCGTCGATGCCCGCCGGAGACAGATCCCAGAGCAGTAAGCCGGTATCTGGATCGTGGCGACGCACCGGCGGTCGCCCATCGTAGCAGACGATGAATGCTTCAACAGCATGCGCCAGAGCATAGGCAATATGACCACCAACAACAGAAATACCAAGGGGCATGTCAGCATCCTGAAACGATAACGTCAGATGCAGATGAACGTGTGGCGCCTGATCCAGCATGCTGATCATGCCACCGCCGCCGACAATCTCGAGCGGACGACGGAATACCAGCGCTGGCTTCTTGACACCGGTTGCAAAGTCGGTTTCGGTGAAAGCTGCCTCACGTAAACCACCCAGCAACTGCACCGATGCTGCTGTGATCTGCTGTGTGGTGGCGATCTCGCCAAGCGCCCGATGGAGATCGATGCCACCCCTGAAGACAGCAGCGTACACACGCTGACCCGAACTGGCAACCAGGCGCACGGTAACGGACACGCACGCCTCCCTTTCCTGTTGACAAGGTGAACACTATGTTGTAATGTTATAACAACTTTCCTTTATCGTCAATGATCGTCAGGGGGGTACAGACAATGAGTATTCCAGAACCTGGCCAGATGGCGCCTGATTTCATGGCGACCACCGCCAGCGGCGAGCCGTTCCAGTTATCGACACTGCGTGGGCGGAAAGTCGTCTTATTTTTCTACCCGAAAGCCGACACACCAACCTGCACCGCCGAAGCATGCAGTTTCCGCGACGGCTATGCCGACATCCAGGCACGTGGCGCAGTTGTGGTCGGTATCAGTCCCGATACTGTTGCAGCCCAGGCAACATTCCGTGAAAAACATCGCCTGCCATACGTCCTGATCGCCGATGTCGACCATCGGGTAAGTGAGCTTTACGGTGTTTGGGGCACACATCGGGTACAGCGCGAAGATGGCACGGAAGTGACTTACACCGGTGTCCTGCGCACGACATTTATCATCAACGAGCAAGGTACAGTGCAGCGCATCTTCCCGAATGTCAACGTGCATGCCCATACCAATGAGGTAATCAGCGCGCTCGAAAACTGATGCCGATGCAGAGGCGCCATGGATCTGCACCTGCCTGACCGGGTAGACATTATCGAGGTTGGTTTGCGTGACGGGCTTCAGAGTGAGTCGGTGATCATTCCGACCACGATCAAGCTCGACATCATCCACCAGTTAATCAAAGCCGGAGTGCGCCGCATCCAGGTGGCTTCGTTCGTACATCCGCGTCTTGTACCACAAATGGCTGATGCTGAAGCGCTCTGCGCCGCACTGCCAGCATGCGACGGGGTGATCTATTCTGGACTGGCGCTGAATGTGCGTGGCATCGAGCGCGCTGGCGTAACCGGATTGCAGCAGATCGATATTGGCATCTCGGCAAGTGACACACACAGTCGCAGGAATGCACATATCGGCGTTGCCGAAGCCCTGCAACAGGTAACGGCAATGGCAACTGTCGCGCGATCTCAGGGCATGATAGTACGCGCCGGTGTGCAGTGCGCTTTTGGATGTGTTTACGAAGGGATCGTCCCCGTAGAACAGGTTGTGCGCATCGTCGATCATTTGCTCAGCGTGGGCATCGATGAACTGGCGCTTGCCGATTCGACCGGCATGGCAAACCCACGACAGATAGCGCATATGCTCGATGTACTGCTTCCACGGGTCGATATACCGGTGATCCTCCATCTGCACGATACCCGCGGTATGGGTCTTGCCAATCTGCTGGTCGCTCTGGAGCATGGAATCAACCGTTTCGACACCTCATTCGGCGGGCTTGGCGGCTGTCCATTCATCGTCGGCGCTGCCGGCAATATCGCAACCGAAGATACCGTCCACATGCTCGATCAGATGGGAGTGGCAACCGGCATCGACTGGACAAAAGTAGCCACGTGCAGCCAGACGATCGGCGCCCTTCTGGGGCGCGATCTCCCCGGTAAACTCTATCGGTTGATATGAAGACAGCACCCGGCGCTATGTGCTGGAGCGAGGTATGGGTCAGACAATCGCGGAGAAGATCATATCGCGTCACGCAGGACGACCGGTTGCCGCCAACGAAATCGTCATCGTTCCCATCGATGGCGCAATGGCGACCGATGCCACTGCGCCTCTGGCGATCAAGGCGTTTCGCAGCATGGGCGGCACCAGACTGTGGAATCCCGAACGGGTGGCGCTGGTTATCGACCATGCTGCCCCTGCACCGAACGAAGAGGTCGGGAACCTCCATGGATTGATGCGCGCCTTTGCTCGTGAAATGAGGTGTACCCTCTACGATGTTGGCGAAGGGATTTGCCATCAATTGATGATCGAGCACGATCATGTTCGCCCTGGCGATATCTTTCTCGGTGCCGATTCGCATACGCCAACCTGCGGTGCACTCGGCGCTTTCGCTATTGGCGTCGGTTCGACGGACCTGGCGGCAGCATGGCTCACCGGTAAGACCTGGCTGAAAACACCCACCAGCATCAAAATCGTTCTCGAAGGCAGTCTGCGATCCGGCGTCAGCGCCAAAGATCTCGTTCTGTTTCTCGTGGGGCGAATTGGTGCCGACGGCGCCCGTTATCAGGCAGTGGAATTCACCGGCACCGCCATCCATACGCTCAGCCTTGCCTCGCGGATGACCCTGGCGAACATGGCTGCCGAAATGGGAGCGAAAACTGCATTTGTCGAAATGACAGGTCTCACGCTGCCGTATTCCTACGAGCCGATCCAGGCAGACCCGGACGCTGTGTACCGTGCAACGTTCTCTTTCACAGTGAACGATCTTCGTCCCCACGTTGCCATACCGCATGCGCCGGACAACGTCGTTCCGATTGATACCGTCGCAGGCACGCCAATCCATATGGCATTCATTGGTTCATGCACCAATAGCCGGCTCGAAGACCTCCAAGCAGCCGCAGCAGTGCTGCGTGGACGCAAACTGGCGCCCGGCGTGCGCCTGATCATTGCCCCTGCTTCGCGGCGGGTTTTCATGATGGCGGTGCGCGACGGAACTATCAATGCCCTGGCTGAAGCTGGCGCCACGTTCATTCCGCCGGGGTGTGGACCGTGCGTCGGCACGCATCAGGGCATTCCAGGCGACGGTGATCATGTCATCACTAGCACCAACCGGAACTTTCGCGGGCGAATGGGCAATCCACGCGCCAGCGTCTACCTTGCATCGCCAGCTGTGGTTGCGGCTTCGGCGTTGCGGGGCGTGATTACCGATCCCGCCGACGTACTGTGAGGAGAAGTTATGAGCATCCTGCGCGGCATTGCCCATGTGTACGGCGATAATATCGACACTGATCGAATCATTCCCGGCAAGTACACCAAAACACTCGATAAGCATCTGCTCGCATCTCATGTGCTGGAAGATCTCGACCCGGAATTCGCCCGCAAGGTTCGTCCAGGCGACATCCTGGTGGCCGGGCATAATTTTGGCGCCGGAAGTTCACGCGAACAGGCAGCGATTGCGATCAAAATTGCCGGTATCAGCGTGGTTGTTGCCCGCTCGTTTGCCCGCATCTTTTACCGTAATGCGATCAACATTGGCTTGCCACTGGTCGAAACACCGGATCACGCTATCGAGACCGGACATCTGGTGACAGTTGATCTCGAGCAGGGCACGGTCATCGACGAAACTGCCGGACGATGGTATAGCAGCACCAGGATGCCGCCTGTCATGGTTGCCATTTTGCGCGAGGGAGGGCTGGTGAACTACCTGCGTCGCTATGGTGACTACAACGATGTTGCAGCACGTTGATCTAAAGCGCACGACAGGATGCGCCTATCCGGCGTTGGACAAGAGAACAAAGGAGTTGTGTGTGAACGAAGGTTCGCTTCCCCTGCACGGCATCAGAGTACTGGAGTTTTCGCACGCAGTGCTGGGACCTGCGTGCGGTCTCATTCTCGCTGAACTGGGTGCTCTGGTGACGCGGGTCGAGCGCGCTCCCGATGGAGATGATACGCGCAGGCTCAAAGGGTTCGGCGCCGGCTACTTTCCATTCTTCAACCGCAACAAACGGAGTGTCGCCATCGACCTCAAAACCGGCGCTGGTCTCGACATTGTTCGCCGGATGGCTGCCGGGTCGGATGTGGTGATCGAGAATTTCAGTCCCGGAGCAATGGAACGACTCGGTCTCGGCTATCATGACCTTGTCAGCGTCAATCCGCGTCTGATCTACTGTTCCCTCAAAGGCTTTCTGCCGGGACCGTATGAGCACAGGGTCGCACTTGACGAAGTGGTGCAGATGATGTCCGGGCTGGCGTATATGACCGGGCCGCCGGGACAGCCGCTCCGGGCTGGCGCTTCGGTGATCGATATTATGAGCGGGTTGTTCGGTGCGCTCGGCATCATAACCGCGCTGCGTCAGCGCGATCAGGACGGACGTGGACGCCTGGTGCAGAGCGGACTGTTCGAGACGGCGGCATTTGTCATGGGTCATCACATGGCGTACGCCGCACTGAGCGATACGCCGGTTCCGCCGATGCCTGCGCGGGTGAGCGCCTGGGCGGTATACCGCATCTTCACCGGCGCCGACGGGCGACAGGTGTTTATCGGCATTACAAGCGACAAGCACTGGCGACGGTTTTGCACCGTGTTCGGTCGCGAGGATCTACGCGACGACCCCCGGCTCGCAACCAACAATCAGCGGATCGACGAACGTGCCTGGTTGCTCCCCGAACTCGAAAGGATGCTGCAAACCATGCCATCCGAGGAGATTCTGCGCCGCTGCGAACAGGCTGGCATCCCCTTTGCACCGGTTGCGCGACCGGAGGATCTGTTCGACGACCCACACCTAACGCATAGTGGCAGCATGGTAGACGTTGAACTTCCCGGAGGAATACGAACACGTCTGCCGCGTTTGCCGGTACTGCTCAACGGTAGAGAAGATAGCCCGGCACAATCATTACCGGCGGTCGGCGCCGATACCCGCACAATCCTTTCGGATCTAGGATACACCCCCGACGAAATCGCCGCATTGAGCGCCGCCGGTGTTGTGACTCTCGCAGATGACCGGGAATGACGCCCGCCTGTGTGCACGGTAGTCTGAGGAGATACGCCAATGTTCGATACGATCATCAAAAATGTGCGCATCGTGCGCCCCAATACTGACGATACGCCATGCCTCGATGTGGGAATCAAGAACGGTACATTCGCTGCCATCGGTTCAGACCTCGATCCAACCGGTGCACAGACCATTATCGATGGTAGCGGATTACTCGCATTTCCCGGCGCTATCGATCCGCATACCCACATTGGCATTTATCAGCACCCCAGTATCGATGCCCCGACCGAATCCGCTGCTGCGGTTTCCGGTGGCGTCACTACTCTGATCACATATGTGCGCACCGGTAGCCTGTACCTGAATCGTCCCGGACCGTGCGGCGATTTCCTCGACGAGTTGCTGCGCGTCTCCGAGGGACGCTTCTACTGCGACTATGGCTACCATATCTCACCGATCAGCGGTGATCAGATCGCCGAAATGGAGCGCATCATGTGCGACTATGGCGCTCCCAACTTCGGCGAAGTCTTCATGTTCTACGGTCTTCACGGGTTACACGGACGCTCCGATACGCAGGCGCAATGGTTGATGCTGAACGAAGGTGATCACTATGATCTTGCGCACTTCGACTTCATCTGCCGCGAGGCTGCACGCCTGCAACGTGCACACCCGGAACTGGCGCCTCTGACCCAGGTCAGTTTCCACTGTGAAACACCGGAGATCCTGCGCGCATACGAGGCAAAGATACGCGCGGAAGGTCGTCTCGACGGACTCGCCGCCTACAGCGCAGCACGTCCGCCCCACTCCGAGGCGATTGCAATCAGTATCGTCGCAGCGATGGCACATGCCGCCGGATTACGCCATGTGAATATTTTGCATATCAGTTCGCGTGAAGCAATGGAGGCCGTCCTGCGCTGCCGCACTGTGTACCCCGAGGTTGATTTCGGAATCGAGGTAACGGTCGGTCATCTCCTGCTCGATACGGATTGCCCCATGGGCGTGTGGGCGAAAGTCAATCCACCGATCCGTGCTCGCGCGGACGTCGAATATCTCTGGGAGAAAGTGCTGGATGGAACAGTGCAGTGGGTTGTCACCGATCACGCCAACTGTCCCCGTGCGATGAAAATTGCCGCTGACGACCCAGAGAACATCTGGCTGGCGAAGGCTGGTTTTGGCGGAAGTGAGTATCTGCTACCCGCCCTGTTCAGCGAAGGCATCCGCCGGGGATTGTCACCCAACCGGATCGCCGCGCTGACCTCCGGTACTCCTGCACGCCGCTTTGGGCTTAACCGAAAAGGGGATATTGCTGTCGGCTATGATGCAGACCTGGCGCTGCTCGACCCCGAAGAGCGCTGGACGATCCGCGCAGACGAATCGCTCTCGGCGCAGGGATACACCCCCTTCGAGGGAATGAGTATCACAGGACGGGTTAAGTACACGTTTGTGCGCGGCAATCTGGTCTTCGCCAATGGTGCGCTTACAGGAACGCCGCAGGGCCGTTACCTCAAACGACCAATGTGGTAGGTGCGGGGTGCAGAGCGCGTGGCAGCAACGGATCATGAGATCGCACTCTATTTTCGCGTGGCGACTGATAACGCCGTACCCGGATGGGAAGCACGCCTGTGCGCAAGAGAACAGCGCCAATGCATAAACGCGGCGATCCCGCATCGCAGCAGGGGGAACAATGAATGAATTCCATCGGTGAGCAGCGATCGCATGCACCCCCGCCTACCGTACCATTCCCCGCGCTGCCACGCTCCAGACGACTTCGACGTTACCGTGCCGTACTCCAACCATCTCATCGAACAGATTGCTCACCACGCAACAGTGATTCGGGATCACGCTCACCCGCTCGCCCACAACAGGACGTCGCTCGCATTGGCTGAAATCGACGACGCCATGTTCTTCGGAGAGACTGACAATCCGCGCTTCCGGGTACTCCAGGATCAAGCCATACCCCTCCAGCCCCAGCAGATCGGAGGAGAATGTTTTACTCCCGCCATCGATCACCCCGCGATCTGGTGTCGGGCGACTGACAACCGTGGTGATGACAGTCAATGCGCACTCCTCTAACTGCATCGCGCCCGCGCGCAGGGTATAGCGGTCGCCGTAGATATACATACCGGCGCGGTACTCGGTGATCGTCGGATGCTCGTGGGCGCGCCACATCCCCGCAGTTCCGCCGCCGCTGACCCGTTCGACGGCGATCCCCCGATCACGCAGGAGCCGCACCGCTTCGTGCATAAACGGACCGATCTCTGGACGTGATGGGTAGGTCATCAGGCCGCCAAACCGCAGACCAGGCGTGCGCGCGATGAGTAGCGCCAGTTCAACGGCTTCGGCAGGGGTCTGCACCCCACAGCGTCCCATGCCGGTGTCACATTCAACCAGTACCGTCAGATCGAGACCGGTTCCAGCCATGGCGTTCCCCAACCCGGCAACGACGGCAGCCGAGTCGGCTGCAACGCTCAACCGCACCCGACGGGCGAGGGTGGTCAGGCGCTCCAGTTTGGTAGCGCCGATGATGTTGTACGGGATAAAGATGTCGTCGATGCCGGCATCAGCCATCACTTCCGCCTCGCCGAGTTTCTGGCACGTGATCCCAACCGCGCCGACAGCCATCTGCATCCGGGCAATCTGCGGGATTTTATGGGTCTTAATGTGCGGGCGATTGGCAATACCGTGCTGGCTGAGGTACGTCTGGAATCGTGCAATGTTCCTCTCCAGTCGATTGAGATCGATGACGGCCACCGGAGTGTCGAGATCGTCAATGCGCATCGTCGTTGCCTTTCTTTTGCAAAGATGGACGATACCATTGTATCAGAGCCGGTGATGCGCTATTCTTCAACGCAGGCGCTTCGCCAGCATACACGCTTACCTGATAAGTTACATACCTGAGTTTATCTTCCCTGTCACCATTTCGTCATAATCGCAACCTATACTCCGACCGGTAAGCACCTGTTCTACTCCTTCCGCCGTCTCTCGCGCCGGACAGTGTGCCATATTGGTGCTGTAGCGTTCAGAGTTGGTGAACTATGCGTGTTCAGATGTGGGTTGGTGGGGTTTTTTGTGCACTGCTCGTTCTGGTTGCCCTGGCGACGCCGTCCGCGAGTCAGGCGACGATCCCCAATCGCCAGACATGGGTGCATTCGCCAGGAACGTGTGGACCGACACTGGAAGGCGCTGTGTTTGGGCGAGCCGGGGACAACTGCGGTGGAGGCGGCACAACGTTCGATGTGAACGCCATCGAGGGTCCGGTGATTCTGCGCGACATTGCCACGCCTGCTGCGCCCTGCCCCGGCATTGCTGAAGGAGCGACGTGCTACCGCATGTGGTACACCGGCTTCGATTCAGGTGGTGTCCGCCGCATCGGGTATGCCGTCTCGCCGGATGGCACAACATGGACGCGCGTGCCGGGAACCGTCGGTAATGGCGCAGTCCTCGGTCTGGGACCGGCAGGCAACTTCGATAGCGCCGGAGTATCGTTCCCCTACGTCGTCCGTAACGGTGCGACCTTTGAAATGTGGTACAACGGCTTCAACGGCTCGGTCTTTACGATTGGCTTCGCTACTTCGACCGACGGGTCGAACTGGACGCGCGTGGCGGGACCGCTTACTCAGGGTGCAGTGCTGCGTCCAACCGGCGCTGTAACATTCGACCAGTCGATTGTCGCCGCCCCCAGCGTGATCCGCGATGAAGCCTCTGCGCAACTCCCCTGCGAAAATGGACGTACCACCGGCATCTGCTACCGCATGTGGTATCAGGGAACCGATGCGGCGAATGTCTTTCGCATCGGGTATGCGCTCTCGCTGGATGGCATAAACTGGACGCGCGCTGCTGGCAGCAACGCGGTGCTAGGCACAGGCGCCAGCGGGTCGTGGGATGCCGGTAGCGTCGGCGCGCCAGTGGTGGTGAAGGATGGCGCACTGTTCCGCATGTGGTACAACAGTCAGGCAAGCAACCAGAGCATCGGGCACGTTGTCTCGACCGACGGGGTGACCTGGGTGCGGCCTGAGCCAGACCAGGCAGTGTACCGCGGCGCTGACGACCCTGGCACCCTTTCCCCCAACAACGTGTGGACGCCATTCGTCATCAAGGAAGGCGCTTCCTTCCGCATGTGGTATACCATCAGCAGCCGTCCCAACGCCGTGCGCATCGGGCACGCGACCATGACGCCTGGAACGCTGCTGCCTGCACCCGGATTGACCCGTAATCTTGGCGAATACACCCTCGCGCTGACGACGCAGGCGATTCCTCCCGGCGGCAGCGTGTTGCTTACATTGCCTGCAACTATTCCATTCACCGAGGTGACAGCCAGCGCAACCAACGGTTTTGGCACAAATGCAACCTTTGCAGTCGAAGCGGCAGCACTGACCGATGCTGCAGCACAGGGAACGGCGCGCAGCGCGCTTGTGATCCGCCTTCCCGATGGCGCACCCGCCGGTCCGAAGACGATCACCTTTACCCTGGCAAATCCGCCTGTGAGTGCGGCGCTGATGACGGTACAGACCTTCGATGTACGCGAAGTGCTCGAATATGCAACGATTGACCTGTCGCAGGCTACGAATATCGGACCAACGGCGACGCCGACGCCTGTGCCGCCGTCTCCCACGCCGGTGACGCCTACCCCGACCGCCACCGAAGGTCCGACGGCGACGCCGACAAATACACCCCAGCCGCCGATGGCAACCAGTACACCGACGCTGACAAGTTCGCCAACTGCGACACCTGCACCAGCCGCCGATCCGTCGAACCGCCAACCGTGGTTGCACATCCCTGGAACCTGCCCGGCTTCGGTCGAAGGCGCAGTGTTCACAATTGCCGGACAGAACTGCGGCAGTGCGGGAACGAGTTTTGACACATCGGAGATCTTCCCGCCCATGGTGCTGCGCGACAACGCTACCCCGTCGCTACCCTGCGAGAATGGGCGCACCAGCGGCGTGTGCTACCGTATGTGGTACGTTGGTGTGGACGGCAGTGGCACGCGCCGTATCGGGCATGCCCTGTCGCCGGACGGTATAACGTGGACACGCTACATTGGCTCAGGAGTCGGTGGCAGTGTTTTCGAACCGTCGGGTATCTCCGGCGACTTCGATAGCAACGGCGTCTCGACCATGTACGTCGTGCGTGACGGGAATACGTTCCGCATGTGGTACAGTGGCTTCGGCAACACCGGCGCTATTGAGGGCATCGGATATGCAACATCGCCGGATGGCATCACCTGGACGCGCGTGCCGGGAACTGCCGGAACTGCTGCGCCAAACCGTAACGCGGTTCTCATCGAACGCAGCGGTGCTGCCGATTTCGATCAGGATTACATCGTTGCACCGTCGGTCCTGATCGATGAAGCCACCCCTGCATTGCCATGCGAAAATGGGCGCACCAGCGGACGTTGCTTCCGCATGTGGTACGAGGGCGTCAACAACGTCAGCGCCTACACGTTTGCGATTGGATACGCCGTATCCCCTGATGGAGTCAACTGGACGCGAGTGCTGGGAACCAGTGGTGGCGGTGCCGTCTTTGCGCGCATCAACAACTTCACCGATTTCGATAGCAACAGCGTCGGTGTGCCAACGGTGACCAAGGATGGCGCGTTCTTCCGCATGTGGTACGAGGCGAAATCATACGCGACGCCAGATTTCTCGATCGGGTATGTCGTCTCGACCGATGGTATCAACTGGGTGCGCCCGATACCGAACAATCCGGTCTTCACCGGCGCCGATGATCCCGGCGTCTTCTCACCGGATGGAGTGTGGGCGGCGCGGGCGCTCAAACTGGGCAGCAGTTACCGCAAGTACTACACGGTCAGCATACGACCGAATGCTCAACGCTTCGGGCTGGCGCAGATGACTCCCGGCGCGCCGCTCGGTTCGATCGCGCTGAATGCGTCTGGTGACCGGTATACGCTCAGTTTTACCACTGCATCCTTCATCCCGGCTGGCGGCAGCGTTCTGATCACCCTGCCGCCGGATGTCAATTTCGCGCAGGTGACTCCCGGCGCGATCAGCGGTTTTGGCACGGGTGCAACGCTCGAAGCTGACCCGGCGGCAGTAACCGATGCGGCTTCTGGCGGCGCAGCGCGTGGTGCGCTCCTCATTCGTCTGCCTAACGGCGCGCCTGCGGGTCCGAAGTCGGTCCAGTTCAGTCTCACCACACCGCCGCCTGCGACTGCGCCACTGCTGGTGCAGACATTCGATCTGCGCGAGGTGCTGGAGTATGGCGAGGTCATGATGAACGGTACACCGCCGCCAGCCACGCCAACTGCCACGCCGCTTCCGCCCACCAGCACTCCAACGAGTGCACCGAGCACAACACCCGTACCGCCGACGGCAACACCAACTGCCGGACCGAGCGCCACTCCCACGACAGCGACGTCGACCGCCACGCCGCTACCGCTGTCGAATAGCGCGCTGCGCTTCGACGGGGTGAATGATCAGGCGCGTGGCGCACAGATCGCTGGTCTGAACGGATCACAGACCATCGAACTCTGGGTGCGTCCCGCGACCGGCGGGCAGGATAGTGTGATCCTCGCCACCACCGATGATGTCACCGGCTGGTCGCTCGAACTGAACGGCGGTCGCGCCACCTGGTGGGTCGCTTCGACTGCCGGCTGGCGCGCAGCGCAACACCCGACGGCGCTGCGCGCCAATACCTGGTACCACGTCGCCGTGACCTACAACGGTACAACCGCGCGGGTGTTCGTCAACGGCGCTCCCGGATCGGCGGCAACCATCGGCGCGATCACCCGGGGGCCGTTCTTCCGCATTGGTGGCGTTCCCGGCTACGGCTTCTTCAACGGCGATGTCGATGATGTGCGCATCTCGAATAGCGTGCGCTACACCGCGACGTTTTCACCGCCATCGTCTGCCACGCTGACAACTGACGCAAATACACGTGCGTTCTACCGTTTCAATGAGGGCAGCGGGCAGGCAACAGCGGATGCGTCGGGGAATGGCTACAACTTGACGCTCGGCACAACGGCGAACGCCGATAGCGCCGATCCAGCGTGGGTGGCTTCGACTGCGCCATAAATGCGATCACGCTCCCGTAGAACGCCACATCTGCGGGAGCGTGAGGCATCGCAACAGGTTACGATTTCTCGATCACCCCTGCAATCGCTCGCTCGACATCGAGGTCTGGTCCTGCACCGCCAAGCCACGCCAGAAACTCAACGTTCCCTGCCGGTCCCAGGATGGGCGAGCGCGTGAGACCGTGCGGCTGCGCGCCAATGCTAGCAGAGAACGTCAGCACCTGACGAAGCACGTCTGCGTGAACCGAGGGATCGCGCACGACGCCGCCCTTCCCGACCTGCGCCGGTCCTGCTTCGAACTGTGGTTTGATCAGCGCGACGATCCAGGCATTGGGGCGGATCAGGCGCCGGACCGCGGGGAGCACCAGTTTCAGTGAGATGAACGATACGTCGATCGTGGCGCAATCGGCGAAGACCGAGTCAGACGACCCTTCGAGGGGGGGTAACGCTTCCAGATAGCGAATGTTGGTGCGTTCAATCACCACCACACGCGGGTCGTGGCGCAACCGCACATCGATCAGGCCATACCCGACATCCACCGCATACACACGTGCAGCGCCGCGCTGCAACAGCACATCGGTGAAGCCGCCGGTCGAAGCGCCGACATCGAGTGCAGTGCAATGCGCCGGAGAAAGGGCAAAGGTATCGAGCACGTGCGCCAGTTTGTACCCGCCGCGACTGACATACGGCAATTTGCCAGCGAGTTCGATCCCGGCATCCTCAGGCACGAGTTCGCCGGCTTTGAGCCGGACGACACCGTCTACCCGCACCTCACCGGCAAGGATCAACGCCTGCGCGCGGGCACGGGTCTCCGCCAGCCCACGTTGCACCAGCAGATGATCGAGCCGGACTTTCTTTGCCACTATCCCTCACGCTCCAGACGACGGAGTTCCACCTCCATTTGCGCAATATAGGCATGCAGCCAGGCAGGTGCGTCCTTGCCGGCTTCGTCCCGCCGCGCTTTCAGGCGGGTAAGATCGGCGCGGCGCTTCGCCAGGTCTGCCTTGGGACGGGGCGGCGGCGGCGCAGGCGGCGGCACGGGCAGGGATGCCAGATGATCGGCGACGATGCGCGAAACCAGTGCAGAGAGTGTGGTTTTATGCGTGGCGAGGTAGGTCTCGAACGCCTGTCGCTGTTCAGGAGTGAGATAGATGCGCATATGGATCGGTTCACCATCCGCCCCATCTGTCTCCGACGACACCTGCGAGAGGAGGTGTTCCGCGAGGATCTGCGAAACCACATCGGGAGGATTGCTGCGACGCTCCCGCACCAGATGCTCCAGGCGCGCCCGATTCTCGGGCGAAAGGTACAGGCTGGTCTGCACGGTAAACAATCCCTGTCGCTCGGTCATCGTCTTCTCCTTTCGATACACTATGCCACCACGCCAGTTGATCGAAGCATCGCAATCTCGTGCTGTTTGTAGCCGATTTCTGCCAGAATCTCGTCGGTATGCTGCCCCAGAAGCGGCGGCGGACGACGGATCATGGGCGGGGTCGCCGAGAAGTGGTAGGGCGGAGCAACGACCCGGATTGTACCGGCTGTCGGGTGCTCGATGGTCACGACGCTTTCCAGCGCCTGCACCTGCGGGTTGGCGAATACCTGCGCCAGGTCGTGTACCGCGCCGCACGGCACGCCGGCGGCATTCAATCTGTGCTCGATGTCAGCAACGCGCAACGACGCAAACACCGGTTCGAGCAGCGCATTCAATTCGGTGCGGTGTGCCAGACGCGCCACATTCGTGTGGAAACGGGGATCGTCACGCAGGTCGGCAAGATCGAGCGCATCACAGAAGCGCAGCCACAGGTCATCCGTACCGACGCCAAGCGTAAAATATCCATCAGCGGCGCGATACACCCCATACGGCACAATCAAGGGATGCTGATTGCCCGGTCGCTCCGGCGCACGACCGGTAGCAAAATAGTTGCCCGCCTGATAGGTCAGCATCGCCAGTTGCCCTTCCAGGAGCGACGTATCCACCCGTTGCCCTTCACCGGTGCGTGCGCGGTGGTAGAGCGCCGCCAGAATGGCATATGCTGCAAACATTCCCGCCATAATATCGGTGATGGCGATCCCGACCCGCATTGGCGGTCCGCCGGGTTCACCGATCAGGCTCATCAAGCCGCCCAATCCCTGCGCGATCTGATCATACGCGGCACGCTCTCGATCCGGTCCGACCTGACCGAAGCCGGAGATCGAGCAGTACACAAGATCGGGACGTATGGCCCGACATGCATCGTACCCAAACCCGCGCCGATCCAGGGTGCCAGGGACGAAGTTCTCCAGCAGCACGTCACTGCTGCCAATCAGGCAGCGAAGAACCGCTGCACCGCACTCGCTGCGAAAGTCAAGCGCCAGACTGCGCTTGTTGCGATTGACACTGAGAAAGTAGGTGCTCTCACCGCCTTCGAACGGCGGTCCCCAGGCGCGTGTGTGATCACCGATGCCGGGTTGTTCGACTTTGATCACATCGGCGCCAAGGTCGCCGAGCATCATGGTACAGAAAGGACCGGCAAGCGCGCGGCTCAGATCGAGGACGCGCAATCCTTCGAGCGGTAGGGGCATATGTTCCCCTTAGGCGCAAACATGGTGCGATTGCTGGCGATGTCTCTTATTGCGTAGTATTATACCATGCAGCATGGCACGGCACCTGACAGTCCGTTCACGAATACCCCGAACCTGATCGCTTCAGTGCAAGTAGTGTATGACAGAAATCTTAACAACCATCGCAGCATTGCAACGGGCAGTGATGCACGCACCGCAACGTCCATTTCTGCTGTTTGAAGGACGCGCCTACACCTACGCTACTGTTGCTGCAATCGCTGCCCGCTGGGCGACCTGCCTGCGTACCGCTGGCATTGAACGCGGTGATCGCGTTGCACTGTACCTGGAGAACAGTCCGGCGTTCGTGACCGCATACCTCGGCGCTCACTTAATTGGCGCGATTGTGGTATTGATCAATACGCAGTACCGTCAAACCGAACTGCGCCATATCCTGAGCGACTCAGAAGCGCGCGTTATCATCGTCGGCGATCAGACCCACGCCGATCTGGTCCGCCAGGCGCGGGAAACCGCCACGACCATCCGCGCCGACGCGGTGGTTCTGGAGGAAACGAACGATATACCGGATTGGACCGCAGCGCCGGCACCCGACAATATCGCGCTCCTGGGGTATACATCGGGCACAACCGGACAATCCAAAGGGGCGATGCTCACCCACGCCAACCTGATGGCGAACAGCGCGGCAGTCGCACGCGCCTGGCACTGGACCGAACAGGATCGTCTGCTACTAACGCTGCCGCTGTTCCATATCCATGGTCTTGGGGTGGGGTTGAACGGTACACTTTTCACTGCCAGCACGGTCGATCTGCGACGTGGGTTCGATGCGACCGATGTGCTCGACACCCTGATGCGCGGCGAGACGACCATGTTCTTTGGCGTACCGACCATGTATACCCGCCTGATCGCCGAGGCGCGGCGGCGGCTGGCAGAGGGTGCACCGTTTCGCGTCGATACAGTACGCCTGTTCGTTTCCGGTTCGGCGCCGCTCAACCCGCAAACCTTCGCCGAATTCGAGGAACTATCCGGTCAGCGCATCCTGGAACGCTACGGGATGACCGAAACCATCATGAATCTAACCAACCCCTATGATGGCGAACGTCGCCCTGGAACGGTCGGCATGCCGTTTCCAGGACAGGAAGCACGGATCGTCGATGTGCGCACCCGTCAACCGCTCCCCGATGGCGTGATTGGCGAAATCCAGGTGCGCGGTCTGAATGTGTTCGCCGGATACTGGCGCAATCCGCAGGCGACCGCCGCAGCATTCGACGCCGATGGATGGTTCAACACCGGCGACCTGGGCTGGCGTAGCGCCGACGGTTATTTCACGATCACCGGGCGCGCCCGTGAACTGATCATCAGCGGCGGATACAATATCTATCCGCGTGAAGTCGAGGAAGTGTTGCTCGACCACCCCGCCGTCGCCGAAGTCGCCGTTGTCGGGTTACCCGACCCGGAGTATGGTGAGCAGGTGGTGGCGGTGGTTGTGCCGACAGCGCAACCGCGCGATGGTCTGGAACAGGAATTGATCGACTGGTGCCGCGCGCGCCTGGCGAGTTACAAAAAACCGCGTCGGGTCATCTTTGCTGCAACGCTGCCGCGCAACGCACTGGGCAAGGTGCAGAAACATCTGCTGCAACAGCAACTTCAGGAAGCATGATGCAACGCGCACTGCGTACAGACATCTGTCACGCCATCGACGCCCCGACAATCCTGAAACGGTTGCCGGTATAACCGGAAAGGATTATCTCCTATGAACTACGCCGATCTGGCTGCCGAATTACGCGAATGCGTCAAGGGTGATGTGTATACCGATGCGATCTCGCGCGCCATCTATGCGACCGATGCCAGTATCTATCAGATCGAGCCGCTGGGGGTGGTGTTACCCAGGGACGAAGAGGATGTGGCGGCGGTCGTGCGCCTGGCGCACCTCCGTCGCCTCCCGATTCTGCCGCGCGGCGGCGGCACGAGCCTGGCAGGGCAGGCGGTTGGGCGCGCCATCCATCTCGACTTCACTCGCTATATGAACCGCCTGCTGGAGGTCAACGTCGCCGAACGGTGGGCATGGGTCGAGCCGGGGATCATCCTCGATCAGTTGAATGCAGAAGTGGCGCCGCATGGTTTGATGTTCGCTCCCGATGTTTCGCCGTCAAACCGCGCAACCATCGGCGGAATGATTGCCAACAACTCGTCCGGCATGTATTCACTCGTCTACGGCAAAACGATCGACCATGTGCTGGAACTCAAGGTTGTACTGTCCGATGGCAGTATCACTACCTTCCGACCGCTCGATGAGGCGGAATTGCGTATCAGGCTGAGCAATCCTGAACTCGAAGGACGCATCTACCGTGCTGTTGCGCGTCTAGCGCGCGACCACGCCGACGAGATCGCACGGCGCTACCCCAGGGTGCTGCGTCGCGTCGGCGGCTACAATCTCGATGCGTTCGTTCCGGTCGTTGAAGACGGGCAGACCCGCTATGGCATCATGTTCGGTGCGCGTTTCCCCGACCGACGTTTCAATATGGCAAACATGATCGTCGGCTCGGAGGGCACGCTGGCAATCGTGCTGGCGGCGCGGCTGCGCCTCGTTCCCCGTCCCAGGCATACCGCCATTGCGATTCTGGAGTTTGCCACGCTCGACGCTGCGCTCGACGCAGTGGTTCCCTGCCTGGAATGCGAACCTGCTGCCGTCGAGTTGATAGACGACATTCTGCTTGACCTGACGCGCAAATCACACGAATACGCACAGTATCTGGCGATGTTCGTGCAGGGCACGCCCGGCACGCTGTTGCAGGTGGAGTTCTTCGGCGAGACTGGCGATGAGGTGCGCGCACACCTTGACCGCCTGGAACAGCGCCTGCGGGGGCATTACCAGGCAATGACCCCTGTGACCACTACCGAGCGTAAACGCGCAGTACTGGCGGTGCGCAAGGCAGGGCTGCCGCTCCTCCAGTCGCTCTCACCCGACCTGAAACCCGAAACGTTTGTCGAAGACTCTGCCGTTCTACCCGAACGATTGAACATCTACCTGCGCCGGTTCCGCGACATCTGCCACGCGCACGGAGTGCGGGTCGCCTTTTACGGGCACGCCAGCGTCGGAGTGATTCACGCCCGTCCCCTTCTCAATCTGAAGGATGCCGGGGATGTGCGCAAGATGCGCGCGATTGCAGAACAGATTAAGGACCTGGTGATCGAATTCGGTGGGGCGCTCTCCGGCGAGCATGGCGATGGTATGCTGCGGGCGGAGTTCAACCGCGAGTTATTCGGCGATACACTCTACGAAGCCTTTCGCGAGATCAAGCACACGTTCGACCCCTACGACATCCTCAACCCTGGCAAGATCGTCGAAGCGCCGCCGATGGATGCCAACCTGCGGTACGGTGCAGCGTATCGTCCGATTCAGTTACACACCCATTTTCGCTTTAGCGACACCGGCGGCATCGTCGGGGCAGTCGAGTTGTGCAACGGCAACGGTCTGTGCCGCAAAGTGGCGGGTGGCACGATGTGCCCCAGTTATATGGTGACACGCGATGAAGAACACTCGACCCGTGGGCGCGCCAACGCGCTGCGGATGGTCTTTTCCGGCGCACTTCCGCTCGATGCGCTCGCCGGTGAACGTATGAAAGAAGTGATGGACCTGTGTCTGGAGTGCAAAGGATGCACCGGTGAATGTCCATCACGGGTCAATATGACTCGCCTGAAGTCCGAATGGTTGTCGATCTACTACGACCGCCATGGCATCCCGCTGCGATCACGGCTGTTCGGTAACATTCGCACCATCAATGAACTCGGCAGTCGGATCGCGCCGCTGGCAAACCGCGCGCTAGCACTGCCATTCGTCCCCTGGCTTACTGAACGGTTGATCGGTGTCAGTCGCCATCGTCGTCTGCCACCATTTGCCGATCAGCCGTTCCATCGCTGGTTCGAGCACCGTCCGGCGCCGGTCGGCACAGATCGTCCTTCGGTCGTACTCTTCCCCGACACATTTGCCGACTACAATGAACCACATATTGCACGGGCGGCGGTGCGCGTGCTGGAACGAGCAGGGTATCGTGTTCTCCTGCCGACCCGGCGCATCTGTTGTGGGCGTCCGCAGATCTCGAAGGGACTGTTGAAGGAGGCCAGGGCGCTGGCGCAGCGTCAGATCGACGCACTGGGACCGTATGCCGCCGCCAGTATTCCGATCATCGGGCTCGAACCGAGCTGCATCCTGACCTTCCGCGACGAGTATCCCGACCTGCTGGACGATCCCCGTGCTGCAACACTGGCACAGATGTCGTTCCTGTTCGACGAATTCCTGGCGCGCGAAGTTCGCGCCGGTCGCGCGATACTGCGTTTCAAGCAACCGGATCAGGCGCCGCGTCGGTATATGTTCCACGGGCATTGCCACCAAAAGGCATTGATCGGCAGTCAGCACGCGCTGGCGCTCCTCCGTATGATCCCCGGTGCAGAGGTGCGTGAAGTAGATAGCGGTTGCTGCGGCATGGCCGGCTCATTCGGCTACGAAGTAGAACATTATGCCATCTCACAGAAGATCGGCGAGCGCGCGCTCTTCCCGGCTATCCGCGCCCTTCCCGCCGATGCGACCGTGGTAGCGATGGGAACCAGTTGCCGCCAGCAGATCGCCGATGGCGCCGGGAGACGCGCGGAGCACCTCGCCACGGTGCTGGCTGAGGTTCTCGCTGAGTAGCGAGACCACAACTCAGCAGGGGATGTTTTCACTCTTGATATGTATTGCCCGGTGTGCTATGATACTGGCGTTATAATTAGAGCGAGGAAGCAGTCTTCGGCGTCTCTGACGCCTGCATCTATAATCAAATCATCTGGCAAGTAAACAGCGCGGTCGGCGCGCGGTGATCGGCGACGATGATCCCGCAGCGCAGACCGTTTCTATTTGACAACCCTTTTCGGAAACCAACCCCAGCGCACTCGGTAGCGAAAGGTAACAAGCAGCATATGATTGCCGAACTCAAACGCCTGGTCGTTGGTCAGCCGCTCGCCAACGAACAGTTAGTCCACGAACGATTGCCCAAGCGCCTGGCGCTTGCAGTTTTCTCTTCCGATGCGCTTTCATCGACGGCATACGCCACCGAAGCCATCCTGATCGTGCTTTCGGCGGCCGGCGCAGCCGCACTCGGATTTGCCACACCGATTGCGCTCGGCATCGCCATACTGCTGATGACGGTCGCATTTTCCTACGTGCAGACGACCAAAGCCTACCCGCAGGGCGGTGGTACCTACATCGTTGCGCGCGAAAACCTGGGAACCATCCCGTCGCTCACCGCAGCCTCAGCCCTCTTGATTGACTATATTCTCACCGTTGCGGTCAGTATGTCGGCAGGCGTAGCGGCGATTACATCTGCATGGCCCATGCTTGAACCATACCGTGTCGAACTGGCAGTCGGACTGATCGGACTGGTCAGCCTGGCAAACCTGCGCGGTGTGAAGGAATCGGGCGCGATGTTCGCGATTCCAACCTACACCTTCGTCGCCAGCATGTTCCTTCTGATCGGCACAGGTCTGTTCAACATTGTCACCGGGCACGTCACTCCCGCGCCGCCGCCACACACGCCACACCTTGCCGACAGCGCCGGTACGCTTTCACTGTTTCTAATTCTGCGCGCATTTGCAGCCGGATGCACGGCACTAACCGGTATCGAAGCCATTACCGATGGCATTCCTGCCTTCAAAAAACCAGAAGCGCGCAACGCTGCGATCACGCTTGCAATCATGGCGGCGCTGCTGATCACCATGTTCCTTGGAATCACCGTGCTGGCGAATGCATACCACATCATTCCCGACGGCAGCAGCGAGCCAGAAACGGCGAACTCGCAACTGGCGCGCGCAATCTTCGGCGCCGACTCACCGCTCTACTTTCTACTCCAGATCGCAACGATGGCGATCCTGGTGCTGGCTTCGAACACTGCATTCGCCGACTTCCCGCGACTGGCATACTTCCTGGCCCGTGATCGCTACTTCCCGCGCCAGTTCACCCAGCGGGGCGACCGGCTGGTCTTTTCCAACGGCATTGTCGCACTTGGACTGATTGCATCGATCCTGGTGGTCGCGTTCGATGCACGCGAACAGGCGCTCCTGCCGCTCTACGCCGTCGGCGTGTTTATTTCCTTCACCATCTCACAAACAGGCATGGTGCGCTGCTGGTGGCAGCGCAGGACGCTAGGCTGGCGCCGCAGCGCGCTGATCAACGGCTTTGGCGCCGTGATGACCGGTATCGTGATGCTGGTGCTGGCTCTGACGAAGTTCCGCGAAGGCGCCTGGGCAGTGCTGCTGCTGATCCCGCTGATGGTGACGGTGCTGCTGAACATCCACCGCCACTACCAGGCGGTTGCCAAGCAACTCTCACTGGCGGACGCGCCCCGTCCGTCGCCGGTACGCCGTCACACCGCACTGGTACTCATCAGCGGCGTCCATCGCGGTATGCTTCCGGCACTCCAGTATGCCTTGTCGATCGCGCCCGACAATGTAACCGCAGTGTACGTCGATCTCGATGCTGAACACACCGAAAAGATCAGGCGCAAGTGGAACGAGTGGGGATGCGGCATTCCACTGGTCATTCTGCCATCGCCGTATCGCTCGCTGATGCAACCGCTGCTCCAGTACATCGACGAGGTGGAAGCGCGTTACGACGACGATGTGCTGACGATCATTCTGCCGGAGTTCGTACCATCGAAACGGTGGCAGTACATCCTGCACAATCAAACCGGGCTGCAACTCAAAGCCGCGCTCTTCTTCAGTCGCGGCAAGGTCGTGACCAGTGTGCCATACCATCTGGAGCACTGACCCTGCCCGGCAGCGACAACGAATGACAGTGGCTGTGCCCGATGCCGGAGTGAGACCCGATATATTCTGGTGTCTGGAATGAGACCCGCAACCGACACGATGGTGCGCTGCCTGCATCCACACCGGAGGCGGGTGTCTCTTCGTCACCCTTCCCCTAGAGCAGGCGCGCGGAGCGACCGAAAGGGTGCGCTGCAATTCATTTCGGCACGGGTTGCAGGCAAAATGTCTGGCACGGGGAAAGTCGGCCGCAATTCATTTCGGCATGAGTCTGTCCATGCAATCGGCGACCGGAGCCAAAATTGCGCGTTCCTGCCAGTATATTCAGGTGACAGACAGTAGCATACCGCGTCCAATCAATCATCGAACGGGGGCGGGTTGTGCCCCCCCCGCCCCGCCACTCATGACGTCTGAACGCACCTGGCTCATCATGACGAAGAGTGTCGCGCCGATGACTGCACCCAATGCACCCGGCAGAGTCACCGTATGATCAGCGTGGACAACGCCGCTGCCGATGATGCCACCGAGGAATGCACCAAAGACGCCGGCTGGCATCGATACAACAATACTCCCGCGTATGACGCGGTGCACCAACACTGCCACCAGCATGCCGGTGATTGTCCAGATCAGATACGCCATTGCAATTACGGCGTCGTCGGCGCTGCTGGCTGCTCCGGCGACGCCGGCTGGGATGGCGACGGCTGCGTCGACGTACGCTGCCCCGACGACGGGTTGGGCACAATCGTTGTGCCGGTAGCCATCTGATTCAGCAACAGAGTAATGTTGGTATTCGGATCGATGAACCAGATATTGCCGCTCTTCAACATTTCGACCATCAATTCGCGAACGCGCAGTTCGAACAGTTCCGGATTCTCGCGCCAGTAGCGCCCCTGGATCGCGCGCACCTGCGCCTCACGGTTCGCCGCCTCGAGCGCAGCCGCCGTCTGACCTTTCTCGCGGGTCAGCGCCACCCGCGCTTCCTGCTCCGCCTGGAACAGATTATTCGCCTGTTCCGCCTCAATCTGCTGGCGACGACGCTCCTCGGTTTCGATCTTTACTTCCAGATTCGCCTTCTCCGAAAGCAGACGGGCATACTCGTCGCTCACCTTGATATCGAGCACCTTAACCGCCTCGATCACAACGAACAGTTGATCGGCAGGACTCTCCTGCCCCGGACCCGGCGGCGTCGTCAGATTGGCGCGGATGCGCTGAGCAAAACCGCCGCGATCAGAGAGCGCCTGGTCGAGTGAAAACTGGGTGCTGGCGCTCTTAAGGGCATCGGCAATAAACCCGTTAAGCTGCGACTGCAGCAATTCGTCGCTTGTGCCGATCCGCGCATACATCTGTCGCAGCAACGCCGGATCGGTCTTGCGGCTGTAATCGACCTGGATGTCGATATCGTACAACTGCTTGTCGCTGCTGGCGACATTCTGGCTCAGCGTCAGCGTTTGACGACGGACGTTGACAATTTCGACACGGGTAAAGGGAGCGAAAGGTCGGAAAAAGATTCCTGGTTCCTGGATACCCTCGACCGCACCGCTGGTCACGATAATCCCACGCTGCCCTTCGTCGACCTGGACAAAGCGCGCTGTTGCTGAGCCCAATCCGAATCCGGCGATGATCAGCAGCACAAACACGATAGCAACAGTTCGTCCTGCGATATTCACTCCTCTTCCTCCTTGTGACGATGGCTGGCTCTGACGCTTTCGATCAGACATATCAACGCTCCGGCACGATGCGCCTTGCATATACCTTCGTCCCATTATACGAAGAGATCCGCAGATTGTCACTACGCGCGTGAGAGTCTGCCGCACACGACACCCGACGCCCCGGCAGGCGAAGCGATAGAGATACAGGCGCACCGGCACGCGTACACCGATGATCGCTCCCGCACACACAACCCTTGCGAGACGAGGAGATGTCCCTCGACCTGTGGTGGGGAATACCCGTCAAAGAGAGAGTTTTTTGATGTCATAATATCTTTATATTGACATACCAGACAATTTCTGATATTTTCGTTTCCAGGTTATCGAGCGCAACGTATCTTTCGCAGAGCACACCACGGGAATCACACCCGGCGACTTCCGTCAGGGAGCGCTGCTTCGTTTCAGACTATCGACGACAGACGAAGAACAAGAGGGAGGGACTACTGCCTATGGACGGTACTGCAATCGGCAATCTGGCGCTTCTCGGGTATCTTGCGCCGCTGTCTCTGATCATGCTGGCACTCGTGGCTTCGCTCAACCTGGTACGGTCGGTTGATCTGACATTTCAGATTGGACGGGCGATTAGCGCAGGTTCGTTCTTACTGTTGCTGGCACTCGGAGTCGTTGTCTTCACGTCCGGTCCGATGGTCAGCCCGCTGATCGGCGCTGGCGAAGCGGGCATTGCGCTGCGCCTGGACGCGCTGAGTGTGATGATGTCGTGGCTGGTGACATTACTGGGAACATTGCTGATCCAGTTCAGCCGCAACTACCTCGACGGCGATCCGCGCCAGAAACTCTTTTTCATTCGCCTCTACCTGACTATCGGCGCTACTCTGCTGATGGTGCTGTCCGGCAATCTCTGGCAATTGACACTGGCATGGATCGGCATGAGCCTTGCACTGCACGAATTGCTGGTGTTCTACCCGGAGCGCCCGCGCGCAATCCGTGCAGCCCGCAAGAAGTTTATCTTCGCCCGTATTGGCGATGCGTGCCTGATTTCCGCTGCGGTGTTGCTCGTGCAGACATTTGGCACTGCCGATCTGGGCATGATCCGCGCAGCGGCTGCGGCAGCGCTTGCGGATGGCAACATTCCTGCCGGCGCTGCGGTTGCTGCGGTGCTGATCGTGATCAGCGCGGCACTAAAGTCGGCTATGTTCCCATTTCATGGCTGGTTGATCGAGGTTATGGAAACGCCAACCCCAGTCTCGGCGCTGCTGCACGCCGGTCTGCTCAATGCAGGCATCTTTCTGGTAGTTCGGTTCGGTGAACTGGTCTTTCTCTCGACCCCGGCACTGATTCTGCTCATCGTGATCGGCGGTTTCACTGCGATCTTCGCCTCATCATCGATGATCACGCAGAGCAGCGTCAAAGTCTCGCTTGCCTATTCGAGCGCGGCGCACATGGGTTTTATGGTAATGCTGTGCGGATTTGGCGCACACACGGTTGCAATCATGCATCTCATCGCCCACTCCTGCTACAAGGCGCACGCCTTCCTGTCATCCGGCAGCATCATCGAGTATGTGCGGAATACTGGCGCCCAGAAACTGGACACACCGCCGCACCCACTCAGTTTCCTGGTGAATATGGCAGCAGCAGTAGCAGTTTTCCTGGCGGTTGCGACTGCGCTGGGCATTGATGTCACCAAACGCCCGGGTGAAACTGCGATGATCACCATATTTATGATCGCCGTCGCGTACCTGCTGGTCAAGGGCAACACCGCCAGGGCGCCCGTCACCGTGATCGGTCGCACGATGCTGATGGCTGCACTGGTGACCCTCGCCTTCTTCGTTCTCGAAGTGACTGCCGAAGCGCTGCTTGGCAGAGTGGTGGCCGTCTATCCGCCGCTCAACCTGCCGACAATGATCGTAGTTGTGTCGATGGTCATCATCTTCGGCATCGTGATGGCGTGCAGCGCCTGGTTGCCCGCACTGGTCAGGCGCCCCGCCTGGCAGGCGCTCTATGTTCACCTCAAGAATGGCTTTTATGCTAACACTCTGATCGATCGGTTCATGGACACGCTTCGGCTGGCTCGCTAATCGGTGACATTCAGTGACATTCGGAGGAAAGACCAATGACTCTGCATCTGGCTGACACTCGGACCCGACCTGCACGCACCGCGCCGGCATACGCTCTCGCCATCGACGCCATCAAAACGGCGGTGCGGCACGCTGAACGACGCATTGCGCCTCTGTGGCCCCTGCGCAATTTTGTCGCCGTCAATCCGTACCTGGGGCTGATTGACCATTCCTTCGAGTCTGCCGCCGATGTCTTGGCGCGGCGGGCAGGCGCACGAATGACGGCGCCACGTTCCTTCTACGCTCAGGCGATTCGGAGTGGACGTATCACCGATGCGGATCTTGCCGCAGCGTTAGCCGGGGGAAGCCCGTTTCCCGACGCCCCGGCGACCGTAGAGATGCTCAAAGCGTTCGCAATGAGCGATACGCCGGAGCCGACACTCCCGCCGCTGCCGACCGTCGCCGATGCAGCCCGGAAGGTGACCGACATCAACTGGGCTGATGTCGTGACCGACTCGATCTCAACCTGGGCTGGCGCTTATTTCGATCTGGAACAGTCCTACTGGCGGTCGCCGTGGGCACATTTGCCGGCGTATGCCGCATGGCGCGCCGAGGCAGCCCATGACCGCGCTCCACAAGCGCGCGGCGTGCGCGGCTTCCGCCAGGCGCTGCGCGACATGCCGGAGTCGGCAATGGAGACGATCGTTGCAGCGGTGGAAATGTTGAACATTCCGATCAATGGGCTGGAGGCGTACCTGCACCGACTTCTGCTGACCATTCACGGCTGGGCTGCGTATGCTCGCTATCTGCGCTGGGAAGCCGAACTCTACGGCGGCGAAGACCATACGCTGACCGATCTGCTGGCGATCCGACTGGTCTGGGAGGTGGCGCTCTGGCATAGCTTCGCGCACAAGGGAATAGCTGATACATGGCGCACGCTGATAGACGAATATGTCAACAAACGCTCTGACCCGGCGATCCAGCGCGCACTTGCCGGCGATCTCTTGCTCCAGCGCGCCTTTGAGCACGCCTATCGGCGTCAGTTGTTTGCACAGCTCAGCGCAACGAAGCCAGCCAGAGTCGCCATACGCAAGCGAGCACAGGCAGCCTTTTGTATCGATGTGCGCTCTGAGATTTTCCGGCGCGCACTCGAGACGGTGACCGACGAGATCGAGACCATTGGCTTTGCAGGGTTCTTCGGCTTCCCGATCGAGTACGTACCACTGGCTGAAACCCGCGGCGGTGCGCAATGCCCGGTTCTTCTGACACCACAGTTCGTCATTGCCGAGTCGGTCGATGGCGTGTCCGAGCGCGAAGTGAACGCTGCTATCGAGAAACGCGCCCGGAATCAGCGGGTCGCCAAAGCCTGGCGTATGTTCAAATTCGGACCGATTTCCTGCTTCGGGTTTGTCGGTCCGGTCGGTCTAGCATATGTGCGAAAGCTGGTACTGGATACGCTGGGGATCACCCGTCCTGTGCCGCACCCGGCAACGTTTGGGCTGGATGCTCAAACACGCGCGCGCGTGGCGCCCAGTCTCGAACCGCGCACCATTGGAGGGCGTACCACCGGAATGACACTGGAGCAGCGGGTGACGGTCGCCGAGGGAGCGCTCAAGGCAATGTCGCTGACGAAGGATTTTGCTCGCATCGTGTTGCTGGCAGGGCACGGTTCGACCACCGTCAACAACCCGCACGCAACCGGTCTGGACTGCGGCGCATGCGGTGGACATACCGGCGAGGCGAACGTGCGCGTGGCAGTGCGCATTCTCAACGATCCGGCTGTGCGGGTCGGCTTGAGAGATCGCGGCATCGTGATCCCTGACGATACCGTGTTCGTCGCCGGTCTACACGACACCACCACCGATGATGTGACCATTTTCGACAAAGCCGGTATCCCGACGAGTCATACTGCCGATCTCAGGCAGCTCGAAGCCGATCTCGTCGCTGCCGGACGACTGGCGCGCCTGGAGCGATCCAACCTTCTCAAAATCGGCGCCAGGACGAAGGTTGATAGTGCGGTTCGTCACCGGAGCAAGGATTGGACGCAGGTGCGCCCGGAATGGGGGCTGGCAGGGTGTGCAGCGTTTATCGTCGCCCCACGCGAGCGTACTGCCGGGGTTGTGTTGAATGGACGTTCCTTCCTGCATTCCTACGACTGGCAGCAGGACGAAGGCTTCGGCGTGCTGGAACTCATCATGACGGCGCCAATGATCGTCGCCAGCTGGATTAATCTCCAGTACTACGGTTCGACGGTAGATAATCGGGTCTTCGGCAGCGGCAATAAGACCCTGCACAACGTCGTCGGCACGCTCGGCGTGCTCGAAGGCAACGCTGGCGATCTGCGCGTCGGATTGCCGTGGCAGTCGGTGCACGACGGAGAAAAGTATGTTCACGAGCCGATGCGGCTGCATGTTGTGATCGAAGCGCCGATCGACGCCATGACCGCAATTATTGCGAAGCACGAGCAGGTGCGCCAGTTGCTCGATAACGGCTGGCTCTACCTGTTTGTGCTCGACGCGAGCGGCAAGGTGACGCACCGGTATGCTGGCAATCTGCAATGGGAGGAATGCTGATCTCGATATGACCACTCCACCACGATTGGTTATCATCATCACCCATGCCGGTCGTGATCCCGGCGCCGTCACTCTGGGATTTCTGACAGCCAGCACAGCGCGTGCTGCCGGGCATTGTGCAGCCGTACTGCTGCGCGGCGAAGGAGTGTTATGCGCAACGGCGGAGGGGTGGGCCGCCACCCTGCACGAAGCAGGATACCCGCCGTTGCGTGAGGTACGCGCTGCATATTGTGAGACAGGCGGAGTTTTGTATCTATCGCAGCCATGCCTCCAGCGCTACTGGCTCAGCACCGGGCAAGGTCTGCTCCCAGGCGTGCACGTGCTGAGCGTCGCGGAAATGGCGGATCTCTGCATCGGCGCAACAACGCTGGTCTTCTGAAGTCGATATATCGACACGCCTGCCTGAAATATGGTATAGTTATTGTCAGCAATGTCGCAGAACGCAGGCGTGCGTTATGAATCCTTTCGGCAACCGCAAACCGGTCATCGATCCCCGTTTCTTTATCGGGCGACGCAGCCTCATCGCCGCCATATGCGAGCGCCTGACGGCTGCGCCGCCACAGTGCTGCGCCGTGGTCGGCGACGCGCGGAGCGGAAAGACGTCATTGCTCTACTACCTGCGTAATTCGACGACAGGGCGCCCAGTCTGCGCTGACGCTGACGCAGCGCGGTTCGTCTTCCCCTACGTCAATGCCGGTCCCTACGCCGATCTTGGCGCTTCGCAGAGCCATGGTGCCCTCTATTTCTGGCATGATCTGGCACGTGCCACAGCCCAGGCGCTCGCTTTGCCCAACGACCCTCCCACGCTACCGGATCAGGGTATCGCCGAAGCAGCCATTGCGGATACGGTGTATGCCCTGAAGTGCACGGTTGAAGACACCATTCGACGCGCCAGGGATCACACCTTCATTTTTCTGATTGACAATGTGGAGGGCATCGCGCGCCTGCCACGCCACACAGCCAGCTTTCTGCGCTCGCTGACTCAAGACCCGGACATCGGCAGTCACGTCGCTTATGTGGTTACTTCCAGTGTACCGCTGAGTCGTCTGTATCCGGTGAACGAGTTGCGCGAGCCGTCCTCCTTCTGGGGGTTGTTCACCGGCAAACTGTTCATCGGAGGGCTTGACGATGCCGACATTGTCACGCTGCTGGGACGCGCACCAGAGTTGAACGACGCTGACCGCGCGTGGATCCGGCGGCTTGGCGGTACCAATCTGACGCTGCTCCTGATCGCTGCCGCGCACGTGTACGAGTGGCGGATCCATCCGACCGGCAGCCCCGATGATGTCGAACGCGCCGCAATCGAAGAGGCGCGCCCTCTCTGCCGCTCCTGGTGGCGCGCACTGATCGAGGCACACACGGCGACGACCGACGCACACTGGTCGCTGTCCGATCAGAACCACGCCCCGACCTCCGACGAGATCGCAATCTTCGAGGCGCTCCACGACCGTGGACTGGCGCAGCGCGAACAACACCGCTGGCGCATCACTTCAACCATCTTCGCTCAGGCGCTGTCGGATCAACCGGACAGGTCCTCGACTGAACCGTTGCCGGCACCACTGCCCGCATCAGCTCCGGTAACGCCACCGGCTTTTACCCACCTCGAGGGAGAGGTCTATGCGTTCCTGCACGAAAACGCCGGGCGCGTCTGCACCCGCGACGAGGTCAAACGTGCTATCTGGCCCGTTTCCCCGCCGTCCGATAGTGCGCTACAAAAGATTATCGAGCGCATCCGCGACAAGATCGAACCCGACCCCAAACACCCCCGCAAGTTGATCGCCGTGCGCGGCCAGGGATACATGCTGCGCCGCGATACCGATTAACTTAAGAGCCTATCCGAAAACACATGGTATCATTATCTCAGATGAACCTATGGGCGCGCATCGCGCCCCTGCTGCCGCCTCAACGGGCGTCCCCCCTTGGGGTACGCCCGCGGATGCCTGATCGTCAGGCGATGGATGCCATCCTCCGTTCTCCGCACGGGCTGTCAATGGAAGGCGCTCCCCCGCAGCCTGGGCGCGGCCAGCACGGTCCACGACCACTTCCAGGCATAGCGGGAACAGGGCATGTTCGAGCGGATGGGGCGCGCCGGGCTGCTGGCGGATGATCAGCAGGTCGGGATCGACTGGGAGTGGCAAGCGCTAGACGGCGCCATCACAAAAGTGCCGTTGGGGGGGGAAGGAACCGGTCGCAACCCGACCGGGGGAAACGCGGCGTGAAACGGAGCTTGTTGACCGACGGCCACGGCATTCCCCTGGCTCTCACGGTCGACGGAGCCAATCGGCATGCCATGACGATGGTGCAGCGCACCGTGGAAGCGCTGCGGGGTGTGCGTCCCCAACCGACGGCGGAGCAGCCGCAGCATCTCTGTATGGACAAAGGCTACGACGCCACAGCGGTGCGAACGTTAGCCACGGCCTGGGGCTATACGGCGCACATTCAGGCGCGGGAGGGAGGAAACCGCCGCTCAGCAGCGCATCCCTGGGTATCGCGCCCGGCGTTGGGTGGTGGAACGAACGCACGCCTGGCGCAATCGCTTCCGCCGGTTGCTGATCCGCTGGGCGAAAAAGGTCGAAAACGATCTGGCGATGCTTCATGTTGCCTGTGCCTGGATCACCTTTCGTGCCGCCAAAGTTTTCGGATAGGCTTTTAACGCCTCCCTTGCCTTCCCCACCATTCGATGGAGCCTGATCCGTTGAAGGTGTAGTCTTTTTATATCTGCAAGGTCTATATATTGACAAAGATGACGCTTTTTACTACATTTGAGATGTCCTTTTTTTCTCTATGTATCTGCTATCTCTTTGAGGAGGAGTATGGACACCATCGAGATCATCCGTAGCAATCTGCTATCGCCGCTGGTGCTGGCATTCGTACTGGGCATTGTCGCAACACTGATCCGGAGCGAAGTCGAGATCCCCGAAGCGGTTATCAAAGCAATTTCGGTCTATCTCCTGTTTTCGATTGGATTGAATGGCGGTGTCGAACTGGCAGGAACCACGCTATCGGAGTTTCTCCTGCCGGCGCTGGCAACCATCGCGCTGGCAATTGCCGTACCGACCTGGAGCTACCTCATCCTGCGCGGAATCGGGAGGTTCGACATCCCGAACGCCGCCGGCATTGCAGCGCACTACGGTTCGGTCTCATCGGTCACCTTCGTTGCCGGAATCTCGTTCGTCGAGCGCCTGCCGGAAGGCCAGAACTCATTCGAGGCGTTCATCCCGGCGCTGGCGGCGCTGATGGAGTGGGGGATCATTGTGGCGCTCTTCATCGGACGCTGGCGTATGGGGGCGGGGCAGGCGCAGAACGGCGACCTTGGGCGGGTCATCCGGGACACCCTCACCGGACGTAGTGTGGTGTTGCTGCTCGGCGGACTGCTGATCGGCGTGATTATCGGCGAGCAGGGATTCGAGCGTATCAAGCCGCTCTACGGCGACCTCTTTCGTGGCGTGCTGGTCTTCTTTCTGATCGAAATGGGCATGCTCGCCGGGCGGCAGTTGCGCGATTTTGTCAAAGTTGGTCCGTTTATGGCAGTCTTTGGAACGGTCATGCCGCTGATCCACGGCATTATCGGCGTATCACTCGGTCTGCTTGCAGGGCTTTCTCCCAACGGCGCCTTCATTCTGGGAGTCATTACCGCAAGTTCATCGTACATCGACGCTCCCGCTGCTGTGCGCGCCACGTTCCCGCAGGCCAATCCGAGCATTTATCTGACATCATCGCTCGGCATTACCCTCCCGGTGAATCTCATTCTTGGTCTGCCGTTGTATTATGAATATGCACGCTGGCTGGGCGCAACGCTTGGACGGATGTGAAACTGCACGATGATGTGCCTCGAAAGGAGCGAGTGCATGAAACTGACAACAGTACGGTTAGTGACGATCATCGCCGAACCGGTGCTGAAGGATCGGTTGATCCACGAAATTCAGGCGCTTGGCGCGCAAGGCTACACTATCTCCGAGGTACACGGCGAGGGAACACGCGGGATTCACGCCAGCCAGTGGCAGGGCGGCAACATCAAGATCGAAACGCTGGTTGCGCCTGAGGTCGCCGACCGCCTGATGGAAGCCATGGCAGACCACTATTTTCCCAACTACGCTGTCATCGCTTATGTGACCGATGTACAGGTGGTGCGCGGCGAAAAGTTTGCCTGATTGAGCATTGATCTCTGCGCGTTTCCGTGTTACTATCCCACGTCTGATCCCGTGCCCTGGTGTGAGCACTATGTCTGCCGATCGGATCGTGGTGCGCGGAGCGCGCGTTCACAATCTCAAGAATATCACGGTCACCATGCCGCGTCATGCGCTGGTGGTGATCACCGGTCTCTCCGGCTCCGGCAAATCGTCATTGGCGTTCGACACGATTTTCGCCGAGGGCCAGCGTCGCTATGTCGAATCGCTTTCCGCCTACGCCCGCCAGTTCCTCGGTCAGATCGACAAGCCGGATGTCGATGCGATCGAAGGATTGTCACCCGCCATCGCCATCGACCAGAAAGGTCTGGTGCGCAATCCACGCTCGACCGTCGGCACCATCACCGAAATCTACGACTATCTGCGGCTGCTGTTTGCCCGCATTGGACGACCGCACTGCATCCAATGCGGTCGCCCGCTCACACGCCAATCGGTGCAACAGATGATCGATACAATTCTCGGTCTGCCGGGCGGCAGCCGCATACTGCTGCTGGCACCCCTCGTCCGTGATCAGAAGGGCGATCATCAGACTCTCCTCGATCAGGTGCGCAAGCAGGGGTTCGTCCGTGTGCGCGTCGATGGCGAAGTGCGCGACCTGGCCGATGACCTGCGCCTTGATCGCCATCGTCCGCATACGATCGAGGTCGTCGTTGACCGGCTGGTCATTCCAGCAACCGATCCCACGCAGCAACAGACACAGTTTCGCGTGCGTGTCGCCGATTCGGTCGAAACGGCGCTGCGGGTCGGAGGCGGCGTGGCGATTGTCCAGATCGTCGGCGGTAATGAACTCACCCTGTCACAACGTTACGCCTGTCCGGTACACGGGCCCGCTTCCATCGGGGCGCTTGAGCCGCGTGATTTTTCATTCAACAATCCATCGGGGGCATGCCCTGCCTGTGATGGCCTAGGAAGCGTACTGGAGTTCGACCCCGATCTGATCATTCCTGATCGCTCCCGTTCGCTTGCGGAAGGCGCCGTTGCGCCCTGGTCGAATGTCAGTCGGGCACAGCGTCGCTACTTCGATGATCTGCTGGCATCACTCGCCGGGCATCTCGGTTTTTCGCTGCACACACCGCTGCGCGACCTGCGCCCGGAGGTGATCGCCACCCTGCTCTACGGTTCCAACGGCGATGTTATGCCGCTTCGCTACCACCTGCGCGGCGAAGAGCGCCTGGTCGAAGCACCCTTCGAGGGGGTTATTCCCGCTCTGCGCCGTCGCCTTGCAGAATGCACCGATGAGACTGAACGCGCACAGATTGAGCAGTTCATGACCCCGCGTACCTGCCCGACATGCAACGGCGCGCGGTTGCGCCCCGAATTGCTCGCCGTCACCGTCGCCGGCGCCACGATTGCTCGGGTGGCGGCACTCCCCGTGGCAGAAGCATGGTCGTGGACCAGAGCACTGATCGCCGATATTGAAGAGGTTCTTACCCGCCGGAACACGGCGCACACTGGCGACCTGATCTCGTCCAGATATGGACTGACCCTGCGCGAATGCCAGATTGCAGCGCCAGTGCTGCACGACATATGCGCCCGGCTCAGGTTTCTGAACGAAGTTGGGCTAGGGTATCTTACGCTCGACCGTACTGCGACGACCCTTTCCGGCGGCGAGGCGCAGCGCATCCGCCTGGCAACCCAGATCGGCGCCGGGTTGAGCGGTGCGCTCTACGTGCTCGACGAGCCGAGTATCGGGTTGCACCCACGCGACACAACACGTCTGCTCGATACGCTGCATCAACTGCGCGATCTGGGTAACAGCGTGCTGGTGGTCGAACACGACGAGGAGATCATTCGCGCTGCCGACTGGATCGTCGATATCGGTCCAGGTGCGGGGGAGCGCGGCGGCGAGGTGATCGTCAGCGGGCCACTCGATGCAGTGCTGGCAGAGCCGCGCTCACTCACCGGGCAGTACCTCTCCGGTAAACGCACGATTGCCGTGCCACGCCGGCGACGCACCGGCAACGGCGCATTTCTGACGATCAGGGGCGCGCGCGAGCACAACCTGAAGAACATCAACGTCGCCATCCCGCTGGGATGTCTAGTGGCAGTCACCGGCGTCAGCGGGTCTGGCAAATCGACCCTAATCAACGACACCCTCTACCCGCGTCTGGCACAGGCGCTCCACGGTGCGCGCGCGCCCGGCGCTCACGATGCAATCTACGGTATCGAACAGATCGACAGGGTGATTGATATCGATCAGTCGCCGATCGGACGCACTCCCCGTTCCAACCCGATTACCTACACCAAAGCGTTCGACCCGATCCGCAAATTGTTTGCGCAAACGCCCGAAGCGCGCACGCGCGGCTACGATGCGAGCCGCTTCTCGTTCAACATTCCTGGAGGACGCTGCGAACACTGCAATGGCGAAGGGTTGATGCAGATCGAAATGCAATTCCTTCCCGATCTGTACGTCACCTGCGACGTCTGTCACGGCACACGCTACAACCGCGAAACGCTCGACATTCGTTACCGTGGCAGGAACATCGCCGAAGTGCTCGACATGACTGTTGAAGAAGCAGCGGCATTTTTCGAGCGCGTACCATCCATCGCCGAAAAGCTACAAACCCTGATCGACGTCGGGTTGGGCTATATTCGTCTCGGTCAACCTGCGACCACCCTCTCCGGCGGCGAAGCGCAACGCATCAAACTGGCGACCGAACTGAGTCGTCGCGCGACCGGACGCACCCTCTACATCCTCGATGAACCAACGACCGGATTGCACGTCGCCGATGTGGACCGGTTGCTGCGCGTTTTACAACGCCTAGTGGACGCGGGGAACACTGTTCTGGTGATCGAACACCATCTTGATGTCATCAAATGCGCCGATTGGGTGATCGATCTGGGACCGGAGGGAGGCGAGGAGGGCGGGCGCGTTGTTGCCGTCGGAACCCCCGAACAGGTCGCGCGAACACCGGAATCGCACACAGGACGCTATCTGGCACGGTTGATTGGATGTTGAACGTTGAGCGTGGAACGTGGAACGGTGAGCGTGGAACGGTGAACGGTGAACGTTGTGACTTAGACATTGAAGGATGGACGTGGAACGGTGAGCGTGGAACGGTGAACGGTGCGACGGTGGTCGTGGAACATTGAACATCGCGTGTTATTTCATTCCCAACTGGCGACGCACAAACGAACGAATGGTTCTGGCAATTGCAATCGCTTCATGCGCTTCTTCGAGTGAGGGTTCCGTACCCAGAGAGCGGTCAAATGGTAAAGTGAAAAGATACGGGTGCATGAGACTCTGCGGCAATCTATGACTACACCTCTCAATCTGATCGGAACAACTATTGGCAACTATGAGATTCAGGCGCTGATCGGCAGGGGCGGGATGGCGACCGTGTACCGCGGAGTCGACCATACCCTGGGGCGCGCCGTGGCGATCAAAATGCTCTCCGAGGAAGCACGCACCCATCCCGGTTTCGTCGAGCGTTTCCGGCAGGAAGCGCGCCTGATCGCCAATCTGCGCCATCCCAATATCGTTCAGATTTACGATTTTGGCGTCCACAACGGAACACCGTACATGGTTCAGGAACTGTTGCCCGGACCGACGCTCGAACAGCGGATCGTCGATGCTGTGCGCAGCGGGCAACCCCTTTCGCCCGACGAGGTTGTTACGATCACCGGTCAACTCGCCGCTGCGCTGGACGCCGCGCATGCGGCTGGTGTCATTCACCGTGATGTAAAACCTGCCAACGCCATGTGGAACGCTCTTGGGGCACTGGTGTTGACCGATTTCGGTATCGCCCGCAGCACCCTGGCGCCATCGCACCAGACGCAGATCGGGCTGGTGCTGGGCACGCCAGGGTACCTTTCCCCTGAACAGGCGCAGGGGTTGCTGGTGACACCTGCCAGCGACGTGTACAGCCTGGGGGTGGTGGTGTTCGAGATGCTGGCAGGGCGGCTTCCGTTCGATGGCGATACACCGATGAGCATTGCCATCCAGCATATTCAGAGGCCGCCGCCGCCCCTGCGCACGCTACGTCCCGACATTCCACCCGCCGTTGAGGCAGTGGTGCTGCGCGCTCTGGCGAAAGACCCGACGGCGCGGTTCGAGCGGGCGGAACAGTTTGCCAGCGCTCTGGAACGCGCATACGCAAGTGTGGAAGCAGCGGTGCTGCGCTCTTTCCCGGCTGCCACAACCGACATCCATCGCCAGACAACGGTTGCATGGCAACCCGGCGCTGCAACCCGGTCACCGACATCCCAGCTGCGCCAGACCGATCCGTCGCAACCGGGTTCCACTGCCACACCTAGAGGGGCAACGCGTGGTCGCCGTCTATCGCTGCTGCCGCTGCTGGGCGGGCTGTTCGCGCTCCTGCTGATCATCGGCGGTATCCTGGTGATGCGCAGTAGCGCATCTACCACCGGACAGAACAGCGCCGCCACGCCGGTGACGCCTGTTGCCGCTGAAACCCCACCCGCAGCGGGTGATGAGAGCGCTGCGCTGCCTGTGCCGACATCTGCCCCCGCTACAGCCGTAGCGCCAACAGAAGCGCCTCCAGTAGCCCCACCGATCGTATCCACGCCCCCCGACACACTGCCACCACAATCTGCACCGCCAGCCGCCGCAGGCGATGCGCTCGCCAGCCTGCGTAGCCTGCTGCAACCGGTTACAGGCGACCGACGCACCGAAAAAGATGCGCAGAAGTGGCTCCGAACCCTGGACGAGTTCGAACGCGAGATCGGCAAAGGCAACAGCCGGCGCGCCCGTGATAAATTGCGCGAACTTCAGCGTGATCTGACCGAAGCCGGGCAGAGCGGCAAACTGCCGCCAGAGTTAACCCGCGAAGCGCTGCAATATATTAGTGCAATTGCAGTCACTTACGGTATCGAACTGGAGAGGTAGGAACCGGCAATGGCGACGATCACACACCTGCGCACTCGGCTCGGCGGTCGTGTGCGCGAACTCGAACTCCTGATCACTGCGTTTCTGTTCGTTGCGGTCAGTCTGGGCGCACTGATCGCAACTGCAGGCGGACGGGTGCGCTGGGTCGATCTGGCGATTATATGCGCCTTTGCGGGTATCTTCCTCACCATCAGCCTGGCGCTCGCACTGCGCGACTGGGGCGAGGATCAGACGATGTTGCCGATTGCGGCATTGCTTGCCGGAATCGGCATGCTCATGGCGCGTCGCCTCGAACCAGACCTGGTGCAGCGCTACAGTGAGGTGTACAGCGGCATTGCGCTCAAGCAGGTGATCTGGATACTGGGTGGCGCAGGGGCGCTTATGCTGATCAGTTTCGCTCCCTGGCGGTTGCAATGGCTCAAGCACTACCGCTACACCTGGCTCATCCTGGGGCTGGCGCTGGTGGCGATTACCGCACTCTTCGGGGTTGAACGCAACGGCGCACGCCTCTGGCTCAACCTGGGGTTCTTCCAGTTGCAACCGGTCGAACTGCTGAAGGTGCTGCTGGTCATCTACCTTGCCACCTATCTGGATAATCACCGCGAACTGATCGGGCGTGGCGTCTACTGGCTTGGTCCACTGAAACTGCCGCCGTTGCCCTATCTGGCGCCGATTGCGGTGATGTGGGGGGTGACCATCGGACTGATCATCGTCCAGAAGGACCTGGGCGCCGCTTTGCTCTTCTTCGTGATCTTCCTGGCGATGCTCTATGTCGTCAGCGGACAGGCGCGCTACGCCGCCGTCGGGTTGTTCGCATTCGCGCTTGGCGCAGCAGCGCTCTACCCGCTTTTCAGCCACGTGCGGGTGCGCCTGAATGCATGGCTCGATCCCTGGTCCGATCCGTTCGGCATTGGCTTCCAGATGGTGCGCGCATTGCAGGCGCTGGCGACCGGTGGTTGGGTGGGAACAGGTATCGGTGCGGGCGACCCGACGATGGTGCCAGAGAGTCATACCGACTTTGTTTTTGTGGCGATCGGTGAGGAATTGGGGTTGGTGGGCGCATTCGCGCTGACGGTGTGCTACGCGCTCTTCGCGCTCAAAGGGTACCTGATTGCAATGCAGGCACGTGACGGATTCCAGCAACTACTCGCTGTCGGTTTGACGACAGCCATCGCCGCGCAGGCGTTCATCATCATGGCTGGCGCGACACACCTTATTCCGCTCACCGGCATTACGCTGCCGTTCGTCAGTTACGGCGGCTCATCGACGCTGATCAACTTTGCGATGGTCGGGCTGCTGCTGCGTATTTCCGCCAGACGCAAGCCCCCACGGACGTTATAGTGACGCTTCTCAGTTCAGAGTTCCACGATGCCTGATCGGATTCGCACAATCATAGCCTGGATCGCCAGTGTTTTGGGCGTGGTCGTGATCGGCAGCGGTCTGTTCATCCCCGATGCCAACCTCTGGCGACTGCATCTCCTGACCGGACTCTGGTTGATCTCTCTGCCGGTGCGTCGCGCAGTGAAAAACCAGGGCGACACATCCGCCCGTACCCTGCGTGGACTGATGCTGATCGCAATTCTCGGCTTTTCCGCCGTTGGGGTGCACCTGGTGCGCTATCAGGCAACCCTGGCGGAAGCAACCCAACGCGCCGTAGCAGCGCTGACGCAATCCGGTGCGCCGGAACAGCCAACCCCCAGCATTGTCGAACCACACCCCGCCGAACGCACTTCGCTGGGGAGCGGGAATACATTTCCGGTGATCATCGGTACCGGCGTGCGCGGGCGCATCCTCGACCGGAATGGCGCTGTGCTCGCGGAAACAGTCAATGGACGACGGACCTATCCCGACCCGACGCTCGGCAACCTGATCGGCTTCCAGAGCCGTCTCTACGGTACAACCGGTCTGGAAGCGCGCTTCGATGCACAACTTTCAGGCGTGGCCACTCTCGCGCCGACCACCATTCTCGAAGCACGCCTGCTGGGATTGCCGGTTGAGCAGACCCCAGCCGATCTGATTCTCACCCTGGATAGTCGCCTGCAGGCCGCCGCGCAGCAGGCGCTCGGTGAGCGTGCCGGCGCCGTGGTGCTGCTCGACGTGCAAACCGGCGCGATCCTGGCGATGGTCACCTACCCGCGCTTCGATCCGAATCGCCTGGTGCTGCCCGACCCCGCATCACAGGCGGATGTCGAGCAGGTGCAGGCTGCGTGGGCTGAATTGAGTGCACGTGCGGATGCTCCCCTGCTCAACCGGGCGACCCAGGGACGCTACCCGCCCGGTTCGGTCATCAAAACACTGACCGCTGCGGCTGCGCTCGATAGCGGCGTGTTGCCCGATCCCGCGGCTGCAGTGACCTGTCCCAACCTGCTGCCGACGGAAGCCGGTGCGCCGCCAGTGCGGAATGCGGTGGACAATCTGTTCCGACAAACCGGCGATCCCTCCGATCTGGTGCGGGTCTTTGCGTTCTCGTGCAATACCGCATTTGCGCAGATAGGGCTGGCGCTGGGACCGGAACGGTTTCGTGAGTACGCACGCCGCTTCGGGCTGCCAACGGCTGATGCACGCTCCGCAACTGCCGACCTGCGTGATATTCCGGCAGAGACGGGTACCATTGCGAACACGGCGTCGTTCCTGGATCGTCCGGCGGCGCTGGCAGACACCGCATTCGGACAGGGGCAGGCGCTCGTCACTCCGCTCGACATGGCGCAACTCGCAGCCTCAGTCGCAAACGAAGGGCGTCTGATGCGCCCCTATCTGGTCGCGGAAGCGCGTACCGGCAACCGCATCATCTACCAGGCGCAACCGGAGATGTTGCGTCAGGTCGTTTCATCAGAAACCTCACAGCGTATGCTCGCCATCATGCGTACATCGGTCGTAATCGGCTACGCGCAGCCGATTGCGCTGCCGGGCGTTGCTGTCGGTGCGAAGACCGGCACTGCCGAAACACCACGCGGCATACCGCACTCCTGGAGCATCGCGGTTGCGCCGGTGGACCAGCCGCGCTATGCGATTGCTGTGATCGTCGAGTACGGCGGTGAGGGGAGCCGGTCGGCATTACCAGTTGCACGTCAGGTTCTGGCTGCAGCACTGGAGGTGACGCCTTGAGCTGTCGTGTGATCGGGTGGACGCCGGCAACAAAGCGTGTGGCACTATGCGTGGCGCTTGCCGTGCTGCTCGCAGCATGCGCCGAACCACTGGTCGAACCGCGTCCGCCGCGCACACCGACAGCGGTGATCGACCGGTACAACGCCATCGTTGCAACCGCCGAGGCGAGCGACGATCTGCCGGCGCGTGCCAAAGCCTACTATGAGCGCGGCAATATCTGGTTCGATCAGCAGAACTACGCTGCCGCCATCGCCGACTATGACCGGGCGCTCACGCTCGATCCCTCGCTGTCGCGCGCTGTTCATAACCGTGGTCTGGCATATGCGCTGCTGGGCAACGATACAGCCGCGCTGCGGGACTATGCCGAGGCAATCCGTCTCGACCCCGCCTACCGCCGCGCATATGAGAACCGGGTGCGGTTACTCGAACGTCTCGTCGCCGAAAAGCCGGACGAAACCCTGATCCAGCAACTGGCGGATGATTACGGCAGACTGGCGGAACTGATCCCCGATGCCGCGGCAACCTATCGCTACCGGCAGGGGCTTACACTGGTGCAATTGGGCGACCGCGCAGCCGCACGCGCAGCATTCGACGCTGCACTCCACGCCCGACCACAGCACGTCGATGCGCTGTACGAACGGGCATTGATCCTGTACGCCGATGGCGACCTGGATGCCGCCCTTGCCGACCTCGACACCGCGCTGCGTCTGAGTCCTCGCGCCGCTAACGCCTACTACGTGCGCGGGTTGATACGCCACGCCCGCGGCGACACACGCGGCGCAATCGCCGATTTTGGTCAGGCGCTGCTCCTCCAGCCCGAATATCCCGAAGCGCTCATTGCACGGGCAGCGGCATATGCAGCGCAGGGCAACACCGCTGCAGCCCGCGCCGACCTTCAGCGCCTCGACGGATTGCCACTCGATCCAACGCTTCAGCAGGCGCGTGAGGCGCTGCGCGTGCAGACAGGTTCACCCTGACTCACTACCGGCGGATATTCACCCTTGCCAGGCAGTCCTGGTCTCTCTCGTGTTCAACAACCACCGGATCATGGCTTCAAGCGCACCATGTATTCCTCATACTCGGCGACAACCGCAAACCCCAGACGCTGATAGCAGGCAATCGCAGCCCCATTATCGGCGCGAACGTTCAGCCCGATCAGATCGACCGTTTGCAGCAGCGACCGGCAGAGTGCTGCCGTTACCTTCGTTGCCAGCCCGCGCCCGCGCGCAGCAGGCGCAGTAGTGATATTGCCCAGCGCGGCGACTCGCTGATCCGCAGAGTAGACGTGTACGCCGGCAACGCTCAGAAGGTTACCGTTTTCACCACGAATCCCGACATACTGCCCCGTTTCGAGCATCCGCGGATCGAACCAGTTACCCGGGTAACTGTGCGCATAGAACGCCAGCAACTCATTGGTTGCATCCGGCGTCAATCGTTCGACCCCCGAAACGTCGATAGCGTCGAGCCGCGCGGGATCGCGCAGCGCCATCTTGAAGTGCAGACCATGCGCTTCCAGCAGGCACGCGGCGGCAAGCGCGTCACGCGCTGCGGGGGAAAGGTGCGCGTAGAAGCGCTGCGGCAGCAGATGCACCATTCCACGGATCAAGGTTGCAAGCGCAGTTGCCGGTGGACGTGCGGTTGCCAGCAGCGTCGGCAGATCACCGCCTGTGTAGAGCAACGCGATTGCCAGAAGATCTGCACCCGCTTTCAAACCATACCAGATCGTCGAGGTCCAGAAGAAATCATCGAGATCGCCAATGGCGTACAGGTGAAGCACAGGATCACGTCGCAGGTGGGCGCCGATCTCTTGCCTGTCGTGAAGAATGACAACGTTGCTCATCAACATCTCTCTGATACTGAGCGCTTTTGCGCCACGAACTGAGATGGGTAGCATGAAGCATCACTACCAGGAGCGCCGCGTGTCATGCCACTCAAACAGCACAGCACGACCGGCATCGCCCCACCGAACCTGCCGCTTCATCCATCCCGCTGATCCTGGCGCTGCCCCAATCGCCGATCCAGCGCCGTGAGCGCGATCGAGCAGAAGAAACGACGATGACGCTCAAAACCGAGACGTTCGTACCACGTCCGGGCGCGATCATTCTCCCAGCCGACTTCCAGCTCGACCACGCGGCAATGATGGGACTGCGCGTAAGGGAGCAGACTCGCAAGCAGTGCGCGCGCCAGACCGCGTCCACGCCACTCAGGTGAGACGTACAGCTCATCGATCAGCAAAAATCGCCCGCCTGCTTCAATCGAAAGCCCCAGCGAACCGACGACATAGCCGACGATAGTTTCTCTCGCCACCGCAACGTGGACAACCCCATACTCTGGATGGCTCAGCACCAATCGCAAAGCATCAACGGTGCGTTGCGGTTCGAACGGATCACCATCGCTGGTGTGTAACGCCTCAACCAGTGGCAACAGCGCATCGATATCATCCGGCGTCAAAAGGCGAATTGCAAACGTGTCGGTCTGCATCGTCATTTATTGCACAAACGTGCTTTCTGTACGGAGCGGAGACATTCTGCCGGTAATGATACCACGGCGGGATGCATAGAGAGCCAGATTTTGCCGGTAGCCTCTTCTCTCCTCCCACTACCCACAAAGCGTGGTATCATACCTCCGGTACCGTCAGGCCACCGCACTGTACCGGGAGATCCCGCCTTGCACACCATCGTTCGCCGCCGCTATCGTGGCAACATTGGCGCTGTCATTCTCGATTGGGCCGGCACGGCCATCGATTATGGCTCGTTTGCGCCGACGGCAGTATTTCTGCGCCTGTTCGCCAGTCGCGGCGTTGTGCTGACGCCGGAAGATGTGCGGGCAGGCATGGGATTGATGAAAAAAGATCACCTGCGCACCATCCTCGCCCGTCCAACGGTCAGAGCAGCATGGCAATCGGCGCACGGTGCGCCACCCACAGAACCCGACATTGATGATCTGTTCGCACAGTTTCTCCCAATACAAACATCTGTTCTGCAAGAGTATGCCGAACCAATCCCCGGCTTGCTCACAACCACAGCAGAATTACGCAACCGCGGAATCAAAATTGGCTCGACAACCGGCTACCTGCACCCGATGATGACGACCCTCGCCCCGCTCGCTGCTGCGCATGGCTATCACCCTGACTGCATCATCTGCCCCGACGATGTTCCTGCTGGCCGTCCGGCGCCGTGGATGTGCTTTCAAAACGCCATGCGTCTGGGAGTGTACCCCATGGCTGCCCTGATCAAGGTCGGCGATACGCCTGTGGACATTGAAGAAGGGTTGAACGCGGGAATGTGGACGGTAGGGGTAACACTCACCGGTAATCTGTTGGGAAAGACCCGTTCCGAAGTGGACGCACTCTCCCCACAGCAACGAGCCAGGATCCATGCGCAGATCGGCGAGCAACTCCTGGCAGCCGGAGCGCATCTGGTGATCGAAGGCATTTGGGACCTGGCCCGTGCTGTGCAACAGATCGAAGATCGTCTGCTGGACGGAGACACACCTCTGACGTAACCATCGCCGTTACCTGCAACCGGATTGACAGTCTGCGCCTGCCGACAACGTATCGTTTTCTGATCTGTGTTCAGGCTCGTCTTCTCCTCGGAACCGGCATCCCCGACGCCATATCCCGTTGCCGATAGCGCACACCTGTCTCCATCTTGGTGTGTGCGACACCGCCCCGCCTGAGGATCGCACGCAATGCCCCTGACACTTGCCTGCACCGGTGAGCGTCCCGATGATCGAACCCTCTCGTACACGAATGACCGTTGACACATCTGGAAAACGGAGTATAATATGACCGATTGGTCATATGGCTGTTCGGTCACTTTTTGAGAAAGGTGCTACAAATGGATGCACTGCATATCCTTGCCGCCATCCTGATCCTGTACGGTCTCCTGTGCCTGGCAACGGCACTGGCAAAACCTGCCGCTATCTGGCGCACGGGCAAACTGCAAGGTTTGGTGCAACTCCTCGGCGAGCGCAGCACCGTCATTCTGCTGAATGCAGCCGGCCTTATTGCGCTGGTCGCCGGGATCATGCTGCTGTTGGGGTGAGCCGATGCCAACTGAGACCTTTTTCAATCTGCCAGAGGAGAAGCGCGCCCGTCTGCTCGATGTGTTGCTCGACGAATTTTCACAGAACGACTACGACAACGTTTCTATCGCGCGGATCGCCGAACGCGCCGGGATCGCCAAAGGCAGTTTCTACCAGTACTTTGCCGACAAGAAAGACTGCTATCTGTACCTGATACAACTGGCAATCGATGAAAAGACCAGTTTCCTGCGTCAACCGCCGCCTGAACCGCCTGTTGACATGTTTGCGCACCTGCGCTGGCTGGTAGATGCCGGGATGCAGTTTCAGTTCCACAACCCGCGACTGGCGCACATCGCGTACAAAGCCCTGTTCGATGATGTCCCACTGCCAGAGGAGACGCTGACCATGATCCGGCGCGGCGGGTACATCTACTTTCGCGATCTGGTGCAATCTGGCATCACCGACGGAACATTCGATCCCCAGATCGATATTGACACTGCTGCGTTTGTGCTCAACGCCGTCTTCACGGAACTGGGGCAACACCTGATGCAGCGGTTTGGTGTTGCTCCATCGCAACTGCTCGCCAGCGGTGCGGATGTCTTCAGGCAGGACGAAATTCGTCAGATCATTCTTCAGGTCATCACGATCCTGGAAACAGGACTGCGAAAGAAGTAACCGTATGATCACCGTCGAACATTTGAGTTTCATCTACACCGGCGCTGACACGCCAGCCATTCGCGATCTGAGTTTTGACGTTCAACCCGGCGAGATCTTCGGTTTTCTCGGACCCAGCGGTGCGGGGAAATCCACAATGCAGAAGATTCTCATCCGCCTGTTGCGCAACTTTTCGGGCAGGGCCGACGTGCTCGGACGCGACCTGCGCACCTGGAACAACGATTTCTACGAATATGTCGGCGTTAGTTTCGAACTGCCCAACCACTACGGCAAACTGACTGCTCTCGAAAATCTGCGGTACTTCAGCCGTCTCTACCGCAATCCGACCGTTCCGCCCGAACAATTGCTAGAGATGGTGGGACTGACAGAAGATGGCGATCTGCTGGTCTCACAGTTCTCCAAGGGCATGAAGATCCGTTTGAATCTGGCGCGAGCGCTGCTGCACAACCCAAAACTCCTCTTTCTCGATGAGCCGACTGCCGGTCTCGATCCCGTCAACGCTCGTCGTATCAAAGACCTGATCAAAGCGCAGCAGATCGCTGGACGAACGATCTTCCTGACAACGCACGATATGGCAATTGCCGATGAACTGTGCGACCGGGTGGCGTTCATCGTAGACGGGCACATCAGCCTGATCGACTCGCCACGCGCCCTCAAACTACGCTATGGACGCAAAGAGGTGCGGGTTGAATACCTGGTGAACGGGTGCACTGCAACCTGCGATTTTCCCCTCGACGGATTGGCGGATAACCCCGATTTCCTTGCTGCCCTGCGCCGTTCGGTGCAGACGATTCACACGCAGGAGGCGACCCTGGAGCATATCTTTATTCAGGTGACAGGACGGAGCCTCGCATGAAACGCTTCGCTTACACCCTGTACTGGGACATTATTCGCCAGTACCGTAACGGCTTCTATCTGATATCGGCCTGTGTCGTGGCGCTGATGGCGCTTGCCCTGCGCCAAATCGACGGGGTGGACTGGTCGATCTGGTGGCCGCCGCTGCTGCTCGAAAATCTGGTGATCAACGCGTTCTACTTCATGGCAGGCATCGTGCTGCTCGAAAAGAGTGAAGGCGTGCTCGAAGCTCAGATCGTCACCCCTCTGCGCGATCACGAGTATCTGCTCGCCAAAGTCGTCAGTCTGTTCGTGCTTTCGGCGATCGAATCGCTGGTGCTGATTCTGATCGTCAGCGGACCTGCGTTCAACTGGTTCTGGATGCTGCTGGGAATCGCCGGATTCGTGGCGCTCTACGCGCTCTATGGTTTTTTTGTGGTTGCGCGCTATGACTCGATCACGGAATTCCTGATGCCTTCCGCTTTGTGGACGCTGGGTTTCTCGCTGCCGCTGCTCTCCTATTTCGACCTGTGGCGGCACTGGAGCCTCTACCTGCACCCGTTGCAAGCGCCGCTGGTGCTGATCCAGGCTGCCTATACTCCCCTGCCGGTCTGGCAGATGGTGTATGCTATCCTGTATACTGCTCTATGGGTCGGCATTGGCGCTATCGCCGGTCAGCGCGCCTTTTATCGCTTCGTGATAACGAAGGAAGGAGTTCGCAAACCATGAGCATTCTTCAGACATTGCGCGCGCTCGGTCCGATAGATGCCCGTGGCGTGCGCCGTGACAGTCTCCTGTCGTGGATGATCTTCGTGCCTGTGTTTGGGGGGCTTGTACTGCGCTGGGGATTGCCACCTCTCACGGCGCGCCTGATCGAACAGTACAACTTCGACCTGATGCCGTACTACCCGGCACTGCTGGCGTATTTCTTTGTCGTGATGACGCCGGTTATTTTCGGTACTGTGATCGGGTTTTTGCTACTCGATGAAAAGGATGATCAGACCCTGATCGCACTCCAGGTGACGCCGCTTTCCACAAATCAGTATCTTGCCTATCGCATCGCCATTCCGGTTGTATTGACGGTTGTGATGATCCTGGTGATCTTCCCGCTTTCCGGTTTGAGCGCGCTGCCCCTGATGAACATCCTGATCGTCGGCGTCGTCGCTGCACCACTTGCGCCACTCTTTGCCCTCTATCTGGCAACATTCGCCCAGAATAAGGTTCAGGGCTTTGCGCTGATCAAACTTTCCGGCATCGTGCTGATGATTCCGATCCTCGCCTTTTTTCTTCAGTCGCCGTGGGAAGTGACATTCGGGTTGCTCCCCACCTACTGGCTCATGAACACCTATTGGGCGCTGGAGGCCGGACAATCTGATGTGTGGGTCTATGAACTCATCGCCCTGGTATATCAGGCGACCGGTATCGCTGTCCTGGCTCGTCGGTTCGATACAGTCATACACCGGTGAGGCAATGAGTAACACGGTATTCTCTCCACGGTACGAACAGGCGCTCCAGTTTGCCGCCCTTGCCCACCGGCAACAGGTGCGCAAGGGAACCGATATTCCCTACATCGTGCACGCGGTGCACGTTTCTGTCATTCTGTTGCGCCATGGGCTCGACGAAGATGTGGTGATCGCCGGGTTGCTGCACGATGTGATCGAAGATTGCGGCGTCTCGCCCCACCAACTGGAGGCTCTGTTTGGCGCAGAGGTGGCGCGCCTGGTCGAAGCAGTATCGGAGCGGAAGCGAATCGACGGTGTCGAACGCTCGTGGGAAGAACGCAAGACCGCAGCAATCGCCCATCTCCAAAGCGGCGGCCCGCGCGTCGCCGCGCTCAGAGCAGCCGATTCGCTCCACAATATCCGGTCGATCAGCGCCGATCTTGCGCTAGTCGGTCCGGCAGTGTGGCAACGCTTCAAGCGCGGTCCTGCACCGACGTTGTGGTACCACCGCGAGATCCTTGCCGCCGTGACCATCCACCTAGACGATCATCCGATCGTCCTGGAACTTGCTCGCGCATTGTCCGATCTCGAACGCCAGGGTCAAGGGTATAATTGAGGCGATCAAGTGATGTTCGGTCGCAGGGAGCATCATGCCCGAGATCCGACAGAATCTGGCAACCCGCGAGTGGGTCATCATTGCGACTGAGCGGGCACGTCGGCCGGAACAGTTCATTTTGCCATCACGTGGGAGCATTCTCGACCGTCCCGAACACGATCCGAGCTGTCCGTTCTGCCCCGGTAACGAAGAACTAGACCTTGAGCGCTTTCGTGTTCCGGTCACCGGCGACTGGCAGGTGCGCGTGGTGCGCAATCGCTATCCGGCGCTGCTAGAGCATGACCGGTATCAGCGTCACTTTCACGGCATCAATCGGGCGCTGGCAGGATTTGGCTATCACGATATCGTCGTCGAGTCGCGCCGCCATAACACCTGCGCTGCGCTGGAACCGGTCGAAGGGTTGATCAATACCCTCGTCGCTTTTCAAATGTGCGCCACGATCTATCGTGGCGACCCGCGCATCGAGCATATTGTGTTCTTTAAGAACCATGGTGCAACAGCCGGTACGTCTCTGCTCCATCCCCACGCACAGGCTGTCGCATTGCCGGTCGTTCCACACGACATCCGGGTGCGCAACGAGGAGGCGCGGCGCTACTTCGACGACTACGGCGAGTGCGTCCTCTGTCGCATGCGCGAAGATGAGGAGCAGCAACACGATCGGGTGATCGTCTCCAGCCGGCACTTTACCGCCTTCATTCCATACGCCGCTTATTCGCCGTTCCACCTGTGGATCGTGCCACGCCGCCACGCCGCACACTTCCTCGATGCCACCTCCGAAGAGATCGAAGACCTAGCACACGTCCTGCGCGATGTGTTGCGCCGTATCTACCACGGGTTGAACGATCCAGACTATAATTACATCATTCGTTCGGCGCCGGAGAGTGAGCGTATGGCGCGCCATCTCCACTGGTACGTGACGATCATTCCACGGGTGACCCAAACCGCAGGGTTCGAGATGGGCACCGGTATGTTCATCAATACGGCGCTGCCCGAAGAGAGTGCGCGCTTCCTGCGCAACGTCGTTTTACCCGACGAGTCGACCAACTATGACAGTGATTAAGTCGTTCGTTGACACCCGTTCGGCGACCTTTCGCGCCAACGCCGAGGCGTATGCCGTACTGCTCGATGATCTGCGCGCCCGTCTCGCACAGGCGCGTGCCGGCGGTCCTCCGGAAGCGCGGGAGCGTCATGTTTCACGTGGCAAATTGCTGGTGCGCGAACGGATCGACCGCCTGATCGATCCGGCAACCCCCTTCCTCGAAATTGGCGCTCTGGCAGCGCACGAGATCTACGATGAACCGGTTCCTTCCGCCGGCATCGTCACCGGTATCGGGCGGGTTGCCGGACGGGAGGTGATGATCGTCGCCAATGATGCGACGGTCAAAGGCGGCACATACTATCCGCTGACGGTAAAAAAGCACCTGCGCGCCCAGGAAATCGCCGAACAGAACTATCTCCCATGCATCTATCTGGTCGATAGCGGTGGCGCGTTTCTGCCGCTTCAGGCGGACGTCTTCCCCGACCGCGACCACTTCGGGCGCATTTTCTACAACCAGGCGCGGATGTCTGCCAAAGGCATTGCTCAGATTGCGGCAGTGATGGGATCGTGTACGGCTGGCGGCGCGTATGTGCCAGCGATGAGTGATGAGGTAGTGATCGTTCGTGGCGCCGGCACGATCTTTCTCGGCGGTCCGCCGCTGGTCAAAGCAGCAACCGGAGAAGACGTCAGCGCCGAGGAACTCGGTGGCGCCGTGGTGCACACTCACATCTCCGGCGTTGCCGACTACCTGGCGGAGAATGATCTTCACGCCCTGGCAATTGTGCGCTCGATCGTGGCAAACCTCGGTCCGCGACGCCCTGCACCGTGGGAGTGGCGTGAACCGGAAGAACCTCTCTACGATCCGCTCGAACTGTACGGCATCATTCCACGCGACCCACGCGCCAGTTACGATGTGCGCGAAGTGATTGCCCGCATTGTCGATGGCAGTCGCATGCACGAGTTCAAGCCAACCTACGGCGAAACGCTGGTGTGCGGCTTTGCGCATATCGCCGGCGCGCCGGTGGGGATTATCGCCAACAACGGCGTGTTGTTCTCCGAAAGCGCCCTCAAGGGGACGCACTTCATCGAGTTGTGCTGCGCACGCGGTATTCCTCTCGTCTTTCTCCAGAACATTACCGGTTTCATGGTCGGCAAAGAGTACGAACAGCGCGGTATCGCCAAGGATGGCGCAAAAATGGTGATGACGGTGGCGAATGCGCGTGTGCCAAAGTTCACCGTCGTGATTGGTGGATCATTTGGCGCCGGGAACTATGCCATGTGTGGTCGCGCATATGAGCCACGACAACTCTGGATGTGGCCCAATGCCCGAATTTCGGTGATGGGCGGGCAGCAGGCAGCCAGTGTACTGCTGACGGTGCGCCTCGATGCATTGCGGGCACGCGGGATCGATATGAGCACTGCCGAGCGCGAGGCGTTTGTCGCGCCGATCCTGGCGACCTATGAACGCGAAGGCAGCCCCTACTACGCCACGGCACGCCTGTGGGACGATGGGGTGATCGATCCCGCCGACACGCGCACAGTGCTGGCGCTCGGTCTCGCCGCTGCCACCAACGCCCCCGTCGAAACAACACAGTTTGGCGTGTTCCGCATGTAACAGGTGCAGCATGACCGAAGCACATCCGGTATCGAACGATGCGATCCAATCCGCGCTTGTGCAGTTGACCGGTCTGGCAGACCGTGCCGATCTGCCCGCACTGGTCGAACGCGAACCGATCATTCTGAGCGATGATTTCTTTGCCGCTGCTCAGGCAGCCGCTGCTAATCCCGCTGCCGCCATCCTGCGCGAGCGGTTGCAATGGCTGACAGAACTCCGGCAACAGGCGGAACAGGATGTTCCCGCTGCACTCCAGGCAGTGCTCGCAGTCACAACGATCGAGGAACTGCGCGAGGTTGCCGACCGGTGGCCCTTGACGCTGACGGATGCATTTGCCGAAGCGGTCGACCATCTGGCGCAACAGTTCACCGACGCCGGGCAAACTGAGATTGCCGCTGGATTGCGCCAGCGGCTGGTCGGGCTTGCACAACTGCGTATTTACCGCGAAACATGGACGGAAACGCCGCAGGGGAAGGCCATTTTTGCGTTTCTAAATGCCGAAGATGATACAGCAGCGTTGAGCGTCTTCCACGCCCACCGCGATCTGCTCGACCACCCCGAAGCGCAGCGTACCCTTGATGACGTCTTACACGGCGGCGACCCGGAAAGCCAGCAGCGCCTGGAGCGGCGTCGTGCATTGCTGCGCTATCTGCGCGGCGAGGAGCAAACACCATGACTCTTCATATCACCCACAACGGACCGATCGCCACGGTGACGCTCGATCGACCCGACGTGCACAACGCCTTCGATGCCACCATGATCGCGGAAGTGCGGGCAGCATTCGACGCCCTCTCCGGCGACAGGCATGTGCGGGTCGTTGTACTGACCGGCGCAGGCGAATCATTCTGCGCTGGCGGCGATATGCACTGGATGCAGAACGTTGCCAGACTGACGTTCGAGGAGAACCTCGCCGATGCCGCGGCGCTGGCAGCAATGTTTGAAGCGATCTGGACGTGCCCGAAAGTGGTGCTCGGTCGGGTCAATGGCGCTGCTATCGGCGGCGGCGCAGGACTGGCAGCCTGCTGCGATCTGGCGATTGCCGCTGACACGGCGCGTTTCGGTTTTGGCGAAGTCAAAATCGGATTGGTACCGGCAGTCATCGCTCAGTATGTTGTTCCCAAGATCGGCGTCAGCCAGGCGCGCGCGCTCTTCGTCTCTGGCGAACGCTTCAGTGCCGAGCGCGCCTTCGAGATCGGGTTGATCCACAGTGTCGTGCCACGGGAAGAACTCGACGCCACGGTGATGGAGATAGCTCAGCGGTGCCTGACAGGCGCGCCCGATGCCATCACCACCATCAAGCGCGTTGTGGATGTGGTATGGGAGAGCGAACGCCTTGCTGCACAGCGGTTCGTGGTCGAAATGCTGGCGCGGGTGCGCACGGGCAACGAAGCGCGCGAGGGGATCGCTGCTTTCAAAGCGCGACGACGACCGCCGTGGGCATGAGAGATGTGTCGCGGCGCTCAGCATGACACACGGGAATGGTTCCCTGAGCAACGCGAAGGGTATTAACGCAGACAGGATATGGCGCGGCGCTCAGCATAACATGGGGGGTCTATCACGACGCTATGATACTGACGATGAACACGAGGGCATGAAGATCATATTCGATCCACGAGACGCCTGTTCCGTAGCAGCACCACATGCGCAGACACATGATGACGACCTTGTATGAGCAACGTCAGGCAGTCGGCGCTCTGGACAGTTGCAACAACGCAGACGCTCGGCTTCCCCCGTTTCATGGTTACCGGTCATGATCGTGGTGCGCGTGTTGTACACCGACTCTGCCGCGATCATCCACATGCGGTCATCCGCGCAGCAGTGCTCGACATCGCGCCAACGCAGTACATGTACGCTACCGCGGATCGTGTCTTCGCCGAGGCATACTATCACTGGTTCTGTCTCATTCAGCCCTACGACCTGCCCGAGCGATTGATCGGCGCCGAGCCGGAGTATTTCCTGCGCAAGAAACTTGCCCACTGGGGGCGCACGTCGGCAGCCTTCGAGCCGGAAGTGATTGCAGAATACGTGCGTTGCTTCAGTAACCCGGAAACAATCCACGCTACCTGTGAAGATTATCGGGCAGCGGCAGGCATCGATCTGCAGCACGATGAAGCCGATCGGCACACAATGGTCACCTGTCCGTTGCTGGTGCTCTGGGGAGCGCAGGGGTTCGTTGGGCGGCACTACGATCTGCTGACTGTCTGGCGACAGTACGCCGTTGATGTGCGTGGACACGTGGTTCCCGGCGGGCATTTCCTCCCTGAAGAGGCATCAGACGAGACGTATGCCGCGTTACGGGCATTTTTTGCCGGTGCGTAGCACCCCACTCACTGTCCAACCCCCAACGCATCCGGCGTCGCGCCCTGCCCGATCACCTCGATTTCGCTGAGCGCCGCCGACGCCGGTGCGCCACGCTGTGTCCCGCGTACCGCGGTGACGGCAAACTCGACCCGGTCGGCAGCGATGGGCTGTGTCAGACGCACGAGCGTTCCGCCACGTGAGAGTGGCGCAACCGCCTCGACACTTCTGGCAGCGACGGCGATTTCCTGCCCACGCAGGTAGAAGCGCAGTTCGCCACTGACCTCGTAGTCATCACTGCGTCCTTCCTGCCCCGGTTCCGCCCCCACCAGACGCACTTCGAGGATTGCCATCGGAAATTGCCATTCCAGCCGGATCCACTGCCCCGCTCCACCATTCGCCATCCATGGCGGCGTCCGGTCGATGAAGGTTCCATTCGGTGCAGCAACATACCCGCGACGATCGTTGATGCGCGTTGGATTGCCGTCTTTGACCGATGAAGAGGCGGCAATGGATGCCGCTGGCGCAATATTCGTCCAGCCCAGTTCCGCAAGCTGGTGGTTGACGATCGAGCCGCTGGCGTGCCCCAGATGACACCCGACACAGAACATCGGCTGCCCGGAACGCCCGGCTGAATTCCCCTGAGCGATACTGAGGGTATGGCGGTTCCCACCGCGCACAATTCGCCCGTTTCGGTCACGCAGCACGATGAAGGTGGGCACATCGGCGGGCGCAGAGGCAATGAACGATCCATCCGGGTTGACTGGTACGGTCAACCATTTGACAGCGCGCGCCTGATCGTCTGGGTTTGGCGCACGCGACGTTGCCCCGCTGAATTGATTGGCATCAATGTAGATATCGGCAAAGGCAACGCTCCCCGGTGGTGGTGAATTATTGATGAACGGAAATTCGAGCGGTGGATTGGCATAGACATTCGCATTGCGCACAGCGACCAGTTCCACGCTCTGGATGCTGCGGCGACTCCAGGTATACGCCGGATTGCCGAACGTATCGAGCAACCCGAATGGAACATTGCTCTGCAACGGGTCGTCACTGACCGGCGGCGGTGCGCCGCGCGGCAGTCGCCACATACCGGGTCCATCCCCTACCGGACGCACGATGATCGGTTTGGCTTCCATCGCGTCATACTCATCGGACAGTCCAGAAAGCGGCACGCTCTCGTTCTGTGCGCCATTGGGGTAGATAGTACGCAGTTCATAGCGCAACGATGACGACTGCAACCGCAGGGTGATAGTGCGCCCGTCGCGGGTCTCTGTGTAGACGCCGGTGCGTGCAGGCACTGTCGTCGCTGCGGTTTGCGAAAAGATGATCCGTCCGTCGGGCAATCCGGCAGGCGCAAGTGCATAGGGTGGACGAAAACTGGTTCCGTCATCCCAGCGGTACCCGGCAATCGACTCGGTCGTGTTCAGCGCCATGTTCTCGATACCGGGACGCGCGACACGGATACCAGTGTATAGCGTCGAATGCGCCATCGTCTGATCGCGCTGCGTCGTGTATGCCACCAGCAATTCACCGCCAAACTGCACCACCGCCGGTTGCACAGCATTATAGGTATCAAGACCGCCGTCATTCGTCAGCGCCGATGGGTAGCGCGGCGTCCAGGCAAAACGGCTCATGTCGCTGCCATCGGCTTCGACCACCATCAGGTGCCAGGTGTTAGGCGCGTCACGGATGGGAAAACCATCCGTCAGACGCCCACGTGCCGGATTGAAGGTCGCATTTGTGTTAGAATAGACCAGCGTACCATCCGGCAGACGATACCCGGTAACCGGTTGCTCAACGATAATCGTGCGACTTGCACCGCCCTGCGGTGCAGGAACCGGCGTCGCAGTCGGGCGGACACGCGGCGTCGGCGTTGGTGGCGCCGGCGTTTTGGTCAGCCGCACAATGCTGCCGGTAGCCGGATCGATCTTTTCGACAAAGGAAGGCAAACGCACGGTTGGTGTCGGCGGAGGCGCGGCAGGTTGGGGCGGTTGTGCCGGCTGCGCTGTTGCCGTGACCTGGATACGCCGCTCGACAACAATCGGACGTCCGCTCTGATCCCGGGCGATTTCATTGCCGGCATGATTATCGATCCGGTTATAGATACTGCGTTCACTGGGCTGGTTGAAGTTGACCCACCAGCGACTGAACACGATCCTGCCATCGGGCAGCGGCGCCGGATGAAATGCAGCAGTGCGTTCGGTGGTGAGACGCCGCATATTGCCGCCATCACTATCGATGATGTACAGATTGAACGCCCGCCGACCATCGTAGGGTGAACGCGCCGGATAGCGCGACGAACTGAACACAATCCTGCCATCTGCCAGATATGCCGGGAAAAGGTCATCGTAGAACGTATATGCCTCAGCATTCCCCGGACCATCAGGAATGGTAATCTCGCGGTCCGAATGGGTCAACTGACGCAAACCGCGACCATCGACGCCGATCTCGAACAGCCGCCACGAATAGGCGGGACGACCGTTGGGTTGATTGCGGAATGTTTCCGGTCCAAACGTTCCTGCGAAGACCACACGACGCGCATCGAACGACACATCGGGCGACTGGACATCGCGCAGTCCCAGCGGATTCAGCGGATCGCTAGCCGGCTGCGCCGTATCGATAAGCACGCGCAACTGCCCGTTCTGATCGCGGATGAGCAATTTCGAGCCGGGGGCGAATTTTGTGATACCGGTGATTATATGCCCCGCCGGACCGACATCGCGGGGGAAGAGGTAATCACCGGTCGCCAGGCGACTACGCGCCACAAACACCAGTGGCGGGAGCGCGGTTTGCGCCTGCGCCGGTTGCCCTGCCAGCACGGGGGTAAGGAACAGCATCAGGATCAGAATGAACTGCGAGACTCTGGCAAACGCACGACGCATCAGCATAGCCACGAGTATACGCCAGAACTGGCAGTATTGTCCACAGAGCGCTGTCAGAAACGCTGCACGTCATCTGACACGCGAAGTGTCAGCGCACAGACGAATCCCCTCACCGGCGACGTTCTAAGGGGTGACGGAACATATGGGACAGCGCACCTTCTGCCGCAGCGGGATACCCCTGCGCCGGTCGCTCGTCGCCCCTCTCTCGCAGGCACGGGAAAGGGTACAACGACACCGATGTTGTGCGCGATGTACTCGCCTCGCTCCTACGTGCAGGAGAGGGTCCAGGGGTGAGAGCCTCCAGCGCCTCCCTAAGCCCTATCTCCCGCACACGCTCGCATGTTCTGTCTGCCCTGAACCCTGAGAGAGGAGGACGACACTGGCATAACCCCAACCAGGCAGGTTGCTGCTCACATGCTCAGGTTCCTGGCGGTCGTCGCCATGGTGCACGCCAGAGGATCAAGGCGCTTGCGCCTATGACGGCAATGAGAATGACAACCGGCACGAGCCATGCATTGTTCGACGACGTATTCGAAGCAGGCACAGGCGTGGGTTGCACCGTCTGCGGCGTCGGTTGCGCCGGCTGAATGGCAACCGGTGGAGCGGTTGCAACCGGCGTTGGTGCAGGTCCTGTGAGCACCGCACGTCCATTGCCTAGTGTCACCCGCTGCTGCGGATCGACGATTGCCAGCGTCCCAGTGAGGCGTGCGCGTTGACGCGGATCGACAAGCATCATCGTCGCCTGTTCGATACCTGCATCATCGCTGCCCAGTGCAGCAACAACCACCCGCTCCGGATTCCACGGAGCGACGACCATTTGCAGATAGGCAACGCTGGCATCAGGCGGCACACGATACACAACCGGAGTATCGACCGATCGCGGCACGTCGCTGCCGGCATCGAACGGCGCCGGCAGCGTATCGCCGAGTTCGAGCAAAATAGGAAGGGTGCTCGGGCGTCCGATGATCAGCAAATGATGCGATTCGCGCACACTCGTGAGTATATTGTCGGCAAAGACGGCAAGCGGTTGCAGAATAGCATCACGGGTCTGCCGCCCCATCTGGAACGCCAGCAGAGCGGCAGCATTCCACGCAGCAGGAGCGCGTTGCGGAACGACGAATGCGGTCGTGGCAAGCGCAGGATTCAGGGTAAATGGCAGTGGATAACTGCTGAGGTTGAAGGTGCGGCGTGGTTCGGCAGTCGCCGGTTTCATCGGCAGATGCAGCGCCGATTCGGGCCAGATCGTTGCCCACAGATCGGCATTGCGCACATCGGTACACAACGAGCGAGGCGCAAGGTTGGTCTGGATCGTCAGCACATTCACGCCAGAACGCGCTGCAGAAGGCGGAATAGTAATCCGGCTGGTTGTCACACGTGTCGTTTCGTCGCTGAAGCGCACGCTGCCGATCGGGATGCCGTTCAAGCCGACAGAGAGACTCGACTGACCAAAATCAACCGTTGCAGCGTGGTTGAAAGTCAGATCGAAGTACGCTCCCTCATCGATCTGCTGTCCCGGCGGGAGGGTGAACCTCAGATCGAATGTCCCGGTGCGATCCCGAATGACGCGCGGTTCCAATCCCAGATCGCTCAGGCGTTGATCGATTGCCAGCGTCAGATCCGCTGATGCTTCCGGCAGATCACGAACCACTGCCACATTCGGGCGGTTGTTGATCCGCACAGGCACGGCACTCAACGCACGGGCAGCCTTCGCCGCTCCCGCTTCCGATGCACCGCTCACTACCAGAACAACGCGTTCTGAGTTCCATGGCGATATTATCATCTGGAGAATGCCATCGTCGGGCGTGGCGCCGGGAGCAGCAAAACCATTCTCCCGGAGCGTTGCGGGCAGATCCAGATTGCGCGCTAGCAGTGCAAGCCCCGTGTGGCTGCCAACCAGAATGAGATGACGTCCGGTGCGCGCCTGCGGCGACAGTCGTTGCACAGTCGTTAGATCGATCTGCAACCGCCCTTCGGTTAATCGCCCAAAACCGGCGGCAACGGTCAATGCCGCCTGGAGATCGTTGATCGATGGGTTATCGGGAATGACAATTGTCGCCTGATCAGGGTCGAATGAACCCTGGAAGATGGGGCGTGGCAGATTACGCAGATCGGTGTCGAGCGGTGTCAGCGTGTGGGGCAGAATAAAACGCGATGTTGAACGGATGACGACTGCCGTGCGCTCACCGGGAGTGACTTCGCATCCGGTCGGGTTGTCCAGCGCCACTTCGAACTCATGACGTCCATCACTGCGCACCGGCGTGAGCGCCTGATCGGGAATATCAAAGACAACTCGCTGTTCACCCGGTTGGGTCAGTTCAACGGTGCCGACCAACACCCGATTGAAGCGCGCTTCCAGAAATCCCCCCAGTCGTTGCTGCGTACTGCCTGCTGGAAAGAAAACCGCCAGATCGAGTTGCGCCTGCGCCCCCGACGTCAGTTGCCAGTTCGCGGGAATATTGAACAGATACCGTGTCCCATCAAAAACACCGCTCAGCGTCTGATCGGTCGCTCCTAGGCGTTCGAACGCCACCACATGTTGTTCATCCGGTTGCGGCGGCTCAGTACTCTGAGCACGCACCACACCGATGCTTCCGGTAATCAGTGTGATCGCCAGCAGCCAGGAAAATAGACGATAGAGCAATAGTACAAGACGCATAATGACGCTTTCTCCTCACGATTCACATCTTCCACAATAGCACAACGGCGGGCGGTAGCGTAGAGGCTCTCGAAAGAAACCGCTGCAAGCGGGCAAGAGTTACAGTACTCGCAGCACTCCTTACTGAACAACGTGCTGGCAAAGCATTTTTACAATTTGAGAATGCTTCTACATGGTATAATGCCGGTCGGCAACATTGTGATACGACCAGCACAGAGATCAACAGGCCACGTATGCTTGATACCGGAGCACTGCGCGAACGTTTTCAGCAGCATTACGGCATCCATCCGCACGTCATCGTTCGCGCTCCAGGGCGCGTCAATCTCATTGGCGAACACACCGACTATAATGATGGGTTCGTGTTCCCGGTTGCTATCGATCGCGCCACATGCATCGCAGCCCGCCCGCGTACCGATCAAATAGTGCGCGTCAGGTCCGCGGATCTCAATGATGAAGACCTCTTTTCAATCGACCAGATCGAACGCAGCAATCGGGCATGGCACAATTATATTCGAGGTGTCGTGCTGGCGCTGCGCACCGCAGGGCATACGCTGTCGGGGGCAGACCTGTTGATCGCCAGCGATGTGCCACGTGGCGCCGGTCTTTCGTCATCAGCCGCACTCGAGGTCGCCGTCGGGTACACATTTCAGGTGCTCAACCGGCTCAACATTCTTGGCGAAGAACTTGCGCTCCTGGCGCAGGGCGCCGAGAATACCTTCGTCGGTGTGCAGTGCGGCATTATGGATCAACTGATCGCCGTGTTCGGGCAAACCGATCATGCATTGCTGATTGATTGCCGCGACCTGACGTATCGTGCCGTCCCTCTGCCGCCATCGGTCGCCGTTGTCGTCTGTGACAGCCATATCGCGCGCACGCTGGCGGCATCGGCGTACAATCAGCGCCGCCAGGAGTGTGAAGCGGCAGTCTGGACGCTGCAACAATGGTATCCCGGTATTCGCGCACTGCGTGACGTGAGCGAGGAGCAACTGAATGCGCATCAGCACGAACTTCCCGAGCCGCTGTACGCCCGCGCACGGCACGTCGTCAGCGAAAACCGACGTGCACTCCAGGGCGCCGCAGCTCTCGAAGCCGGAGATATAGCCACATTTGGACAACTGATGAATGAATCACACGCCAGCCTGCGTGATGATTATCAGGTCAGCCTGTCAGATATCGATTATCTGGTCACGACGGCGCAGAGTCTGGCGGGATGTTATGGCTCGCGGTTGACCGGCGCCGGGTTTGGCGGATGCACCGTCAGCCTGGTCGAGCGAAGCAATGTGGAAGCGTTTCGCCACGACCTGGCGCAGGCATACCACGATGCAACGGGACGAACGGCAACCATCTATGTGTGTCGCGCCAGCGACGGAGTTGGGCGCGTCATGGACAATGCACGTCCACAGGAATGAGAGCATGGCATGCCAGATGCATCGAGCAGATCGGCTTCGGTTCTGACATGCCGACAGTTGTGCATGGAGCTTCTGAACTGTGAGTAACGACATGCATATGTCCACCATTCTGCTGGTAGAGGATGATCCTATCCTTTCCGAAACGTTGCGCTACAATCTTGAACGCGAGGGATACGCAGTTATCAACGCTCAGGATGGCGTCGTCGGACTCGAACGGGCGCGCCGCGATCAACCCGATATGGTCATTCTCGATGTGATGCTCCCGCGTCTCGATGGCTTTTCCATCTGTCGCATTCTGCGCCAGGAGAGCGAAGTCCCCATCCTGATCCTGACTGCACGGCAGGACGAGATCGATCGCATTGCAGGGCTGGAGCTGGGTGCCGATGATTACGTTGCCAAGCCATTCAGCCTCGGAGAACTACTGGCACGCGTGCGGGCGATCATGCGCCGTTCAGACCGCCGTATCAGTATGCTGCGCGAGGTGCTGGACGCCGGCGCGATCCGGTTGGATACCGGCTCACGGCGTGCCTGGCGTGATAATATCGAGTTGAATCTGTCGCAGAAAGAGTTCGATCTGCTGGCATGCCTGATGCGCAACCGTGGCATCGCGTTGTCACGCGATGTCCTGCTGGAGCGCGTCTGGGGATACGACTTCCTCGGCGATAGCCGGACGGTCGATGTACATATTCGCTGGCTACGCGAGAAGGTCGAGCCCGACCCCGGCAAGCCGACCTATATTCAGACAGTTCGTGGCATCGGCTATCGTTTCGAAGCGCCAGACTGATGAACGGCGCTGAGAAAGGGCGAGCGCTTCGATGGAATGGATCATTGCCACCCTCGTGCTCGCACTCGTCCTGGTAATCGTGTGGGGATGGCGCCAGCAGCAGCCTGGCTCGCAGTCGCTACCCCCTCCTCCAGCGCAGGACTCGTTGTCTCCACTCTTCCACGCTGCGGCACGCGCCCTCGATGACGGAATCGTACTCGTCGATGCGGATCGCCGCGTCCGCTACATCAATCGGCAGGCAGAAGAATTGTTGAACCTCAGTCACACCATTAGCATCGGGCAGGGGCTAATCACGCTTGCACGTGATTATCAGGTCGATGCCATGGTCGAAGAAGCGATTGCATCCGCCGAACCCCGTGAAAGCATCTTTCAACCGCTTGGGCGACAACGAACACTACGCCTGCGCGCCATTCCGCTTGATGATGGCGAGTGCGGCGCGTTGCTGCTGGTGCGCGATGTGACCCAACTGAGTCTGTTGGAACGTGCCCGACGCGATCTGGTCGCCAACGTCTCTCACGAGCTCCGCACACCGCTGGCGTCGATGAAGCTGCTGGTCGAAACGCTGCAATCAGACCCGCCGGCGCCGGTAGCGAAACGCATGCTGGAGCAGATCGCGCAGGAAGTCGATGCTATCACCCAGCTTGTGGAGGAACTGCACGAACTGGCGCAGATCGAGTCGGGGCGGGTGGCGCTCCAGTTAGTACCCGCACCACTGGCGCCGCTGGTGACGCGCACTATTGAGCGCATTCGCCCGCAAATGGATCGAAAACACCTCCAGATAACGACAGATGTGCCTGATGATCTGCCACAGGCGCTGATCGATTGTAATCGTATCGGTCAGGTGCTCCTCAATCTGCTTCACAATGCCTCGAAATTCACCCCCGAAGGCGGGCGGGTATCGATTGCCGCCAAAGCAATTGTGATTGGTGACGGTTCACCGCTGCCCGGACTACCGCCATCGCATCCTCCGGGTCAGTGGCTGCTCCTGTCGGTAACCGATAACGGCATCGGCATTCCGGCAGCCGACCTCTCACGGATTTTCGAGCGCTTCTACAAAGTCGATCGTGCACGAACGCGCAATGTCGGTGGTACCGGATTAGGACTGGCAATCGCCAAACATCTGGTCGAAGGACACGGCGGGCGCATCTGGGCAACCAGCGTCGAAGGCGAAGGAAGCACATTTTACCTGACATTGCCGGGTGCATAGGTGTGCCGCTGCGTCGTGTATAATAACCGGCATGGTATTGTTGTTTCCGGGCTACGCACCAGGAACACCAGCATCCTGCCGATACGCGGGGATGATGCGCTGATGATGTTCGTGCTGTACACGCAGGTGAGACATCCCACCAACACGTGGAAATGATGTCGGTGTTCCGGCGAATACCGGAACACCGGTTGTGTGACTGCAATAATATGACATTCCTCACACGTGATGAACATACGGTTGCACTGCTGCAAACCGTCATCGAGGCGATCACCGAAGCAGTGCTGGTCACCGATAGCGAGGGAAAGATTCTGCTGCTGAACCAGCGGTTCGAGGATCTGTGGCGATTGACGCCGGGGTGGTTGGAGACGATCACCTCACACGATCGTATTCAGCATCTGGCGACACTGGTCAACGATGAGGAACAGTTTCTCATCCGCGTCGAAGCGCTGTATGCCAATCCCGATCTCGAGGCAATTGACTGGCTGACACTCCGCGACGGTCGGATCATCGAACGCTATACCCGTGGCATGCGCTTCCATGCGCAACGCACTGTCCGCATCTGGCTGTTTCGCGACATCACCTCGCGGGAGCGGGCACAACACGAACTCAAGGTGATGAAAAGCGTCCTGGAAGCGCTCAATCGGATCATCGAACCGCAGCGTCAGTTACAGGCTGGATTACGGACCCTGGTGCGGGAAACAGGTGCACGCGCGGCATGGCTCTGGGGAGTGGAGGGAGGCGATTTTGCCCGCCTGCTGGCACACGAAGGCGCGCGCGAATTACAGATCGACCTCACACCACGCGCGCCCGGTGATCCATGTGAGTGTCTGCATCGTTTGCTCCATCACGAGTTCCCGGCTGCCACGCTTTCGATCACCTGTCCCCGTCTTGCACATCTGCATACTGCAAACCAGGAACCGGCACAGCATATCAGCATCCCGATCTATAGCCGTGACCGCCCACTGGCAATATTGAACCTGGTTATGCCCGCTGGCAGTCCGTTTGGGATTGTCGAACAGCGCATGTTTACCGCTATCGCCAATCAGTTTAGTGTGGCGATCGAGCGCGCGCGGCTCTTCGAGTCGGTGCGTGAAGAGCAGCGCACCGCCGAAGTGTTGCGGCAGGCATCGGCAACATTGAGCGCCCTGCTGGATGTCGAACAGGTTCTCGATCACGTCCTCGATCAGATCATTGCCCTCATGCCGTGTGATGGCGCTTCGGTCATGCTGGTCGAAGGAATGCAGGCGCGGGTCGTGCGGATATATGGCTACGGCAATCTGAGCGATGAGACCGGACGCGCCCTGCACCAGGTAACTTTCGAGATCCCACGTACACCAACCCTACAACATCTGATCAAGACCGGTCAGCCCTGGATCATTCACGAAACATTCAATAATCCAGCATGGGTGCGTATCGAGCAGGCATTCCCGATCCGTTCATGGCTCGGCGCACCGGTCATTGTACGCCAGCAGACCGTCGCCTTCATTTGCGTCGATAGTTTCACGCCTTATTCTTTCCGCCCGGAACATGCACGTCGACTGGCGACACTGGCATCGAGTGTTTCGCTTGCGCTGCAAAACGCACAGTTGTATACCCAGGCGCACGAAGCGCTGGAACGCGAGCGCCGTCTGGGTGATCTGACACGTGCAATCAGCAGTGCGCTGGACATCGATGTCATCCTCGATACCGTTGTGCGCCTGTCGGTTGAACTGGTCGGTGCTGATGCCGCCGCGCTGGGACTGCTTGCCCCCAATCATCACACTCTCGCCAGAACACATACCTTCAACATGCCAGAGGCGTTGATGACGCTTATGCAAGGTCTTGAGCCGGTATGGGCGGCAGTCGAGCGGCAACGGATCATCATTCGGCATCGTGTGGTCTACGTGCACGCTGGCGCCACCAACTCGATTCCATCTGTCCTGGGAGCGCCGATCATTGTCGGCGACCGGACGCTCGGTGTGCTGGCAGTCTACCATCTGCACAATCACAGCCACTTTAGCGAACGAGACGGCGCTATGCTCGAAATTGTCGGACGTCAGACCGGGATTGCCATCACCAACGCGCAACTGTTTGCCGAAACGCAGCGTCTGGCGACTACTGATCACCTCACCGGTCTGTTCAATCGTTACCACTTCTTTGCGCTTGCGCCGCGCGAACTGGAACGGGCGCGCCGCTACCGGCACGATGTCGCACTGCTGATCATCGATGTCGATCACTTCAAAACCATCAACGATACTTACGGGCATATTGCAGGTGATACTGTCTTGCAACATATAGCCAATCATATGCAGCGTGAACTGTGTGATGCCGACATTCTGGCGCGCTTTGGCGGCGAGGAATTCATCGTGCTCCTTCCCGAAACCAACCTCAGCGGAGCGTTGCGGGTTGCCGGGCGGTTACACACAACAATCAAAGCCAATCCGGTTCTTTTAGACGGACAACCCATTCGTGTGACGATCAGTATCGGATGCGCTTCGCTCCGTCCCACCGAGAGGGACGAACATCTGGATACGCTGATTCAGCGGGCTGATCGCGCCCTCTACGCTGCCAAAGCTGGTGGGCGGAATCAGGTGACGGCGGATGCGTTATGACTCTGGAAGAGAACGACACGCAGAATGATTGAACCACGTGCGTACCCGGATCGCGGGTATTTCGCCTGTATGTGTACATTCCCGGCGATTAACTACGCTGCGCTTCGTCGGAGAACGCAATCCGCCAGACTCCCGACATCCAGCGCTCACACCGACCAGACATAGCACAGCATATGAATTGCTGCGCCTCCGGTCCGGCAATACTCCGACATTCCGATCACTGCATCCGGCAGGCTTCCATCACTGCGCAGCGTACAACACAGCATGGGTTTCATCCAGCATCGCAGATGTCGTCACACAACATCGGAAACAACGAAGCCATCCCCCGAACGGGAGATGGCTTTGCTTTCCGGAACAACCCCGGCAGATCAGGCGGAAGAAAGCGCCCGACGCAGCCGATCTGATCCCGCACGCATACCGTGCAGGTGAACGCCAGCGCAACAGGCAGGCGCAACAATGGCGCTAATGCGCGAGTGCAATCTTCAGCACCTCGTCCATTGACGAAACCGGGATCAACTGCAACTCCTCGCGCACCTTCTTCGGCAACTCGGCGATATCCTTGGCATTATCCTTCGGCAGGATGAAGGTGCGGATACCGGCACGATGCGCCGCCAGCGTCTTTTCCTTCAAACCGCCAATCGGCAACACCTTGCCACGCAGCGTAATTTCACCGGTCATCGCCACATCCCGCCGCACTGGTTTACCGGTCATCGCCGAGATCAGGGCAGTCGTCAACGTAATCCCGGCGGACGGACCATCTTTTGGCACCGCTCCTTCCGGTACATGGATATGGATGTTATGCTCGTCGAAGTAACTTGGATCGATGCCAAACTGCTCGGCGCGGAAACGTGCATAACTCATCGCAGCCTGAGCACTCTCCTTCATCACCTCGCCAAGCTGCCCGGTCAACTGGAGACCACCCTTGCCCCGCACCGGCAGCACCTCAATCGAGAGCACATCCCCGCCGGTCGGCGACCAGGTCACGCCGGTTGCCACGCCTACCTCGTCCTTTTCCTCTGCCAGACCGAACGTATACCGTTCAGGGCCGAGATAGTTCGGGATGTCGGGCGCATCGATGACGATAGGGAACTCGATCGGCTCGCCATCGCTGGCTGCCGCCACTTTACGCGCCGTCTTGCGGCACAGGCTGGCGATTTCGCGCTCCAGATTGCGCACACCGGCTTCGCGCGTATACTCACGCACCAGTTTGATGATCGCATCGTCGGTGATGATCAACTGATCCGGCGTCAACCCGTGGAACTCACGCTGCTTGCGCACCAGGAACCCCTGTGCAATACCCAGCTTCTCGTCCTCCGTATACCCGCCGATCTCGATAATCTCCATACGATCGCGGAGCGGATTGGGGATTGTATCGAGTTGGTTGGCAGTTGCAATGAACACCACCTGTGAGAGATCGAATGGGATCTCCAGGTAGTGGTCGGAGAACGCATTGTTCTGTTCCGGGTCGAGCACCTCCAGCAACGCCGAGGTGGGATCGCCGCGGAAATCCTGCCCGACTTTGTCGATCTCATCGAGCACGTACACCGGGTAGCGCGATTTTGCCATCTTCATTCCCTGAATGATCCGCCCCGGCAACGCCCCGATGTACGTGCGGCGGTGACCGCGAATCTCCGCCTCGTCGCGAATACCGCCCAGGCTGGTACGCACAAACTTACGCCCTAGAGCGCGCGCAATCGAGCGACCGAGCGAGGTCTTACCAACACCTGGCGGACCAACAAAGCACAGAATGGGCGAACGCATCCGATTCCCGGCAAGTTTGCGCACTGCCAGGTACTCCAGGATGCGCTCTTTCACCTTCTCGAGCCCGTAGTGATCCTCATCGAGCACCTTTTGCGCTTCGTGGAGGCTGATTTCGGGCAACTCCTCCTCCGCCCATGGCAGGTTCAGGATCCAGTCGAGGTACGTGCGAATAACCCCTGCCTCTGGACTGTTCATCCCCTGCTGTGCCAGGCGTTTCAACTCGTGCATCGCCTGTTCTTTGACATAGTCTGGCGCATTGAGTTGCGCAATCTTGCGCTTCAACTCATCGATAGGATCATCGATCTCGTCGTCTTCACCCAACTCACGGCGAATCACGCGCATCTGCTCACGCAGGAAGTACTCGCGCTGGCTCTGATCCAGCACCTCTTTCGTGTCCTGCTGGATCTTCTGGCGAAGCTTCAGCAACTCGAGCTGACGCGCCAGCAGGCGATGCGCACGTCGCAACCGCTCAACCGGGTCGAGTTCGTTCAAAATATCGAGGCGCTCTTCAAACTCAAATGCCGGCGCCCACGTCACAATATCTGCCAGGTGCCCTGGTCTGTCGATGCGATGGACGAACGCAACCGCATCCTGCGGCACTTCACCCAGATGATCGACAAACTCATCGATCTGTTGCTTGACCGAGTCCATCAGGGCTTCGATCTCGATCCCCTTTGGCTCAGGGTCACTGATTGCATGGCAGCGTACCCGGTAGAACGGTTCGTTCTGCAACAACGTCTGTACCAGCGCGCGACTGATGCCTTCCAGAATGATGCGCGCCGTGCCATCGGGCAACTTCACAAACTCTTCCAGACGCGCGATCACACCGACCGGCGGCAGCTGCTGCGGCTGGCTGCTCTTGTAGGTCTCGATCTCACTTTCAGACACAAAAATCAACAAAACAAGACGAGCCTGATCCCATGCATGCTCCATCGCACGGTACGACTTTCCCTGCCCCACCTGCAGCGGCACCGTCATGTGCGGCATGATCACCATTTCTCCTAAGATGACCAACGGGAGGTCATAATCGGAGGTCTCAATTGTTTTTCCCATAGGTCTTTCCTCAATCTGTCCGCAAATGTCATCTTGCCGGACTGACGCACTTCTGCGCCGCTAAATGTATGTTATGTGCGCTTCGAGGCACACCCTCACTGATTTCTCGTATGCTTCCATGGTACCACAAATCTTACCACATGGTATATGAATAGCAACTGAGAGACAGATGGACGAACCATGGAGGTTTGTTTATCCATAGTATACAACGAATGAATTCCTGCGAAGTTGCGCCTGCGCCGTCTTCTGTTACAGATACGCCAACATTTCGATCACATCTTGTGTGCAACGATTCGCCATTCAGCGGGTATGATCATCTCACGGAAAGGCGGCGGCGCCGCCAGAGCGATAAGCAGGCACGCATGATGGCGCAACACACCATTCTCATCGTCGATGATGAAGCCAATCAGCGACTCATGCTCACACAAGCGCTACGAACGAACGATGAGCGTGAGATTGCGACCGCTGCTTCGGTATCAGAAGCGGTCGAATGGCTCAATACACACAACGCTGATCTGATCATCACCGATTACAACATGCCGTCGGCAAACGGACTGGCGCTGATTGCACACGTGCGTCAACGGGCTCTGCCCGCACGCATTATTCTGATTACGGCATACTATTCGCCAGAGTTACAGGAAGCAGCACAAAAGCTGGGGGTCGATCATTTTTTGACCAAACCTGTTCCACTGTCGCTGTTACGTCGCCTGGCGAATGACCTGGGCAATCCCTCCGCCAGTGCATAATCTGCTCCGCATCGCTCACTGATCGCGTGAAACCGGCGCCAGGATTGCGCAGAGAACGGGTCGTACCAGACTCGGTCGCAGGAGGCGCCCCTGCCGGATCAATCCCTGGTCGGTCCGGGATGTTCTCGACGCGCCGGAACGGTGCGCACCCGCACGATCGTGAAGATGCCATCGCACCAGGATTGGATCAACGTGAACCTGCACGGAGCGCGGGCGCCGTGTTCCCGGTCACCCTACGCACGTAAGACGCCTGCACCCGCGACGCACAGCACCAACGAGGAACAAACACCGGCGCAGCGTGGATTGCTTCTTGCCGAATCAGGACATAACTGCGGCGCTGCCTGTCAATGAGCGCCGCAGTAGCCTATCGGCGGGCTGGCATTCCAGAAGAAGAGACTGATGGTTGCCGTCCCGTTTCGACCGGTACGCAGGCTACAGACCTGCGCGCCGGGCAGGTGCGTACAGAAGGTAGTTCTCTGGCAGGCGTCCGACATCCCCCTCTTCCGTTGCGCATAGCAGGATGCCTTCTGCCTTCTTCGCCTTGTGTGGAGTTCGGAACGCTGTTGATTCCGCTTGTGCGTGGTTCTCACCCCCGGGTCGGAAGAAAATGAACGATGCGCAGAAAACTGTCGGCTTTGAGCGAAGCACCGCCAACCAGCGCGCCATCAATGTCGGGCTGCGCCATCAGGTCGTCGATGTTGTCGGGCTTCACGCTGCCGCCGTACAGAATATTGATTGCAGCCGCCACATCAGCCCCTGCCATGTCACCCAGCGTTCGCCGGATCGTGGCGTGCATAGCCTGCGCATCGGCAGGAGTGGCAGTATCGCCGGTGCCAATCGCCCAGACCGGCTCATAGGCAATAACCATCCGACCGATCTGTTCCGGTGTCATGCCGGCGAGCGCCGCGCGCACCTGCGCCACAACGATCGCCTCGGCTTCCCCGGTGTCTCGCTGCGGTTTGGTCTCGCCAACACACAGGATGGGTGTGAGATCGTGCGCCAGCGCAGCGCGTACTTTCTTTCCGATCAGTTCGTCACTTTCGCCAAAAATGGCGCGTCGTTCACTGTGACCGGTGATCACATACGTGCATCCAAGATCGCGCAACATCAGCGGTGAAATCGCGCCGGTAAAGGCGCCCTGCGGCTCGATGTAGACATCCTGCGCTCCCAGAGCAATCGGCGTGCCCTGCACCAGATCACGCACCGTGTGGAGCGCAGTGAACGGCGGGCAAACGAGGACCTTTCGGTCGCTGACGTCGCCAAGCCCGTGTAACAATCCTTCGACCAGTTCGCGCGCTTCACCGGTTGTTTTGTACATCTTCCAGTTGCCTGCAAGAAGTGGCGTGCGCATGAAACCTCCTCTAGCCGCCAAGCAGCCGTAAAACAGAGAGCCAGATAGGGAGCAGATTACCAGGGAGCACGAATGCCAGCAGAATACCGATGCCGACAGTCACACCAAAAACCACCGGACTCCACGCCAGCACTTTGGCGCCATCGAATGGACCGGCAGGGATCATGTTGAACAGCCCCAGCCAGGCATTGAGCGCAACGCCGGTATAGAACAGCCCGACGATCCAGTCGTCGCGCAAACCGAGGAGGAATGCGAATGGCGCTGCGATCAAGAAGATCACCGCAAGCGCCATGTTGGTCGCCGGTCCGGCGAGTGCGATCAGCCCGCTCTGGCGCGGCGTCAGGTAGCCACGATGCCAGACGGCGCCGGGGGCAGCGAAGAACAGACCGAGTGGCAGAAATGCAACCACGATAGAAATGGCCAGCATCTGCACATTGGCAACGAAATGCGCCTGTGCGCCGAATCGCCGTGCCACGATGCGGTGCGCCAATTCGTGCAACACAAATCCCAGCCCACACACTACTGCGGCGATGAACAGATTGATCAGAAACCGACTGCTCGCCAGATTGGTGGCGCCGGTTTGAAAGACCGCAAAAGCGACAGTTGTGCCGCCCCATGCCTTGAGCAGCTCGATCGTATCGTTGCTGCGCCCCGCAAAAATACCTTCATCGGGCGTCGAAAACATACAGACTCCATCTAGCGCAACAGGTCAACGTTCCGGGTAGCGCTCCGCCGTCCAGGCGTGCGCGCCAATCAGCGGCACAAAGCGCACATCGCAGAGTCGTTCGGTGCGCAACGTATCGCCTTCGCGCCGCAGACGCAGCAGGATCTGCGCCTGACGCCCACCAACCGGAATCACCAGACGACCTGACGATGCCAGTTGCTCACGGAGTGGCGCCGGCACCCAGGGTGATGCCGCCGATACCAGAATCGCATCGAATGGCGCATAATCCGGCAATCCCTGCGCCCCATCACCGACATGGACGGTGACATTGGCATACCCCAGCGTTTTGAGCAGCACAGCCGCACGCTCCGCAAGCGCCTCACGACACTCGACGGTGTGAACCTTTGCGACAATCCGGCTCAACACTGCTGCCGCGTAACCGGAACCGGCGCCTATTTCCAGAACGCGATCAGTCGGATCAAGCTGGAGTGCCTCGACCATCAGCGCCACCATATAGGGCTGGGATATTGTCTGCCCTTCTCCGATCGGCAGCGCCTGATCGCTGTAGGCAAGCGATCGCTCGTTTTCCGGCACGAATGCGTGACGCGGCACCTGCGCCATTGCATCCAGTACTCGCCGGTCGCGAATGCCGCGTTGCACCAGGAGATCGATCATGGCACAGCGCTCGCTGGCAAAATCCATGATTGCCGCTCCTTTCCACCCCTATTATACCCGTTTTCACACGGGCAGGCGCGCTGGTTACGGAATGGTTGCAGTTGCCTGATACACTGCATTCGGATTGATTGGCGGCGCGATCACGCGCGATGCACAGGAACCAAGACCATGCACGCTTCTACCGATCCCAATACAGCGACTCCCGACCGTGAATTGATCGAACGCGCTCGCAGCGGCGATCACGCGGCATTCGCGCAGATCTATGATCGCTACGCGAAACCGCTGTACCGTTATATCTACTTTCGGATCGGAGACGCCGATCTCGCCGAAGATCTGCAGTCTGAAGTGTTCCTACGCGCCTTTGAAAGTCTCGATCGCTACGAAGATCGTGGATGGCCCTTCTCAGCCTGGCTCTACCGAATCGCGCGCGACCGGACAATCGACATGCTGCGCCGTCGCCGCTTCCGACAGACCGTGCCGCTGGAGAGTTGGAGCGGTGCCTGCGAAGGTCCTGATTGCGAAGTTGCAGCGCGCCTCGATTGCGAAGAATTGCGCCGCCATTTGTGCAATCTTACCGACGATCAACGGCAGGTGATCTACCTGCGATTCATGGCGAACCTCTCGGTGCAGGAAGTGGCTCTACGGCTTGGGCGTTCTGAAGGCGCTGTAAAAGCGTTGCAACATCGCGGGTTGCAGTCGCTGGCACGGCGTCTTTCCGTATGTGAGTGTGTGTAACACGCTGCTTCTGCTCTGGTGAATCTGAGGCGCAATGCTGTCCTGCGCGTCTCTCCGATAGCCGTTTCTCCAGGTGCTTCCCCTCTGATCCATAGCCGGCGTTTCCTGCGTCGGCATGCCGAACGAGTCATCTGCACTTTCCGGGTGGTTTCTTCTGTGGTACGATGGTCGGCGCCGTCATGGTTAGTGGAGGACTGATGATGCCGACGATCGCGTCTATCGCCCTGGTGATCCTTGCCTATCTGTCCGGTTCGATCCCTTTCAGTCTGCTGGTTGCGCGCGCCTGGGGCGTCGATCTGCGCGTGTCCGGCAGCGGCAATATCGGTGCTGCAAATGTCTGGCGTACCTGCGGGTTCAGTGCATTTGCACTTGCCATGGGTGGCGATATGCTGAAGGGTGCTCTGCCGACCCTTGCGGCACAGACACTCGATCTTTCGCCATTTGCAGTGGTGATCGTCGGCACGGCGGCAATGCTGGGTCACACGCGCTCGATCTTTGTTGGTTTTCGCGGAGGTAAAGCGGTGGCCACCGGCGGTGGCGTGCTGCTGACGCTGGCGCCGCTGGTAGCGCTACCTGGCATCGCGGCGTGGGCAGTAACGTTTGGCATCACGCGCATTTCGGCAGTCGCGTCGCTGATGGCGGCTGGAGTGTGCGGCATCGTCGCGGCTGTGCTGCTGGCGCTGGGTATGCTACCGCCTGCATATGCCATCTTTGTATGGGGAGCGGTTGCCGCAATCGTGTTGCTGCACCACTCGAATATTCACCGCCTGCGCAACGGAACCGAGAATCGCTTCGAAAAACTGTTCTAGATGACGTTCAATTCGCGCTTGAGAACGCCGCGAAAACGGCTAATGCGCAACGGATCAATATCAATCGTATGGGCGCGACCGTCGAGGATCTCCTCGGCGATAAGCAAACCGGTGGCCGGTGCATGCATGACGCCATGACCGCTAAACCCGCTGGCATCGACGTACCCTTCTAGTTCGGGATGCCGCCCCAGGATGGGCATATGGTCTGGTGTAATCTCATACGCGCCCGCCCAGCAAAGTTTTTCCGCCAGACCGGCGCGCTCCAGAATTGGGAAGCGGTGTAACCCCGCTTCGAGCACAACATCGAGCCATTCCCAATCGACTGCCAGGTTGTACCCCGGCGGTTCAGCATAGTTCGACTTGCCAAACAGCACGTTCTCGTGCTCCTTGCGCATATAGAACCCGGTGCCAACATCGACGGTCAACGGGATTGGACCGGGGATCGGCGGGAATGGTTCTGTGACATAGACACAGCGGCGGTATGGTCGCACCGGAATCTCCAGTCCGGCAAGCATGCCAACCTCACCAGCCCAGGGACCGGCAGCGTTGACCACAACCGGGCAATTGATGACACCAGCCGGGGTTTCGACGCCTGACACGTGATCCCCAACGACCCGAATGCCGATGGCAGGTGTGGCACGTTCCAGCCGCACACCAAGGTCACGCGCGCGGTTTAGGTACCCGATGGCAATACCATGCGGATCGCAAAACCCATCGTCGGAACCAAACGCAGCGCCGATCAGATCGTCAGTGCGCATACCGGGGATGAACCGCGCAGCTTCTTCAGGTGCGAGAAGTTCGACGCGCACGCCAAGACTGCGCTGCAGAGCGACATTTGCGCGATAGGTTTCCCAATCAGCCTGATTGTCAATCAGAAAAAGATAGCCGATCTGCTGCAACCCGGCGTGGCCGCCGACCTCTTCATGAAAATGTTTCAGGCGTTCGATGCTGTAGAGCGAGAGACGAACGTTGACTTCGGTTGAGAACTGATGGCGCACCCCTGCCACCGACCGGGCAGTCGAACCGCCGATCTCGGTCTCTTCTTTCTCCAGTATCACAACGTTGGTGCACCCACGTACTGCCAGGTGGTACGCGATCGAAGCGCCAATGATCCCGGCACCGATAATCACAACATCAGCGGTTTGCGGTAGCATACGTGTGTCTCGCTGTCTCAGATATTATTTCGATCGACGTCGTGCCGGCAGACGCGCGACCTGAGATACGTCAGCAGCATCGTCTGCCGGAATCTGCGGTTCTTCGCCGGCAAGCGCCTGCGGATCGATTGCCGGTGGCGCGTTTCCCTGCGATGTGCCGGTGCTGCTGCGTGTACCTCCCGTACCCCGCGACGCGTGCGGCTCGGATGAACGTGTATCGCGCCAGGCGAGACGCTCACGCACCGTTGCTTCGAAGCCACGACCGGTTGGCTCATAGTAGCGCCTGCCTTGCAGATTGGGTGGGAAGTGTTCCTGCTCCACGTGCGCATCTTCGTAATCGTGCGCATACTGATAGCCGCGCCCATACCCAAGCCCTTTCATCAATGGTGTGGGCGCATTGCACAGATGGAGCGGCACCGGCTCGTTGCGTGTTTCCGCCACGTCCTTCAGCGCATCCGCATACGCGGTATAGACTGCATTGCTCTTGGGCGCCTGCGCCAGGTACACCACCGCCTGCGCCAAAGCCAGATCGCCTTCGGGTTGGCCCAGAAAATGAACTGCCTGCTGCGCCGCAATGGTCAACGGCAGAGCGTGCGGGTCAGCCAGGCCAATATCTTCGACTGCCATACGCACCACCCGCCGGGCAATGTAGAGCGGATCTTCTCCGCCGTCGAGCATGCGACCAAGCCAGTAGAGCGCTGCATCGGGATCACCGTCACGGACGCTCTTGTGCAGCGCGGAGATTGCATCGTAGTGCAGTTCACCATTCTTATCGTACCACACTGCGCGACTCTGGAGCGCGTCACGAATATCCTCGATGGTAATCAGACGTTTTCCGCCGACGCCGGGCGGTTTGGCAAGCGCTGCGGCCTGCAGCGCATTGAGCGCCGTGCGCGCGTCGCCATTCGACATATTGATGAGATAGCCGCGCGCATCGGCGGCGAGCAGCACGTTGAGCGCACCTAGCCCGCGTTCCGTATCGGTCAACGCCCGATCGACAATGACACCAATCTGCTCATCGGTCAGCGCTTCGAGAACAAATACCCGCGCACGCGAGCGTAATGCCGGATTCACCTCGAATGACGGATTCTCGGTCGTCGCACCGATCAGAATGATCGTTCCGTCTTCGACATATGGCAGAATCGCGTCCTGTTGCGCTTTGTTGAACCGATGAATCTCGTCGATAAAGACAATCGTGCGCTGCTGGAACATGCCGAGGCGATCCTGCGCATCCTTCACCACCCGCCGCAGGTCGGCGACTCCAGCGGAGACGGCGGAGATTTGCTCAAAGTGGGCGTGGGTTGTATCGGCGATAATCCGCGCCAGTGTCGTCTTGCCGGAGCCGGGCGGTCCCCAGAGGATGATCGAAAAGAGCGCGTCGTTGCTGATAGCGCGCCGCAGGACCTTTCCCTCACCGATAATATGCTCCTGCCCGACGAATTCATCGAGTGTACGCGGACGCATGCGCGCAGCAAGCGGCGCCTGTCGGTTCAACGCCTCTTCGCGCTGCGTGTCGAACAGAGTTTTTTGGTTCCTGGGCATCGAGAGTAATGTGGATGTTGTCCATTCGATCCGTGTGCATGATACCAGAAAATCGGCGTTCAGATGAGCCGCACTTGCGGAACACTGGCGGAGTATGCTGTAACGCACGGTGCCGAACAGAAAATCGGCGGGCAAGTCATCCTTTCTTCTGGTACTTCGACGCCAAAAGGGGCATATGCAAATGGGATGTTGGTGCTATTGCAGCGACCCGCACCATCGCGTATGCTTAGAAGTAGAAAAGGTGCTGTCCAGAGGAAACATACCGGCTCCCCTCCCTGGTACTCTTCCCGTTCACTTCCTCTGGTTCCTCCGAATCCCTCTCGCTTCCTCTGGTTTGCGAGCCGGGCGCTGGACAGAAACCTGGGTCTGAAGACGGAGGCAGGCGATGTATCGCCTGCCTCCGGTTCTTCGACCCGGCATCAACGCCGTTGTCTGCGCGTGCGTCCGGTGATCGCCAGGAGCACAATCGCACCGAGTACTGCCACACCAAAACTGCGCACATCCCATCCAAAATTCGTTCCGCCGAATCCCAGCAGATCCATGATCAAGCCGCCGACAAACGCGCCCAGAATACCGATGATGATGTTCATCAGGCATCCCTGACGCTCCTCGACGCCAACCAGCAAACTCGCCACCCAACCCGCCAGAGCGCCGAATATAATCCATGATACCGGTCCCATTGCATGACTTCCTTTCCGATCTGAAACAGAGCACGCTTCGCCTGGAATGGTATGCTATACTGCGCTGCCAGGAAATGCGTATGATCGTTGTTGCATCAGACACCCACCTTCAGCACAACCCGCCGCACGAGTTTCTCGACGGTGCACTGGTACCGATCTTCGAGACGCCTGCGCGCGTTGCAATTATCCGCGCTGCGCTCGAACGCGCTGCCATTGGACCGATCATTACGCCGCAATCGTTCGGGATCGAACCGGTGCGCGCCGTTCACGACGACGGCTATCTGACCTATCTTGAGACGATCTACGACCGCTGGGTTGTTGCAGGCGGCGCACCAGAAGCCGTCATTCCCGGCACGCTGGCGGTGCGCTGGATGACCCGACCGCATACTCACCCGCTTGCTGCTGTGGGGTATTATACGTTCGATACGTGTGCGCCAATTGTGGCAGGCACCTATGCAGCCGCGCGCGCTGCGGCGGATATTGCACTCACCGGCGCCGATCGATTGCTGGCAGGGGAACGCTATGTATATGCGCTCTGCCGTCCACCAGGACACCATGCCGGACGCGATCTCTGCGGCGGGTACTGTTTTCTGAACAATGCTGCGATTGCTGCCGAATACCTCATACGCAACGTCGCAGGCGCAACATGTGCCATCCTCGATATCGATTTCCACCACGGCAACGGCACCCAGCAGATCTTTTACGAACGCAACGATGTGCTCTTCGTGTCGATCCATGCGTCGCCTGAGTACCAGTACCCCTTTTTCCTGGGCTACGCCGACGAGCGCGGCGCAGGTGCGGGAGAGGGGTATAATCTGAACCTGCCACTGACAGCTGGCGTGGGTGACCGTGAGTACCTGACGGTGCTCGACCAGGCGTTGCGCGCGATTGCGGATTTTGCACCGCATTTCCTGGTGCTCTCGGCAGGACTTGATACCTTCGCAGGCGATCCGGTCGCCGGGCATGGCGGTGGCTTTGCGCTCAGTTCAGCAGTGTACCCGCAGATCGGGCGCTATATCGCTGCGCTCAACCTGCCGACGCTGATCGTTCAAGAGGGAGGGTACGCTATCGAAGCACTCGGCGACAATGTCGTCGGGCTGTTGCAGGGTCTTGAGGAGTAATCCGGTATGACACGCCTTTTGGGGGGCCGCATCGAGGTGATCTGCGGCTGCATGTTCAGCGGCAAGACCGAAGAATTAATCCGTCGCCTCAACCATGTCCGGCTTGCACGTCAACGCCTGATCGCGTTCACGCCACGCCGCGATACGCGCTACCGGCTCGGCAGCCTGGTGAGTCACAATGGTCTCTCAGTCGAAGCGCGTGTGATCGACTCGATCTGCGATGTTCCGGCGCACCTCGATACAGATATCGATGTGGTGGCGGTCGATGAACTGCACCTGCTCGATGATCCCCCCGATGCCGCGCGTGAGGTGTGCCAGCAACTGGCAGACCGTGGCTTGCGGGTGATCGTCGCCGGGCTGGATCAGGACTTTCGCGCGCAACCATTCCAGGCAATGGCGCAGTTGATGGCAGTGGCCGAACAGGTCGATAAGTTGTACGCAATCTGTGTGCGGTGCGGTGCCTATGCGACCCGTTCCCAGCGCCTGATCGATGGCAAGCCAGCGCCAGCCAACGCGCCGACAATTGTTGTCGGCGGGCAGGAACTGTACGAAGCGCGCTGTCGCGCCTGTTACGAACCGGCGCAGTAGGATCTTCTATACAGACTCCCAGCGTCCGTTTGCTGCGCTCCGGTCTGACTACGCAGGTCAGGTTCGTTCAAGAGTAGAGCCAGGTTACAAGAGGTACGGTACTGATCGAATCCGTCTGTAAATGATCAAAGCGTCGCGTCATTTCTACCGGTGCTTGGGATTGTTCTCGACCAGGATGCAACGTTACCCAGGTTCGAGTGCTGCTACGCCGGGGCGTGCTGCTACTGGCGTAGCAGTCGAGCACGACGGCGTCTGAACGTGATTGATGTATACTGTATCTCAGCCCTGGCGCATATTCGTGCAATGCATGATTAGGGCAATCCATCGTTGACCATGATCCAGAAGGTGTTGCTGTGTCTCAAACCCGCCTGTACCCGCTCGTCACACGTCCTCGCTTTGCGCATCCAATCTGGAGCGGGACTTTCCTCGTCACCTGGCTCGACCTGCTGCTACCGCACCCCGAACGCCTGGGTGAGATCTGGCTGGTGTACGATACGAATCCGATCAGCGAGGGACCGCTGGCGGGGAAGACGCTGGCACAGGTGACCGATGCCTTTGGAGCGGCGCTGGTTGGCGAACGCACTGTGGCAAGGTATGGCGCCGACTTTCCGCTGCTCGCCAAATTTATCGATGCGGCGGATCGTCTCTCCATTCAGGTGCATCCCGATGATGCCTATGCGCACACACACGAAGCCGCTTCTGGTTTTCACGGCAAAACCGAAGCCTGGTACATCCTGCACGCCGCACCGGATGCCGATGTTGTGTACGGTCTGGCGCGCCACAGCAACCGCGCAGAACTCGCTGCGGCAATTGCTGCCGGAGAACTGGAGCCACTGCTGCGCCGACTACCGGTTGCGCCCGGCGATACCGTCTTTGTGCCAGCCGGGACACTGCACGCAATCAACGCCGGGATCGTGCTGTTCGAGATTCAGCAGAAATCGGATCTCACCTACCGTGTGTACGATTATGGACGCATCGACGCTGCAACGGGGCAACCGCGCACATTGCACATTGATAAAGCACTCGATGTGACCGACTATGCGCCGGCGCCGCGCGGCGTTGTGCCGCCATTGTCGCTGGCGGAAGGGCGCGACCTGCTGGTGGCGTGCGCCTCCTTTGCACTCGAACGCCTGACAATTGCCGCACCGGTCGAGTACCCGGTCGATCCGGCAACCTTCGAGATTTTGACGGTCATTGCGGGATCGGCAACGCTGCGCTGGAACGTCGGTGCGCGTGATTTGCGACATGGTGAGGCGATTGTCGTTCCGGCGTGTCTGGGTGGATACACGCTATTGCCAGCAGGTGAGGTGCGGATACTGCGGGCATACGTGCCAGACCTGGATGCATTACGCGATGAGTGTGCCCGGCGCGGTCTGGACAGTGCGCGGATCGCAGAGACGGTGGTGGAGACAGGGTGAAGGCGGGTAGTTCTCAGTTCTCGTTCAACACACCAATGCTTGTCGAAGATTTCATCGATCGGCGAAAAGCATCGTGGGAGCGTCTGAGCGCGATTGTCGAGCGTTCGCGTCGCGGCGGGTTGGCGGCGCTCGAAGATGAGGAGATCGCCGAGCTAGGACGCCTGTACCGCAGCGCAACGTCGGATCTGGCGGTGGCGCGCCGCGATTTTTCCGGGCTTCGTGTGGTGGATTATCTCGACGGTCTGGTAGCGCGCGCTCATGCAGAAGTGTATCAGCGACGCGCGGATCGCAGCAGCGGTCTGGTGCGCTATTTCGCCGCCGATCTGCCACGCGCATTCTGGGAAACGTGGATTTACTCGCTTGCGTCGCTGTTGATGTTTTTGATACGGTGTTGATCGGTTTTTTCGTCACCTGGAACGATCCGCCTGCCGGATCATTGCTGGTTCCCGGCATCGATAGAGTCATCAACGACATTCGTACCGGGCGCGAGTGGTGGACGTCGATCAACGACGACGGACGCGCCGCATCGGCAGCGCTGATTACAACCAACAACATCCGCGTGGCTATCCTGGCATTTCAGCGGCGTGCGTTCCATCTTCTGTATTTACCGTTCTACGCGCCACGCCGTCAGAATGGCGATGCCGGCAACGACTATCATCAGTGCGAAGTGCAGCACAATACGACCGGCTTCAACAGTTGCGCCGTTTTCTCCAGCGCCGATGATAACGCCGCCAATTCCTGCACCGAGCGCTGTTCCAAGTTGACCGACGATCTGCAACGCTGATGATGCGCGGCCCTCGTGACCCTGCGCTGCGTTCTGCAGCATGGCAAGGGAGAGAGCGGAGTATGCCAGTCCGATACCACACCCGGCGACACCCCACGTACCGATACTGAGAAGCGCTGGCATCACCGGAGCAACCGTCGCTGTCGTAGCACTTATGCCGATCAGCATCACCAGCAAGCCAAGGACAGCAATCGAGCCGGGAGGCATACGTCTGGCAAGACGCGCCTGCATCCATGCACCGGCAGTCCAGGTCAGGGTAGCAGCAGTCAACGCCAGTCCGGCAGTGACGATACTCAGCCCACGCACGGTCGTGAGCGCCAGCGGGACAAACGCATCGACGCCGAAGAACGCCAGGTTGAGCAACCCCATTGCAGCAATCGCGGCCGGAAGTCCAGGCGCAGCGCGGAGCGTTCCTGCAGGCAGCACCTGACGTAGCGCAATAATCGTTGTAACTGCGCCGAAGGCGAAGAGCGCCACACCTGTCAGCGGTGCCGTACTCATCCACCCCAACCCGCCGATCATCGTTCCTGCGCCGGCTGCGAGCATAAGCGCCAGCCTGATCTCACGATTACGCAAACGATTGTCGGACGTGCTCTGCTGCGCCGACGCCAGACTGCGCAACGATGGCAGCGCCATGCATGCTGCCATGATCGGCAGCGGGATCAACCCGAGAAAGACCCAGCGCCAGCCAGCGTGCGCTACGATGATCCCCGCCAGCGCCGGACCGATCATACCCGGCACGACCCAGGCGCTCGAAATGAGCGCCAGCATGCGCGGACGCGCATCCGCCTCGTAGCCGCGCCCGACAATGATATAGACCACAGCGCCGATAACGCCGCTGCCCAGCCCCTGCACCGCGCGCCCGACAATCAGCAGCGGCATCGTGGGAGCCAGACCGGCGATCAACAAACCGCCGACGAACAGAACTGTTCCGGCAATAAATGGCGTCGCAATTCCCCGACGATCCGCCTCCGGACCCGCAACGGTGGCTGCAACCATGTTTGCCAGCATAAACGCGCTAAATGCCCAACCATACCACGCCAGTCCACCCAGGTCCTGTGCAGTGGAGGGCATTGTGGCAGCGACTGCCAGCATCTCGAAGGCAGTTGCGACAATGATCAGCGTCAGACCAACAGTGAGCATCCGTCGCCCGGCAACCCAGATGCCGGCTGGTTGCGCGGTCATGGCGTCTTCGATCGCAGACATAGCGACTCTTTCGCTGGGCTAATGATCATCGACTTTGATTTCAGGAGCACAATCCGCTGCGAATGCACCAGTTCGTGCACACAGAAGCGTTCTTTACGTGTGCAGGACAGATGAAGTATACTCTTCCATGCATTGCGCTGCAATCCAGGCGTCTCTCCTTGCACCTCCCCCTGTCGAGAAAAAAGACAAGGATGGGTCTATGCGATCAACGAAGCGCCTTCCCCGACAAAAACCGCCATCACACGACGTCTCTCCATTATCTCGCACTTCGCGCCAGGCTACTTCCCACGAAGCCGCCAGTAACGAACGCGCAGACGCTGCCGATCGGGCTGCTGCGCTTCCGACCGGCCACTCGTTTGAGTCGTTCCAGATAGAAAGTGATGCGCGTCAGCACACGACGCCGGACGGACCGACACTCATTGCACCTCTGGTTATGCCCCGTCATCCAGAGGATGATCTGCGGGATCGCGCTTCGCGTGCGACGAACTACGACCTGAGTCGCACCGTGATCCACCGCGATAGTCCACTGGCTGCTGCCGGCAGCGTGGAAGCGTTCACTCTATCACAGGAGATCCACGTTGCGCCAGGGCGGTATCAACCGGAGACGCCCCACGGCGCCCACGTGCTGCTGCACGAACTGGCGCACGTGGCGCAGCAGGGAAACGATAGCGCACGCAATGCAGCCGATTCACGACATTATGACATCCTCGAACAGCAAGCCGAAGCTGTGGCGCATCGTGCTGCCGGTCTCACTCCTGCCGCCTCTTCAACGCACCTGCGCACACTGTCACCGCCAACACCAGCTTTCCCACAGGCGTTCGATCCGCGGTACCACCGGAAGGCAACGGTTCACGGGCTGATCGGAACCGGCTTCTCGGCGGAAGAGATCGGTCAGATCTACGCCGCCAACTGGGAACGTGACTTTTCACAGGCGCACCCTGTACTTGCGAATATCGTGCTGACCTGGAAGGCAATCAAACTGGCAGCCTTCAACCGTGAACCACTCGATCCAGTAATCGAGCGGTTCAACCGGGCAGTCAACGCATTGCTCGACATGATCCCCGCTCGCATCAGCGAACTGGCAAATGCTCAATCGTATGGGGGATACAACTTCTACGAGCATATGGATAATCCTGCCAGCGAAGCGGCACTTCAGGGTGACACCGCGGAAGCCAGAAGGAATCGCGAAGAATTGCTGGTGATACCGGAGGGTGAACGCATTCCACAGTATATGGTCGACTCACGGGAATACATCAAGGCGCAACTCTTCCGCGCCGTTCAGTCATACCGCGGCGATATGCACGGACAGACAGCAGAGCGGACAGCAGAGGCATTTCGCGAGCGTGCAGCCGATCTGGAGGAGCGGCTGCCAGGACCGCCTGTGGCGCGTGGAGCGCAGCGCACAACAGCAGTGGCGCAGGAAACCGCGATCCAGGTCGAACGCACTCCGTTTCAGGAGATCACCTTCGAGGAGGAGGTTATCACTGCCTCACGCGGGAGCGGCAATGGCGCCGATGGCGGCGAATCACTCCCCACGAGCGGACCGGCATTCCACGCCGAGGTAGATCGCCGCTTCTGGGCGCAGACGAACTATAAAGTTAATCAGCGCCTCGACCCAGACCTGCCAGAGGATCAACCGTACATTCGCATATGGTTGCGTATTCGGAACCAGGTGCGCGCCGAGCGACAGGCAGCCCTGCGTCAGCGACAGGCGCAAACTATCACAATGCCCCCTGAAATCATTCACGGCGCCGTTCCCCGTAGACCAACCGGACGATGGGGACCCGATGTCGCCGATGCGATGGGGCGAGCGGGACATGCGCTCGAAGACTTCTTTGCCCACTCGAATTTCGTTGAGTTAGCCATCGGGCAACCGGCGCCGACCCTGCTCTACAATCCCGCGACGGGCAGAGTCGAGCCGGTCCACGATCAATTGGGCACGGGAGCGTTTGGCGACAACGACAAACTGCATTCACTGGCGCACAAAATACGGGCCATTGCCGACGAAATCGAAAGCGAAATGCCACTGGTCAACCGGGTGGCGGGACGCACCGATGTTGATCCCACTCCTGATCAGGTACATGTCGGGAGCGAGGCGCCACCTGCGGCACACCGCCACGATGAACATGAGCACAAAGGGGCGCCTGGGTTTTTCGATTGGGTCAGGGCTGTGGGAGGCACAGGATTGCGGGCAGCAGGTCGTATCATTGGCGGCAGGGTGCTGGGAGGCGCGGCAGCAGGCGCAATCGGTGGAGCAGCGCTCGGCGGTCTTGCGGGCGGGATCATCGGCGGTATTGCCGGATTCTTCGCCAGCGGTGGAATGGAAGGGTTGCGCACCCGTATCCGGGAAACATTCCGGGATGTGATTGCGACCCCTCAGGGGATTGCGATGTTGCGGCGGATTGCCGACGTGATCGAGCGCCAGACCCGCGCCAACGAAGAGGCGGGATCCCACACGGCGCTGGCAAAGGATCAACCCGCTCACAATGACTCTCCGCTGGGACGATTACGCACCATCAAGTTCGAACTGGCGCAGGAACTTGCGGCTGCTGCGGATCGGATGATCCTGGGCGGGATGCGCGCAGTCTTCGACGCGCCATCGCCGGAGTCGGCGGAGGTGCTGCTGCAAGATATATATGCGCAACTCGACGCCCTGATAGCACCACCGGGCAATCACCCGCTCGACCATCTGATTGAGCATCGCAGGGAGGAGGCGATCCAGGCGCTCGAAGCGTACCAGGAGCATTGACGGACCAGATACTTTTCCGCTCCTACACCGCGATAGCCGCTCGGCATAGATGGCGCGAACGCGCGTCTGGTGGCGTGCGGCAGACAGTCATACCAGCAGCGCGCTGTGCTATAATTAGGTAACCGCACATACAATTGTGATCGCAGGACGCTGCACATGGCGGAGCAGCGCCATTTTGTGTCCTACAGCCAGCGCCAGTTCAATCAACAGGAACATCCAGCGTATGTCCGTTTTACTACGTTCACGGCAGCAGATCGCGCTGATGCGCGCAGCAGGACAACTGGTGGCAGCGACGTTCGACGCCTTGCGTGAGCACGTGCGCCCTGGTGTCACAACCAGAGAACTCGACCGGATAGCAGAACAGTTCGTGCGGAAACATGGCGCGATCCCGGCGTACAAAGGGTATCGCGGCTTTCCTGCCACGATCTGCGTTGCTGTGAACAACGTCATCTGTCACGGCATTCCGGGCAACCAGCGACTGAAGGAGGGAGATATCATCGGCATCGACATTGGGGTACGGCTCAATGGCTGGTACGGCGATGCGTGCATCACTCTGCCGGTTGGAAGGATTTCTCCCGAAGCACAGCGGCTGCTGGAGGTCGCCGAGGAAGCAATGTGGCGCGGCATTCGCGCAGCACGCGGCGGCGCACACCTGGGGGATATTGGAGCAGCAATCCAGACCTATGCCGAAGCCAATGGCTTTTCGGTGGTGCGCGAATGGACGGGGCACGGGGTCGGGCAACTGTTGCACGAGGAACCGACCGTGCTGCACTATGGCAAACCCGGCTCAGGGATGCGGTTGCGCCCCGGTATGACCTTCACCATCGAACCGATGATCAACGCCGGCGGTCCTGAAGCGGTGCTGGACAAGACCGACGGATGGACAGTACGCACCGCCGATGGCTCGCTCTCAGCGCAATTCGAGCATACAATTGCGATCACCGAGGGCGAGCCGGAGATTCTGACGCTACCATAGGCGCCTACCCGTTCTTGCGGCGGTTGCGCAGGAATGGCGGGATGTCCAGGTCGTCGGGATTGATGCTGGCGCTCTGCGGGCGTACCGGTTGCTGCGGTTGCAGGCGTGCTGCCACAGGCGGTTGTGACTCTGCATACGCCACGTCGCGTTTTGGTTGGGCAGGTTGCTGCTGCTGCGCACCGGACATGTAAATGCGCTTGCGTGCCTCTGCCGGACGGCTGGCATCGAAACCAGTTGCGATCAGCGTAATCTTCACCTGTCCAGGAGGGAAGGTCGGATCGATCACCGCACCAAAGATGATGTTCGCCTCCGGATCGACCGCTTTCGCCACAATGTCTGCTGCTTCGTACACTTCCAGGATGCCCAGGTCTTCGCCGCCGGTCACGTTGAACAGCACACCTTTCGCACCATCGATCGATACTTCGAGCAGGGGCGAGGCAATCGCTTCGTTGACCGCATCGACCATGCGATTATCGCCGCTGCCAATGCCAAGCGCCATCAGCGCCGACCCCTGACGCGCCATGATGGTTTTCACATCGGCAAAATCGACGTTGATCAACCCGCGCTGCGTGATCAGGTCCGAAATGCCCTGGATGCCCTGACGCAGCACATTGTCCGCCATCTGGAATGCCTGAAGCATCGAGGTGTTCTTGCTCGCCGTTTGCAAGAGCCGATCGTTTGGAATGACAATCAGCGTATCGACCATTGGGCGCAGTTGTTCGATCCCCTGTTCAGCCGTCTTGCGGCGATGGTTGCCCTCGAAACTGAACGGCTTGGTTACCACGCCAACCGTCAGCATCCCCAGGTCTTGCGCAATGCTGGCGATCACCGGCGAGGCGCCGGTGCCCGTACCACCACCCATGCCAGCCGTAATGAAGACCATATCGGCGCCCTTGAGCGCCTCATAGATCTCCTCGGTTGTCTCTTCGGCGGCTTTCTGCCCGATGACCGGATTGCCCCCCGAACCAAGCCCTTTGGTGAGTTTGTCACCGATACGAATACGGGTCGGCGCGCGTGAATGCAGCAGTGCCTGTGCATCGGTGTTGATGGTGATAAACTCAACACCGGTCACGCCTTCGTCCACCATGCGATCAACGGCGTTCGAACCGCCGCCGCCAACCCCAACCACTTTGATGACCGCGAAGTTCTCTGCGGCCTGGCTCAGACTTGCGTAATCGATCATTGAAGCCTCTCCTTGCATACGGTGATTTATGGCAGAAACTCTTTCAGCCATCGTTTGAATCGTTCGTAGGTCGAGACCCATCCGCCCTGATCCGGCGGTGCACCGCCGGAATGCAACCCGCTCGCACCGTGGCGCATGCCCCAGCGCAACAAGCCGATCGCCGTCGCATACGCCGGACTGTTGAGCGTGTCCGCCAGACCGGTCAGATCGGCGGGGGTGCCGATCCGCACCGGAATGCCGAGCATATCGCGCATCAGTTCGTCGAGGCGCGGCAACTGCGCCGTTCCGCCGGTCAGAACGATGCCTGCCGGCAGAAGACCTTCGTAGCCACTGCGTCGGATTTCGTTGTAGATCAGTTCGGTCAATTCTTCGGCACGCGCCTGGAGAACCTGGTTCAGCATGCGACGACTGAGTTGCTGTCGTTCACCCGGCGCAAAACCTTCCACCTCGATCATATCATCCGACTCCTCCTCCGCTTCTCCGGCGATCGCGGCGCCGTACTTCAATTTCAGGTATTCGGCAGTATTGTGCGGCGTTTGCTGAACGATCACAATATCGTTGGTGAAATGGTTGCCGCCAACGGGAATCACGCTGGTATGCCAGATACCACCCTGGGCAAAGACAGCGATATCGGTTGTGCCGCCGCCAATGTCCACCAGCACCACACCGCGGTCTTTGTCATCGGCGCTCAAGACGGCTTCACCAGCCGCCAGCGGTTGCAGCACCAGATCGTCGATCTCAACACCGGTTTTCTGCACACTCTTGATCAGGTTCTGGATCGCCATCACTTCGCCAGTGATGATGTGCGTTTCCACCTCGAGGCGAAACCCAGACATGCCGATCGGATCGCGAATGCCCTCGTTGCCATCGACTATGTAGGCGCGTGGAATAACGTGAATAACCTCACGCTGGGTAGGGATCGCCACCGCCTGCGCCGCTTCGACTGCACGCGCAACATCGTGACGGGTAATTTCGTGATCGCTGCGCGCTATGGCAACGACGCCCCGACTGTTGAGCGACTGGATGTGCCGACCGGAAATGCCCACAAATGCAGCATTGATCCGATAACCGGAGAGTCGTTCGGCTTTTTCGACGCTGGTTGCGATTGCATTAACAGCGTCATCGATATTGACGACAACTCCTTTATCCAGTCCTTTCGACGGCGTCAGACCGACTCCAAGCACATTGATGCGCCCGGTGTCGTAGACCTGCCCCACGATGGTGCAGACCTTGGTGGTGCCGACATCGATTCCGACGATCGTGCGGTGTGCCATAATCAGCCTCGTTGTGCCTGCGGTTGTGGCGACGCATCGTTACGATAGTACGGCGTCGCCGGTCGCAAATCGAGCCAGGTGTACTCCGTGGGTTCCTGAAGCGTCAGGAAGCGTAGAATCTGTATTTTTTCCTCCAGATGGTCCTTGCGTCCGAAGACAATGGTTCGACCATCGACGGTCGTGATCGTCACGCCGTGTTCCACATCCCAACTGACGCCGGACGGCACCACGCCGGCTTCTTCCGGCAGGCGCAGCGCCAGGGCGCGAACCAGGTACAGGATGTCGGGGTCAATCCGGTCATTCGGACTGATCGTTCGCCCGCTGCGGTCTTCGATGACCAACGTTTCGGTCAGGAAGGTGGATACATCAGGTCCCAGCACACGCCCTTCGGCATCGACGAGATAGCGCATCTCACCAACCTGCCAGCGTATATCGGGCCGACGCTCATCCAGGTCGATCGCCAGAATGTCGGGAAGGATCAGCGTTGCCCGAACACGTTCGACATAGGCGTTTTGAGCGATACGCGCCTCGATATCGTCGGTTTGCACCAGCCAGATCGACGCGCCGGTTACGCCTGCCATCTCTTCGACATCGGCGACATCGAGCACCTGAGTACCTTCGATCTGCACTGTGCGCACAACGAACTGCGGTGAGATAGCGATGGCTATCAACCCGCCCAGCGATGCCAGAAACAGCGCCAGGCTGGCAATTCGACCACTCACCAGCCAGTCGCCGAATGCACGACACGGTCCCGGCAGGGCGCTGCGTCGACGATTGCGGCGCGCTGCGATACGGGCGCGCGTGTTCGGCTGGTTGTACTGAATCTCGTTTCTCATGCCTGACCTTTCGCGTGCCGTTCGAGCGCCAGATCGATCAAGCGATCCAGGAGCTGCGTGTACGGGAGACCGCTTGCGTCCCACATCATGGCATACATGCTGACCGGTGTAAAACCGGGCATGGTGTTGATTTCGTTCAGGTACAGATCGCCGGTTTCACGATTGAGCAGAAAATCGACCCGCGCCAGCCCCGCGCCATCGATTGCTTTGAATGCCTGAACGGCAAGTGCGCGCACCTGCGCTGCCAGTTCGAGTGTGATCGGCGCCGGAATGAGGATCTGCGACGATCCGCTCAGATATTTCGCGGTATAGTCGTACCATTCGCCAGACGGAATGACTTCTCCGGCGACACTGGCTTCCGGATCGTCGTTACCCAATACACTGACCTCGATCTCGCGCGCGGGAATGCCCTGTTCGATGACAATCCGCCGGTCATAGGAGGCGGCTTCAGCCACGCCCTGCGCCAGTGTCGCACGATCGATGACCTTGCCGACCCCGACGCTCGATCCCAGGTTGGCCGGCTTGACAAACATCGGATAATGCAGCCGGCTCTCGATCCAGTCGAGCACCCGTTGCGGCTCGCGTTCCCATTCGTGATGCCGAACGAGCAACCAGGGCAACACCGGCAATCCTGCACCGGAGAAGGCAACCTTGGTCATTGCCTTGTCCATGCCAACTGCCGACGCCAGGACGCCGCAACCGACATATGGCACGCCGATCAGTTCCAGCAACCCCTGTACTGTGCCATCCTCACCCATCGGTCCGTGCAGAACCGGGAAAATCACATCGAAGGTTTTGAGCGGCGAATGTTCACCGGCGACGATCAACGTCACTGGATCGGTCATGTCCCGATCGTCGATGCCGGCTGACTCCGGTGTGATTGCGCCGACCGAACCGCCAGGCAGTTTCGCGGGATCCGCTTGCGCCAGCAGGCGCATGTGCGCATCGGCAGCAATGATCCAGCGCCCCTGCTTGGTAATGCCGATCGGTGTAACGTCGTACTTTTCGGGATCAAGACCATCCATAATTGCGCGCGCCGAAACCAGCGAGACCTCGTGTTCGCCAGACTGACCGCCGAACAGAACGCCAACTCGCACTTTGTGCGTCATCTCTGGTCTTCTCCGTATCAGTACACCGGGTTTATCCAACGATCTGTATTTCCAGTTCGAGTTCAATGCCGCTGAGCGCCAGCACCCGTTCACGCGCCAGGTCGATCAACCGCAGCACATCGTCACTCGACGCTCCGCCCAGATTGATGATGTAGTTAGCATGACGCGATGCAATTTCTGCATTGCCGATGCGCGTTCCTTTCAACCCTGCGACTTCGATCAGGCGCCCTGCACTGTCACCCGGCGGATTTTTGAACACGCTGCCGCAACTCGCGCCCCAGGGCGTCTTACTGCGCCGTTCGCTCGATGTGCGTTCCATCCGCTGCGCCAGCGCCGTCAAATCATCTCGGTGGAGGCGGAATGCCGCCGCAAGCACGATCGGTCGATCCTGCCACCGGATGCCTTCAGTGCGCATTTGTTTGAGAACACTCGTCCGGTAGCCAAAGGAAAAGCAATTAACCGACCACTCCTGGGTTTCACCATTCACCAGCACCCAGGCGCATTCGAGCGATGTTGCAATATCGCCGCCGTAACATCCGGCATTGCCATAGAGTGCGCCGCCAATGGTTCCCGGCAACCCTTCCGCCCATTCCAGCCCGGACCACCCCTGACGCGCCAGCCGACGCGCTGTGCCAGCCATAGGCGCGCCCGCTTCGACAATCACGCGCCCAGTGTCGTCGCTGGCTTCCAGGCGCATCTCATGACTGCGAACGCGAATGACCAGCCCATTAAACCCGCTATCGCGGACCAGGATATTCGAGCCGCCGCCAAGAACGAACACGGGCAGGTCACGCTGATCCGCCCAGGCGAGGGCAGAAATCAGATCGGCAGTACCGGTCACCTGCACAAAGTGTCGCGCCGGTCCACCAATACGCCACGATGTATACGATGCAAGTGGTTCGTTTTCGAGATACCACATACGTTTATGCCGTCGTTTGTATTGAACGAATGCGACTGCGTAGCGCTGCTGCTTCATCGACGTGGCGCAGTGTCTCACGAATCTGGAGCGCCTCGCTCCAGCACGTCAGCGCCCGTATGCGTTCTTCCTGAGCTGCGTGCAGGTCGCCAAGTCGTTCAAGCGTGCGCGCAATACCGATCTGGTCGTGATCACGCCGTGCCAGCGCCAGCGCGCGCTCATAGTGCGCGGCAGCAGTGTGTGGCTGACGCAGTGCGCGCGCAGCATCGCCGAGATGGATCAGCGCAATACACTGGCCGCGCGGATTTTGGGTCAGTTCCTGCAATTCACAGGCGCGCCTGTACGAGTCCATCGCCTGTTCGTGACGCCCAAGCCGGCTCAGCACTGCGCCAATAACAGTATGCGAGCGTGCCTGACCGACGATATCGTTGATCCGCTGGCGCAGCTGGAGACTCTCTTCCGCCGACGCCAGCGCATCAGCTGCCCGGTTTTGATCGAGCAATGTCAGGGCGAGCTTGTCTTTCAGAATCGCCTGACCAATCAGGCTGCCGCGCCCCTGCTCCAGCGCCAGAGCACGGGTGTAGAAGGTAAACGCCTCACGACTCGATCCCAACACCCGATACACATCACCAATACTCGTAAGCACCCGCGCCAGTTTGAGTTTATCGTCACCGGTTTCGCGCTCCTCACGCGCCAGTTGCAGTTCCTGCAACGCTTCCAGATGCCGTCCCTGCAACTGACGCACCTTCGCCAGTTGCAACCGGGCTTCGGCTTCCAGATCGCTCAGATCGTCGCGGGCGGCACGCTCACGCGCAAGGTTCAGCGCAGCCTCCGCTTGTGTCAGTTGCCCCAATTCCCGATACATACGACCAATCCCCAGCAGCGCGCGCGCTTCCGCCTGGGCATTGTTGAGACGTTGCGCTGCCCGCAGCATGCGACGAGCGTATTCGAGACCCTCGCGGTACTGACCGCCAAATTCGAGCACCGCAAGCGCTAGGGTGCAGGCGCGCAGTTCGTAGGAACGCTGCTCCGCCACATCAAGGCGCTCGATCAACGCCAGCACCCGCTCGGTCCACCGGCGCGCGCCGCTAAAATCGAGACGTGCAATGCGCGTCTCGGCGACTTCCATTGCCGTTTCTACAGCAGCAGCATAGACGCCTGCCTGCTCCCAGTGCCAGGTCTGTATTTCACGCCAGCCTTCGGGTGCACGCTCGTTGTTGCCATAGTGTGTAGCCAGTTCTTCGGCAACACGACGGTGGAATGTAGTTGTGCTTTCGTCTGTCACGCTATGCTCAATTCTGCTGTCTCAGAGTATCGATGATCAATTCGCCCACACGATACCCGTCGCCAGCGCCTAGTGTCAGCAACACATCGCCGGGACGCAACAGCGCGCCGATCATTGTCGCTGCCTCGACGACATTCCCTACCACCTGAACATCGGTGTGCCTGATGCATCCGGCAAGCGCATGCGCGGCAGTGCGCGGATCTCCGGTCTCGCGCGCCGGGTACACATCGCCAATCCGCACGACATCCGCCTGATCGAATGCATCTGCCCAGGCATCGCGCAACGCCTGCGTGCGCGAGAAGGTGTGTGGTTGCAGATAGACGACGAGCCGACGTTGCGGAAAACGTGCCCGCGCCGCTGCCAGGGTTGCGCGCGCTTCTGTCGGGTGATGCGCGTAGTCGTCGATGATGACGATGCCGTTCACCTCACCTTTGATGTCAAAACGTCGCCGTGTTCCCTGGTAGGTAGCAAGAGCATCTGCAATCGTGCTGCGCTCGACCCCCAGCAGGGTTGCGACTGCAATCGCCGCCAGTGCGTTGCGCACATTGTGATCACCGACCAGGCGCATGGTATATGTGCCATCACGTCGTGTGCCAAAGGTGCGCCGGTCGTAGCGCCAGAGATCGAAATGGGTCGTTGCCCCATCATAGCGCACATTCGCTGCCATCCAGTCCATTGGCGCCAGGCGACACGAAGCCGGGTTACGGACAATCGCTTCTTCGATGCCATACTGCTGCATCTCTGGATGATCCGCGATGCGCAGCGCACCCGGGTCGTCGCCACAGACGATTAGGCATTGTGGCTGTGCCACGCGTCTGGTAAATGAACGGAATGCCGCTTCGTAATTCTCGGGCGATGGGTAGATATCGACGTGCTCCCATTCGACACTGGTAATCACTGCCACATCTGGCATCAGCGCCAGAAATGTCCGGTCGTACTCATCGGCTTCGACCACCAGCGGCGCCGCCGGATCACCCCATCGCGCGTGGACACCGAGATCGGGCGTCTCCCCACCGATCAGAAAACCGGGATCCCTGCCCGCCCGGGTCAGCATCAGCGCAATCAGCGCCGTCGTTGTGGTTTTGCCATGGGCGCCGGCGACTGCGACCACGCGCCGCTGCTGCGACCACGCGCGCCACAGATCGGTGCGCCGCAGCACCGGAATGCCGCGTGCACGTGCCGCCGACAGTTCGACGTGATCATCCCGCACGGCGGATGTTGCCACAAGCGCATCAGCGCCGGTAATCCAGGCAGGGTCGTGTCCCTCGTGGATCAGGGCGCCACGCCCTTCGAGCGCCTCGGTAAGCGCATTGCGCTGTACATCCGACCCGCTGACCGCGTGTCCCTGATCCAGAAGGATATGCGCGATTGCGCTCATACCCGCGCCGGCAATGCCCGTAATGTGATAATGCATCGTATTGTGACCCAACCAGTTATTTCTTTGGCCCACCGCTGCCACCACCGCCGCCATCAACCGCCCAGATACGGTTGAAGCGTATTGCCGTCACAATCAGCAGCGTAATGACAAATGCAGCGATGGTCGAAGGAATAATGCCAGTCCAGGTCGGCAAACTGTTCAATGCCGTTGCCAGGGTCGGCGGAACTTCCGCAGTTGGTGCAAACTCACGCCAGAAGATCGACACGGCGCTGGTCAGCAGGACGGCGGTATACAGACCCGTCAGCGCCCCCAGAATGCGCAGCGGTCGTTTGCCGCCCCATCCACCGAGCGGCTTGCCCTCCCACGGAAACGAATATCCGATACCGATGGCAACCAGCGCGATAAAGATCAGTACCCGCAACAGGAGCGGCGCTTCGAGATTTTCTGGAATGATCGGACCGAGCGGCGCAACATCGGCAGCGCTGCCGCCGGTCAGAAAGGCAGCCAGGCGCGGCAGGTTGCTGTACGTTCGATTGATCAGATCAACGATGAAATTGCCACCCTGGACCGACACCACATAGGCAAGCGTGGTCAGCAATCCCAGGCTGACAATGTAGCGAAACCCCCAGACCCAACCGAGGATGCCGAGCGCCGCAAGGATCGAATAGGTAACGAACGGACCGCTCAGATCGATCGTTATCATGCCGTTTTTCTCCTGATCACCAGCGTCCTCAGCAGGAACGCGAGCCGCTGCGCTGCGTCCGGTTGTGCCAACGCTCGCGCGCGTTCCGCCATCGCACGACGCTCTTCTGGACAGTTGATGAGCCGGTAAATTTCGCGAAACAGCAATCCTTTTTCCGTTGTATCCGCCAGCGCTGCATCGCTCACCTTGACCGCCGCACCACGCTGTGCCAGGTAATCGGCATTTTCATCCTGGTGAACGTGAGGGTATGGCACCAGCACTGCCGGTAAGCCAACTGCGGGCAATTCTCCGAGTATCGATGCGCCACTGCGACAGACCGCGAGATCGGCAGCGACCAGTGCGGCGATCATTGTTGGCATTGCTGGTGAACCACTATGCGCTGACATGTCAGACGCGCTATGCAAATACTCAAAGAGATGATACCGCTTTTGCAGATTCTCTGGCAATGCCCTCATCGCTGCCTGCAGAAATGTCGAATCTCCTTCACGACCGCACACATGAATGATTTCCATCAACGGTAACAGCAGTGGCAGCAGAGCGGCAATTGCGCGATTGATGCTGCGCGCCCCACGACTGCCACCGGCGACCAGCAGTGTCGGCACCTCGTCGCTCAACCCAAACATCGCGCGGCAGGCGCGCCGGTCGGCGTGAAACAATTCCTGCCGCACCGGATATCCAGTGACGACCAGGCGGACTGTACGGTTCCGGGTTGTCAGGTGTGGCACGGCGCGCTCGAAATCCACCGGCATCAACCCCAGATAGCGCCCGGAGTCTGCCACGCTACAGGCGACCAGGTCTGCCAGACGCGCCAGCAAACGTACCGCCAGTCCAGGCACGACATCGGGCAGGTAGATCACGGTCGGTACACGCGCCAACCGCGCTGCCAGAAACACCGGTACGCACACATATCCACCCGTTCCCAGAATTGCCGCAGGGTGATCGCGGGCAATCAGATAGCGCGCTGCCATCGTTCCACGCGCCAGCGTCATCAGGTTGCGCACCATGGTCAACGGGTCACGTCCCCGCACCGCAGCCGCCGGCAGCGCGTGGAATGGCAGGACACTCTCACGCGCCACCAGCGCGGCTTCCATACCCCCAACGCTGCCAACATACAGCGCCGACCATCGGGTGTGGAACACCATTGTCCGGTTGCGTCCGTCATTCGCATCAGCGACGACGAATTGCACCCCAGGCACGTTGAGTGCTGCGGCGACGGCTAACGCCGGATACACGTGACCGCCCGTTCCGCCACCAACCAGCCAGGCGCGCAAAGGAGACAGCCCGTCCGGATCGTGCGGTATCTGTGACTGTTTCATCGGTCGCACCAGGAGATGGGTTGCTGGCATAGCGCGAAATGTTCAGCACGATGCCAACCGCGGTCATACACACAGTCAACGATGTTCCGCCGTAGCTAATGAAAGGCAGGGTCAACCCCGTAAACGGAATAAGGGTCGTCACCACAGCAATGTTGATCAATGCCTGAAAGACTAGCCAGACGGTAATGCCGGTCGCAAGCAGCGCCGCAAAGGGATCAGGCGAACGTCCGGCAATACGCATCCCGCGGTAGGCGATCACCAGAAAGCAGGTGATGACGAACAGGGTTCCGATCAGACCAAACTCTTCGCCGATAATGGCAAAGATGGCGTCGGTGTGAGCTTCGGGCAACCAGAAGAACTTCTGGCGCGCCTGTCCGATACCGACGCCGAACAGCCCGCCGCTCCCCAGGGCATAGAGAGCGTGCACCGGTTGATACCCCGCACCCTGGTAGTGCGCAAACGGATCGATCCAGGCGGCGATCCGTTCCTGCCGATAGGCTGCAATGTTGATCAATCCCCAGAATGCACCACCTGCAACAACTGCCGCCCCAATGACATGAAGCACGTTTGCGCCAGCAGCAAAGTACACAATCCCGGCAATGATCACCAGGACAATCGTCGTTCCGAGGTCACGCCCCAGCATCACCAGCCCGCATACCACGCCGAGCATGAGCGCAAACGGAACCAACCCATAGGTCACGTTGGTCAGTTTCTCACCACGGCGCGAGAGCCAGTCGGCAATGTAAATCACCAGCGTCAGCTTGGCGATCTCCGATGGTTGCATGCTGAATGCGCCAATGCGGATCCAGCTGCGTGCACCGTTGGCTTCGGTCATCGATGCCGGCAGGAGCAGCGTCAGCACGAGCAGGAAGAGCGTACCTACCATCAGGTGCACCGAGAAGCGCCGCCAGACGCGATAATCGATGCGCTGCGCCACAAGTAAGCCGGCTGTGCCGATCAGAGCAGCAATCATCTGTCGCCAGGTGTAGTAGAGTTGATCACCGGTATCGGCATACGCACGCATAAACGATGCGCTGTAGACCATAACCAGTCCGAGTGGAATGAGTACCCCAACTGCTGTCAGCAGGGGGTAGTCCGGTTTGCGTTGAAGCATTGCTGCCATATGCCACCACATATGAATAGGGAACGCAGTGGTACCGTGTCCCTGCGGCACTCCAGATCACAGAACGAACATGCTGCGTGCATCTACAGTAGGATCGCCAGCGGCGGCGTGATGATCAACACCAGCACGACCAGCACCACCAGTACTGCCATCGTCAGGAGCCATCCAGCGCGCAGACCCAATCGAACGACCGTCGGCGGATAGGAACGCGGATCGAGCGCAAAACGTGGCGCCAGCAACCATCCGATCACTGTGCCGGCCAGCAACCCGCCGATATGTGCATTGTTGTCGATGTAGGGCGACGTAAATCCGAGCGCCAGATTGATCATCACCACGAATATCAGGCTGCCGAGTTGCTGACGTGCGATGCCGCCCAGCACCGAACGCGCAACGACGTAGAAGGCGATCAGCGCGCCAATCAGACCAAAAATCGCCCCCGACGCGCCAACCGAGGGGTTGGGATTGAACGCATACGACATCACTCCGCCGCCTAAACCGGCGATCAGGTAGAGTGCCAGGAAGCGTTGCGAGCCGAAGATGCGTTCAGTTTCGAAGCCCAGCGAATAGAGCGCAAACGAGTTGAAGAACAGGTGTGCAATGCTGCCATGAAGAAACATTGCGGTCAGAAAACGGTAGTACTGCCCGCCAATGAAAATCGCAGCATTCTCTTTCGCACCCCAGATCAGGGTCAGTTCGTACACACTCACGACACCGGCAATACGGATACCGATCACATCCAGCAACCAGGGTCCGACGAAGATCAGAATGTTGATCACCAGCAGGGTGCGCGCCACCCAGGGCGTAAACAGCGGAACCCGCACGCGCAACGACGCGGCTTCAGCCGGTTCTGCAGGCGCCGGCTCTTCGGGCTGGCGCCCTGCTGCTTCAAGGTTGCGCAGGACCTGTTGATAATCGTTATCGTTATCGCTCACGTAAAACTCTCGACGATGCGGCGAAACGCTTCACCGCGATGAAACTCATTGCGGAACATACCAAAACTCGCGCACCCCGGCGAAAGCAGCACAATGTCGCCGGGTGCGGCGATGTGGCGGGCTGCCATAACCACACCCTCAAAGTCGTCGAACGGTCCGCATACTTCGACCGATGGAGCCACTCTCCACAGAGCCTGTTGCAACCGTGGCGTGGCAGTTCCATGCACCAGCACGACGGCTTTGACACGACCGGCAATCTCACGCACAAGATCATCGAACGGCAATTGTTTGTCGGCGCCACCGGCGATTAACACAACTGGATCGTCGAACGCCTGCAGGGCTGCGATCACTGCTGTGGGGGCTGTTGCTGTGGTGTCGTTGATGTAACGCACCCCGTCGAGTTCGCGCACCAGTTCTAACCGATGTTCGACGCCGGTAAACATGCGTACAGCGCGCCGAATATGATCCGACGCAACGCCGAAGGAGCAGGCTGCTGCAGTTGCCGCAGCAATGTTCCCCAGGTTATGCGCGCCGCGGAGCTGCACATCGTCGCGTGTGCAGATGACGTGCTGTTCACCGCGATGATCACGCCAGATCAACTCGTCTCCCTGCCAGAAGGCTGCCCGCCCCGCGGGTGCCAGCGCCGGATGTGCAGCGCTGGCGAACCAGACCACATCATCAGGGCGCTGTTCAACCACCGCCATTGCCCGCATCAACGGCGAGTCGGCGTTCAACACCACTGCGTCGCCGGAGCGTTGATGTCGCCAGATCTGCTCCTTTGCCCGAATGTATGCCTCCATCGTTCCGTGCCGATCCAGATGGTCTGGTGCAAGTGTAGTAATACAGGCAATCTTCGGGCTTAACCCGGCTTCACCCAACCCTTCGAGCACGAACGAGGAGAGTTCCAGCACCACGGGGGTTGTGGCTGTCAGCGCGGGCAACTGTTCGAGCGCTGAAATGCGCAGATTGCCGGCGATCACCGTATCCGGAAACTGCTCGCGCAGCATAGCGCCGAGCAGGAGCGTTGTCGTCGTCTTGCCTTTGGTGCCGGTCACGCCGAGAACAGGTCCGGGGCAGAGTCGGAAGAAGATGGTCATCTCCATTTCGATAGTTGCGCCCGCAGCCCGCGCACTCTCGAGGTAGCGCGAGGAAGGCGGCACCGCCGGGTTGCGCACAACGATCTCCGCCCGGCGGAAATCATCTTCGCGGTGTTCGCCCAACACGAAACGGATCGGCAGACCGGCGAGTGCATCGAGCGACGCACGCAGGTCATCAGGTCCACGCAGATCGGTAACCGTCACATCGGCGCCCTGTAAGGCGAGGAAGCGTGCCACACCCGTTCCGCCGCCATGAACGCCAAGCCCCATAACCAGCACGCGCTTGCCTGCCAGTTGCATACCGTTCTACCGTTCTCCCGTCACTGCCGGTCGTTCGACCGTCATCTGCGCCTGTTGGGTATTATTGATCGTCAGCGCCAGCGATATACCGACCAGCGCCGCCACCAGGCCCACCAGCACGAAACGCTGCATCACCTGCGTTTCACTCCAACCGAGCAGTTCAAAGTGGTTGTGAAGCGGCGACATTTTGAACACCCGACGCCCAACGCCGGTGCGCCGTTTCGTCCATTTGAAATAGCCAACTTGAATGATAACCGAGAGTGCTTCAGCGACGAACACCAGACCGACAACCGGCAACAGCAGCCACTGCTGCGACTGAAGGGCAATCACGCCCAGCACCGCACCCAGCGAGAGCGCACCCAGATCGCCCATGAACACCTGCGCCGGATGCGCGTTGTACCACAGAAAAGCCGCGCATGCCCCAACGAGCGTAAAACAGAATGCCATCAGGTTAATGAACTCGCCGTTCAGGAAGGTAATCACTCCGTAGGCAGCGAACGCCAGCGTCAGATTCCATCCCGCCAGACTATCGAGACCATCGGTAAGGTTCACTGCATTGCTCGTGCCGACGATGATCAGCATGGCAAACGGGATGAACCACAGACCGATGTCGAACTGCCCGACGAACGGGACGCGCACCTGCCCGAAGTTTGCCAGACCGAATGGCGGCGGCAGGTAGAGCACCAGTGCGGCGCCGAAGGCGATCAGTAACATCAACGCCATTTTAGTGCGCGGCGTAAACCCATACGTCTTCGACCGACTCCTGACCAGCGACATGTAATCATCAACCGCGCCAAGGATGGCAAACGCGATCAGAACCGCGAGCGGCAGCAGGATCGACCAGCGATCGATCAGGTTGAACGCCACGTTCAAAACAATGACCGGCAGCAGAATGATAATCCCTCCCATTGTTGGCGTACCGGTCTTGACCTGGTGCCTCTGCGGTCCTTCGAGGCGAATCTGCTTGCCAATCCGATGGCGTCGCAGGAAGCGGATCCAGTATCCGCCTGTTGCGAGGGTCAGGATAAAGGCAGCTGCTGCCAGCAGCAGCGCGCGTGCCATATCCTGCACCAGTAATGCCTGGAGCGTTTCACGCACGTGTGTCTCCTCTTACGTCATTGCTCTCCGGGACGATGGATATTGGTTTGCGAAACGACAGAGTATCACGGACGATGCTGCTGCAACCGCACCACAATGCTCTCCATCAACATACCACGCGACCCCTTGATCAATACGAAGTCGCCAGGCGCCATGTAGGACATCGCCAGTTCTGCCGCTTCGTCGTTATCGTCAACGCTCTGGACCTGTTCAGGTGTCATACCCGTCTGCAGGGCTTCATCGGCGATCCAGCGCGCCCGCTGTCCCACCGTGATCAGGAACTGGACAACTTCGGCGGCACGCGCACCGACCCTGCGATGCGCCTCTTCTTCGATACTTCCCAATTCCAGCATATCCCCCAGAATAGCAATGCGCCGCCCTTCGAGTTCCGCCAGCAGATTGAGTGCTGCCAGCATCGAGGCTGGCGACGCATTGTACGTATCGTCGATCAGTGTCGTCTGATGGACACCGGGTACAGCCAGAAGCCTGAGTTGGGCGCTTTCATCACGCAGACCCGCGATGATCGCCTCCCACTCCATACCGAGCAGCAACCCGGCGGAAGCCGCGGCAAGCGCCGTGTGAACACTGTGCCGCCCCAGCAACGGCAGCGTTAGATGGAAAGCATCACCCTGATAATGCACCCGAAAACTGACCCCCTGCAACCCGCGACTTTCGATCGCATCTGCCCAGAGATCCGCTGCCGGGTCGAGACCATAGAAGAACGGACGGGCACGGGTCACCTCCGCCATTGCGCGCACCCGTGGGTCATCGATATTGAGAATCGCAAACCCATCGTCGGGCAGCGCCTGCGGCAACTCACTTTTGGCGCGTTGGATCGCTTCGATACTCCCCATCCGCTCGAGATGCGACGGACCCACATTGGTCACAATGCCGAGGCGTGGCCGGGCAAGAGCCGCCAGATGCGCGATCTCGCCCGGACCGTACATGCCCATTTCCAGCACTGCCACCTGATGGTCGGCGGTTAGTTTGAGCAGCACAATGGGCAATGTCGCCTCGCTGTTGTAACTTCTTGGACTTTTTAAGGTGCGAAAGCTGCGCTGAAGAACACTAGCAGTCACCTCTTTCGTCGAGGTTTTGCCCACACTTCCGGTGATGCCGATCACAACGGGTTGATACTTCCCCCGGTGATAGGCTGCCAGCCGGTTCAGCGCCGCCTGCGGATCATCGACAGCAATCAGCAGAACACTATCGGGTGTCGCCTGGTCTAATCCTTCCCCAGTGACCGGATTGATCACCACGTAGGGACGTCCGGGCGACAGGTTCGACAGTTTGTCGCGACGCACCAGAGCGCCGCGTGCGCCACGCGCTGCCGCATCCGCCAGAAACTCGTGGCCATCGACCCGTTCGCCACGCAGGGCGACGAACAGGCACTCTGACGTCGCCTGACGCGAATCGATCACCGCTTCGCTAAAGGCGACCTGCACCAACGCGGGCGGTAACGGTGGCCTGCGCCGATCCGCTTCCGCCTGCACGCCAAGCAGCACTTTATCCAGTTGCAACACCGCCGTACCCTTCTTCGATCACAGCACATCAATCCGGCGGCATTGTAACATAACCTCATTTGACCGGAAACAACGGCGTAGCGTGTTCCCCGCACCTACCGGTTGAGACGCCCGCCCACCGTCTGCCCTGGATCGACCAGTCCCATATCGGGAGCGATACGCGCGTACTGGAGCAGTTGCGTTGCAATCGACTGGAAGAGCGGTATCGCAGTGCGCACCGCCCAGTAATCGTCGCGTGGGCGATCGACTTTCACCAGGATGGCAAAACGTGCGTGCTCAGCCGGGGCAAGCCCGGCGACCGATCCAATCGTCGCATCGGCGACATACCCGCCACGTCCGTCCGGGATCGACGATGTACCGGTTTTGGCGCATACTTCGTAACCGGGCACGAGCCATGTATCGCTGTAGTTACCGGTCATGCCCGCCCAGACGACCGGTGCATAATGGTTGGCAGATTTCACCAGCATGCGGCGCACCGTCCATGCAACCCCCGGCTCGATCGGCTGCCCGACCTGTTTGGGTTGGGTGATGACGCAATCATCGCCGCGGCAGCGCCGTTCGACAACGTATGGACGCATGAGTCTGCCATCGTTGCCAATCGCAGCCACCATACGCACCAGTTGAAGCGGCGTTACGGCTATCCCCTGCCCATACCCGTTGGTATCGAGCACCAGCGGACTCCAGCCATCCTGGGCTGGAGTCTGTACCATCCCTGCGGCTTCACCGGCAATGTCGACGCCGGTGGGACGACCAAAACCAAACTCGTTCAGCATTGCGTAGAAACGATCGGCGCCGATCAGTTCCGCCAGTTGCAGTGCACCGACATTACTCGAGTGGTAGAGCACCTTTTCCGGATTGACAGGACCGTTCCCCGCTCCGTTCCAGTTCGATAGACGCCATCCGTAGCGATAGACGCCGCCGGGATCATCAACGACCGTATCAGCGGTAAAAGCGCGGGTCTGCAAACCGGCAGCAACCGTAAAGATTTTGAAGGTCGAACCCGGCTCATACTGCGTCCCGATCGCCGGATTCAGGTTGTACATTTCCGGTGCGTACTCGAAGTAATGGTTGGGGTCGAACGTCGGATAACTGGCCATGCCGAGGATCGCGCCGGTGCGCGGATCCATCACGATCACCATGCCGCCGTCGGCATTGTGCTCATCGACCGCTTTTTTCAGTTCGGTCTCGATAATATGCTGCACGGTGGGATCGATGGTCAACTGGAGATCAACGCCTGGCGCCGCCGGTTGAACTTCCTGCGGCGCGATCCAGATCGGGTTGCGCTGCGAGTCGACTTCCGCCGTCATGACTCCGGTACTGCCGCGCAACAGCGTATCGTAGTATCCTTCGATACCGCTGATGCCGACGTGCTCAAAATTGACTGCGCCAACCACGTGGGCAGCGAAGGTCTGTTGCGGGTAGACGCGGCGCGGTTCGTACTGAAGCAGCAATCCAGGCTCATTGAGCGCGATGATGCGTTCGGCGATCTCCGGTTCGAGCCAGCGTTTGATGCGCACCTGATAGCGTGACGTGTTCTGCATTGCTGCCAGAATGTCGGGCGACGGAACACCAAGCAGACCGGAAAGGGTCAGCGCCAGGCGGGGCGCCTGCTTCTGGTCGATCTGCGACGGTACGACATACAGGCTCTGGAGATCGACATCGAGCGCCAGGACGTTTCCTTTGCTGTCACGAATAACACCGCGCGGCGCGGGGATCGGCAGACGCTGATACACCTCGGCGCGTGCCATCTCTGCCAGCGTGCGTCCGCCAACCCGCACCTGCCCGGTCTGAATACTGCCCAGATGCACCGCCACACGCACGATGATCACCACGGCGATCAGCAGAATCAGGTTCAACCGCCAGCGACTGATCGTGATCGAGCGTGTCGCTGTGGCGCTGCGCCGCGCTGGAGTACGATTGACAACAGTGCTGCGTGTGGTACGGGCAGCCATACGACGTTCCTTACTACGGGTTCAGCGGCATGCCATCGTGCAATGGCGATTCTTGGTCGGCAGATGTACCGATGGTGATATACCGCATCTGCTCCGGTCGCATCGGACGAAGGTTCATCCGGAGGGCGCGGCGTTCGATGTCCACAAGCGACTGAGCGCGCGCCAGACGCAATCGCAGATTGCTCTGCTCGCGCAGCAACACCGTTTGCCGACGCTGCAACTGCGCAATCGCATGCCCTTGGGTTGCCAGATGCCCCGTTTGCGCAAGGGTCAACCCGCTCATCAACGCCAGCCACAGTGCGGCAGCGATCAACCGTCGCCCGCCATCGAGGCGCAGATAGCGCGAGAGTTCACCGCGACGTTCTTTCGCTTCGCGGATGGTTGGATAGAGCGGTTTGAGTGTGACAGCCATCGGTTCACCTTACTTTCCCTCAATCGTGCGCTGAAACAGCATACCTTTTTACGCGACCCGTTCTGCTACCCGTAACCTGGCGCTGCGACTGCGCGGGTTGGCGCGTTGTTCTTCGACACTGGCTTCGACCGGCTTGCGTGTAATCACGCGCAGACGTCCCGCTTGCGCCTCGGCGCGCAGTGTGTGCTTGACAATCCGATCTTCCAGCGAGTGAAAGGCAATGATTGCCATCCTCCCGCCAGGCGCCAGCAGATCGATAATCTGCGGCAACGCCGCTTCCAGGCTTGCCAATTCGTCGTTGACCGCAATCCGCAACGCCTGAAATGTACGCGTCGCCGGATGAATCCTGCCGCGCTGCCTACCCAACGCCCGACTGACAATCGCCGCCAGTTCATCGGTAGTCGTCACCGGCTTGCGCCGCCGCGCTTCAGCGATCACGCGAGCGATGCGGCGTGAAGCGCGCTCTTCGCCATAGCGAAAGATCAAGTCGGCAAGTTCCTGTTCTGGCAGATCGTTGACCAGATGTGCTGCCGTTAGCCGCGCATCTGGATCGAGACGCATATCGAGCGGCGCACGCGCCTGAAACGAAAATCCCCGCTCCGGCGTGTCGAGTTGATACGATGAGACCCCCAGATCGAGCACCACACCCTCTACCTGCACAAAGCCGGATGTCGTCGCCAGCCAGCCAATCTCCCGAAAGCTGCCGCGTACAAGCGTCACCCGATTACCGTATGGCGCCAGTCGCGCTGCTACCGCTGTCAGCGCCGCTGGGTCACAGTCAATCCCCAACAGACGACCGTCGGGTGACGAGGCCTCCAGGATCGCCGCAGCATGACCGCCGCCGCCAACCGTTCCATCGATGTACCTGCCCCCAGGGCGCGGCGCCAGCCCGGCGATTACCTCGGTAAGCAATACTGGTGTGTGCTGGTATTCCAAAGAACTGACTTATTGTTGAACGTTCAACGTTCAACGCTCAACGTTCTAAACCCCACCTCATCAAAACCGCAACTCTGCCAGTTTCTGCGCGAACAGACTCGCATTTGCATCCATAGCACTCAACACATTCTGCCAGCGACGCGGCGCCCAGATCTCAAAGTGCCGGTTCAGCCCGGCGATGATTGCCTGATCGCCGAGTTCGGCGAACTCACGCAGATTCTGTGGAATAAGAATGCGCCCCTGGCGATCGAGCGTCATGTCGGCAGCACCCGAAAACAGCATGCGCTGCAGCTGGCGCGTCTCTTCACTGCCGATCGGCAGACTGCTCACCTGGCGCGCCAGTTCTTCCCAGACACTGCGCGGGAACCCCATCAAACATTTATCGAAACCACGTGTAATCACCACACCCTCGTTGAGTTCATCGCGAAATCGGGCCGGTATTGCCAGACGACCCTTGTCATCGATGGTATGTTCATATTCACCCAGAAACACAATTGTTCGCCCGAACTAACAGGTTGACAACGTAATCAACACGTTAATTGTGCTGCGTGCTGTAAACCGCCCCGAACCCCGCATCGAATGAAGTAGAACATTTGTTTTACTCCACAACCCACAGAACATCACGTTTCCCCACTTTGCCCCACATTTCCCCACCTAGCGATGATTATATACCACTTATTCCCACATATCAAGCAGAATATCCAGGTCTGCAAAACTTCATCGCATACGATGGCGTGTCGTTGTCGGTGTTGTCTGTCTGCACATGGCAGCGCTCTGACTACCACGTGCATTCCCGATGTTCGGGTCTGAACCGCATGCCATCCTTCAGCCCGGTCCAGAAGCGCCCCCCATCGTATACTCCCATATCTCAACCGCTGTACCTGGCGATCCGTTCACATATACGCTACGTATCGCCAATACCAGTATGCAGGTTCTCGATACGCTGACCATAATCGCCACCCTGCCCGGCGGCGCCAGTCTGATCGCTATCAACGACAGTGGGATCGTTACGGGGACTGTGATCACGTGGTCTGCAACCGATCTGGCGGCTGGCGATGTGATCGAGCGATCGTATGTCGTCTCTGCCACGGCAAGCGTAACAACCGGTTTCTACGGCGTGACGGCGATCAGCGGCTCAACGACGGTCACAGCGGCCGGTCAACTGCTCACAACCCTGGTGAACGAGCTGCGACTCCACTCTTTACCAGCAGAACGCCAGCCACCGAAGTCGGTTCTGTCTTTGAGCCAGGCCTTTATTCTTATCAACCTCGGGCAGGGAAGCGGCGCCGCCGTTGATGAGGTGGATGTGAGGGCAGTATTGCCCGACAATGCTGATGTTGTGGCTATCAGCGATGACGGCACGTTGAATGACGGCGAAGCGAGCTGGCGGGCTGTCGATCTGGAAGCAGGGAAGTTTGCAGGCTTTACGGTCCTGCTATGCGCGAGAGCAGTTGGCGATGTGATCCGCATCACCGATTACCGGGCGCACATCGGCGACGCAACAGCTGTCCTCGGGGCAAGCGCAAGCCAGACAGTCGTTACTGAGGCACGCCGTTATCTCTCCATCATAGCCCGCTGAACCATGTGGATGGAGCGGCGCTGGTTTCCAGCGCCGCTCTGTTCATTGTGCCATTGGAAGTGGTACGGACAATCAGAGCGGGAGAAGGCTCAGTACAGACGCACTTTATAACCGACCGTCTTCAGCAGTTCGCTGGCAATGACATACCGCTGAATTTCGTTGGTGCCTTCGTAGATGCGGAAGACGCGCGCATCGCGGTACATGCGTTCAAGCGGCAGTTCGCGTGAGAAACCCATGCCGCCATGGATTTGGATGGCTTCGTCGAGGATCCATGCCAGCGCGTCGGTGCAGTACAGTTTGACGATACTCGACTCGAGTCGCGCGGTTTCGCCACGATCCACCTTCTTCGCGCAGTCGTACACGATCTGCTCCATCGTGTAGATTTTCACCGCCATGTCCGCCAGTTTGAACTGGATCGCCTGGAAATCGGCGATTGGACGACCAAACTGCTGCCGTTCGACAGCATATTTGAGCGACAGTTCATACGCTTCCTTCGCCGCGCCGAGGCAGGCAGCACCCAACCCACAGCGTCCGATGTCGAGCGTCTGGAGCGCAAGCGCATACCCGCGCCCGACTTCGCCGAGCACATTCGCCGCCGGTACACGGCAATCTTCGAAGAAGATCGACGCCGTATGCGATGCGCGCAACCCCATCTTCGGCTCGACTTTGCCAACCTTAAAACCGGGGAAGTCTTTCTCGACAATGAATGCAGTAATGCCGCGCGGGCCGGCGCCTGGATCGGTGCTGGCAAAAACGACGACCACGTCGGCGAACGAGCCGTTGGTGATCCACATCTTGCTGCCGTTAAGCACCCAGAAATCGCCATCTCGCACGGCAGTGGTGCGAATATGGGCAGCATCGCTGCCGGCGTTCGGTTCGGTCAATGCCCAGGCGCCCCACTTGCGACCCTCGATGAGCGGGGGCAGGTAGCGCTCCTTCTGGTCTGGCGTCCCGGCGAGATGGATTGACATGGAACAAAGCTGAACGTGCGCCCCCAAAATAGTCCCCGTCGATGCACATTTGCGATTGATTTCTTCCAGCAAGACGCAGTAACCGGTAATGCCGGCATCGGAACCACCGTATGCTTCGGGGAAGGGAACGCCGAGCAGACCGAGATCGGCGGCTTTATGCAACATCTCAAATGGGACCCGCTCCTCTTCATCGATCTCGCGGGCAATCGGGGCGATCTCCTTGTTGGCGAACTCACGGACGGTCTGCCGCAGCAACCGGAGATCTTCGGGAAGTTCATACTCCATTGTGTGGTCTCCCTTCTACCTGTGCCTTTTTTTCATTATAACACGTTGCAGCATGGATGCAGGCGCAGATACTGCATACGGCGCGCTCTTTTGCTGTTGACCGCACTGCGATGTACAGGGTATGATAGATGTTCAATCAGATTTGTTGACAAAATGAGGATCGATAATATGGCCGATCAACAGATTCATCTTGCAGTCACCGGCATGACCTGTGCATCATGTTCCGGTCGCGTCGCCAAGGCATTGCAGAAGGTTCCGGGCGTGATCAAAGCGCACGTCAACCTGGCAAGCGAACAGGCAGAGATCCATTTCGACGCCGTACAGACGACGCCGGAACGATTGGTGGCAGCGGTCGAACAGGCTGGCTATGGTGTGATTACCGAGCGTATCGAAATACCGGTGACCGGCTTGACATGTGCCTCGTGTGCGGCGCGGATCGAGAAGGCACTGCGCAGGGTTCCCGGTGTGATTGAAGCGACAGTCAATCTTGCGAATGAACGTGCAACGGTGCTGTTCTCGCCGTCTGATGCGGGATGGAGCGACTTGGTTGCCGCCATCGAACGCGCTGGCTACGGTGTCATCGACCAACGTGGCACAGCCGCTGACGGTGAAGACGGCGAAGCGGCAGCACGCGCACGTGAACTGGCGCTGCGTCGCCGCACGCTTACGGTTGCGGCGGTATTGACCACCCCGCTCTTCCTGCTTTCAATGGGGCGCGATTTTGGACTGATCGCTCCCTGGTTGATTGGCGCGGGCGCGGAAATGGCACGCTCAATGAGCGGACCGATCCACGCTATGATGGAACACATCCCCGCGCGCGACGATCTGCTCAACTGGTTGTTTCTCTTCCTTGCCACACCGGTGCAGTTCTACGCCGGGCGCGATTTCTATGTCCATGCGTGGAAGGCGTTGAAGAACCGCACCGCAACGATGGACACCCTGATCGCAGTCGGTTCGTCGGCGGCATACTTCTACAGCCTGGCGCTGATGCTCACCGGTCTGGCGGGTCATGTCTACTTCGAGACAGCAGCCGTCATCATCACCCTGATCCTGGTCGGTAAATACCTGGAAGCGCGGGCAAAGAGTCAGACCGGTGCAGCAATCAGAGCACTGATCGGGTTGCAGCCAAAGACAGCGCGCGTGGTACGTGGCGGACAGGAGGTGGACATCCCTGCCGCCGATGTACGTCGCGGCGAGATTGTGATCGTGCGTCCCGGCGAGAAGATACCGGTCGATGGCATTGTCATTTCCGGCACGTCTGCCGTCGATGAGAGTATGATCACCGGCGAGAGCATGCCGGTGGAAAAACACGAGGGCGATACCGTTATCGGCGCGACGCTGAATCGTAGCGGGAGTTTCCAGATGCGCGCGACGCGCGTCGGCAGAGAGACGGCGCTGGCGCAGATTATTGCACTGGTGCAGCAGGCGCAGGGAAGTCGCGCGCCGGTGCAACGCCTGGTCGATCAGGTGTCTGCCGTCTTTGTGCCCATTGTCCTCGTGATTGCGCTGGTCACATTTCTCGCCTGGTTCTTCGTCGGTGGAACGGGCTTCACCCAGGCGATGATCTTTGCCGTGGCAGTGCTGGTGATCGCCTGTCCCTGTGCGCTGGGACTGGCAACGCCGACCGCGATTATGGTGGGGGTGGGAACAGGCGCCGCACACGGCATTCTGATCAAGAATGCCGAAGGCCTGGAACGCGCCGGGAAGGTGCAGACGGTTGCGCTCGATAAAACCGGCACAGTGACGGTCGGCAAGCCATCAGTCACCGACATCGTTCCACTTTCGGTTGCGACAGTCGCCGACAACGCACCGGCACTCCGATTGAATGCGACCGATCATCAGGAAACGCTGCGTCCGGTTCTGCTCGACAATAGCACAGACTCTGCTTCATCCACCGTCAATGGCGAACCTCTTCCTCCAGACGATGTGCAGCGCAACGATCTGCTGCGTTGGGCGGCAAGCGCCGAGGCGCGCAGCGAACATCCACTTGGCGAGGCGCTCGTTCGTGCAGCACGGGAAGCCGGTATCCCGCTGGCTCCACCCCAGCGCTTCGAAGCCGTTGCCGGTCAGGGAGTGATTGCCACCATCGAAGGGCACAACGTGGCAGTCGGTAACCTGGCGCTTATGCGCGAATGCGGCATCGATCCATCGCCTCTCGATGGCGACGTGACACGCCTGCAAAACGAGGGAAAAACCGTTATGCTCGTTGCCATCGATGGCGCGGTACAGGGGGTCATCGCCGTCGCCGACACGATCAAGCCGACCTCGCGTGCAGCGGTCGGGGCATTGCGCCGTCAGGGGATTGACGTGTGGCTGCTGACCGGCGACAATCGCCGGACGGCAGAAGCGATTGCTCGTCAGGCGGGCATCGATCCGTCGCGGATCTACGCCGAGGTGCGCCCGGAAGACAAGGCGCGCATCGTTTATGAATTACAGCACAGATCGGAAGGACGTCGAATAGTAGCGATGGTTGGTGATGGCATCAACGATGCACCGGCGCTGGCGCAGGCTGATGTTGGCATTGCGATCGGCAGCGGCGCCGATGTGGCAATGGAGACTGCTGACATCACCCTCATGCACGGTGATCTGCGTGGTGTAGCGCAGGCAATCGATCTCAGCAAACGCACCCTGCATACTATTCGCTGGAATCTGTTCTGGGCGTTCATTTATAACATCGCCCTGATCCCAATTGCTGCCGGCGCACTCTATCCGCTGACCGGGTGGCAACTGAGTCCAATGCTGGCTGCGGCAGCCATGGCATGCAGTTCGGTCTTCGTGGTGACGAACTCACTCAGGCTGCGGCAGGCGTTGGGGGCATGAGGATTGCACATTTCGGCATGCGACAGCACAGGATCGCCGGGCAACTGCAAACGTTCGCTGCAATTCAGTTCGACACGGGTCGGTGAGGATCGCCGAGGAGGGAGAGAGTTGGCCGCAATTTATTGCGGCACGGGTTAGCCCGGCACCGCTTCGGTCACCGTCAGGGCGGCACGGGGCGGCGCCGGTCCACGAGTCTACCGACATAAACGTCGGTCCAGGTCGAGAACGAAGAAAGATACAGATTGACACGCAACCCGGAATCTCTCATTCACCATAAACTAATCCATGCCGTTGGCGCAGTCGCCTATCGGTATGACGCGTGTCATCGTCTTCAGATCCTGCTGATCAAGAAACGTCAGGGCTACTGGACGCTACCGAAGGGTAAGGTCTATCAGGCTGAAGACGGTGTTTCCGCATTGCAGCGTGAGCTCTACGAAGAGACCGGTCTGACCGGCATTATCGAAGAGCCTGTGGTGCGGGTGATGTATATCACACCACGACGACGGTTGCCACGCCGCAAAATTGTGACATACTATCTCGTGCAGGTGGCGCCGGATGCCATCGCCACACCGGGGGGGAGGGAATCTGGCGAGTCGATCGAGCGCGTGCGCTGGGTTACTCTCGCTGCAGCCCTCCAACGAGCGAAGCGCAAGTGTATTCGTGACATCATCGCCGCCGCACGCAAAGTGCTGCGCAGGCGACAGCAGGATCATAGGGTAGCAGATCGATGATTGCGTCGATTCGTGGCATACTCGTCGTAGTGGCAGCCGATCATGTCGTTGTGGAGACCGGCGGCATCGGATGGTTGATCTTCGCACCGCGCCCGGTGATCGCTGCACTAGGTGACATCGGCGCTACGGTACGCCTGTTTACCTGCCTGCTGGTGCGCGAAGATTCGCTCACCCTCTACGGTTTTGAGACCGCCGAACAACGCCAGTTATTCGAGACACTGCTCAGTGTAACCGGCGTCGGTCCACAGGCGGCGCTGAACCTCCTCTCGTCGGGAACCATCGATGAACTACGGCTGGCAATTGCAACCGGCGATGTGGCGCGACTGGCGCGCACGCCGCGGATCGGCAGGAAACTCGCAGAGCGGCTGGTATTGGAACTGAAAGGCAAACTTGATATCAAGGGATTACCGGCCGGCGCCGCAGTCACCCCGGCAGTCGCGGCAGTGAATGCCGAGTTGAGCGAGATGCTGGTCAGCCTGGGATTTACCGGCGCGGAAGCGGCAGCCGCGATTGCAGCCCTCCCATCGGACGCCCCTCTCGATCTCGAGGAGCGTCTGCGACTGGCATTGCGCTATTTTGGCGCCCCGTGATCTGTACACCCCCCGGATGACACGATGTCATCGTATGATGCAGGACTGGAGCAGGATTGACCTTCCTTCCGGCGTTCGTTACAATACTCGATTGAGTAACGAAGCGCAACAGTGTACACAAAATCCAGAGCAGACGTTCGTTACTCCACTACGAGCACTGCAATGAATATGGCAGATCCCCCGCAATCAGCGCACGTCGTACGGCGCATCGTACTCAGTTTTACGCTTACGATTAGTCTGATCGGTGTCATTGCGCTGGTCTCTTACGGCTGGACGCAACTCCTCCTTGCTGCCGAACGGGAGCGTGTGAGTCTGATCGTCGCCATTGAGCACCAACTTTCGCTTGTTCAGCGCATCGCGCTTCTGGCTGAACACCTGGCGGAAACATCCGACACCGGATCGGTTGCACAGGCGCGCACCGATCTGCAAGCAGCAATCGATGCGATGACGCAGCAGCACCAGGATTTACTCCGTGCCGTTACATCGCTGCCGCCTGACGATCCACACGCACAGGCGATCCGCCGTCTCTATTTCGATCCGCCGGCGTCGCTCGATGCGCGCGTGCAGGAGTACTTAAAGCATGCACAGCGATTGCATGACGATCAGGATCCACAACCTTCCGATCGGCGGGCAATCCAACAGGCAGCGCTGAACGATCTGCCGCCTCTCTTCGATACAATAGCCCGTCTGTACAACGACGAGTGGCGCGCCCTTCTGTCTACTATGGACACCATGCACACGGTGTTTCTTGGCGTCGTGCTGGTGGTGCTGGCACTGGAAGGAACATTCACCGTGCGTCCGATGGTGCGGCAGACGCAGCAGTACATCGCGCAGCGCGACGAAAGTGAAGCGCGCCTGCGCGCGCGCGAAAAAGTGACGCGCGCCCTTTACGATATAACCTCCACCACCCAGATGGATCATCTGCAAAAGGTGCAGGCGCTGCTCGCCACGGGATGCGACTACTTCCGTATGACCACCGGCATGCTCACCCGGATCGACGGCGAGGAACTGGAAGTCGTTGCAGCGCATCAACCTCCTGAGCATCTGGCGCCCGGTCAGCGCTTTGCACGCGCCGATAGTTACTGCACTGCAGTCATGGAGTCCTGCACGCCGGTTGGCATCGAGCGCGCCGGGCAATCTGCGTGGCGTGATCATCGCTGCTATGCGCTTCACCGCATAGAAGCATATATTGGCGCACCGGTACGGATACGGGGCACGACAATCGGCACACTCTGTTTTGCCAGTGCCGTGCCCCGTCAGACGCCGTTCACGGATGGAGACTACGATCTGATTCGCCTGATGGCGCAATGGATCGGCAGCGAACACGACCGCCTGCAGACCGAAGCGGCGCTGCGTGAGAGTGAAGAACGCTTCGCCCTGCTTGCGAGCGTCACCACCGAAGGGGTGATCATCAGCGAGCAGGGGATTATTGTGGATGCGAACGCTGCTGTCAGCACACTCCTCGGTTGCCCGCTCGAACAACTGCGCGGCAGATCGGTGTTCGAGTTCACAACTCCCGAAGGACGAGAAAAAGTTGCCCATGCGCTTGCCACCGGCTATGACCGCCCCTATGAGGTGCTCGCCCGCCGCAGTGACGGCGCCTTCTTTCCTGCTGAGGTAACCGGACGGAACATCCCCTACCACGGACGGACGGCGCGCGTGACGACCATTCGGGATATGTCGCGTCAGCGTCTGGCAGAAGCCGCTCTGCGCACCAGTGAAGAACGCTTCCGCCAGTTAGCCGAGAATGTCAACCAGGTCTTCTGGATCGGCACCCCGTTGCTCGATCAGGTGCTGTATGTCAACCCGGCGTATGAACGCATCTGGGGGCAATCGTGCGACAGCCTGTACGCTCGACCGACGTTGCTGCTCGAGACGATTGTTCCAGAGGATCGTGAGCGCGTTCTTGCCCTCCACAATACAGAATATCATCGTGGATACAGCATCGAGTTCCAGATCCAGCGGAACGATGGACAGCGGCGCTGGATTCTGACACGCACCTTCCCGGTCATGAACGACTTCGGGATGGTCTACCGTATCGCCGCCATCGCAGAGGATGTGACCGCCCGTAAACAGGCAGAGGAAGAACTGCGCACCGCGATGGCGGCGCTCGAAGCGCAGTACCTCGCAGCCGATCGCGCCCAGAGCGAGATGCGCGCGATCCTCGACGCCTCCAGCGAAGCAATTGCGCTGCTGGCGCCGGACGGCACGTTCCTGACGGTCAATCGCTGTTTTTTCGACATGTTCGGCACAACCGCAGAACAGGCGCTCGGACATCGCCTGTCGGACATGCACGCTGCCATCCGATGGATCTTTGACGACGCCGATGAATTGTACGCGCGCATGCTCCACGCTCTTCAGGACACACAAACCATCTTCCGCGAACGGGTGTCGCAGCGCAAACCCCAGCAGCGTGAACTGATCATCTTTTCTTCGCCGGTTTGGACTGCTAACCAAACCCACCTCGGGCGGCTCTACATCTTTCGCGATGTCACCCACGAACGCGATGTCGAACGGATGAAATCCGAATTCGTGGCGATGGTATCGCACGAGTTGCGCACACCGCTGACCTCGATCAAAGGGTATGTGGACATGCTGCTCGACGGCGATGCCGGACCACTCGCCGATGAGCATCAGGAACTCCTGCGCATTGTCAAATCGAACGCCGACCGGTTGCTGCTGCTGATCAACGATCTGCTCGACATGTCGCAGATCGAAGCAGGAAAACTGTCACTCCATCGCACCCCGCTCGATCTCCGCCCCCTCATCCAGCAGGTCGCCGCCACATTGCGACCACATCTCGAGGCGAAGCGGCAACGCCTGACCCTCGACCTGCCGGAGACGCCACTGGGTGGTTTAGCCCCTCTCATCGCAGGCGACGCGGCGCGTCTGCATCAGATTCTGGTCAACCTTCTCTCGAACGCAATCAAGTATACTCCCCAAAACGGCGAGATTACGATCCGCCTGACGAAAGAACCACCCTGGCTGTGCATCACCGTCCAGGATACCGGTATCGGCATGACATTCGAGGAACAGGAGCATATTTTCGACCGCTTCTATCGTGCGCGCAACCGCACCACCCGTGAAACCGGCGGAACGGGGCTCGGTCTGGCAATTACCCGCTCACTGGTCGAACTTCATGACGGACGGATTACCGTCGAAAGCAAGCCGGGTCAGGGTTCGACATTTCGTGTCTATGTTCCGCTGTTGGCGGATGCGGAGCAGCACGATAGCGCCCTGGCGATAGCCTGGACCAATGGCGAGGAGAAGAATGATGGAAGATCCGTTGATATGGGTTGACACGAACGCGCAACCGGTGCGACGCATCCTGGTGGTTGATGATGACCTGGACATTAATCGTCTGCTGCGCGTTCGCCTGGCTGCACGTGGGTATGAGGTGTCCACGGCTGCGAGCGGTGAGGAGGCGCTGGAACTGCTGACCGACGCGCCTGCCGATATTGTGTTTCTCGATATTTCCCTGCCCGGCATCAGCGGTTTGCAGACACTGGCGGAAGTGCGTCAGCGTGGACTGGATACTGCTGTCATTATGACCACCGCCTTCGGCTCGGAGCAGATCGCCGTCGAAGCGTTGCGCCAGGGCGCCAACGACTATTTGCGCAAACCGTTCGAGCCGGACGAGTTTCGTCGTGTACTGGAGCGCACTGTACAGCGGCTCGAACTCGAGCGTCAGAACCGCATGCTGCGCCAGCACCTCGAAGAGCATCACCGCCGTTTGCGGAGCGAACTGGCGCGTGCCGCCGAGGTTCAGGAGCGGTTGTTGCCGCAAATGGCGCCAGCATTGGCCGGATTTCAACTTGCTGCTGAATGCATTCCCGCCCGTGATGTCGGCGGCGACTTCTACGATTGGCAGCAACCTCAACCGCATCTGCTCAGTTTCTGGCTCTGTGATGTCATGGGAAAGGGGCTCGATGCTGCGCTCTTGATGGCAACGGTGCGCGCGGTTATGCGCGCAGTCGTACGCCATAGACCCCCTGCTGAGGCAATGCACTATGTGACACGTGCGCTCCTCGACGATCTGGTGCAATCAGGACGGTTCGTCACCCTCTTCCTGGCGCAACTTGATACCAGCAGCGGACACCTCGCTTCAATCGATGCCGGGCACGGGTTAGCCTTCGTGCGACGTGCGGATGGAACTGTCGAGACTCTCGATGACCAGCGTGGTTTGCCGCTTGGTGTGCTTCCTGATCAGCAGTATGCTCAGCGTGAAACGGTGCTCAGACCAGGTGACGCCCTGATCGTCTACAGCGATGGTCTGGTCGATGCACGTGTCGATCTCGATCTGACGCCGCACGTTCTGGCAAGTCAGCTCCACGGCGCAACCAGTGCTCTGGCAATGCTCGACCGCCTGGTGACCCTGCTGGCGCCGGTTCAGATACCGCCTGATGATATGACCCTGCTGGTGCTCTATCGGAAAATTACAGATGGCTAAACCAATGCGCATCGTTTGTTCTCATCGTCGCATGTGCACACGCTTGAGCCCGGTATGGACGCTTCTGCTTCTGGGCGTCCTCATAATGAGTGCGGCTCCTGCTGGCACCATTGCCGCAGCACGATTGCAGCAGTCCGAACCAGGGACGTATCGCTTCGCCGATCTTGGCTATGGCGACCGGACAGCGCGGACAATGTATGGCAGTCTGGATTATTTCTTTCCGGTTCCCGCCGGTGAAGAACCGCTCGAAGGCGCGCGCCTGGAACTGATCTCCAGTCACTCGCCGCTATTGCTGCCGGAACGCTCGACAATGACTATCATCGTCAATGATGTGTCGGTGCAGAGCGTTCGACTCACGCCGGAGAACCGGACGCAATCGTCATTGACCGTTCCGCTGCCGCCAGAACTGTTCGGCAGCGAGGGGTTCTTTGTGCAGGTGCGCTTCCACATGCGTCTGACCCCCGACGAGTGTGAGGAGACCCGCAATCCGGCACTGTGGGCGACCATCCACAGTGATTCGCGCCTCGTGCTGCCGACGCGACCCGTCAGCACCTACCGCCTGGAGCATCTCGACCGCCTGTTTCATCCCCCGCCCGATGATCGTCCACCGCTGACACTGGTTATCCCGCCATCACCATCACCCGAAGAACTGGAAGCTGCCAGTCTGATTGCGTTTCAGTTGGGACGCTGGGCGGCTGCCGTTCATGCCGACCCACGTCTCGACGTTGCCACAACTACGCCCGACACCGCCAGTATAGTTGTCGGCAGCGCACCTGCACTGGCGGGGAGTCTGCCACAGAGCGCCGTCGGCTGGAACGGAACTGCGGTGACCATCAACGGTGTTGCCATCCCGCCAGATCACGGCGCCCTGGCGCTGGCAAACGAAGGAGCGCCACGGCTCCTCGTCACCGGCGCAACGCCAGCAGCGGTGCGCCTCGCTGCCCACACACTCGTAACGCCCGAACGACGTGCCCTGTTAAGCGGCGCATATGTAGCAGTGACCGACGCACCGGTCTCCACAGCAACGCCGGCGCCCTGGGCGAACGGCGCTGCCAGTTTCGCCCAGCTCAATGTACCAGCGCGGGTTGTCAACGGATCTGGTGAGCATCGGATCGACCTGGCATTCACCCGCCCCGCCGGGTGGCGTTTACGCGACGGTGGCACACTGACGCTCGACGTGGAAGTAACTCCGGCAGTGCGCCGCGAAACGTCCTGGATTGCCGCCAGCGTCAACGGCATCGACTTGGGAGCGCAACCGCTTCGGTTCGATGCCGATCACCCCCGGCGTTATTCGTTTGCCCTGCCGGCCGATCTGCTTACAACAACCCTCGACGGCAGAGCGGTGCGCACCCTCGACCTGAGCGTGCGCCTGTTCCTCGACCCGCCGGAGGCGGGATGCGTGGTTGTCGATGGCGATAGTCTACGCGCGAAATTGCTTCCCACCTCGGCATGGCGCCTGCCGCACGACGTCAGTTCGACGCTCGATCTCGGGCAGTTCCCCGCACCAATGCTGAGCATCGATTCGCCTCTGCCGCTGACCGTCGTGTTGCCACAACAACCCGGCATCGCGGAGTACGCCGCAGCATTACGCCTGATAGCCGCATCAGGTCGATGGGCGGACACCGACCGCATACCAGCGCCACGTCTGATCACTGCCGACCGTCTGGAAGAGCGCAACGGGCAGCATCTCATCCTGATCGGCGGTGCGGAACGCAATCTCATCAGTGCCGAAGCGATCGCCCGCCAACCGGATCGTGTGGGGTCGCTCCAGGCAGCCGTTTACCGCCCCGACGACAACAGGCAGTGTCGCCTGTTGCTCACCCCTTCGCCCTGGCAACGCGACGCAACGTTGCTTCTGATCGACGGCGCAACGCCGGAGAGTTTGACCATCGGGATTGCCGCGCTCGAACGCCGTGAAACTATCGAGCGCCTGCGCGGTCCGCTTGCACTGATCCGCGCCGATACGCCGCCCCAGAACAACGCCGGTGCATCCGATGTCGCCCCTGCGCCGATCAGTCTCACACCGCAGATCGAAACACCGCTGCTGGAAAGATTACCAGGCTGGCAGATCGCAGGCGCAGTGCTGCTCGGCGCGTTTCTGACCGCGCTTGTAATTCTACTGACCATTCAGATACGGCGACGAATACGACGGAAAACGCTATGAACCGTTTCGTGCAGAGAGTGCTGCCTGAAGACCCCGATCTACGTGCAGAATTGCGTCTGGGGTTGCTGCGCGTGCTCATCGCTGCCAATCTGCTCCTCGGTTTTCTGTATCTGAGCTGGCGCTACACCGCAACCATCAACTGGGCCACCTGGCCCATCGCCATCGGTCTGGTCATCGCCGAAACATACAGTTATATCGATGCGTGGCTGTTTGGGCTGACCCTCTGGAAAATGAAACAGCGTGGCGAACCACCTCCGCCGCCCTCCCACGCAACCGTTGATGTCTTCATCACCTGCTACAACGAACCGGTCGAGATTGTGCGCCAAACGGCAATCGCCGCACGCGACATTCGTTACCCGCACCGCACCTACCTGCTCGACGATGGCAACTCGCCGGCGATGCGGGCAATGGCAGCAGAGATCGGGATCGGGTATCTGATACGCTCCGAGGAATGGAAAGGAAAACAACGTCACGCCAAGGCAGGCAATCTGAATAACGCCCTCTGCCAGACCAGTGGTGAATTTGTGCTGGTACTGGACGCCGATCAGATACCGTCACCCAATATCCTCGATCGCACGCTGGGATACTTTGCCGATGAGCGCGTGGCGCTGGTGCAGACGCCTCAGTGGTTCTACAACGTTCCTCCCGACGACCCACTCGGCAGTCAGGCGCCTCTCTTCTACGGTCCAATTATGCAGGGGAAAGATGGCTGGAATGCCGCATTCTTCTGTGGATCGAATGCTGTTTTGCGCCGCGAGGCGCTTATGCAGATCGGCATCACCAATTATGTGCGTGACCTGGAACTGCGTGTGGAGCGTGCTCTGCGCACCGCCGATATGCTGCTGCACAATGCCGCGCAGCAGACGCAAACCGTCGAGAGTCAGGCTATCCGGTCGGCAATCGACGAGTTGCGCGCTGCTGTGCGCACCAGTCGCCGCATGCTGCACGAGGGACGACCCATCCAGGAATTCACCTGGTACTTCCAACAGCGCGCCGCCGCAGCCGCGCGTCCGATCGTCGCCGATGACCTGATGCGCCTACGTGACGAACTGACGACCATTCCAGGACTCGAAGGGGATGATGATCTCACCACTACGCTGAGCCGGTCGCTCGACGACGAAGCGATCCTGCATACGCTGACGACACGCGAACGATCACCGCTGGCTGCCATCGCCATGGTGCGCGAGTTACTGCTGGCAGTCGATATCGACCGCGCCGACGAAGCGCAACCGGTGATGCCGCTGGCAACGATTTCGGTGACCGAAGATATGGCAACGGCAATGCGCCTGCACGCCGCGGGGTGGCATTCTGTCTACCATCACGAAATCCTGGCACGTGGTCTGGCGCCTGAGGATTTGCGTTCGACGCTCCAGCAACGCCTCCGCTGGGCACAGGGAACGATCCAGGTGATGCTGCGCGAAAATCCGCTCTTCGTACCGGGGTTACACTGGGGCCAGCGCCTGATGTACTTTGCCACCATGTGGAGTTATCTTTCCGGTTTCTTCAGCGTCATCTACCTCTCCGCACCGATCTTCTACCTGATCTTCGGCATGCTGCCGGTACGCACGCAGGCGGACGAATTTCTCTGGCGGCTCGTGTCCTACCTGATCACCAACGAACTGGTCTTCGCAGTGGCTGGCTGGAAACTGCCTACCTGGCGCGGAAGGCAGTACAGTCTGGCGCTTTTTCCGCTCTGGATCCAGGCAACCATCAGCGCCATCGGGAATGTGTACGCCGGACGACCGCTCGGTTTTGTTGTAACCCCGAAAGTACGTCAGGGAGGCTCGCTACTCTGGGGGGTATTGCGCCTGGTACGGATCCAGCTCATCACCATGGCGCTCCTGGCGCTGGCCGCCATCTGGGGATTGACGCGACTGGCGCTGGGCTGGCAGACTGAAGGCGTGCCAACACTGGTCAATGTCTTCTGGATCGGGTATGATTTGCTTATGTTGAGCGTGGTGCTCGATGCGGCGCTCTATCAACCCGACGAACAGGATCAACCGATGCCGGTTGCTACATCGCCGGCATAGCATCCCCTGGATCAGAGGTTTCCTCTGGCAACCGGCGCTCCAGGGGGAACGTGACAAAAACCAAGGCGGATCGGCCGATCAGTCATTGCAACCCTGAGATCGGCAACCGAACGACCCGAATGGGAGGCGAAAACGAGTCATGATACTACAGAGCGAACAGGGTGATGATGGAATCACAATCGTGCAAATGGAAGGTCGCCTGGATCTGCTGACGGCTGCCGATGTCAAGCGTAATCTCGGCGACCTGATTGCCAGTGGTCGACAACGGCTGATTTTCGACCTGAAACGGGTCAGTTTTGTGGACAGTTCCGGGCTTGGCGCGCTGATCAGCGGCTTGAAGGCTGCACGACAGGTGGGCGGTGATCTGCGGATCGCCTGTGCCAATGAGCAGGTTCGCACATTACTGAAACTGACAACCCTTGAGCGGGTGTTGCGACCCTACGAGACTATCGAGGAGGCTCGCGCTGGCTACACCCCGATCACTGCTGATTGAAGCACAGGTTGCCACGCAGACAATGGCAGAGGGTCTCGACGCTCTGCACCATCTTCTGGCGCACTTCTGGGAAGATGCAGCACGCATCGACTGTTTACCCTCTGAAACGTGGCGACACCTGTTTACAACGGCGCTGGCGGAGGTTGTGGCGAATGGTTTGCGCCATGCATATGCTCCCGATACGCATGAGCGCCCGTTGTGGTTGCGGCTGCGCCTTTTTACGGATCGCATTGAAGTGCTCGTGATCGATCAGGGCGCACCATACCGCTCCGCGCCCTGTACCTCTGTCCTGCCCGATGATGACGTTGACATTGCCGATCTGCCGGAAAGCGGGTACGGATTGAGCATCACGTATGCAGCACTCGATGTCGTGCGTTACCATCGCACACGCGGCGGGTACAACTGCTGGAAACTGGTCAAGAGGTTGCATGAGCAGCAGTAAAGCAACGACTTCACTGTCGCAGCGGTGTTCTGTTCCACATACGAGTGCATCTTGATTTACCACACACAGTGGTATATACTTGCGACGGTATGCGTTTGCGCCACCGTCACGATCACGCACACAAAGGAGGGCTTCCAGATGGCTAATACGCAGACCCGTCGCACCGCATCCGATCCCCGTTCGCCTGATGCATCGTCCACTGCGATCGCTGTGCCGCACCGATCCAGGAGTCTGTTTGGCGGATGGAGCCGTCAGGTTCGTTCGCAGACAGAGAGCAAGCCGCAGTCGCGCGGCTCACGTCTGACATCCTTCTGGAAGGCGTTGATCATCACATCATTCATCATTAACATTGTGCTGCTCACGGTGGTGCTGTTGCTTGTCGGGTTTATCGTTCAATGGCGCCAGCAGATCGCATCGACCGCTGTACTCGGGCAAGGATTTGCCACCGACAATGTCGCCGAACTGCGCAGCATCGTCGCCGGATTGCAGGGAGCGACGATTCGCACGACGATTCCGCTCGATCAACCGTTGCCGTTGAAAGGCGCCGGTGTGATCGTGCCGGTCGATCAGCAGACGACAGTCACACTGGTCGAAGCGGTCCCGTTACAGTTGAGTGGCGCAGATATCGATCTCGGCAACGGCAATCGCCTGCGCGCCAATAATATCCGTCTCACCCTGCCGGCAGGAACGCCATTGCGCATTGCGCTGAAGATGGATATCCCACTCGATGATGTTACCATTCCGGTACGCCTCAACGTCCCAGTCGAAATACCGCTCAAGGACACCGAACTCGGTCCACAATTCCAGCGTCTGGGGTGGCTGGTGGATCGTCTTGTCGGTCCTCTTGCACCGGTGTTGAGTCTCGACCCGATTCCGCCTGCACCGCCGGCGCCACGTTATCAACCATCGTCGCAACCATGATGGCACATAAACTCGTTCTCTGGGACATCGACGGCACGCTACTCTACAGCGGCGGCGTGGCAGGGGAAGCGATGCGCGCTGCAATGACGCGCATCTATGGTCGTCCATCAGACAATGAACGGCGCTCATATGCCGGCAAAACCGATCAACAGATCATCCTGGAAACCTTCCCGGAACGTCCACCGGAGGAGTTGCTCGGTCGACTCGCTGAGTTCACCGCTGCTTACCTGGACATCCTGAGCGCACGGGAGGATGCGTTTCGCACCCGCGGGCGTGTTCTGGAGGGCGCAGTCGCAATTCTGCAACGACTGCGTGCCACAGGAGTCGTTCAGTCGTTGCTGACTGGGAATCTAGCACCAGTGGCGCACCTCAAACTACGCATGATGAATCTGGTCGAGTTTTTCGACTTCGAGAGCGGCGCATACGGCAGCGACAGTCCGCGCCGCACGGAACTCCCCTCGATTGCAGCAGAGCGCGCTGCACGGCGCTATGGACGTGTCTTCGCCGGACCGGACATTGTTATCGTTGGAGACACCCCGAACGACATTGCCTGCGCACGCGCTGTCGGTGCGCGCGCCGTGGCGGTTGCAACCGGTCCGTTTAGTGTCGAAGAACTGCGTGCACACGCCCCCGATGCAGTGCTCCCCGATCTCACCGATACCGGCGCAGCGCTTACCGCAATACTCGCCTACTAAGAGCTTATCCGAATAACAGGGGCTATTTGATGGGTAGGCGAAGGCAATGCCTTTGGCTACCCATTCGAGATTTTATGGCGTTTCTTCCTGATGGATGCAGCATCTGCCGATTACGTTCGAGCCACACCGTACATCCCAGGCACGCGAGTGCCCGTCTACAGCATCTACTGTGGCATGCTTTGCTGCCAGGAATCGCAGCGTCAATGGACGCCAAGGACATGGGCATGGGCAACGCATGTCACCCCTGCCAAGGCGCGCCAGGACCATCCCTGTGCTCGTACCAGGCAGCGCTTGGCAGCACGGCTTCGGCGCGCCAGAGGATGCGACCCGTGGACTCCTGCATGCGCGATCCTCGTGAGAGACGAAACGAGCAGGCGAAGACACTGCCTTCGCCTGCTCGGCACGGCAGGATGGTGCGGTCAGGCTTCAACGTACATAACAGGCTCTAGGGGCGGACAGAACATATGGACCAACACAACTTCTGCTTCATCAGGATGCCCCGGCGCAGGCTTCTGGTCTCCCCTCGAGCGCGACACGGTCGAGGAGCCGGGGGTGAGGGCATTCGGAGTATCCCCAAACCTAATCTCCCATACACGCTCGCATGTTCCGTCTGCCCTGAACAGGCGCAGGCAGGGCGCCTCAGACAGTGACCTCGAACCAACAATGAAACCGCCCCTCTGGATATCCAGAGGGGCGGCAACCGGCGAGAACGAACCGATACTAGCGGGTCAGACCACTGTTGATCTGGCTGAAGACCTGGCTGACACGGCTGCCGAGCAGGGTGAGGATACCAATGACGACGATGGCGATCAGCACGAGAATGAGCGCGTACTCAACCAGACCCTGGCCTTCTTCCTTAGCGAAGAAACTGCGAACCATTGCGACACCTCCTTAGAAATTGGGTCGAACTAAATGAACTATGTGTACAGTATAGAGATCTGATCCCCGGTTCTCAATAGGCAATCAGTCCCAAAAAAAGACGGTACTCTGTGAATACTTTCTTAGGAAACAGGTAGGACTTTTGGGCAATACGATAACGAGTAGAAGCGATAACGGACAGAAACCGCCAAGACGAAGGGAACACCACACGGACTGGACGGGTCGCCGGCTGCAAGGCGCTGGTCTATTCTCTGGCATCCCTACATCGGCAGGGGGATCAATGCTTCGACACGCGTACCACGCCCGATGGCGCTTTCGATGCCGAATTCGCCGCGGAGCAGCGTTTCGACCTGTTGACGGAGGGTGGCAATGCCCATGTTGCGCCGGCCACTGTCATCAGCCAGCACTTCGCCGACAGGGAATCCGCTGCCGTCATCTTCGACCGATACGTGGATCATGGGGGTTCCATCGACATCATCACGCACGCTAACAAGCACACGCGCCTGCGTGGCGTTGGCATGCTTGATGACATTGTTGAGTGCTTCTTGAATGAAGCGAAAGATGGCAACTTCGTAGTGGGAAGGCAGACGCATATCAAGATTCTGCACCATCAGATTGATGTCGAGTTTGTTCTTTTCGCTCACCTGCTGAACATAGCGACGTAATGTCGGCACCAGACCGAGATCGTCAAGGATCATGGGGCGGAGATCGAAGATGAAGCGGCGTGTATCCTGAAGGGTGGCGTTGATTGCATTTTTGAGAGCGCCCAGTTCGGCACGCGCCATCTCGACATCGCGGTCGAGCAAACGCTGGCAGATTTCGGCACGCAGCACAAGGTTGCTCATCGATTGCGCCGGACCATCGTGCATCTGAAGCGAGATGCGCAGACGTTCTTTCTCCTGCGCCTGAATAATATCGGCGATCAACTGGTCGCTCCCAATCACGCCGGGAGCGCTGCCGGTGGGAGCAGCGACACCCAGCAATGGTTCGAGCGCAGTGATCAGTTCGAACACCTGACTCTGCCGTTGTTTGGCGGACTGCTGACGATAGTGCAGTTGCTCAAGCTGGCTGCGCATCGTCAGGAGCCGCATTTGCACTTCCTGTGCCGAAGCATAAAAATTCTTGATATCCGCCTTGCTGTAACGATCAACATTGACATCCAGATCGCGCAGGCGATTCGAGACGGTCAGTTCGCGCTGCTGGAGTTTCTCGACCTCATTGGATGTCTGTCGCAGGAGCGATTCGATCTCGTTCAGTTCCCGGCGCGTTTTTTCCAGATCGGCATTCAATTTATCATAGAGTTCTTTGAGGGATGGCGCAGTATCATTCACCGTCACGACAGCCTCCAGAGCGCAGTTCGGGCAGAACAAAAAGCCAATCTCCAGGTATTATACCACCCGCAACGCAAGCCTTCACAGGGAGCGAAACCGGAGCCGCCAGACGTTGATCAGCGCTTCGAGCACGATGCGCTTCGACATCTTTGAACGCCCGACGCGTCGGTCGGGAAAGATGATCGGCAGTTCGCCAATCCGAAAACCGGCGCGCATGGTGCGATAGACCAGTTCGATCTGGAAGGCGTATCCGTTCGACTGGATATCGTCCAGGTCGATGGTTTCCAGTACCCGACGTCGATAGCAGCGAAAGCCGCTGGTCGCGTCCATCACCGGCAACCCCAGGATCGCGCGGGCGTAGAGGTTGCCGCCACGACTGATCATCTGCCGGACGATTCCCCAGTCGGTCGTGCCGCCACCCAGAACATAGCGCGAACCGAGCGCCAGATCATAGCGCGTTTCGGCTGCTGCCAGCAACTGTGGCAGGTATGCCGGATCGTGGGAGAAATCGGCATCCATTTCGCAAATGTACGCTGTACCTTCGGCGAGTGCACGCCGAAAACCGGCGACGTAGGCGCTGCCCAACCCGCGTTTCTCCGGTCGGAGCAACAATCCGATGCGCGGTTCACCGGCAGCCATATCTGCCACGATACCGGCAGTGCCATCGGGCGAATTATCATCGACAACCAGCACCCGGAAACGCGACATCTCCAGGATGCGCTGGATGAGCACAGCGATGTTTTCACGCTCGTTGTAGGTCGGAATCACAACTGTGCAGTCAGCCAGCGCGACGTTCACAGTCGCCCGGTTTTGCGTGATCGGCTGCGGTAACGTCATGCAATCTCCTTGCCAGTGTACAATGACCCGAAACCGGCGCAGTTGCTCTACCGGCGCCTGTCCATTATACTCGTTGCGTCGCTTCCTGTGCGATCACAATCGTGACGCGAGAAGGTAGCAAAATGGCAACAAAATATCCGTCGGGAGGCACCCTTGCTCGCTGCGAGGCGCTTCCGGGATGCATCCAGAGAAACGATTGATACGGTTGTGCATCGCACACATACGTCTGTGCTCCATACCATCGGGAGACTCATGCACAACGCGCCGTTCCCCGCGCTCATTCATCTGTACGGTCTGATCCCGCTGGCAGTGGTGGCAGCGCTGATTTCGCTGGCGCCAACCGATCCGCACGATTTCTGGTGGCACCTGCGGATCGGGCGGATTGTGGCCGAGTCGGGTGTGCCGCGCACCAACATGTTTGCCTGGACCGTTCCACCCGATCAGCCGTTCGTCTATGCTGCCTGGCTCGGCGACTGGCTCTTCTACCAGATGTATCTCCTCTGCGGGTTGCAGGGTCCGGTGCTGGCGCGCACTCTGCTGGGGACGCTCGCGTTTGCGCTGGTATTGCTTGAAGCCCGGCGACGCAGCGGTTCGTGGCATCTGGCCGGGCTGGCGATCTTCCTCGCCGGGATGATGACGATCAACAATCTGACGACACGCCCGCAAAACTGGGCATGGGCGCCGTTCATGGCGTATACGATCATTCCTGGCGCATATGCAATGCGGCAGGTGGGATGGCGTGCACTGGTGGTGTTGCCGCCGCTGATGGTTTTCTGGGTTAATGCGCATGGCTCATTTGTGCTAGGGCTTGTACTGCTGACGCTGTACTGCATCGGCGAGGGGACGCGAGCGCTCTTGCGGCAACCGGACGCTCTCGATCTGCGCCGTCTGGCAGCACTTGTGGCAGTCACACTCGCAACCCTGGCCGCCACCCTGGTCAATCCGATCAGCGTCGATATTTTTGCGTATGTAGTGAAATTATTGACCGATCCCCCCAGCCAAGGGTTGGTGAACGAGTGGCAACCGCCAACCGTGCGGAGCCTGGCAGGTCAGGTGTTCTTTCTGGCGACGTTGTTCCTGATCGCTGCGCTGGCACTTGGTCGGCGGCGGTTGAACCTGACCGACACCCTGCTGTTGTGCGCATTTCTGTGGCTGGCGTGGAGCGGGATGCGCTACGTGGTCTGGTTCGGCATGCTGGCGATGCCGATGCTGGCACAGTGCCTGGCGCGTCCTTCCTCTCGAGTTGCTGCGCCACGCAGCGATCCGTTCGCCGCAATCATTGCACTTGCCCTGCTGATCGGGGTCGGTGCGCTGCAACCGCCGTTCAGGTCATCGCTCAACCTGCCCGCGTCCTACCGAGGTTTGTTCGCCGAAGTGCCGGGAGCGCCGCTGCTCTACAGCGCCGATACGCCGGTCGGGGCGGCTGCGTACCTGCGCGATCATCCCGGCGGTCGGCTGTTCAATGATATGGCGTATGGTTCGTACCTGATCTGGGCGCTTCCTGCGCCGCAGGTGTTCGTCGATACGCGTGTCGAACTCTACCCGCTGGCGCTATGGGAAGATTACCTGGCGCTCGGCGAAGCGCGCGCGTATCGCACGCTGATCGCACAGTATGGCATCGATCGGGCCTTGCTCAGTCGATCACGGCAGGCGCCGCTCGTTGCTGCGCTGGCTGCCGATCCCGCCTGGATTGTTGAGTACGAGGACCGGTATAGTATTCTGTACCGACGTGTTGAAGAAAGGTAGCGTCCCGGCTATGACCTCGCCTTCGACCCTCGAATCCGTTCCACAACCGCAGACACGCTTGCGCCTCACGCTCGATCATGTGTATGTGACAGCTGCGTTGATGCTGATTGCGCTCCGACCTCTGTTGACCCCCATTCCACCGCACGACTTCTGGTGGCATATGGCAACCGGGCGCGTGATCCTGGAGACCGGAACGATCCCGCAGCATGATCTGTTCTCCTACACACGTGCCGGCGAGCCGTTTTTCAATCAGGGATGGCTGGCACAGGTGTTGATGGCGTCGCTCCATCGGATCGGCGGATTGCCGCTGATTATCGTGGTACAGGCGCTGGTGCTGACGCTGGCATATGGGCTGCTGCTCCGTCTCTGCATCCTGCGTACCAATCGGATTCGGGCGTGCGTGGCGATCCTGTTGCTGGCGACCATGCCACTGTCGTTCGATAACTGGACGGTGCGCCCGCAAACATATGTATTCCCGCTATTTGCCGGTTTTCTGACTGTTCTGACCGAACACCGCCTGAGGAACGCGCAGCGTCTCTGGCTGTTGCCGGTGCTTATGGCGCTGTGGGTGAATATGCATGGCTCGTTTGTGCTCGGTCTGGGATTGATCGGCATCGTCTTCGTCGGTGAAACGTTCAAACGCTTGCGCAGCACGTCGGCAGCGCGTCTGGACCTACCGCTTATCGTGGGGGGGGCAGTCACTGCAGCCGCAACTCTCCTCAATCCACGCGGGGTTGAGGTGTTAGGGTACGTGACGAATCTGCTCGGCAGCAGTCAGGTGACCGATCTGGTCACTGAATGGTCGCCGCCGACGATTCGAGACATCAATGGCGCCATCTTCTTCCTGTTTCTGATCGGCGCCGCGCTCACCCTGATCTATGCGCGCACCCGACCCGACCCGACCGACCTGTTGCTATTCGGCGCATTTCTCTGGCTGGCACTGGGCGCCACGCGCAATATCGTGTGGATGGGGTTTGTGGCAACGCCGCTCCTGGCGGTTCAGGCAACGACATTGCTGCCACCACCGCCGCCACGCCGGTTCCAGGGTATTCCGGCAATGAATGCTGCACTCATCGCCCTGCTGGCGCTGCTCCTGCTGATCGGCTCACCATGGATCAAGCCGGCGCTCTTGCCGCCAGAAACCGGCGCCCTGCTTGCAAAGAGTACACCGGTCGAGGCGACACGCGCGCTCCAGAACTTGCCGCAACGCCCGCAGCGACTGTTTCATGCCATGAGTTACGGTTCGTACCTGATCTGGGCAACGCCGGACCAGAAGGTCTTTATCGATCCACGCATCGAGTTATACCCGTTCGAGCAGTGGCGCGACTACATCTTGCTGGGGCAAGGGGTTGAAGTCGAGGAGCTGCTGGCGAAATACCGCATCGACGGCATGATGCTGAGCATCGAAGAACAGGCGCCGCTACTGGAATACGTCCGCGCCCGTGCCGACGTGTGGCGCGAGGTGTATGCCAACGAAGCGACGGTAGTGCTGGTGCGAGAACGTTGACGATCATTCGTACCGCAGGGCATCGATCGGGTTGAGCCGCGAGGCGCGAATAGCAGGGTAGATACCAAAGATCAAGCCAATAATAATCGATGTGAGAGTCGCAAGCAGGATTGCATCGAGTTGCACCCGTGCCTCGGCACCTTCCGCCACCCCTTGCAGCAAGACCGTTCCCAGCGCCGAGAGCGCATACCCCAGCGCGATCCCAAGCAATCCGCCGAGCAGACTCAGGGTTGTTGCTTCGACAACGAATTGAAAACGAATATCGCGCCGCCGCGCCCCAACCGCCTTGCGCAACCCAATTTCACGGGTACGTTCGGTAACCGACACGAGCATGATATTCATAATGCCGATTCCACCCACCAGCAGTGAAATCGCCGCAATTGCGCCGAGAAAGGCTGTCAATGCACCGGTGATCGTCCCAAACGAGGCGATCAGGTCCTGCTGCGTCACAATCGTGAAATTGTTGTCCTGATAGGTCAACCCATTCCGGCGACGCAGCACGTCGGTGACCTGATCGATTACCGTATCGATGCTGCGTTCATCGATTGCCTGAATGTAGACCACGCTGACATCGATCCGACTCACAGCCCCTGGCGGCGGTGGAAACAGGCGCGTTTGTGCAGCTGTGATCGGCACAAACACCAGATTATCTTCACTGGGACCGAAATTGCCGCCACGCGGCGCCATTTCGCCGATCACCTCGAAACTGACATCGTTGATGCGGATGCGTTTTCCGATCGGGTCTTCGTTGGGGAAGAGCGATGAGCGCACATCCGCCCCGATCACTGCCACCCGTGAACGCAGGTCGGTTTCCGTCTGATCGAAGAAGCGTCCACTGATCACCCTGGCGTTACGCACCTGCGGGTAGTTCGGCGTCACCCCCGCGACACGTCCATCGAAACCGGCGCCGGCGTAGACGATTAGCGCGCCACGGGTCAACTGAGGTGTCACCGCTGCGGCTGCCGGAACATTGAGCGGATCGGCGAGCGCAGCGACATCTTCATTCGTCAGGCGCGGCGGAACACGCCGGTTCTGTTCAGGATCGTTGGTGCCGGGAAACAGAAACACCAGGTTCGACCCTAACCCCTGCAACTCGCGGGTGACCAGTGTCTGAATGGCGCCGCCCAGCGCCAGCAGTGTAATGACCGCGCCGACGCCGATGATGATTCCAAGCATGGTCAGCACAGAGCGCAATTTGTTGGCTGCCAGGCTGTTCAGCGCGATTCGAATGGTTTCAAGCAGGTTCATGGTTGATGCACCGTTCGTCCCACGTCAGACGAGATCATGCTCCTGTAACCAGTCGCGTGCGGCGGCAACATCGCGGCTGATCTGCGCCACCAGCGCCGCAATGCCATCGAACTTCTGCTCGCCACGCAGACGGTGCAGGAACATCAACCGCAATTCTTCGCCGTACACCTCGTCGCTGAAATCGAGCAGGTACGCCTCGACTGTTCGGCGTGTTCCATCGAATGTCGGGCGCACGCCGACGTTGGTCACCGCGCCATAGGTGACGCCGCCAAGCAGAGCGCGACAGACATACACCCCGTGTGCCGGTAGCATACGATGTGGATCGACATGGATGTTGGCGGTTGGGAAACCTATCATTCGTCCACGCCGGTCGCCTTCGACGATTGGACCTCGCAGACTGTACGGGTAGCCGAGCAATCGGTTGGCGGCAGCAATGTCACCGCTGCCAAGTGCAGCACGAATGCGAGTTGAACTGACCGTTTCGCCGTCGAGCAGGAACGGCTCAACGCGGTGCACTGTATAGCCAAACGTCTGCCCGATTGCTGCCAGATGCTTGGCATTGCCCTCCCGACCACGACCGAGCGCAAAGTCCCAGCCAATGCAGAGTTCGCGGAGTGCCAGCACTCCACACAGGCGGGTTATAAACTCGTGTGCAGTCAACGCCATCAATTCTCGTGTGAACGGCATGACAATCATCAGATCAACACCCAGCGCAGCGATCAATTCCGCCCGCTCGACGACCGTCGTAAGTGTGGGGCGCTCATTCCCCGGACGAACAACGACATCCGGATGCGGGTCAAAGGTCAGCACCGCTGCCTGTCGTCCCAGCGCACGCGCACGTTGCACAGTTGTGCTGATCAGGTGGGCATGACCGCGATGCACGCCATCGAACGCACCGATGGTCAGCACGGTCGGTCGTTCATTGATCGGTTGTGGAAGACCGTAAACGATATTCATGCATCAGTCCAATCGAACACTTTTATCGGACGCCAGTATGCACCATCAAGACGCAGGATCGCGAGCAGCGTTCCATCGGGAGCATGCGCGCGCGCCTGAGACGCTGCGCCGGGTGGCGCAATGACCGGCATGCCGTGCTGGAGACGCCGGGCGCGCTCTTCATCGAGCTGAACGGCGTACCAGTCGGCGACGGCAATGACGGGCGGTAGAAGATATCGGCGCACAGTTTCGTGCATCGGCAGCGCGCCGGCTTGCGCTTCCTCCTCCAGAACCTTCAGCGGCAGTGCGTCCTCGATGCGGAACGCGCCGACAGCGGTGCGACGAAGAGCAGCAAGATGCGCACCACACCCCAGCGCTGCTCCCAGATCGCGCGCCAGCGCACGAATGTACGTTCCGCTACCACATACCATATCGAGCGTCAGCAGCGGCGGATCGAACTCAAGCAGATCGAGACGCTCGATGTACACCTGTCGCGGCGGCGTTTCGACCGTCACACCGGCACGCGCCAGTTCGTATAGCCGGCGACCGTCGTGGTGCAGCGCCGCATACCTGGGCGGCGTCTGCCAGATCGTTCCGCGCAGCGGCGTCAGTGCGCGTTCAACCGTCCCCCGATCCAGCGGCGGAACCGGATGGCGGGCAGTGACCTCGCCCTCCGCATCATCGGTTGTTGTGGTTATACCCAGGCACACGGTTGCCCGGTACTGTTTCAGCGTCTGATGCTGCACATACTCAATCAAGCGGGTTGCCCCACCGAGCGCGACAACCAGCACCCCGGTCGCTGCTGGATCGAGCGTGCCGGCATGCCCGACGCGCCGTTGCCCGCTGAGGCGACGAATTCGGGCCACAACAGCGTGTGATGTCATACCAGCGGGTTTATCGATGTTAAGAAATCCGTGCATGTGGTCATTTGAGTCAGGGCAGATCGCGTGCCGCCAGCGCTTTGAGCAGCGGAACGACAGCATCGGCAGCATCTGCTGGCGTCATTGGAATATTGGCGCCTGCCGCCTGCGCGTGACCGCCGCCCCCCCAGCGCTGAGCAATATCCGCCACATTCAGCGGCGCACGCGCCCGCAGGCTCACCTTCGTTGTGCCATCGTGACGTTCTTTGAACAGCGCCATCACCCGCGCCGCGCCTATGCGTTGCAGCACGCGAATGACTTCGTCCGCCGCTTCCTCCTCAGCACCGGTCGCTGCGAACATCTCTTTGCTCACCGTCACCCAGGCGACACCATCCTCATAGCGCAATCCGGCGAGTGCACGTCCCATCAACGCTGCACTACTCGCAGGCAACCCATAGTACACCGCCCGGATGATCTGCGCATGGTCGGCGCCGGCTTCGAGCAGGGCAGCCGCAGCGCGCAGCGATGCCGGACGGGTGGCGTCGGTCTGGAAACTTTGCGTATCGGTGGTCAATCCAAGCAGCAGACAGGTAGCGATTGTCCTGTCGATGTCTACTCCCATGGCACAGAACAGCCGATAGAGCAGATCACAGGTAGAGGCGGAGTCCGGGTCGATCAGGTTGAACGTCGCACTGCCATCATTCGTCACATGGTGATCGATAACCACGACCGGCAGTGTTGCCAGGAACGCCGCATGTTCATCGTAGATCGATCCGATGCGGGTCAGATGAGCCGTATCGACCAGGATCGCCAGATCGACCGGTGGAAGCGCCATTCCCGACTGATAGAGGATGATCTGATCGGCGCCGGGGAGCCACAGCACATACCCCGGCAGAGGCGGCATGAGGAGCGCAGTACGCTGTTTGCCAAGAGCGCCAAGGGCGTGCCACATGCCCAGTGCCGCCCCAACCGCATCACCATCGAGGTTGATATGCGTCAGAATGAGAATGTTCTGTGCTGCAGCGATGCGTTCGGCAAGCGGCGCTGCTGCAAGGACTGGATCGTTGTAGATCATGCAGGCACCCTGTGGATATGATAAACCGTATGACCAGCACGCTTCTTGACTTCCTTCAGGCGCAGGTTATGGCGACGCCCCAACACCGGTATCAGGCGATTGAGACCGCTGACCACCACAAACCAGTAGTCGCCGCCGGGACGGAGATGGTCCAGCGGATCGAGGATAAACTCGCGTTCGATAGCTTCATCGCCAATTTTTGCCGGAATATTGGAGACGATCAGATCGAAAGGAAGGTCGGGAATGTGCTCGAACCCGACGCTACCGATCACCTCGACATTGGTAGTCTGATTGAGCGCAGCGTTATGGCGGGCATAACGCACCGCCAGAAGATCTCGGTCGGCTAGAATAACGCGCGCCTGAGGGAACCAGCGCGCCAGAACGATTCCGATCACACCGCACCCGCATCCCAAATCGAGGATCGTCTGTGGTGAAGCAGGCTCAATCGTGCGCAGAAAGAGGTCGGTCCCCTCATCGACCTGATACGACGAAAAAAGGGTATGCGCCACATCGAACGCGAACGTCTGGCCCCGACAGGTGTAAGGAATCCGTTTTTTGTAATACACATCGACCGGGGTCGCAACCATCGTCATGGCGCATCCATTTCCAGATGCAGGCAACACAAACCTACTCTGCCGGTTTGTCATCTTCAGGTTGCCGAGGGGGAGAGTCGGCGCGCTCTCCGGCAGCGCGCCGAAGCAGTTCATCGATATGCAGACTGTAATCAACCGACGTATCGAGGATCAATCGCAGTTCTGGCACGAAGCGCAGATAGTTCAGTTCCTCTGCCAGGCGACGACGCAGGAAGCCTTTGGCGCGTTCCAGCGCCGCCATCGTTTCCCGCCGCTCATCTGGCGTCCCCATAACCGAGATCCGCACCCGCGCGATCTGCAGATCGGCCGTCACCTCAACCCCCACAACCGTTGCAAATCCAACCCGCGGGTCCTTCAGTTCGTACTGAATGATCTCTCCCAGGATCCGCTGGATCTCGTGACCAAGTTGTTCGGTGCGCTTACTCATACTGTTCGTTCCACCCGCTCCCTGCGATAGAACTCCATCGTATCGCCGGGTGCAATATCGTTGAACCCTTCAACGATCAAGCCGCACTCATAGCCGGCCTGCACTTCGCGCACATCATCCTTGAAGCGCTTCAGACTGGCGATCTTCCCATCGTGGAGCACGACGCCGTTCCGCAGAACACGCACATTGTACTGGCGCGAAATCTTCCCCTCGGTCACATACAGACCCGCCACAATCTCACGAGTGGGAAGGCGGAAGGTAGTACGCACCTCGGCGAATCCTTCGGTCACCTCCCGATACTCCGGTTCGAGCATGCCGATCATGGCTTTCTTGATATCTTCGGTCAACTGGTAGATGATATTGTAGAACCGGATATCGATGCCGTGCTGTTCAGCCTGCCGACGCGCTGCCGGATCGGGGCGAGCATTGAAGCCAATGATAATTGCATGGGATGCAATCGCCAGATTCACATCACTCTCGGTGATCGTCCCAGTACCGCGATGGATAATCCTGATCTGCACCTCTTCGGTGTTGAGCTGGCTCAGAGCATGCTCAATTGCGCCTATTGACCCCTGGACATCCGCCTTCAGGATGATGTTCAGTTCTTTGATTTTTCCCTGCTGGATGGAACTGAACAACCCATCGAGGCTGACGCCGCGCGGACTTGCCATCGCTTCAAGACGCTGCTTACGTTGTCGCTGCAGCGCGATCTCGCGCGCCACTACCAGATCGGGCATCACCTGCAAAATATCGCCTGCCTGCGGTACATCGTGCAGACCGAGAATGACCACCGGTGTTGCCGGTTCGGCGAAACGCAGGCGCTTCCCGGCGTCGTTGAACATCGTGCGGATCGTGCCGGTTGTGCTTCCAACCAACACATTATCTTCCAGGCGCAGTGTCCCGTTCTGCACCAGCACTGTAGCAATAGGACCGCGCGTGCGATCCATTTCGGCTTCGATGATCGTTCCAACTGCTGGTGCGTTGGGGTTCGCCTTATACTCGTTCAGGTCGGCGACGAGCAGAACGATCTCGAGTAATCCATCGATGTTCTTCTTCAGTTTGGCAGACACCTCAACCGATGGAACATCGCCGCCGAACTGCTCGACGATCACATTGGCGTTGGCAAGTTGCTGGCGAACGCGATCCGGATTGGCGTTGGGCGCGTCGATTTTATTGATCGCCACGATCATCGGCACGCCTGCCGCTTTCACGTGTGAAATCGCCTCCAGTGTCTGCGGCATCACCCCGTCGTCGGCAGCGACGACGAGCACCACAATATCGGTGACCTGTGCGCCACGTGCGCGCATTGCAGTGAACGCTTCGTGCCCTGGTGTATCGAGGAAGGTAATCTTCCGCCCGTGCAGCTCAACCTGATAGGCGCCGATATGCTGCGTGATACCGCCAGCCTCACTCTCTGCCACCCGCGTCGAACGGATCGCATCGAGCAGTTTCGTCTTTCCGTGATCAACGTGACCCATAATGGTAACAACCGGCGGGCGCGGTTTCATGTCCTTTGGGTCTTGCGCAGCCAGCACATCGCGAATATTCTCAACAATCCCTTCCAGTTGCGGCGGCACATATTCGACCGTCTCGATACCGAAATCGGCCGCGATCACTGCGGCGGTTTCATAGTCGATCTGCTGATTGATATTGGCGACGACGCCAGCCTTGAGCAGCGCCTTCAGAATCTCAGAAGCGCCGACACCGGTCGCCTCCGAGAACTCGCGCACGGTCATCGTCACCGGTAGCGCGATCGGACCTTTCGGACGCACCGGCGCGCGCACTGTCGTTGTCGGGCGCGTCAATCCCCCCGGTGTACGCGCAGTTGTTGCCGCGCTGGCAGTACGTCCGCTCCGATTGCTGCGCCCCCCTTCATTTTCAGCAAAACTCTCATCACGGCGGCGACTGTCGCCGCCGCGCCCACTACCCCGCCCGCCGCCTGAACCACCCGGACCACGCCCGCCGCCTGGACCACCCGGACCGCGCCCGCCGCCCGCACCACCCGGACCGCGCCCGCCGCCCGGACCACCCGGACCGCGCCCGCCACCGGCGAACTGAATATGATGCCGCGCATCAACAGCGCGCTGATAAAAAGAAATCTCCACATCGCTCATTGTCGTTCCTCCTCACTACAGGCCAGGCCCGCGGTTGATACGCTCGGTTGTACTCCATTAGCAGTGCTTCGCTCTGGCTCTAGCGGAGGAAGCAACCGACCTACTCTCCCCCCATCACCGGCGGTAACGTTCGCGCATATGCCTCGAGCGCCGCCAGATCATCAGGATGCAGCACACTCACCCGCAGTGCACGTTCCAGTGTATGACGCCGGAGTGCCTGATCCCAGCATGCCAGATCGTTGCATAGATAAGCACCACGCCCGTTTCGTTTTCCCGTCGGATCGATGTGTACCCGAGCGTCAGCGTCACGCACCAGACGGACCAGCGTGCGCTTGGCATCGGTACGGCGACAGGCGACGCATATACGCTGCGGCACATGCTTCTGACGCGGTCCTTTCTTCTTTTTTGCCGTCTGCGTCACTGCTGTACTCCGAACAGGGCGCGATGCGCCCTTCACGTCTATCAACTACTCCTCGTCGTCACCCTCTTCGTCTTCTGATTCATCAACCAGGATATAGGAAGCCACCAGGCGGTCACCGCGATAGATGTACAGTTTTTGCGGCGTTGCACGCAACTGAACCGTTTCACCGACCAGATCATCGCCAAGCGGACCATAGCGGTGCTTGCGGTAGACGATCGTGCCATCGGCATAGACTTTGCGCGTCTCGACTTTTGCCGTCGCCAGCGCCGCTTCTGTCGCCAGCGCCTCGGCTTCCGCAGCATCGCGCGCCTCGGCAGCAGCACGCTCTTCATCGAGCAACGCCGATGCACTCTTGATATCGATCCGCCATCCGGTCAACTTTGCCGCCAGACGCACATTCTGACCTTCTTTGCCGATCGCCAGAGACAGTTGCTTATCCGGCACAATCACCGTTGCTGCACGTTCATCATCGCGATCGCGCAGTTGTACTTCAACGACCTGCGCCGGCGACAGCGCATTGGCAATGAACTCTTTCGGATTGGATGACCACTGAACTACATCGATTTTTTCGCCATTCAGTTCATTGACGATGTTCTGAATCCGGATCCCGCGCATACCGACGCATGAACCGACCGGGTCGATCCCCTCCTGGCGCGCGGCGACTGCCACTTTGGTGCGGATGCCCGGCTCGCGTGCAATCGATTTAATCTCAACGGCGCCATTATAAATCTCCGGCACCTCCATCTCGAACAGGCGCGTGATCAGATTTTTGTGCGCACGCGACGCAATCAATTTCGGACCGCGATCCTCACGCCGGATCTCCATCAGATACACTTTCAGGCGCTGGCCATGGTAGTAGCGATCGGTCTCGACCTGCTCTTTCTGCGGCAGAATAGCCTCGGCTTTCCCCATTTCGAGGATGACATTGCCCTTCGCTATCCGCTGTACCGTCGCTGTCACCAGTTCGCCTTCGCGATCCATGTACTCGCCATAGATGTGCTCACGCTCGACTTCCTTGATCCCCTGAAGAATGACCTGCTTCGCCGTTTGCGCAGCAATCCGCCCGAAATCTTTGGGAGTCGCCTCCACCACAACCGACTCGCCTAGTTCGACGTCGGGCTTGATCTTGCGTGCGCTCTCCAGGTCGATCTCGAAGCGCTCATCAAAAACATCGTCGACAACCTGTTTCTCGGCATAGACACGCGCCATACCGGTAACAGGGTCGAGCCTGACCGAGATCTCCATCGGCGGCGGGTTCGGTCCCAGTGTCCGACGATAAGCAGTCGCCAGCGCTTTTTCCATCACTTCGACGATGGCTTCCTTCGGAATACCGCGTTCGGAGGCAATCTGTGAGATTGCTGCATAAAAGTCACTTTTCATCGTATCCTCAGCGTCGTACCTGTGCGGCCGCTCAATCGCCCGATGATCGCGCTAACAACAAGAAAAGTGGGGGACGCCCACTTTTCCACAACCGCGAAATCGTGGCTTATAGTATACCATTTTCGCGGGATAGGCGCAAACTTTGCTCGTTGCTACAGCAACGTACAGGAATACTGCAAGACCGGCGCCACTGTGAGTAGCATCATCACTGTCGTACAGACGGTCAACCGCGCCACACCGAACAGCAGCACATAGATCCATCGAGAAGCCTGTGTCATATGACGCACACCTCAGTGCCCATCCGAAAAATCCCGCCAGGGCAGGCACAGACATCGCTCTAGCCTACCCCTCAAATAGACACTGTATAGTTTATTCGGCCAGGCTCTTATTGCCGACCCCACCTCAGTATACTACACACACAATCTGATCGGCCTTACCATAGATGAAATGCACAGAATCGTCATTCTGGTGGGATTTCTTTCCTGCTTTCAATCCCTGACCCTATCCACATCCATCACCAGTGCGGTATATCTGTGAAGCCGTGGTGGATGGGAGGCGGAGCATGCTGGCGAAGGTCTACAGCAGCGCTGTTATCGGTCTCGAAGGGGTACTGGTTGAGGTCGAGGTGGATATTGCCCAGGGGCTACCGGGTTTTACCATCGTCGGTCTGGGTGACACTGCGGTCCAGGAGAGTCGCGAGCGGGTGCGCGCCGCAGTGCGCAATAGCGGATACTCATTCCCCATGAAACGGATTACGGTCAACCTGGCGCCGGCTGACCTGCGCAAAGCCGGCCCGGCGTATGATCTGCCAATCGCAATCGGCTTGTTACTGGCATCAGAACAGATTCAGGGCGATGTAAGCAATGCGGTCTTCATTGGCGAACTGGGGCTCGACGGCGCGGTACGCCACACCGACGGCGTCCTGCCGATGGTCGCCGTAGCCCATGAGTGCGGTATCCGGCAGGTTTTCGTGCCAGAGGAAGATGCTGCCGAGGCGTCGCTCATCAACGGGGTACGCATTGTGCCGGTGAAGCGTCTCGATGATCTGGCGGCGCATCTGAGCGGCGCGCAACAATTGCCGGAGTACACCGGCGCACCTGTACACACCGAACCCGCGCCTCAATATCCGGTTGATTTCAGCGTCGTACGTGGACAGGAACACGTCAGGCGCGCTCTGGAGATCGCTGCGGCTGGCGGGCACAACGTCCTGATGACCGGCAGTCCAGGCGCAGGGAAAACCCTCATGGCACGCGCCTTGATCTCGATCCTGCCACCTCTCACAATGAACGAAGCGATCGAAGTGACGAAAATCTACAGCGTCGCCGGGCAGTTGCCCAAAGACACTCCACTGATCCGCCAGCGACCATTCTGTGCACCGCACCACACCACCTCACTCGCTGGACTGGTCGGCGGCGGCGGTGTGCGGGTCAAGCCCGGCATGGTGTCACTGGCGCATCGTGGGGTGCTGTTCCTCGATGAATTGCCGGAATTCGGTAGCAAACTCGATGTGCTGCGCCAGCCGCTGGAGGATCGGGTGGTAACATTGAGCCGCGCCGTTGGCAGCATTACCTACCCGGCCTCCTTTATGCTGGTCGCAGCTCAGAATCCCTGCGTGTGCGGCTGGTACGGCGATCCGGAGCGTCCGTGCACCTGCACAGCCTCCGCTGTTGCACGCTACCAGCGACGTGTCAGTGGACCTCTGCTCGACCGGTTCGATATCTTCGTCAGCGTGCCACGCGTGCCCTTCGAGAAATTGAACAGCCTGCAACCCGGTGAAGGGTCAACCACGATCCGCGAGCGGGTCATCGCTGCCCGTCAGATCCAGGAGCGCCGTTTTTGTGGGATGCGTATGCTTACCAACAGCGATATGGGACCTGCGGAGGTGCACCGGTACTGTGTACTCGACAATAAGGGTCAACTGGTGTTACAGAGCGCCATGCGGCAGCTCGACCTGTCGGCGCGTGGGTATCATCGGGTACTGAAACTGGCGCGCACCATCGCCGACCTTGCCGGCACCGAACGGATCACCGCACAGCATATTGCCGAGGCGATCCAGTACCGCTTCCAGCAGATGGAGTGAAGCGCGGCAACGGTCTCCGTGCCAGAAAACCCACCACTGCCGATCACGCACATGATTACGACGCAGCAACGATTATAAGAAAGGTTGCCACAAACCAGTGAACGAAGAAGGGCCAGACGAAAGATTTCGTGCGCCACGCCAGCCAGCCGAAGCCAAACCCGCCAATGATTGTGAAGAACGTCTCCAGTGCCGGCTTACCGATGTGCACCAGGACGAATGGCACAGACTGAAGCCACAGCGCTTCGGGACCGAACCGATGCGCGTAGCCGAACAGGATCCATCCACGAAACAGAAACTCCCAACCGATCAAATCGAGCAGGGTTGTCCACCCGCGATAGTAGGCGTTGAGCGCCGGATCGTGCCGCCCTGCAGACGATCGGGGTAAATCGCCTGTCACATCGCCGGGAATGGTGTTTGCCTATGCGCTGATACTTCTGTCAGGCTGCATGTAGCGTTGACGCTCTTACGTCTCATCTTCCAGTTCAATCCCCAGCGCCTTCAGGCGCTCGCGTAAGACACGCAGATGCTCCTCGGCTTCCGCGCGCGCCGCCGCTTCCCGCCGCGCCTGCTCCTCTGCCCGCCGCGCCTGCTCCTCTGCCTCGGCGCGCGCCGCCGCTTCCCGCCGCGCTCGCGCTGCCGCCCGGCGTGCCCGCTCCTCCGCCCGCCGCGCCTGCTCCACCACCGTCACATAGTCCCCGATCTCCCGCCCCGCTGCATCGTAGCACACCACATGGTCGCGCTGCAGCCCCAGCCACACGTCGGCAATCGCCAGGTGCACCCGCCCCTCGCCGTCCGGCGCCTGTAACCGGTACACCCCCCCTTCCAGCCGGTAGTCAAGCAGGCGCAACCGCCGCGCCCGCCCCCGCCCTGTATCGTCCACAATCACATACTGCGCCACTCCCGCCCGTGCATAATGCTCCACCTTGATCACCACATCGTTCTCACGCGCGTCCGGTGAGACGATCTCGATGATCAGCGCCGGACGTGCGCGCTCGACCGCCACCTCGAACGTGCTCCAGTTGTGCCGCTTCCGCACGCCGGGAATGACCATCACGTTCGGTCCGTGGGCACGCAGGTCGGGGAGGTCCCACGCGATGCGCACATCGCTGAGCACAATCGCCAGCCCGGCAGGTTCGAGGCGCGCG
>DAOUBK010000095.1:0-41611 GCA_034432635.1 Roseiflexus sp.
GACGACCACCACCAACGCAGGCGGCGCTTACACCTTCACCAACCTGCGTCCGGGAACCTACACCGTCAGCGAAACACAACCTGCTGCGTACAACGACGGAACTGATCGCGTCGGCACGGCAGGCGGCACCCTGAGCAGTGACCAGGTCAGCAACATCGACCTGAGCGCAGGGGTCGATGCCGTGAATTACGACTTCGGGGAACAGGGAACCTTTGTCAGCGGCATCGTCTGGATCGACACCGACCGTGACGGAACGCTCGACAGCGGCGAGGGCGGACGACTCGACGGCGTGACCATAACGCTGTCGGGAATCGATCTCCTGGGCAACAGCGTGTTGCTGACGACGACAACGACGATCACCGGCTTCTACCTGTTCGACAATCTGCCAGCCGGTACCTACGTTATCGAACAGACGCAGCCGGTCGGTTATGGTAGTTCGACACCCAATACCCTGAACGTGACCGTCCAGCTCACAGGGTTGACCGACCAGAACTTCGGCGAGACCCTGAGCACCCTGAGCGGCTATGTGTATGTGGACAGCAACAATAGCGGCACACGCGACACGGGCGAAAGCGGTATCGGCGGCGTCACTATCACGCTCACCGGCGTTGACGCCAATGGCAATGCTGTCATACGCACAACGCTGACGCAGGCAGACGGCAGTTACCGCTTCGATGACCTGCTAGCAGGCACATATACGATTAGTGAAACACAACCACCGATCTACAGCGACGGATCGGACAGCCTCGGCACAATTGGCGGAACACCCGTCGGCACGCTTGTCAGCAACGACGTGATCGACAACATCACGTTGAGCGCTGGCACCGACGGTATCGACTACAACTTCGGCGAACTTGCCAACGCCGGATTGGGCGACCGCGTGTGGCTCGACCGTAACGGCGATGGCGCGCAGGATGCTGGTGAGCCGGGGATCGGCGGCGTGACGGTCTACCTCGACCTGAACAACAGTGGCATGCTCGATACCGGCGATCTCACGACAACCACCGACATCGATGGTTTCTACTTCTTCAGCAATCTGCCAGGTGGAACGTACACCGTGCGCGTGGATACGACCACACTGCCGGCAGGCGTCGATCAGACCTACGATCTAGACGGTGCGATTCCATCGCCCCATGCGGCAACTGCGTCGCTCGCGGCAGGCGCGAATCGCACTGATGTGGACTTCGGCTACCGCGGCAGCGCCAGTATCGGCGACCGCGTGTGGCTCGACCGTAACGGCGACGGCGCACAGGATGCCGGTGAGCCGGGGATCGGCGGCGTGACGGTGTATCTCGACCTGAACAACAACGGTAACCGCGAGGCTGATGAACCGTTCGCCGTGACCAGCGCTGCAGGCAACTATCTGATCGGCGGGTTGCCTGCCGGGACGTACACCGTGCGCGTGGACTCATCAACACTCCCAGGCGGGGTCAGCGCCACCTACGACCTGGACGGCACGGCTGACGATGTTACCGGCGTCACGCTCACTACCGGTGAGGCGCGCACCGATGTAGACTTCGGCTACCGCGGCAGCGCCAGCATCGGCAACCGCGTGTGGAACGACGACAACGCCAACGGCGTCCAGGATGTCGGAGAGACAGACGTCGAAGGTATTGTCATCGAACTCTACGACACGACCGGCACGCTGCTGATCACCACCACGACCGACATGAACGGCAATTACCTGTTCGATGGACTGCCCGCCGGGACCTACACCGTGGGAGTTGGCGCGACGCCAGGGCGTGGCATCAGCCCACGAGGATCGGGGAGCGATCAAGAGAGCGACTCCGACATTGATCGCACCACGCGACGTAGCGATCCGATCACGCTAACCGTTGAACAGATGCGTACCGATATTGACATCGGACTGTACCGGCTGGCGGCGGTGGGAAGCCTGGTCTGGCTCGACCGCGACCTGGACGGCATCTACGAGGCAGGCGAGCCGGGCATCGGTGGCATCGAGGTCCGACTGCTCAGGGACGGAACTATCGTCGCCACCCAGACAACCGATGCCAGCGGCTACTTTATGTTCACCGATGTCGAACCGGGTGATTACCAGATCGCGTTCAGCGTGCCATCCGGCTACTATGTCAGCCCCTTCCGACGGGGGAACGACCGCGGCACCGACAGTGACGCCGATCCGAATACCGGATTGACGCCGGTCTTCACCCTGACGCCAGGACAGACTGACCCGACCTGGTTCATGGGGTTGTCGCCGATCTCGCCGACCGCCATACAGTTGACGCGCTTCAGCGCCGAACGCAGCGCATCGGGCGTTGTCGTGCGCTGGGAGACCGCTGCGGAGTACGGAACACGCGGCTTCTACCTCGAACGCAGCGCGACCGGCAGCCGCAGTGATGCCGTGCGCATCACCGGGCGCCTGCCGGGGCGGGGCAGCGTCAGCAGTGGGGAAGGTTACGAGTGGAACGATACGACCGCTGCGCCGGGAACACGCTACACCTACTGGTTGATCGAAGAGACAACCGACGGCGCCACGCATATCTACGGACCGGCGACCGTTGCATCGACGACGGGAGGCAAATACACCGTCATGCTGCCGCTCATCGTGCGGTAGGCAACCCTTCGGGAAGAACAATCACAGGGAGCACAGGAATCCCTCCAGTGCTCCCTGTTATATCAACTCTCGCGCAAAGATGGGTATCTCCCGGAGATGCTATGAGACACGTCCCCCGCCTACCCCCGCTGCGGACGGGAAGGACTCCTACCCCAACCTATTCAAGGGTGGACAGGACTTGCAAGCGCTTGCGGGAGATAGGGCTTGGAGATGCGCTGAACGCCCTCATCCCCGTCACCTCTCCCGCGCAAGCGGGAGAGGTGAGAGCAAAGTTGGGGCATCTTGATGCAGTAGAAATTGCGTTAGCTCATATTTTCTGTCCACCCCTGAACCCCAACCTGCCCCCGCTGCGAACGGGAGACCTCCGCCCTAGGCTACCCCCGCCGAGGGCGGGAACCGCGCGCCTTCCCATGGCGGGGAGGTTGGGAGGGCTTTCAGGTATAAGGGTTTTTGCTACGCCGCTTTCTGATGCGGTAAACGGGTGTCAGCACGAGCATTCGGCGGGTCGAGACTTTTGAGCCGGTGTTCCGGAATGAGCGCCATCGGCGTGAGGGGACGCCCCGTGGCGCAGGCAGCATCGTATTGGCTCTGGCGAGCGATATGGGGGTAACGGGTCATCTGACATCCGGTTGCAGCAGACGATGCTCCGTGCCGCCGCTGAAGCGTGTGCCGTTGGGCGGCGCTCAGGAAACGTTTTTATCCCATCAGGATGCTCTGTAGTGCGGAAATGCACTACAATTGTTCCAGGCATTATCCATTTCTGAGCAAGAGGTATGCGACACGGCAGTCTACAATTTTACAGTCGTGATTGAACCTGATGAACAAGGCTTTCACGCTTATGTACCTGCTCTGCCTAGTTGTCATACGTTTGCCGATACGATAGATGAGGCGCGCAGAAACATCCTGGAAGCCCTCGAGATCCATCTTCAAAGCATACTTGAGGATAATGAATCTGTTCCGGTAGAACGCGAGCCGGTTTTCATCACCCGCCTCTCTGTGCCAGGAGTTCCGCACATTGCTCTGGCAACGCCGCCCAACAACTCACTCCAACGACACGCTCCGTTGCGGTACGCCGGGAATTTTCCCGAACGAGCGAGGCTTGCGCCGGCAGGAATGCACCCGATCGCTCGGAATACAGTCTTACCCACTGCTGTCGAGATCGCCGATCGCTGCCATCTCTACTACCGCGCTCCTCATGTACTATTATGTCAACAACTAACGCTCACACGACTGTGCAACAGCCAGCCTGCGACCGCGCTGCTATTGATGCCACAAACCAGAAAGCCCCGGCGCAGACCGGAGCTTCCTGGCGAAGGAGGGAAGAAAGGGTTAATAAAAAGTATAGAATATCTGGTTCCGTTTTGCTACCCCCCTTCAGTCCTGTTCCGGCATAGCACTTGTGGCAGTGTCTGAGTCAGACCACGGGCAGTCGCCCGATGACTTCGATTAACTGACTCTTGACAATGCTGCACACGTCCTATATACTCTGATCGTTCCATCAAACGATTGATTGAATACTGCGACGAACGATCCCTGTTCTCCGCCTTCCTGAACGGTATCAGGAGTCTGGCAGGGACATATTGCCATACAGTGTCCACCCTATGGTGTCAGCGCCCAACGAAACCGGTGGAACTGCCGATCGCATCATAGCGATTGCCGCAACGCTCTTTGCCGAGCATGGCTACCACGGTCTTTCGATGCGTGCGCTGGCGGCGGCGGTTGGCTTGAATGTTGCGACGATCCACTACCACATCAGCAGCAAGCAAGAACTCTACCGGATGGTGTTTCGACGACTGGCGGAACGCGAGCATGCTGTCATCGCAGCCCACACCCGGTATGTATCGAACGACGACCTTGCCCATCCCGCCATGCTTTTCCGGCAGTTGCGTGCCCTGGTCGATGCGCTGGTCGATCTGACCATCGACCAGCCGGAAACGCCGCGCCTCTGGCTGCGTCGCTGGCTGGAGCAGGAAGAGTCGCCGGCTGCGATCGAGGAGGAAGTATCACTACCACTGTACGATATGGTGCTCGATCTGCTGGAACGAGCGCAGGCAGCCGGAACGATTCGATCATCGGATGTCGATCTGCGCCTGATGCTGACCGGTTTCGTCTGGATACTCTACGGCTACTTCGCCGGTAGTCCGCTCGACGCAAGTGGCGCTCGTATCGACCCCATGCATCCCGAACAGATAGCGGCATTCAAACGGTTCCTGCACGCCTACACTGCACGCATGCTGGGCCTGCCGGAGGAACACGGTGAGCCACCATCAACAGCCGATCACTGACCGGACAGTTCAAGGAGGAACAGGGATGGGCAGATTGTTCCGCTACACCACATATTCGATGGGAAACTTCGCCAACACGATCGCCTATCAGGTCTTCGGGAATCGCATTCAGTTCTACTACGTCGACGTCATGGGATTGAATGCTGCCGCAGCCGGGATCATCTGGACGATCTACGGACTGTGGAATGCCATCAACGACCCGCTCATGGGGCAACTCTCCGACCGCACCCGCACTTCGATGGGACGACGTGTACCGTATGTGCTCTTCGGCGCCGTCCCTCTGGGACTCTCCTTCTTTTTCCTGTGGACGCCACCCGGTCAGTCACCATGGGTACTTGCAGCGTATTTCCTGGTTATGCTCTTCATCTTCGATACGCTGTACAGCCTGACGATCATCGCCTACAACGCACTCTTTCCAGAGGTGGCGCCACACCTGCGCGCGCGCATCGACCTTTCTGCTGTACGCGAGGTGCTGGCAACCATTGCGCTTCTGCTTGCCTTCATTCTCGCGCCAATCCTCGCCGAGGGGGTTGGCTATATCTGGATGGGCGCCATTATGGGGATACTGGTGGCAGCGGGATATCTGATTTCGATGGTCGGCGTTCGTGAAGATCTCTCGAAGATCAAGGACGATCACGTCGGATTGATCGCATCACTGCGCATCGCGCTTTCCAGCGTCCCCTTCCGCTGGTTCATCGGCGCCAATATCGCCAAAGAATATATCTGGCTCGTCCTGGCGGCAATGCTACCCTTTTGGCGCAAATATGCTCTTGGCATCCAGGGGCAGATCGAGGTCTTCGGTATCAAACTGAGCGGTGGGGACGCTGAGGCGATCTTGCTCGGTGTCCCAATCCTGCTGACCATTCCGGCGCTGCTCGCCTGGCGACCGCTCGTGGCACGGATCGGTCCGCGCCGGTCGTGGATCATCACCAGTTTTTGCTTCATCCCCGGCTTTCTTGCGATGATTCTCGCCACCGACTTCACTACCGGGCTGATCGGTACACTGCTGGTTGTACCGGGGCTGGCGGGCTCGATGATTATGCCCTTCCCACTGATTTCCGAAGTTATCGATGATGATGCTGCACGGCACGGCTACCGGCGCGAGGGCATCTTCTTCGGTATCAACGGCGGGATCACCAAACTGGCATTTTCAGCCCAGGGTGTACTCTTCGCCACGGTACTCTCGCTGTCGGGGTATATTGCCGGCAGCCAGGTTCAACCCGAAAGCGCTGCATGGGGCGTGCGCTTCCTGATCGGCGTCACACCCATCATTGCTGCGCTGCTCATCGCTTTCTTCATGTGGAAATATCCTCTCGAACGCACCGTCGGGCGTGACCTTGCCCTGGAAAGGACCTCACCGTGACGATTCCGCCGATCGGCATGGCGCCGGACGACATTATGGCAACACTACGCAGTTTCAAGACGCACGACATGGACTGGGAGTCCGGTCGTGTTTTCGCCTATGTGTATCAGCCACACGAAACGGCCGCCGCCGTGGTTCGCGACGCTTGCATGCTCTATCTCACTGAGAACTGTCTCGACCCGACGACGTTCCCCAGCGTTGCACGACTGGAACGCGACGTGGTGCAGATGATCGGCGGTCTGCTCCAGGGCGATGAACGTGTTGCCGGCAATGTAACCAGCGGCGGCACAGAGAGTATTCTGCTGGCGGTCAAGGCTGCCCGTGACTGGGCGCGCGTTCACCGACCCCATATTACCCAACCGGAAATGGTGCTAGCGCAGACGGCACACGCAGCGTTTCACAAAGCCGCTCACTACCTCGGCGTCAAACCGGTTGTCGTCGCGTTCGATCCGGTGACGTTCGAGGCGGATGTGGCAGCAATGCGTGCAGCAATCACCGATAATACCATCCTGATTGTGGCGTCGGCGCCGTGCTATTCGCACGGCGTTATCGACCCCATTCCCGCAATTGCGTCGCTGGCGCAGGAGTACGGACTCCTCTGCCACGTCGATGCATGTGTCGGCGGCATCTATCTCTCCTTCCTGCGGAAACTCGGATATACTGTCCCTCCTTTCGATTTCAGCGTCCCCGGCGTCACCTCACTCTCAGTAGATATGCACAAGTACGGATACTCTGCGAAGGGCGCTTCGGTCATCCTCTACCGCGACCGCGCCCTGCGGCGGTATCAGATGTTTGCTTCGACCGACACAACCGGCTATACCCTGATCAATCCGACGGTGCTCAGTACACGATCAGCAGGACCGATTGCCGGTGCGTGGGCAATCCTGCATTATCTGGGCGAAGCAGGGTACCGGCAGATTGTGGCGACGGTGCAGGCGGCGACCGGGCGCCTGATCGCCGGCATCCAGGCGATCGGCGGATTGTTTGTGCTGGGGCAGCCCGTTATGAGCATGTTCTCCTTCGCCGCGAACGACGTCAACGTCTTTCATCTGGCTGATGCGTTGCGCTGGCGGGGGTGGTACCTTCAACCGCAGTTTTCAACACCGCTCTCGCCGCGCAATCTGCATGTCTCCGTCACATATGGTGTTGCCCACAACGTCGAGGCGTTGCTCGCCGACCTCGCTGCCTGTGTCGATGAGGCGCGTCAGGTGCCACCCACCGATCCGAGGCTCATCCACACTCTTGTTTCCGCCATAACCCGCGATCCATCGCCGGCAACGATCATGGAACTGATAGCGAGCATTGGTTTGCAACCGGGCGCGTTGCCGCAGGAGATGGCAGTGATCAACGATGTACTCGATGCGTTGCCCGATGCAGTGGCAAATGATCTCTTGATCGATGTTTTCAACAATCTCTACTGACGATGGCGCCGTTGTCGATTTTCCACAGACCACAACAACACCGACCGATGTCAGCGTGCGGTGCACATTGGTGCAGGAAACTCGTGGCGTACCACTGATGGGCGATCAAAGCAACGTGCTCCACATCGGCGCCTGTGCCGACCATGCATCGCTTCAGTTGAGACTGGAGGGGGTGACCATGACTCGAACGATCCAACCGCAGCGCACCTGGCTTATCACTGGTTGCGCGACCGGTTTTGGCGCCCGCCTGGCACAGCATCTGGTCAACCGGGGAGAGCGCGTCGTCGCCACCGACCGCAGCGTCGATGCCCTGGCGCATCTGCACAGTGACGATCCGGCGCGGTTGCTGCGTCTGGCGATGGATGTCACCGACCAGGTTGCGGTTCGTCACGCGGTCGAAAGAGCAGCGATCCACTTCGGGCGCATCGATGTGCTGGTCAACAATGCCGGTCTCGGACACGGCGGACCGCTGGAAGAAGCGCAACTGGAGGATATTCGCCGACTCTTCGATGTCAATATCATCGGCATGATGATCGTGACCCAGGCAGTTCTTCCTTATATGCGCTCACATGGCGGTGGACATATTATCAATATCTCATCAGACAGCGGCGTCGTGGGATTTCCCTTCCAGGGGGTCTACACAGCCACCAAGCATGCCGTCGAAGGTTTCTCCGACAGCCTCTATCAGGAAGTAACCCCCTTCGGCATCCATGTGTCGGTCATCCAGCCGTGCGGTATGTTCAAGACCGACATGCCCGCTAGCACGATTACTGCCGCCAGAGCCGCAATCCGTCCCGACAGCCCGTACTATGCCCGTGCCATCCGCATGGCAGACGCGCTTGCCGCTGCCTGGGAGCAGAGCGGTGATCCGCAAGACGTGGTCGATGCAATCATCGAAGTTGCTGATGCCGATCCGCCACCGCTGCGCCGCCGCGTCGGTCCGCCCGACCGCACCGCTCTGCCGGGTTTGCGTCAGCGGATGTCGCACGAAGAGTTCGTCACATTCATCTATCGTATGACCGGCGCAGATGCTGCGCGACCTGCCATGCCACGTGGGCGCGTCGATGGCGGACGACTGGTGGTGCGCACCCTGCGCGAAGCAGGGGTTACGCACGCATTCACCATCGTCGGCGGGCACAACTACCACCTGGTCAACGCCTGCCGCGAAGAGGGCATTCGTGTCATCGATGTGCGCAACGAAATGCACGCCGCGCACATGGCGGACGCCTTTGCTCGCTTTACCCGCCAGCCGGCATTGCTCACCGTCGATGCTGCGCCGGGTCTGGTCAATGCGATCGCCGGCATCGAAGTCGCATATGAAGCACAGGTTCCGCTGGTTATTGCTTGTGCCCAGGGATCGCTGGCAGGGCGCGACATCGGCGTTATGCAGGCGATTGATCAACTTCGACTACTGCGCCCGATCACCAAATGGCAGCGCACCTGTTTCGATGTAAAACGGTTGCCGGAATACGCTGCTGCTGCGCTACGTCATGCAACAACAGGGCGCCCCGGTCCGGTGTTTCTCGACTTTCCGCTGGAGGTGATGCAGGCGCTGGTGGACGAAGACACCGTGACCTTTCCACGCAACTATCGCGTAACGACGGGACCGGCAGGAGACCCGACGCTGGTACGCCGGGCGCTTGACGTGATCCGCCACGCGCGACGACCACTCCTGATCGTTGGCAGTGGTGTCTGGTGGGCACACGGTGAAGCCGAACTGCGTCGCTTCGTCGAGACTACCGGCCTCCCTGTGCTCAGTCGCAACCTGGCGCGCGGCGTCATTCCCGATGACCACCCGCTGTCCGCCGGGTTCTATCCCACGCCAGCCGCGATGGCTGATGCTTTCCTGGTGATCGGGACGCGACTGGACTGGACGATTGGATACGGGCGCTTTCCCCTCTTCAACCCGGACGCCCCCGTCGTGCAGGTGGACATTCACGCCGAAAGCATCGGCAAAACACGTCCGATCGACATCGGGATTGTCGGTGATGCAGCACAGGTGCTGCGACAGCTCAACGACCTCGTGACCGAGGGCGGGGAGTGGGCAATGGAAGCAACGTGGCCTGCGATGGCACATGGCAGCATTGCCGTGATGCGTCAGGAAACCGCTGCTGCTGCCAATCTTACCGCCCGCCCGCCCACCCGCCCCATGCACTCGATCCAGTTGATGCAGGCGCTGGCAACATGCCTGCCGCGCGAGACGATCAAAGTGGTGGACGGCGGTTACAGCGCTGCGTTTGCAATACAGTATCTCGACGCTATGGTTCCCGGCGGGGTGACGTGGGTGGGCAGCACCGGGCATATCGGCGTCGGGTTGGGTTTTGCAATCGGCGCCAGACTGGCACATCCCGATAGCCCGGTTTTGGCAATCATGGGTGATGGCGCTTTTGGAATGTGTGGACTAGAGTTCGATACTGCAGTGCGTCATCATTTGCCGATCGTTGTAGTGATTGCCAATGACGAGGGATGGGGTGAGACGCGCGATGGTCAACGACGGCGCTGGGGTGATGCGGCAGTGGTTGGTACCCATCTTGGTCTGCGTCGTTACGACGAACTGGCACGGGCGCTCGGCGGCTACGGCGAACGCGTCGAACGACCGGAGGAGATCGCACCGGCCATTCGACGCGCATTCGACGCAGGAGTGCCGGCGATCATCGATGTGCATACCGATCCGGAACAGCGCAGCACAGCGGTCACCGCATTACCATGGATCGTTGAGTGAAAGAAGAAACTATGCTATCTGCATCAACATCAGAAGCGCTTCACACGGTTATCGCGCATCTACGCTCACAGCAGCAATCGCTGCTGGAGGTGCTGCACACGATTCTCTCCATTCCCAGCGTCAGCATGGATCCAGCGCACGCCACAGATATGACGACTGCGGCACAGTGGCTGGCAGACTATCTGCGGCGCATCGGTATGGATCATACTGAAATCATTGCCACTGAGGGGCATCCTATCGTCATGAGCGAGTGGTTGGGAGCCGGTAATGCGGCGCCAACGTTGCTGATTTACGGGCATTACGATGTACAACCTGCTGATCCGGCAGATGCCTGGCACACGTCACCTTTCGTTCCAACCGTGAGAGACAACGCCATCTATGCCCGCGGCGCATCTGATGATAAGGGGCAGGTGATGGCGGCAATTGCGGCGTTGGAGTCGTGGTTGTACGTCACCGGGAGATTGCCGGTGAATGTCAGACTGATCATCGAAGGCGAGGAAGAAACATCCAGCGTCGCGCTGCGACGTTTTGTGCGCACGAAACCAGAACGCCTGCGGTGTGACGCCGTGCTGATCATCGACTCGACCATGCTGACCCCGCAGCAACCACTCATTCTGTACGGAACGCGAGGGAACTGCTATCTGGAAGTCACGGTTCGCGGACCCGCAAGTGATCTGCACTCAGGAACCTTTGGCGGCGCAGTAGAAAATCCTTTCAATGTCCTCGTCCGGTTGCTGGCAGCGCTTCAGGATGGTGCGACACGTCGCGTGCGCGTGCCGGGTTTTTACGACCGGGTGCGCGCTGTTGGTGATACAGAACAACGTTTGCTGACATCCCTGCCACTCGATGACGCCACCATTCTGCGGATGACCGGCGTACCGGCGCTCGCAGGCGAAGCCGGCTTTTCCGCTATCGAACGCGCCAGTATTCGACCCACGCTGGACATCCACGGCATCGGCGGCGGTTTTACCGGACCAGGGAAGAAAACCGTTATCCCGGCACAGGCGACGGCAAAACTCTCGATGCGGCTTGTTCCATACCAGGAGCCGCAAGAGATCGCACGACTCGTCATCCGTTTCTTGCAAGAGCAGGCGCCGCCAACCGTCACACTCGACGTACAGGTGCTGAGTGCATCACAACCTGTACTCATCGATTATCGTGCCGAGGCGATACAGGCCGCATCGCGGGCATTCGAGGTAGCCTTCGGCGCACCGGCAGCCTTTATGATCGGCGGGGGTACATTACCCATTGCTGCCGATATGCAGGACGCACTGCGGGCGCCGCTCGTCGTGACCGGTTTCGGCTTACCGGACGACAATATGCACGCGCCGAACGAAAAACTGAACCTTGGCTGCTTTGCGCGCGGGTGTGAAATGATCGCCCATTACCTGGCACTGCTGGCGGCGCCTTCTGGAGCACCATCCTCCCATCCCTGAGCGCTACTCATACGCCAGCACCTCGCGCACCGTGAGGCGCGTCGCCTGATACGCCGGCAGGAGACTCGCAATGGCGGCGACGATTGTCACCAGCACCAGCCAAATGATCGCGCCGCCAACCGAAAACGAGAAGGTCAGCGGCGTCTGGAAGAACGCCATACCCACGGCATCGGAGATCAGTTTCGCCAGCGGAACGGCAACGATCATTGCCAGCACCCAGCTCAGCGCGCCAATGGTGATGCCCTCGGTTACGACGATGCGCCGCACTGCGCCGTTCGACGCGCCGATGGCGCGCAGGACGCCGATCTCGCGGGTGCGTTCGAGCACATTGATACTCATGGCTCCCATCAAACCCAGCCCACCGACGCTTGCCAGCAAGAGCGCCATAACCAGCAGAAAGGCAACCAGGATGTTGAAGAACAGTTCGTTCTGCTGCCGGATGCTTGCAACGGTCTGCGTTAGAGTGAGGCGCATGCCGACCGATTTGTAGTGCTCATCGAGCGCCTTTGCAACCCGCTCCTGACTGGCGGCATCCGCCGGTTCGATCTGAACTACCAGGATGGCGGCGCGTCCAACAAAGCCGTTGATACGTGCAAAGTACGGATAGTTGGTGTACACCATCGCCTGCCCGCCAACACCGCGTACAATACCGACGACTTTCCACTCCATCTCACGCCGGTCGATCTTCAGCGTTACCGTATCGCCGACGTTGATATCGGGTTCCAGGCTGAGCACACTCGAATTGATCACCAGTGCATTTTCATCCTCAGGGAGCAACCATCGTCCCTCGAGGATGGTCGGGATGATCATGCGCGTATCGGCAGGCACCGAGTACATGAACAACTCCGCGCTTTCTGTGCCGTTCGCGCGAACACGACGCACCGTCATTCCGCCCCAACTCTCGGCAACGGTCACACCGGGCACTGCCAGCGCCTCGCGTTCGATCTGTTCGATACGATAGAAGCGACCAAAAAATCCCATAACATCAAAATTGAAGTACTTCAGAGCGTCATCGAGCGTCAACAGCATCGAGTTGCGGATGCTGAACACCGACATGAAAATGGCACCCGAGAGGGTCAGAGTTATCATCGTCAGCACCAGACGACCTTTGCGCCGGAAGGTATTGCGGAGCGACAGCATAAGCGGGCGGGATAAGCCGTGGATGCGTTGCAGCAGGTAATCGAAACGCCCGCGCCCAAAGCGTCCTTCCCCCAGACCATAGCCGCTGATCGCCTCGTGCACTGTCACACGTGCACCACCGAACACCGGCAGAAGCGCCGCCAGCAACGGCACGATCAGACCAACGGCGATCATCATCCCCCACACTTCGAGGGGCATCGCCAGGCTGGTCACGTCGGTATTCATCATACCGGTGATGAGGATGGTCAGACCTGCGGCAACCAGGTATGCCAGCGGCATTGCAATCACCAGCGCCATACCTCCGAGCAGGAGCGCGCCTGCAAGATACATGACGACAATATCGACCGAACGGGCGCCGATAGCCTTCATCACGCCAATCTGACGCACCTGTTGGGTGAGCAGGGCTGAAATCGTATTCACCACCAGAAAGCCGCTGGCAAACAACGAGAGCGCGCCCAGGAAACCAAGCAACAGAAACAACGGTTGCAGCACCTGATGCGCCGGATGCCGTCCGGGTTCCGGCAGGTAGATGAAGTAGATGGCGCGACCGCTGCTCTCGATCTTGCTCCGCACCAGAGCAGCGACAGATTCAATGTGCTGTTTGTCGAAACGATCGCCGGTTACCGTGATTTTCAATTCGGTGTAGAAAGGTGGTTGATCGAGCCATTCGAGCGACTCGAACGTCATGAACGCATACGTCTGGTTGCTTAGTGCCGCTGGCGGAATGTTCGGCGTTGCAACCACTCCGGCGATGCTCATCCGACGTTGCGTTTCATCGGCCAGTCGGATGGTCACAGTATCCCCGATTCTGGCGCCGATCAGCGGCATCGAGGCGCGTTCGATCAGCAATTTGCGGTGGGGCGGGGGCCACGCGCCTCCCACTGGGAATACTTTATCGATCCGCATATCTTCAAAGTCGCGCACGACATAGATCGTCAGATTGCGCCACTGATCGGAACCGACCTTGATACGCGCATTGACGGTTTGGCTGCCAGCAGCCTCGGCGACACCGGGAATCCGACGTACTGAACGTACCAGATCGTCATCGAACGCATCGCAGTAGATCGATATATCAGCAGGGTTGACCGCCAGGTATGCAGCGGTCATCTCACGTGTCAGCAACGCATTGGCGCCGGCAATTGCCCCGATTGCGAAGACGCCAACGGCAATCGAGAGGACGACCAGGATCGTGCGGGTTTTATTACTCCAGACATCGGCGAAGACTTTGCGCCAGCGTGGTCTCAGCATAAGGATTCTCTCTACACTACACCTATCGCTGAGACGTAAAGAGAATGGCAGAAGTTGCACTGATCCAGGCATGAGTGCCAGGAGGACCCGGCAGCAGACAGTCGTTGACCAGATTCATTTCGGGCACCCCAGCGCTGCACCAACCCCCGCCGCCCCGCCCGTTGACCGGATTCATTTCGGGCACCCAGCGCCACTCACACCACCCCATGCCGGTTTCAACCGGTCAACACCCCCATCCACGCCAGCATCGCCGAGCACCCAACAGTCGATAGCATCAGAAGGGTGTAGTACACACGCCCCGGCACCGACCACCATCCGCGCGTCCAGGAGAGCGCTGTGCAGACGATCACCGCAACGGTGAGCGTGGGAAGTATCCGGGTTGTTGCCAGCATTGGAAGCGAGCGAGGCAATCCATAGAACAGGGTCGCATCGTTGGCGAGCGCCAACTGCACAAATGCTAACAGAACAACTGCAACAAAAGTTATCCCGGTTACCCCTGCCATCACGATCAGCCAGCGCGCAAGCGTAGCGCCTGCCGAAGTTCTGGGTGCTTCGCCGCCTGTGATCAGACGGAACATCCAGCCGAGCGGCCAGATCAACCACGCCGAAATAAGCACAAGCAGCGCGACGAGAAACGCGCCAAACGGCGCCAGACCACCTGCATCGAGGGTTGCCAGCGCGAATACCACCGGTGTGAATATGACAGTCGTCGGTGAAATAAAGCGCGGTCCTGTGCTTTCGGCAAGGCAGGTAGCATCCGGTTGTTGCAACGGATTATCGAGGAACGATGCCAGGATCGTGTCGGCACAGACGCTCGAACCAACCGCTGCATGCCCGGTATCGGGGAACGTATACACATATGCCCGGCTCAGCGTGCGCGCAACTACATCACCGAACGCCGGCGGCGTGATCGGATCGAACCGCCCCGACAGCACCAGTGTCGGCACATTACTGACGACCGGTTCATCAACGAACGGTTCGAGCGGTTCGACCTGCCAGATAGCGCAGCGTTCCAGATACCCTGCGAGACTGCGACGCCCGTCGAGCGCGATAAATGGGCGAACCCCCTCCAGCGGCGCGTCGTCCAGCGTGAAATCGGCATCCTCGGCGCAGATGACCGAGAAGTGCATTCCCAGGCTAAAGGTGCGATCAAACACGATCAGCGGCAACACCCGCCCCAGCACACGAAAATCGTTACGTGTCGCATCATCGATGATCCGTGGCACCGCCGGGATGAAACTCGACGAGTACATGATCTGGAAGAGAACACTGGCGAAACTGTCACCATCGAGCACTGCATTGTACGTTCTGCCGGTTTCGTTATCCGTGATCGGTACACGCGCCGGTTCGCGGTTGAGCCGTTCGATGACCGTCACCAGTGATTGTTCCAGGTTCGGATACGCGGTATTGCATCCAGGGTCAGCGGCACATGCGCCGAACAGTTCAGTATAGACGCGGTCGTGTGAGCGGGGGACTTCGGTAAGGTAATTGACACTGGTTGGTACAACCGCATCGAGAACCACGCTCCGCAGAATGCCGGGGTGATCACGCATGACATGCTGCGCCAGCAGCGTGCCGTAAGAGACGCCGTACAGGTTGATCTGTTCGTATCCCAGGGCACGCGCCAGTGCCGCGACATCGGCAGCATGCTCGATACTGTTGAAGGCGAAAACATCGATCTGCTCACGCTCCAGACGACGGCGACATGCGGTAATCGCTTCTAGCGATAATCGTTCGGACTCTTCGTAGGTCAACCGTTGTTCGATGGTGCGCTCGACCAGTTCCCACTGTTCCTCGCAGACCAGCGAAGGTTCGGCATAGAGTGCGCCACGCTGATCGAACAGCACAATGTCGCGGTCGAGCAGATCGCGCAACCGGTTGCCGGGAGTGAAGAGAATCTCGGTGTACGTGTCGATGGTCGAGCCACCCGGACCGCCCTGCAACATCACCAGCGGATCGGGTTTGCGATCGGCGGCGCGCGATTTGATGATCGCCACCGCAAGCCGAATCACGGGACCGTCAGGACGTTCGTGGCGCTCTGGAACCTGTAACCAGCCGCACTCCAGATCACGTCCCTCTACCGCGCCGGATGGTAGTTCGAACATACAGGCATCGGGTTGAAACGTACCGGTCGGAGGAGCTGATTGGACCGGCGAGACCACGAACGACGCCATCAATGTCAGGATGATGACGAGCAGCATTGTGCTGCGCCAGCGCACGAGAATCAAACGAGGACTCCTTCCAGTGTCAGAATATGCCGCAGCAGTCGTGCCCGCAATCCCCGCGCGTGCATCGCCGACCTGTGCGAGAGAGACCGGAACGTTTGGCTCGATCGACACCACGACAGCGACTTGCACACAAATTTGTGCGACAATATCTATATGTCACAAACAACACTCTTCTTACGTTGATATACATGGTAGCAGTATTTCGATCGGCAATAGTACACGAGTATTCTGACATGCCCAACACAGCCTTCCATCGCCGCCTCACATCTATCGTCCTGCTGTTGCTCATCCTTATCGTCCTGTCGAATCTGCCTGTCGCTGCCGGGCGTACCGAGCAGGGGGATCACGTGCGGGTCATCGTCGTCCTGCGCGCGCCTGCGGCGGCAGACCGGTACGATCTGCTGGCGCCGGATGCAATTGCGCAGGCGCAGGAACAATTTGCGCCCAACACGGTTGCCGCAGGCGCGCGCGAAGTCGCACGCCTGAACACATTGCCGGTGATGGTTCTGGAAGCGCCGCGCGCCGCGCTCTACCGTCTGGCAAACCACCCGCAGGTTGTACACGTCGCCGAGGATGCGCTGGCGATGCCGCACCTGGCTGACAGCGTTGTGCAGACCCATGCCGATCTGGCGCAACAGGAAGCGGATGGCGCCGGTGTGGCCATCGCCATCGTCGATACTGGTGTTGATGCAGCGCATCCATTCCTAGGCGGGCGGGTGATCGCAGAAGCATGCTTCTCGACGAACAATTCCGCGCAGGGGGCGACCTCGCTCTGTCCTGGCGGCGGATCTGAGGCGTTCGGTCCAGGCGCCGCCGCACCCTGTTCACTGTCGAACTGCGACCACGGTACGCACGTTGCCGGCATCGCCGCCGGAAATGGCGGCATCGCGCCGGGCGCGTCGATCATTGCCGTCCAGGTTTTTTCGCAGATTGCCAATTGCTCGGCGTTCTCGTTGCCATCACCATGCGCGCTCAGTTACGTTTCCGATCAGTTACGCGCGTTCGACTGGCTGGCAACAACCACCTTTACGCCGTCGCTGGCGATCGTTAATCTGAGCCTGGGCATAGGAACGTTCACCAGCGTCACAGCGTGCGATACGAGTCCGACCGGCGCAGCGATGTTGCCTGCGCTTGCAACGCTGCGTAATCGGGGAGTGACAACCGTCGCTTCAGCGGGCAACAATGGCGCAAGGAATGCGCTCAGCCTGCCGGGATGCCTGTCGAACGTCATCAGTGTCGGCGCAACCACAAAGACGACTCCGGAACAGGTTGCGTCGTTTTCCAACAGCGCTTCGTTTCTGACGCTGCTGGCGCCGGGGGTTGGGATCGTTTCATCAACGACAGACGGGGGATTTGCACCAAAGTCGGGAACATCGATGGCTGCGCCGCATGTAGCAGGGGCGCTCGCACTGCTGCGCAGTGCGCGACGTGGACATGCACCGGAAGCCTATGTCGCGGCGCTGGTCAACACCGGAACACCGATCCTCGATACACGCAACGGTTTGATCAAGCCACGCATCGATGTTACCGCGGCACTCGGTGCGCTGTCCCTCATGCAGGAACGGGTGTTCCTGCCACTGGTTGCGCACCCATAGGAAGCATCCGATATTTCCGTTCTGGTGCCGCGCAGGGCGCGCCTTCACCCGATCCCGGCGCTTCTTCGTGCTATCTCACGCGCACCGTGTCCACTCAACTGCCACATCCATCACCGATCCACATGCTCGACTGCCAGCGCCGCGATTTGCTCGCCCTGCGCATTGGGGAGGTACACGTACTCTCCGGCGAGCCATCCGGCAAGTTTGCGCGCTTCGCCCCGGCTCAGGTATGTTCGCTGCGTATCGACAACAATCGCCTGAATGCCGGCTGCCACTACTGCACGACCGAGCGCTTGCAACTCTTCGGCAACATGCTCACGCCCGGCGCGTAATCCAACGTTCGCCCGCCCATCGGTCAACAGCACCAGCACCGTTTGCATAATACCGCGTGCACGCGCCTGTTGCGCCACTTCGATGGCTGCCAGCAACGCCGCCGCCAGCGGTGTGCCGCCGCCGGTCGGAAGCAGATCGAGTGCGCGTCGCGCAAGCTCGACACTCTGCGACGGCGGCAGGAGAAGTTCGGCGCTCTGCCCGCGAAATGCCAGCAACGCCACCCGATCACGGTGGACATACGCCTTCTGCAGCAGCGCATGAACCGCACCTTTCGCCTGACGCATGCGGTGCAATGCCATACTGCCGCTGGCGTCCACCGCGAAGAGGAAAAGAGCGCCTGCCTTGCTCCGGTACTGTTTGATCCGCAGATCATCGGCGCGCAGTAGCACCCGCGATGATTGAGCGTCTGCGCCTGCCTGCGAGCGACGGAGCGGTTGAAACGGCGCGGCAGACCGCAGCGTGGCGGACACGTCGATCCTGCCGCGGCGCGGATCGCCGGGAATGCTCCGAATATGCCGTCCACGCTTACCCGCAACCGTTCCGCGCGAACCGGTCTTGCCGCGCCGTAACGCGCGGAACGGCAGTTGCTCCAGTTCGACCGGCAACTCCGCAGCCAGTGCACTGAGCACCTGTTCAGGCGGGATGGTCAACTCTTCGTCCGAAGGCGGTTCAGGCGGTGCATCGGATGTATCGCTTTCGGCATCGGACGGCGGCGGGGGCGGCGCCTGGTCGGGTGGTTGATCCGGCGGAGGCGGAAGACGGGTCGCGCGCGGCAAAATCACCAGCCGAACCGCCAGTTCCAGGTCTTCCTGCTCGACCCGGTCGCGCAGACCGAGCGCGGCTGCGGCGCAAGCGGCATAGACGGCAAAAGTATCGGCGCGATGACCTTCGACGCCGCAGAGTGTTGCCATTGCCAGCAACTGTTCGATCTGCTCGTCTGCGATCTGCACCTGCGGCAGTTGCTCACGCGCTGCCCGCACCAGCCCACGCAGCAGATCGAGTTCATCGGTGTACGCCTCGGAAGCCTGCACAGAGGCGCGACGCATATTGCGCCGCACAATTTCAGCGCGCGCCCGTTCTTCCATCGTGCGCGGCAACACCAGCAGCAGACCGAGTCGGTCGAGGAGATGGCGACGGGGTAAACCCTCAGCCGGATCGTAGGAGCCGATAAAAACGAAACGCGCGGGAGACCGGACGCTGAGACCCTCGCGCTCCAGACGCACTTCGCCGGTATCGATGGCGGCGATCAGCGGATTGATGATGGCATCGGGCAGCAGATTGACCTGATCGGCATAGAGGATGCCACCGTCGGCGCGCGCCAGCACGCCTGCACGTGCGACCCGCTGCCCAACACGCAGCGTCGCCTCGATATCCAGCCCCCCCAGCAAACCAGCTTCGTCGATGCCGGGTGGCAACTCCACAAATGGAACCGACCGATCATCGGAGCAGAGCAGATCGCGCATACCACGTGCCAGGCTGCTCTTCCCGGCGCCGGCTGGCGCACCCAACGCTACCCCCCGCAGGCGCGGCTCGACTGCCAGCAGCAACAACGCCTGTTGCGCAAGTTCCAGACCCACCAGTGCCGGCAGGGGAAGCGTCGCCATCACAAATGTACCGTCTTACCCTGCAACATCGAACGGAAGTTCACAACATATGCGCCCAGACGCACAACCGCACCATCAGGGAGCGCAACCGGTGTCTGCGGCGTAAGCGCCGTATCATTGACGAAGGTTCCATTTGCGCTACCCAGGTCGGTGATTGTCCACTGACCGCCAGCATAGCGCAGCAGTGCATGCCGCCGGCTGACTCCGCTTGAACGCGCATCGAAGGGCGACAGATCGACATCGGGAAAGATATGATCCGCCGGGTCCTGACACCCGATCAGGATCTCGGCGCGATCGGTCGGCAGTGGCACGGTTCGTCCATCGCTCAGCACCAGCGCAAACGGTGGCACGGCAACCGGACCGGTCAGCGTCAGAAGTTCGGTTTCGAGGCGCGCAAGTTCGCTGCGCGCGCGTTCGAGCAACGCATTGATCGTCGCCCGGTCCTGCTCGAGTTTACGAATTTCGTCCTGCTTGCGCTCAATCTCCTCGACCTTCGCCAGCGTGCGCTGGGCATTCGCCAGCGTTTGCTGCGCGATCTGAAGTTCCGCCTCTTTGCGCGCCAGGTTCGCGCGCGCTTTCGCCAGACCCTCCTCGGTGATCGCGCGCAACGATGCAGGTTGACTCTGGAGCGCCTGCTCATTGGCTGCGATGTAATTGCGAGTCGCCGCGATCTCCCCCGTCAATGCGTTGACCGTCCGTTGCGCATCCGCGATCGCTTGTGCCAGCGCCTGTCGCGTGGTCATAGAGGTTCTCCCTTGTACTGCACCAACGTTCTTTATTGGGAAAGACGTTGTGCGCAGGGGCGTTGTTGCGATTATAGCACCGAATCTTGTCGTATGCTGCAACTTCTGATATACTCACCCCCGAACACCTGTGCAGATATGCTGTTCTGTTGGAGGATGCATGCAACTTCTCTGGATCGATCCGCGAGTGCTGGAGCCGGATCCGCAGGGCGTTCGCGAGGACCCTGGCGATATTGAGGGGCTGGCTGCGACGATCGCCGAGTATGGCTTGTTGCAACCGCTCGGCGTCATCGATCTCGGGCGTGGCCGCTATCGGATGGTGTATGGCAACCGGCGGCGGCTTGCTGCGCTGAAACTGGGGCTGGAACGCGTGCCATGCGTGCTGCTCGATCCCGACGATCCGCGGGCGCTTCTGCGCCAGTTGACCGAAAATCTTCAGCGTCGCGACCTGAACGACCTCGAGCAGGCACGCGCATTTCAGAAATTGCGCGAGCAGATCGCGCTGGATCATGGTATCAGCGAAGAGAACGCGCTCGATGAAGCCACTGCGCGTATGGTCGGTCTGTCACCCCGTACAGTGCGGCGCTACCTGGGGCTGCTCGACCTGCCGCTCGAAATTCAGGAGTATCTGCGGAAAGGCGAACTGAACGTCACCCAGGCGCAGCATCTGCGCCGTGTACCGAACGAACGCACCCGGATCGAGCTGGCACGCGCCGCAGTTGAAGAAGGTATGTCGGCAGCCGAGATCAGTCGTCTGGCGAGCTTTTTCGCCGCCAACCCCAATCTCTCGCTCGATGATGCGCTGCACGCGCTGCAACAGGGGGTCGATCTCACCACCGGCGCGCTGATCGTTTCCCGTCCGTCGTCGGATGACGTGGTGCTCAAGGGCGCTGCGGCTGGCACGCTGTCCAATGATGATCATGACGCCGATCTGTGGGACGAGAACCTGTCGGACGGAGACCTGGACACGCCCGGCATCGAGGAAGAGACGATTGAGAACCAGCCCCGGAACAAAGCGCGCGTCTTTCGCATTCGCTCACTCGACCAGATGCTCGATGAAACCGACCGCCTATTTCGTGCCCATGCCGAGGGCGATCTGATCAAGTGGGTGCGCAAGGATCAGGATGCGCCGATGAAAGTCGGGTTGTTGCTGAAGCAACTCGAAGCGCTGTCGCGCGCATTGCGCGAAATCGCACGTCAGCAGAACTGGGTCTTTGCAGACGAGGCATAGCAGGTAACGATGTTTCCCGGTAGTGGCGCGTTCTGCCGGCAGAACGCGCCATTAGTTCATACGACGCCCGTACCGCCGCTCGCCGGTATGCCTGGAATTGCCTCCGACTGCGCGCCTGTAAGATTGTCAGGCCACCTCGAAGACGACTATCTCGCCGTGAACCACCTGCGGAACGGTGACTTCCCAACCGTGATGCTCTCTGCGCAACGGTAAATGGCGAGTCTGTTCAGTCAGTGCGCTCGAACCCCTCGCACGAGCAGTACTCGAGCGATGCGCCTACCGCCCTCCCATGCCGGTCAGGGTCACGCCCTGAACGAAGAGGCGCTGTGACAGGAAGAAGACAGTAAGTACCGGGATCAGGGTGATGATCGACACTGCCATCAACAGGTTGAACTGGGTGAAGTTCTGTCCGCGGAACAGATTCAGACCAAGTGCCAGTGTATACAGATCCTGCGAGCGAATGTAGATCAGCGGATCGAGCAGGTTGCTCCAGTTCCCGATGAACGCAAAGATTGCCACAGTCGCCAGCGCCGGCTTTGAGAGCGGCAGAATGATCTCAAAGAAAATGCGCAGCGACGACGCGCCATCGATACGTGCAGCATCATCGAGTTCGGTCGGGATGGTCATGAAGAACTGCCGGAGCAGGAAGATGAAGAACGCATACCCGAACCAGGCTGGCAGGATCAGGGGCCAAAGGGTGTTCACCAGCCCCATCTGGCTGAACAACAGGAAGCGCGGCACGATCGTCACTTCGCGCGGGATCATCAGCGTCGCCAGCAATGCCAGGAAGAGAAGATCACGACCACGGGCGCGCAGTCGGGCAAAGCCAAACGCCACCAGGGAGCACGAGATCAGATTTCCGATCACATTCGCCGAGGTGACGATCAGCGAATTAATCAGGAAGGTATTGAATGGAAGAATAGTCCAGCCGCGCGGATAGTTCTGCCAGAGAAACGACGTCGGAAAGAAACTGGGTGGATAGGTGAACACATCCTCGCTCTGCTTCAGCGATGTCGAAACCATCCACATAAACGGAAGAATGAACAACACCGACAGCGCCAGGAGCAACGCATAGACGATCACACGCTGTGCCAGACGCTGGTTGCGCATACCGAACAGCGGTCTGCTCTGCGTCTGCGGGCTGGCGATTGCAGTCCGCTGGAGATCTGCATCCATTGACTACCCCCTCTATCGCTGTCTATCGTGCGGTCTCACCCTCGTAGAACACCCAGTACCTGGCACCCAAGAACTGGAGCGCAGTGATTGCCATAATCACCACCAGCAGAATCCATGCCAGCGCCGATGCGTACCCCATCTGGAAGAACTGGAAAGCCACGCGATAGATGTACAATCCGAACATCAATGTCGCATTCGCCGGTCCGCCATTCGTCATGATCAACACCAGCACAAACCCCTGCAGCGACGCAATGAAGCCAACGATCAGGTTGTAAAAAATAACCGGCGACATCATCGGGACGGTCACATTCCAGAACTTCATCAACGGCCCGGCGCCATCGATCGAGGCTGCTTCGTAGAGATGCTGCGGCACACTCTGCAATCCGGCCAGATAGATCACCATCGAGCCGCCCGCTCCCCACAGACTCATCAAGATCAGCGCCGGTTTCGCCCATTGCGGCTGCACCAGCCATCCCGGACCCTTGATGCCAAACCAGGAAAGCACAGTATTGATCAGACCAAAATCCTGGTGCAGAATCATGATCCACAGGATCGCAACAGCGATACCGCTCACCACCGATGGCAGGTAGAAAATGGTGCGAAAGACTGAAATTCCCAGCACCTTCTGGTTCAACAACAGCGCCAGTAGAAACGAGACGATCAGCCCAAGCCCGACACTGCCAACACCAAAGTAGAGCGAATTCCACATTGCGGTGTAGAAGAGCGGATCGGCGATGAGACGCTGATAGTTCTGCAACCCCGTCCAGCTGGACGGCGTCATCATCGACCAGTTCGTAAAACTGATGGCAAACGATGCCAGAATCGGTCCAGCATCGAATGCGATAAAGCCGATGATCCAGAGCGAGATGAAGAGATAGAACTCACGCTCTTCGCGCCGTGCCAGTTTCCCCAGTTTGGGCTTCCCCATCGGCTTTGCCACAGTCTGCCCGATACTCTCGCGCACAGCCATACGTAGCCCCCTCGCATACCACATATCGAGGTCTGGAGGAGCAGCGTCCTCCAGACCCATCGCAGCAATTATGCCCGGTTGACGGCAACAATCGGATCGACGGCGGCAAATACCTGTTCACAGGCTTCTTTGACACTCAACTGCCCGGCTACCACAAGGTCCCAGATCGGTCCTGCCGCCTGTGTCACCTGTGGACCGGTCGGTTGATCGATGATGTCGTGGCTGGCAATCGTGCGCATTGCCTGTTCGACGTATTTAGCGCCGGGAGGGGCGAACTTCGAGTTGAGGTACGAGGGCCACGCCGAGAGGCGCGCCGGGCTACCGCGACCGGTGATGCCCCACATATACGACTGACCGGCAGTCGAGAGATAGTCATTGAGATAGATCCAGGCAGTATCGGGGTTCTTGCTGTCGCGGGTGATCATATAGGCGCTGCCGGCGGAGAAGGTAACGTGCGCCTTCGGACCGCGGGGCCACATTGCGATGTCCCAGTTGAACTTGGCACCGGCACGGATGGGCGGGGTAGCCCACGAACCCTGAACGGTCATGGCGATCTTGCCGAACTGGAAGGCGGGCCAGGCGACGTTCTGCAGATCCGCCGGACTAGGCACGGCGCCTTTATCCCGCAACTCCTGCCACCACTCGAGGGCGGCTATCGCTTCGGGCTGGTTGATCAGACACTCTTCCTCCTTTGGCTCGCGCAGGTACTGGGCACCGAACGGCATCAGATACGGCGGCGCAACCAGAGCGTCACCGAGCGAGGGAAGTTCACCCAACCCGAAAATCTTGTTCGGTCCTTCGCCTTGAGTCAGTTTCAGTGCAACTTCCTTCACTTTCTCAAGGTCCCACGTTTCATCGGGATACGAGATGCCGGCGGCGTCGAAGATATCCTTGTTGTAGTACAGATTGGCAGGACCTTCATCATAAGGGATGCCCCACAATTTGCCATCGCGCTGGTACGAAACCAGGGATTGCGGCGTGAAATCCTGAAAGTTGAAGTCCTTTTCCTTGGCGATGTAGTCGTCGAGCGGGCGGAACAGACCGTTTTTGATGAACTCCTGCGCCCATGAGAACTGGCAGTACATAACGTCGGGCAGGGCGTTACCGGCCGCCTGCGCAACATATTTCTGCCGGTACTCGCCGAACGGTGTATTTTCCGCTTTGACCACGATGTTCGGGTGACGCTGCATGAAGAGGGCGTCGAACTGCTTCTGGCGCTCGAAGAAGACCGCATCCCATGCATGGGCGACACTGATCTCGACACGCTCTGCGGGATCGGGGATGGAACTGACCGGCCATCCGCTGTTGCCTTCCTCCGGATCGTAGAGCGATACCGGCGTTGGTTCGGTTGCCGGGGGAGTAGTCGGCGCGGCGCCCGTTCCAGGTTGCTGTGGCGCCTGTCCGCAGGCCGCCAGCACTGTTGCGATTGCTGCGCTGCTCAACCCAAGACGCGCACCGATCTGCAGGATTTCCCGTCGACTCAAACCACGTTGTTTCAACTCATGCGCGAGTTCTTCCTCGTGATGGGTTGCCATAGTGTTCTCCTCCATTATCGCCGGTGTAGGCCCGGATTGTATTACCTGATACGATGACTGGCGCCGACACCACGGCTGGCTGTCGCCTGGCTCGGTCACACTGTGTGCAAGGACTATCTGTATCTGTCAGACTTTCCCAACCGAACCAACCTGATGTAGAACGATAGCATCCTCCTTCCTTCCACTGTGCATTTTATAATTCTGCGAGGCGTACCGGGCTATTCCCGGCAGCAGGACAAGAGGCTGCGTGTACCAGACGCAGCATGGTCAGATTGTCGGCGGTATCGATCGGCAATGGTGCATCGGTCTGTCTCTCTCAGGCGCCTCAAACCAGACATCGCACCACATCTCCGGGTTCACCACAGACGCCAGCGCCTGCGCGATCGAGGCGTCATTGAGAATTGTGATTGTTCGCGTTGCGACACTCCCCGACCACCGGGAATACATTGCAGAGCGACCGGTTAACGGAGTTCGGATCAGCAAACAGATGCCACAGACGGTCGAAGGGGTCATCGCAACCGGGAGTACACACCACTTGCGCGCGCCGGGCCGGCAGACAGGCGCCGTCAACTGTCCCGCCGCGCCTCATCAGCGTCATGCCCAGATCGGTTCGCAGGATGATACATGGGCGGTCGTGCAGATCGAGAACAGGCATTGACTCTCTGTTTCCGTTCTTCCAACGGGTTGATCACAGCGATGACACAGCGAGGTGCATCGAGAGACGGAGAAGACATGTGTATATTATAATTTTCCAGATCGATTGTCAAGAAAAAGTTTACGCACATCGCCGACAGGCACACTCGTCAGGCGGATCACGCGGAGAGGCGTATCAGAACGAGAAGAACGCAGGATCAACCAGACAGTGTAGATCGACGGATCACGTCCAGACGGATCGAGCAGGCAGGATGTTGCGTATGAGCACTCTGGAACCGTCGAGAGACGTCCGATCACTTGAATCAGACCCAGATCGAGCGCAAACTGTGGCGGTGCGCCGGTACCGTAACCGACGGCGAGCAGTGTCACGCTGCATCCACCCACAATAACCAGCATAAACGCAACAAGCGGCACGGTGATCACCTGGCGCTTGTTGTGCGAAGAGGCGCATGCCACATGTCCCTGCTCATACACTCCGCATCCCGTCAGGAGTATCGCTTAGCGTTCATCGATATGTTTGCCGTTGACCATCGATACCGCTGCCGGCTCACGTCGCATGACATCGAGCAGACTGACGACTGTCTGATGCACTTTGTAGCGTACCATCGACGCCAGTGCATCAGGATCGCGCCGATGGCACGCCTCCAAGATCGCCTGGATCTCGAAGAGGGACGTCTGCATCCGCTGCGGAAGGGTGTACAGTTGAAACCGTCGATAGCGCGCACTCAGGTCCCAGAGTTGGGTGATCGATTGAAGCAAATGCCGTCGTCCGGCGGCGCGGTAGATCGTGAAATGGAACTCGCGATGCAGATCGAGGAACGTATCGAAGTCGTCAATCGTGGCAGTTTGTTCCATATCGATCCTCAAGCGATTCAGCGTCGCCAGATCGATTGCACTCAAACGTGGCGCTGCCAGACGTGCTGCCAGTTCTTCGAGCGCTTCACGTACCTGATAAATATCCAGCAACTCATCGACCGACAACGACTCGACAAAGACGCCACGATGCGGCACAATGCGCACCAACCCACTCGATTGCAGGCGCGCCAGCGCCTCGCGCAGCGGCACCAGGCTGACGCCGAAACGTCGCGCCAGGTCGCTCTGATCGATGCGTGAACCCGGCGCTAGTTCACCGCTCAGGATCATGTCGCGCAGGCGCGCCATGATCTGCTCGGTTATGGTGCGTTGTGGAAGATCGGTCATGCCCGGAATTTGGATTAAAGTCAGGATAATAATATATTATATCGTCTCTAGCGTCTGTCAAGTACCCAGCCGTACAATAACTCGTCTTGACATCAGCGCGATGAACCCGTACACTGGCAGCATCGATATATTTTATTGCGAAGAGTGCATGTCATGAGTATCACTATCATCCGCGCCGAGGCGCACGACATCCGGTTCCCAACCTCCCGCACTCTTGATGGCTCGGACGCGATGAACCCCGATCCCGACTACTCAGCGGCGTATGTGATTCTCCACACCAACGTTCCAGAGCTGACCGGGCATGGGCTGACGTTTACTATTGGGCGTGGCAATGAGTTGTGTGTTGCTGCGTGCCATGCCCTCTTTCCCATGGTACTGAACCGCTCGCTCGAGTCGATCACTGCCAATATGGGCGCCTTCTGGCACATGATCACCGGCGATAGCCAGTTGCGCTGGATCGGTCCGGAGAAAGGGGTCATCCACCTGGCGACTGCCGCGGTGGTCAATGCCGTTTGGGACCTGTGGGCAAAGGCTGAGCAGAAACCGCTCTGGAAGTTGTTGTCCGATATGTTACCGGACGAACTGGTGCGCTGTATCGACTTCCGGTACATTTCCGACGCTCTGACGCCCGATGAGGCGCGCGATCTGTTGCGCCGCCAGGAAGCGACGCGCGCCGAACGCGAGGCGAACATGCTGGCGCACGGTTTTCCCGCGTATACGACTTCCGCCGGATGGATCGGCTACTCCGACGATAAGGTTCGCCGGTTGTGCCAGGAAGCGATCGATGCCGGATTCCGGCATATCAAAATGAAGGTCGGTCGCGATCTCGAAGCGGATCGTCGCCGTGCCCGCCTGATCCGTGACGTCATCGGTCCGGATCGCAAACTGATGGCGGACGCCAACCAGGTCTGGGATGTGCCGCAGGCGATTGCCTGGATGCGCGAACTCGCCGACTTCGACCTGTGGTGGATCGAAGAGCCGACCAGCCCTGACGACATCCTGGGTCATGCGGCAATCGCCCGCGCAGTTGCGCCGGTTGGCGTTGCTACCGGCGAACACGTGCAGAACCGCATTATCTTCAAACAGTTGTTGCAGGCGAATGCTATCAGTTTCTGCCAGATCGACGCCTGTCGCCTTGGTGGGGTCAACGAAGTGCTGGCAGTCATCCTGATGGCAGCGAAATTCGGCGTACCGGTCTGTCCACACGCCGGCGGCGTTGGATTGTGTGAGTATGTGCAGCATCTGTCGATCTGGGATTATATCTGCGTCTCCGGGTCGCTGGAAAATCGCGTGATTGAGTATGTCGATCATCTGCATGAACATTTCCTCGATCCGGTCGTTATTCGCAACGCCTGTTATATGCCGCCGCAGATGCCAGGGTATAGCATCGAGATGAAGCCCGAATCACTGGCGATGTATGCGTATCCGAACGGTGCAGCCTGGCGCAATTCTGGCTGAGTGAAAGGTGAGGTCAACAGATTCTCAGGTCGCGTTTCTCGGTTCTTTCATGCAAAGGAGCAACAATGACTTACGAGCCACGCCTTGAATCCGTTCGCACCCACGTTGTGCCCGACTGGTTCCACGACGCTAAACTGGGGATTTTCATTCACTGGGGTCTCTATTCCGTGCCCGGATGGGCGCCGACGACCGGACCGCTCCCTGAGGTGGTGGCAAAAGAGGGGTGGCAGGCATGGTTTGCGCGTAACCCATATGCCGAGTGGTACATGAACTCGCTGCGCATTCCGGGCAGTCCGACGGCATCGTACCACGCACAGCACTTTGGCGCCGACTTTCCGTATGAGCGTTTTGCCGAAACGTTCAACCGCGCTACATCATCCTGGGATCCATCGACGTGGGCGGATCTGTTCAGGCGCGCCGGCGCACGGTATGTCGTTCTCACAACCAAACACCACGATGGCTTCCTGCTCTGGTCCAGCGCCCGCCCCAATCCGTTCCGCGATGGGTACCACGCCACCCGCGATCTGGTCGGCGATCTCACCGGCGCCGTGCGCGATGCTGGACTGCGGATGGGTCTCTACTACTCCGGCGGGCTCGACTGGACGTTCAATGACCGGGTGATTGCCGATATTACCGACCTGTTCATGGGTGTGCCGCAGCAACTGGAGTATGTCGAGTATGCGAACGCTCACTGGAAGGAGTTGATCGACCGTTATCAGCCGAGTGTGCTATGGAACGACATCGGGTATCCGGCGGCTGCGAATCTGCCGGAACTGTTCAGTTATTACTACAACACTGTTCCCGAAGGCGTGATCAATGATCGCTTCACGCAGGCGCCAATTGGTGACGGCCCGCCCGATCCGGCAGCGATTATGCAGGCAATTGCCCAGGGGATGCTGCCTGCACCGCCGCACTTCGATTTCCGTACACCTGAGTATGCCGTCTTCCCTGACATCAAAGCCGAAAAATGGGAGTCGTGCCGCGGTTTGGGGTATTCGTTCGGTTTCAACCGCAATGAAACGGTCGACGACATGCTCTCACCAGCCGAACTGGTGCGCTCCTTCGTCGATATCGTTAGTAAGAACGGCAACCTGCTGATCAATGTCGGTCCGATGGGCGATGGAACCATTCCGACCGAACAGGCGGAGCGCCTCGAGGCGCTTGGATCATGGCTAGCAGTCAACGGCGAGGCGATCTACGGCTCACGTCCCTGGACGCGCGCCGAAGGAACAACTGATAGCGGCATCGGGGTGCGTTTCACCCGCAAGGGATCAGACCTGTACGCAATACTGCTCGACACACCGCAGCAACCACAGGTGACGCTCACAGGTCTCACCATCTTTGCCGGCGCCAGCGTCACTCTGTTCGGCTACGGCGAGATCGCTGCTACGCAACACGACGGCGGGCTGACAGTCACGCTGCCAGCCCCACTCGCGGAGGCGCCTGCGCATACGATCAAAATCGTCGGCGGCGCCGCGTGAAAGTTGCACTACTCTGAGAAATCCTGCCAGATTGGGCGAAGGCAATGCCTTCGTCCATGCGTGGGTTTGATGGGTGGGCGAAGAAGATGTCTTCGCCTGCCCTTCTAACTGAACGCCAGGGCATGAAAGCGTAAGTTACGTGCTCGCTACATGCGTTGCGTCACAGCAGTCGTTCGCCGTTACCCCTGATCCGACTGGTTGAGTTCGACTTCAAAACTGACTTCGATCTCCGGGTGCAGCGAGGAGCGAACCGAGCAGTATCGGTTGAGCGCCAGATCGACCGCGCGCTGCACTTTTTCGAGCGTTGCGCCTGTGGCAGCGACCTGGTAACGAAGAGCGATCCGGCGGTATCGCCACGGCGGGTCGGGGTCTTGCTCTCCATCAACGGTAATGACCAGCCGATGGAGGTTCGTCCGCTGCTTCTTCAGAATTTCAACCAGATCAACCGCCGAACATGACGCCAGCGCGATGAGCAGGGTTTCCGAGGGTTTGACTCCCACACCACCGCCGGGTGAAAGGACGATACTGTGGCTGGTGCTGTCCACACCAAGAAATGTGCGGTCGTGGATCCAGGTGAGTTCGATGTGTGCCATAGCGTTTGTATTCCTGTCGAACGAAACAAGAGGGTTGCACCGTCATTGTACCCGATGCTGTTACAGCATCCGGCACGGGTGGCTTCTCGCCGGATGATATCAAATCTGGTGTCATAGAAGTCATGGCACACTATCGTATCATCACCCTGGCACCGCACCCGCGTGCCGCACCGCTGTGCGCAGGAGCGGGTATGCCCCCTGAGAGCGCGCGCCCTTGCCTCACGCTATCAGGCGACTCCTGCCCCCAGCGGGGGCGGACCGGGGTGGCGACCAGCGGTTCAGGGGCGGACAGAAAATATGAGCTAAGGCAATTCTACCGCATCAAGATGCCCCAACTTAAGCTTCTGCTCACCCCTCGCCCGCAGCGCGGGAGCGGGGACAGGGGTGCGGGCAGACGGCGCCCCTTACCCCTAGCGGGGGCAGGTTTGGGTGGGGGCAAGTCTGCACGCAGTACGCGGATGACCCCTGCAAGGGTTGAGATGATACAGGGCACCTTCGTCCGACCGATGCCCGGTATGGACGTCGAGAACAGCGCCGGACACACTCCAGCCCCGCAGAGTAGGGCTGGAGGAGAAACCCTGCTACCCTGGCAGAACCGTCCTGCCCGGACTCAACCCAGCGCGCGGTACACTTCTGTCTCGAACGCCTCGAACAACGGCAACGACTTCACGTCGGCAAACGGCGTGATCTGCGTCATATACACACCGCCAATGCCCCGGACAGGATCGATCCAGAAGTATGAGTTCGCCAGACCGGCCCATTGCAGACTGCCCGCCGAACGACCGGTAGGCGCCGGTTCGAGATTGACCTGCCAGGTCAATCCCCACCCTTTGGGCAACCCTGGAAAGAACTCGGCATCGTTCGAGAACTGCGGCATCACAGTTTTCATTGGCGTGACGCGCAGGTCACCGATTACATTCTGACACATCATGTCAACCGTTTTGGCATCGATCACCCGCACACCGTCGAGTTCACCGCGGTTGAGCACCATCCGCACGAAGCGCGCGTAGTCGCCTGCCGTGCCATACAGTCCGCCGCCACCCAGATCGAACTCAGGGTCCTGCGGCAACTCAAATGCTATCGGTGTAAGCGTACCATCGTCGCCACGGGCGTGGATCGTCGCCAGACGCGCGCGCATATCCGGACGAATATTGAACGCGGTGTCACGCATCCCCAGCGGACCGAGCAGATGATCCTGCATATATTCGCTCAATTTTTTACCACTGACCGCCTCGACCGCCAGTCCGGCAAAATCGATGCCAATACCATACTCCCAACGCTCGCCGGGGTCGAAGAGGAGCGGAGTCTTCAGGGCTGTGATCCTGCCACTAGCAATGTTGGGCACCCCTACGACTTCCTGGTATCGGAGAATATCTGCGCTCCAGAACTCGTAGGAAAACCCCGCCGTATGCGTCAGCAATTGGCGCAGGGTGATCGGGCGCTTCGGCGGACGCAGTTTCGGCTTGCCTTCGTCGTCCCAGCCCTCCAGTACCTGCGCTTCCTTCAGCATGGGAACCCACTGTTCGGCAGGGGCATCGAGGTCGAGCTTACCCTGCTCGACCAGTTGCATCGTGCATGCGCCGGTGATCGCCTTGGTCATCGAAGCGATCCAGCAGACCGTATCATACGTCATCGGCTCGCCGGTCGTCAGGTTGCGTTTCCCAAACGCGCCCTCGTACAGCACCTCGTCACGGTTCACGACGACTGCCACAACCCCAGGCACATCACCACGTTCGACAGCCGCTCCCAGCAGACCATCAACACGCTCCTTCAACCCCATTGTTGAACTCCTTTCCAGATTTTGCATCCCGATGCAATTTCCCCCTCTTGATCGCTGCTCGAGAAGGGGGACATCCGGTCATCGACTTTCCTGGATCAGGATGGCATGGCGTCCCTATGCCATCTGCGTTGTTCCCATCCCATCGGCTGGCGTCAACTCGGGCTGGGTCGCCGGCTCGCTCCGGGGATGGAGCACGTGCGGCAACACATCGTCCATATGCTCGACCAGAATGATCTCAAGCTGCTGACGGGTTTCTTCTGGAATTTCCCGCAGATCAGGGGCGTTCGCCTTCGGCAGCAGCACCGTGTGCACGCCGGCGCGTTGCGCCGCCAGCAGTTTCTCCCTGACGCCGCCAATCGGCAATACTTTGCCGCGCAGGGTGATTTCGCCGGTCATCGCCACGTGCTTACGGGCAGGACGTTCGGTTAACGCCGAGATCAGGGCGCTTGCCATTGTAATGCCAGCCGAAGGACCATCTTTTGGTACGGCGCCGGCCGGCACGTGGATGTGAATATCGCAGATCTGGGCAAAGTCGGTCGGAATATTCAGCAAACGCGCCCGCGAACGTGCGTAGGTCAGTGCTGCGCGCGCCGATTCCTTCATCACATCGCCAAGTTGCCCGGTCAGGGTCAATTGCCCGTTGCCGGGCACCACACTGGCTTCGACGAAGAGGACATCCCCGCCGGTCGGCGTCCAGGCAAGACCGGTCACCACGCCGACTTCATCCTCACCCAGCAGCGTCTCACTGCGGAAGCGCGGCGGTCCCAGCAGATCGTCGAGATCGGGAGCATCCACCTGCTCCGGCAGCGATTGCCCTTCTGCGGCGCGCGTCGCCATTTTGCGGTAAATGGCGCCGATCCGCCGTTCCAGGTCGCGCACGCCTGCCTCGTGGGTGTATTCGCGAATGAGCCGGCGGAGCGCCGCTTCGGTGATAGTCGGACCACGTTCAGCCAGACCCTGCTCGCTACGCTGGCGCTGGATCAGGTAGCGACGGCAGATCTCCAGTTTTTCCATCTCCGTGTAGCCTGCCAGTTCCAGCAACTCCATCCGGTCGAGCAATGCTGGCGGAATGGTGTCGGAACGATTAGCGGTGCAGATGAAGAGCACCCGGTTCAGATCGAACGAGACATCCAGGTAGCGATCAACAAATGCTGCGTTCTGCTCCGGATCGAGCACTTCGAGCAGCGCCGCCGCCGGGTCGCCCTGGAAGCCAACGCTGAGTTTATCCACTTCATCGAGCATGAAGACTGGATTGTTGCTCCCGGCGCGATTGATCCCCTGGATGATGCGCCCAGGAAGTGCGCCGATATAGGTACGGCGATGTCCGCGAATCTCCGCTTCGTCGCGCACGCCGCCGAGCGCCACGCGCACGAATTTCCGTCCCAGCGCGCGTGCAATCGAGGTCCCCAGGCTGGTTTTCCCCACCCCCGGCGGACCGACGAAGCAGAGGATCGGACCGCGGGCGCTGCCGGTAACGTTCTGCGCCAGTCGTAGTTTGCGCACCGCTAGGTATTCGATAATCCGCTCCTTGATCTGCTCCAGGTTGTAGTGATCCTCATCGAGCACCTGACGCGCCTGCGCCAGATCGAGGTTGTCTTCCGTACTCACGTTCCAGGGCAGGTCGAGCAACCAGTCCAGGTAGGTGCGCGACACGACATACTCGGCAGCGCCGGGGGGCATGCGTTCCAGGCGGGAGATTTCGCGTTCCGCTTCTTTGCGGGCTTCTTCGGGCAGATTGGCCGCCTCCAGGCGCCGTCGCAACTCGGCAATCTCGGCGGCATGCTCATCGGTCTCACCCAGTTCCCGTTTGATCGCCTCGAGCTGCTGACGCAGCACATACTCGCGCTGGCTTTTCGACATTTCTTCCTGCGCCTTGCGACCGATCGTCAGGATTTCGCGTTCGCGTTCGAGGAAACTGAGCACCTGACGCAGACGCTCCTGCACATCGAGCGTGTCGAGCACGAGTTGCTGATCTTCCGGTTTGAGATTCAGATTGGCGGCGATCAGGTCAGCCAGCATGCCCGGTTGCGCGGTATTGGCGGCGACGATTGCCAGTTCATCGGGAAGGGTTGGGCTGAGTTGAATGATCTGCTGGAACGCAGCGAGCGCCGCGCGCGCCAGACCACTTACTTCGACCGACAATGCCGCGGGATCGCGATGGATGGACATGCGTGCCTGCGGGTATGGTTCGCTGACGATCAGTTGCATGATCTGAATGCGTGCCTGACCCTGCACCAGGATCTGCACCGCACCGTGCGGCAACCGCAGCATACGCACAATGAGCGCGGCTGTTCCAGTACGTGCCAGCGCCAGCGGATCAAACCCCTCGCCAGGTTGTGTACGCATAAAGACGCCGACCATCTTGGTCGATAGTGCGGCTTCGTCCACCAGTTTGACCCATACGTCGCCACTCACGACCAGCGGTAGAAACATGCCCGGAAAGAGCACGACGTTATTCAACGGCAGAACCGGCAGGATCTCCGGTATCTCCGGCGCATTCTGGGGTGGCACCGGCGCGCTCATGGCTCACCCTCCTGACGGACGTGAATCACAATCTGCCGCGTACCGCGCCCGGCAAAGGGGAGCCAGATTTCCAGCAACCCGTTGTTGAAGCGGGCAGTTGTACGATCCGGATCGATTGGACGGTCAAAGGGCGCCTCGATCTGAAATGCTCCCGACGCAATCTCCAGCCGATGCAGGCGACGCAGGTCGTGAGGCAATGCAATCTGCCGAACGCCTGCAATCCGCACAAACTGTGGATGCGCCTCGATCTGAACATTCGTCGGTTCGACGCCTGCCAGCTCGACAACCAGCAGCATCGCCTCGTCGGTCTCGAAGATGTTCATTGCCGGCGACCAGGGACGCATATCGAACGGTGCATAGGGCATGCGCGTCCGCAGGATGCGGATCGAGGCATGGGGGTTATCATCGAGGATCATGCGCTCTCTCCTGATATGTAGGCTACTCTATCATAGTACCACAATGAGTTGGGGGTGTGAACCGTTGCGCGACGCGCGCGATCACGAAGCGCCTGCCGGTGCTCGCGTTTACTGCTTCATCCCTCCCTTGCGCCCCGTCTTATTCCTAGCGTTTCCGCAGCGCGTTGCAGTACGGCGATATGCTGATCGACACTCGCCAGCCCCATGCCCATCGTATTGAGACAGAGATAACGGGCGCCAAGTGCGCACCAGCCGTCAACATACGCCTGCCAGCGCTCTTCGGCGACCGATCGCAGATTCAACTGCGACTCGACCCCGATAGTTGCCGGATCACGTCCGGCATCACGGGCATACCCGGACAATCGCTCGATGGCGGCGCGCATGGTTTCATCCGGTGGGCGGAACGTGATCCAGCCATCGCCGATACGCGCCACTCGCTTTAGAGTTGCCTCGGCGTAGCCGCCGATCCAGATCGGAATAGTGCGACGCGACGGCAAAGGATTGATCCCGGCAGCCTCGATGGTGTGCCAGCGTCCGCGGAATGTGATCGCCGTGTCGGACCAGAGCGCCCGCAGAACGGTAATCTGCTCCTCGCTGCGCGCACCGCGATCATGGAAGTGTTGCCCCAACGCCTGATATTCAACCTTATTCCATCCGATACCAATGCCGAGCCGCAACCTTCCTCCGCTCAATACATCCACTTCCGCCGCCTGTTTGGCGACAAGCGCCGTCTGTCGCTGTGGCAGAATGATGACCCCGGTCACCAGACCGATCGTGTTTGTGATTCCTGCCAGGTAGCCGAACAGGACGAATGGCTCGTGGAACATCGACTCGCTAGTGTACGGACCGCTCCACCCAGGACGCGCCGACACATCTGCTCCAAGCACATGGTCATAGGCGAGAATGTAACGATAGCCAAGCGCTTCAACTGCCTGCGCATACGCACGGATTGCGCCAGGGTCGGCGCCAATCTCCGTCTGCGGAAACGTCACACCGATTTCGAGCGGTTCGTTCATGGTCATTTGCCTCCACTGCGAGCATATGCTATAATCCGTATCAGTATCCGAGCAGGCAGGGCGCAAGCGGGTTCGCCCTGCTCTCTTTGTGTGTACAAGGGTGAACAGCAGTGTCACAGCAGATTATAGAAGAGATCGAGCGCCGCTACACGAAGCAGGACGTGCCGGAGTTCGATGTCGGCGATACGGTGCGTGTCGGTGTGCGCGTCGTTGAAGGCAACCGTGAGCGCGTGCAGGAGTTCGAGGGTGTCGTCATTCGGAAGCGCGGTAGCGGGCTGAACCAGAACTTTACCGTGCGACGCATCGCCTCGCACGGGATTGGCGTCGAGCGCACCTTTCTGGTTCATGCACCACGTGTCGAGAGCATCCAGGTCGTCCGCCGCGGTAAGGTGCGGCGTGCGCGGTTGTTCTACCTGCGTGGGTTGACCGGTAAAGCAGCGCGGATCAAGGAGCGACGGTAAACGTCGAGCAATGGCCGATGTTCCTGATGGCAGTCGGCGCACCAGGTTCGCTCTACGCCCGTCTGATACGCTGGGGATTTGCACGCTTCTACCATGAGTTCGCCTGGACCTACGATACCGTTGCGGCGCTGGTATCGGCAGGACAATGGCACAACTGGACGTTGACGGCGTTGACGTTTGCACGTGGCGCGACCCTGGAACTCGGCTGTGGCACTGGGTATGTGCAACTGGCGCTGGCGCAGCGTCACGCAGGTTTGAGCGTCGGTCTCGACCGTTCGCCGCATATGATCCGCCTGACCCGTCGCCGCTTGCACCGATCCGGTCTCCTCACATCACTGGTGCGCGCCGATGCCAGCGCACTTCCTTTCACTTCGGCTTCGTTCGATACGGTTCTCGCAACATTTCCAAGCGACTATATCACCGCTGAAGCCACGATTGCCGAAATCCGGCGTGTTCTTCGTCCTGGCGGCAGGTTTGCCATTGCGATCTGGGCACGCTTTGCCGATGACTCCCCCTACGCCCAGTTCGTCGATGTGGCATATCGCCTGACGCGGCAACGGTCGCCGCGTAGCCCGGCATCGGACGCTTCCATCGTATTGCAGCGTTTCGCCACTCTGTTTGCGCGCGCCGGATTGGAAACGACATTCAGTGAAGTGCAGGCGCCCGGTGGTATGGTACAGTATGTCATCGGTACGTATCAGAACCACGATCCGCGTCTACCCGACAGTTGACGAAGAACAGGCGTTACGCGCCGCAGGGTATCGCGCAATTGCCGGACTCGACGAAGCCGGTCGCGGTTGTCTAGCAGGTCCGGTGGTGGCTGCGGCGGTCATCCTGCCGGATGCCGTGATCGATGCGCCGAACATGCTCGATGGTGTCAGCGACTCGAAAATGTTGTCGCCGGCGCAGCGCGCAACTCTGTTCGAGCGGATCACGAGCCTTGCCGTCGCGTGGGCGGTTGGGGCAACGCCAGCGCACATTATCGATAGCCACGGTATTCTGCCTGCCACGCGCCTGGCGATGCAGGTAGCACTGTTGCGTCTGCCGTGCCCGGTCGACGCATTGTTGATCGATGCAGTGACCCTCGACGACTGGCCCCTGCCGCAACGTGCGCTGATTAAGGGCGATGCACGCTGCCTGTCGATCGCGGCTGCATCGATCATTGCCAAAGTCACACGCGACCGGTTCATGGATGCACTGGATACCTGCTGGCCCCAGTATGGTTTCGCATCGCACAAAGGGTACGGCACGGCGCAACATCAACAAGCGTTGCGCCGCTACGGTCCCACACCGCACCACCGTCGAACCTTTCGTCCACTGTGCGACTGGCTGGCAACCGATGCTGCCGGGGAAGGATTGGCGGATGAAACGGGGAGAAGCTTCGTATGAGCCGCGAAACCACTGCTGGCAACTACGTCCGGCAACTCCAGTACGCCGGATTGCGACCCGGCGGGTGTCTGGTTGACCTTATTCTCGTGTGCGGCGACACCGCCGTCGATCCACTGAACGATCTGGCAACCAGCATCCCGCTGCTCGATGAAGAGCCGCCGGTTGCCTATGCGCCAATCCATGCGTTGCGCCTGCTCGGCGAACTCCGTCCGCTGCGCATGGTTGAGACGTTACTGAAGAGTGCCCAGGCTGCGTTCGACGATCTGAACGACGCGCGCGAGATCTGGCAGCAGGACATGCTGCAGATGATCGGACGGTTGGGTGCTCCTGTTGTGGCATTGCTCTGGACATGCGTCGATGATCCCAATCGCAGCGCCCTCGAGCACGACAGTGCACTCGAGGCGCTGGCATATGCAACCGTGATCGACGAGGATGTGCGCGATCCGGTTGTTGCCGGATTGCACCGGCGGCTGATGGCCAGCGACGACCGATTGCTGAACGCCGGTATTGTGCGCGCGATGGCGTACCTCAAACTCGCCAACATGTATGCCGATGTAATGGCACGCTACCGCGCCGGTGCAGTCGATCAGGAGAGCATGCCGGCCGCTGCGGCGCGTCAGATGTTGCTGTCGCAGGCAACATCCAGATTCGCCGACAATGCGAAACTCTCATTGTGGGAACGTTCCAATCAATTCGGACCCTTCCCGGCGTCCAGAGACCCGACATTCGATGAAAGCGAGGAGTAAACGCACGTGCGAGCCGTCGATAACCTGCACGTTCTTGCCTTTGAACCATTGACACCGCCGCGCGTTCTGCGCGAGCGTTACCCGATCACCGAAGAAGCCGTCCAAACCGTCTACACAACGCGCGAGACGATCAAGCGCATCATGCAACGCGAAGACCGGCGACTGCTGGCAGTCGTCGGTCCCTGTTCGATCCACGATACCGACGCTGCACTTGACTACGCCCGCCGTCTGTTGCGCCTGGCAATCGAAATGCGCGACCGGATCGTGATTGTGATGCGCGCCTACTTCGAAAAACCGCGCACGACCGTCGGGTGGCGCGGGTTGATCAACGACCCGCACCTCGACGGTTCGTTCGATATGAATGAAGGATTGCGCCGCGCGCGCGAACTGCTGCTGCATATCAACACGATGGGACTGCCCACCGCCACCGAGATGCTTGATCCGATCAGTCCGCAGTACATCACCGACCTGATCAGTATGACCGCGATCGGTGCGCGCACCGTCGAATCGCAGACCCATCGCGCACTCGCCAGCGGTCTCTCGATGCCGGTTGGCTACAAGAACAGCACCGATGGCAACGTGCAGGTGGCGATCAACGCTTTTCTGGCGGCGGGCCAGGCGCATTCCTTCCTCGGTATCAACCAGGAAGGGCAGAGTTGCGTCGTGCGCACAACCGGCAACCCGGATGGCATGATCATTCTGCGCGGCAGCAGCGCCGGACCAAACTACGATGCCGAAACCGTGGCACGCACCGAACAGGCAATGAAGGCTGCCGGTCTGTCACCCGCAATCATGATCGATTGCAGCCATGCCAACGCCAGCGGCGACTACCGACGTCAGCCGCAGGTATGGCACGACGTGCTGCGCGACCACATCGCCAGCAGCAATGCCGTGATCGGCATGATGGTCGAGAGCAACCTGTATGAAGGAAAGCAACCCATTCCTGCCGATAAATCGCAATTGCGCTATGGCGTATCGGTCACCGATGCATGCGTTGGCTGGGAAACAACCGAACGCATGCTGATCAAGGCGTATGAGGCAGTGGGGCGTTGACGGTTGTACGCTTAGCGTTGAACGTTCAACGTTCAACATTGATGGACATTATACTTGGTGCAGGTTGTCGTTCTTCTCTGACGTCCAGCTCACCGGCATGTTCCCTGCAATTGCAACCTGCACATCTGGTTTCCAGGCTACGGCTTTCTGCACCACCCACATTCCATCACTTCTGTATATTCATGTTGTTCGTCATTCATCGGCACTCGCAACAGCGCAGCCATCTCTGGCGTCACTGCACGACAACCGTCGGATCCGGTTCGTTTGATGCTGATGAGGAGAAAGCCAGTGAAGATGATCCGCACACTGTTCGTCTTTTGCATTCTGATCGTCGGCGCCGTCAGCACTACGGTAGCCACGCCGGTCAACCCGCCTGCCGATCCGTTGTCTGAACCGACGCCGGAAGTGCCAGCCGGTGATCTGCTTACTCCCGATGGCAGGCTACGACTGGATGGACACACTCGCAGTCGCCTCGACCTCAGCGGCTGGAATGTGACGCTCGACCCGCACGAATAACCAATCTTCAGCCCTCAGAGTCAGAGCGGCGGCTGGCAAAACCTGGATCAGGAGTGCAGGGATTGAATGGAACTGTCTACGCCATCGCCATCAATGGCAGCAATGTCTACATCGGCGGCTGGTTCACGAATGCTGGCGGTGTGTCTCAGGTACAAACTACATTGCCCGCTGGGACGGCAGCCAGTGGCACGCGCTGAGCAGCGGGATTGGCAACGGTACGGTCTACGCTATCGCTGTCAACGGTAGTAATGTCTACGTCGGTGGCGATTTCACCGATGCCGGCGGTGTGAGCGGCGCCAGCAGCATCGCCCGCTGGGACGGCAGCCAGTGGCGCGTGCTGGGCAGCGGCGTCGGCTACGGGCTCGTCTGTGCCATCACCGTCAGCGGCAGCGATGTCTACGTCGGCGGTAGTTTCACCAGTGCCGGCGGCGTTAGCGGCGCCAACAATGTTGCGCGCTGGAATGGCAGCCAGTGGTACACCGTTGGCGCGCCAGGAGCGATTAGCGGTTGGGGGAGGGAGGGAACCGGTCGCAACCCGACCGAGCGGGGGAAACGCGGTACCAAACGAAGCCTGCGGACCGATGGTCACGGCATACCCTTCGCCATCACGGTCGACACGGCCAAGCGGCACGACAGCCCGATGGTGCAGCGCACCCTGGCAGCGCTGCCGATTGTGCGTCCCCAGCCGACGGACGCGCAGCCGCAGCACCTCTGGATGGA
>DAOUBK010000096.1:0-26327 GCA_034432635.1 Roseiflexus sp.
CGTTCCACCACCCACCGTCGCGCGCGATAGGCAGGGATGTGCTGCTTGGCCGTGGCTTCTTCCCCGCGCGTCTGAATGTACGCTGTGGCACCCCAGGCCGCTCCAGTCTCAGTACTGATTGTTTTCCCCAGGGAAGATAACGCAAGGCATATCCTCACCGCAACAATAACACCAGCGCCTGCGCCAGCAGAATCTTGGTGATCATCGCCATTGGGTAGACCGTCGTATAGCCGATATTTGGTGCATCATTCTTCGTCTGTTCGAGGGCGAAAGCAAGGACGGCCGGTTGTGTCTGCAAGCCGGCAAGCATCCCGATCAGCAGACTCATGGGAATGCGCAACAGTTTGTGACCAATCCACAGCGTCGTGAATGCAATGCCGCACGTGATAACTGCCCCGGCACCAAAGAGCACAATCCCGCCGCTCTGGGTGAATGTGCTGACGAACGCATAGCCAGAGCGCGTGCCAACGCCTGCCAGAAACAACACCAGCCCAATCTGGCGCAGGGTCAGATTGGCGCTGTAGGGAATGTTCCACACCAGAGGTCCGGTACGCTCACGTGCCCCCAGAATCAGTGCCATGACCAGAGGACCGCCGGCAACGCCGAGTCTGAAAACTGCATCTCCTGGGAGTGGGATGGGAATCATGCCGATCAGAAGCCCCATTGCCAGTCCCATGCTAAACGTGAGGATATCGATCTCGCTCAACGCGCGGTATGAGTCGCCGAAGAACTCGCTCACTTCGTCCATGCGTTCTCGTAGTGCCACGACGCGCACGCGATCACCGAGTTCCAACACGGTATCACCGTGAGGCAGCAGTTCCATGTCGCCGCGTCGCACGCGCGTGATGAGTGCGCCGTAGCGTCGAGGCAATTGCAGGTCGCGCAGGGGTCGTCCAACCACCTGCGGATTGGAGACGAAGATTCGCCGGAAATCGAGTTTGCTGCGATCCAGTTCCAGGCGTTCTGCTGTCATCTCACCCAGGAAGGCTGCTGCTTCGGTCACATCCGCCTCTGTGCCGATGAGGCTGACCAGATCGCCCTGCTGCAGACGGGTCGATCCATCGGCGAGGATCATCTCGCGGTTGCGCAACGTTCTGCCAAAAATGACCCGCCACTGCTTGGCGCGCAGCAATTCATCGATAGTCAACAGGCTGATCTCCGGGCGTGTGATACGCACCGTTCGATTGACCAGTTTCTGCCCCACAGCGCCAAGATCGCGCAGACTCTGAGCTTCGACGGTATAATCAACATGCCATAGGCGCTGGAGGACGGAGATAGTGACGATCATCCCGATCACGCCGATCGGGTAGGCGATGGAATATCCTACCACCGGGTCTGCCAGCAGTCGGTCACGTGCATCGGCGGGTGCAATGATCCTGACCTGCTCCAGCACGGCAGCCAGTGCTGGCGTGTTGGTCAGGCTCCCGGCGAACAAACCGGCGGCGAGGGTTGGACGCAACCCGAAGGCGTACTGTACACCGGCGACTGCCAGTGCTGCGATGATCAGCACCCCGACGATCAGCAGATTGTCGCGCAACCCTTTTCGCCGGAATGAAGCAAAGAACCCTGCACCGCTGCTCAATCCGATGGTGTAGACAAACACGACCAGACCGAGCGTATAGACGATCTCTGGCAGTTTCAGGTCTGGATCGAGTGCGCCGATGACCAGACCGGCGAACAGAACGGCGGCAACGCCGAGACTATGACCGAAAAGGCGCACGCGACCGAGGGGATAGCCGATTGCGGCGACAACGAAGAGTAGCAGGAGCGTATTGCTCTTGAGTAATTCAACCAACCAGAGCATCACAGCATGACTCACACAAAAAGAGCGCCGCCCGCTCGTGCGGCGGCGCACAGGGAAACATGGAACTATCCACGCCGATTATACGCCAGTTATCGATTCTGGACAAGCGGGCAGGCACGCTTTCGATGGAGCGTCCTGTTGTTCATCGAAGAACAGGGGAATCCGTATGCCTGAAAAATCACCAGGCTGGGAGGGAACAATCCTGGCATTCGTGATGATTGCAACTGTACTGATAGGGATCGCCTACAGCATCGCCCTAGTCTATGCGATACCGGTTCCGTGGGCGATTCTTCTGATCATTGCTGCAATTGCTGCACTCTGGTTACGACGTCGTGCAAGAAAGTAGCGTCGTTTACGAAAGACTTGCGCCGATTTCGTTCTCAATAGCGGGGAGCAGATTGCGCGCGATATTGACAAAATCTTCGATCAGGAATGGTTTGGCGATATACTGATTGATACCGGCGATATGCGCGTCATGTCGCAGCTTTGGGGTATCGTATGCGGTGAACAGTACCGTCGCTATATCGGGTCTGATCTGTTTTATCGTTGTAAGCAATGACAATCCATTCATCCCGCGCAGGTTATAGTCGCTCATCACTAGGTCATAGGCATACTGGTTGAACAATTCCAATCCTTCTTCGGCAGAGTAGGCAATGCCGAGCAGGTAGGGCATGCCAAGCATTCGTAAGCCAAGCGCAATGATACTCGCAATCGTGCTGTCATCTTCGACGAGCAGGATACGGAGTGGTTGCCTAACCATGATGACGTCCCTCTTCGGTGATCGAGACGGGTATTATCATTCTGGCGCAATGCATACGGGGATGTAACGATATTCTACATCTCTTCTTTGTATGGTACCATAGAAAAAGTAGAATATAAGTGACGATGTTTTCATATGTTTTCATTCTCTGCCGATCCTGCGGTTGATCCCGTCAATCTAGAAGTGTTCCGCAACCATTGTGCTGCTATTGCCGGGGAAATGGGAGCGGCACTTAGTCGGAGCGCACTCTCGGCAAATATCAAGGAGCGACGCGACTTTTCGTGCGCGGTCTTTGACGCGCAGGGGCGCATGGTCGCTCAGGCGGCGCACATTCCTGTGCACTTGGGGGCAATGCCGCGCTCGGTCGAAGCGGCACTGGCGTGCGGTGTACTCGCTCCGGGTGATGTTGTGGCACTCAACGATCCCTATCTCGGTGGTACACACCTGCCTGATATTACCACCGTCGCGCCGGTGTATGCCGGTGATGTGCTGATCGGGTATACGGCAACGCGCGCCCACCACGCCGATGTTGGCGGTATGACCCCCGGCTCGATGCCAATGAGCCGCGAGGTGTACCAGGAAGGGCTGATCATCCCGCCAACTCTCCTGGTACGTGGCGGCATCCCCGATGAGTCAGTGATCGGGTTGATCTGTCGCAACTCACGCACCCCTGACGAGCGACGTGGTGACCTGGCAGCGCAACTCGCCTGTCACCGCATCGGCGCACAACGCCTGGCGGAACTGGCAGAACGCCATTCTCCAGCATGGGTGACGCATCACATGGAAGCGCTCCTGGCGTATGGTGAGCGCCATATGCGTGCCATGATCGCGGCAATCCCGGATGGAACGTATACGTTCGAAGATCTGCTGGACAACGATGGCGTTGGTCCCGATCCGCTCACCATCTGCGTGCGCATCGACATCCATGGCGAGACTGCAATCGTAGATTTCTCAGGAACAGCACAGCAGTGTCGGGGTCCGTTGAATGCCCCACGTGCCGTTACTGAATCAGCAGTGCTCTACTGCTTCCGCTGTCTTGGTCCGCCTGATATGCCGTTGTCTGCTGGTGCATACGCGCCTCTCGACATTCGTATTCCCGAAGGGTGTATTCTGGCACCGCGTCCACCGGCGGCAGTTGCGGGGGGAAATGTCGAAACGGCGCAGCGAGTGGTCGATGCGGTGTTTGGGGCGCTGGCACAGGCGTTGCCCAACCGAATCCCTGCTGCATCCGCGGGAACGATGAATAACTGGACGTTTGGTGGAGTTGCGCCGAACGGTTCATCGTTTGCCTACTATGAGACGCTTGGCGGCGGAATGGGCGCCCGCCCGACACTTCCTGGTCTCAGTGGTGTGCAGGTGCATATGACCAATACCCTCAATACGCCTGTTGAGGCGTTGGAACGGCAGTTCCCGCTCATCGTTCGTCGCTATGGATTACGGCGTGGATCAGGCGGCGCAGGACGAATGCACGGCGGTGATGGTCTGGTGCGCGAAGTCGAGTTTCGCGCGTCGGTAACGATCAGCCTGCTGAGTGAACGGCGAGTCTACGCTCCTTATGGTTTGAACGGTGGCACTGCCGGGTTGCGGGGACGCAATGTTCTGCTCCGTGATGGCGAAGAGCGTTTGCTGCCCGGCAAAACGACGGTCGATCTGCTTCCCGGAGATGTTCTGCGCATCGAAACGCCGGGCGGTGGCGGGTTTGGCGCGCCTCTACGGTGACCAGACGTACAGAGAGAATGCCATGGTGCTGTAGGGGTTGCGCCATTCACGTATGCGCTTAAGTTCGGGGAAGCGCTGTTCGATGTCGAATGCTGCAACCTCTTCAGCATCAAGCGCTATGTAGAGCGGCCGCTGCGCTGCTAGATCATCAAGCTGTTGTCGAGCGTCGGTTGCCTGCATATCGATTTCGATGAATGCAATATGCGGATTGTCGTTCAGATAGAGCGTGAGACCAAGGTGAATAAGGCGCGGTTGGAGCGGGCTTGCCAGAATGACACTGCCTGATCGCTCAGCTTCAGCACGCAAGAGGTGCACAATCGCTTCCAGATGATAGCCTGCTGTCCACGTTTTGACATACTGATGGCGATCAGCGTCCGTCAGTGGAGCATACGCCGGATTGCGAATGTACTGGAAGGCAAAGAAGGCACCCCACAGGCACGTGATCACAGTCAGTGCTGCACTAGTGCCGCGCAGGACCTGGCGCTGTTGTCGGTGTTGACTCAGACTCAGTCCAGCGGCGAAGAGGATTGGCACCCAGGCGGGCAGGATATAGCGGGGATAGAGAACGCTCCCGATAGCGGCGAGCGCCAGGCAGAACAGACCGCCAGAGAGCAAGAGCAACAGGTATCGGTGACGATTTGGAGACGTTGCCAGACCAATGCTGGCGATGATCAGCGCCGACAGTGGTAGAGCCATCGTGATCCACTCGCCGATCCGATAGAGATTTTGTCCCACACGCGCAACCTGGAGCGTCAGGTCGAGCGCGCCAACTTTGTGGCTTTCAGCGCCGCCATAGTTGAAAGGTGCAAATGCGGCAAGTGCCAGCAATGTGACGATCAGCGCAGTGCGCACCATCTCCCACCGTCGATGTCGCTGTTCGGGCGGCATTGTGCATGTGAGCACGGTCAGAGTCGGAAACGCGAACAGGAACACGCCGGGTAGTTTGACCAGTGCAGCAAGTGCCACGAGTGCGCCAATGCCTGCTGCATGCCAGTGGGTTGGGTTGGACAACCGGTTAAGGCGCAGACCCAGCGCCAGCACAAAACTGGCAACGCTGGTCAGCATTGCATCAGGAATTGCCAGCAGGTCGTGGACAATTGCCAGCGGCGAACAGATGTACAGCAAACCGGCAAGGATGCCTGCGCGTTGATCGGCAACCATCCTCCCGCTGAGCCATAATCCGATGACGGTCAACCAGCCGCATGCGACTGAAAGGAGCCTGCCACTCACAAGCGGATCCAGGGGTAGATGTGCAAGTGCAGCGAGCAACAGTTCGTGAATAAGTTTGCCATCGTGAATTGTAGACAGGAGCTGGTCGGGAAAGTGTTGGGCGCGGGAGAGATACACCGCTTCGTCATTGAAAAGGGGGAGCGCCAGCAGTCCTGGCAACCGTGTGGTGAGGAAGAGTATGCAGAGCAAAAGAAGTGCAGATCGTTCGCTGCGTTCGGTCGTATCTCCGTCCATGTCACCATCACCTGTGTTTCGGATGCTGTCTCTGGTTTGTTTTTTTGCGTACTGTGCCGTATTTCCCGGTTCGACCATCACCGTTGCGCTCGATGCCGTACCGGAGTGGGGTCTCTGGATGGGTGCTGCGATGCTGATCGTGCAGGGGCTGGCAGTTATCTTCTGGACACTGGGGATGTATGGCGCACGTGGCGCGCTGGCGGTTGGGCTGGCGGCGGTGCTGGCGTGGTCGGTCGAGCATATCGGTGAAACAACAGGATGGCCGTTTGGTCGCTACCAGTATACCGATATGTTGCAACCGCAGATACTGGGAGTCGTGCCGATCTCGATCACACTTGCCTGGTTGATGGCGGGTTTCGGGTCGTGGCAACTGGCGCGCCTGACTCTGGGTGCGCGCGGCGGGCGTATCGGGCTGGCAACGCTCACCGGTGTGTTGATCGTTGTGCTCGATCTGCAGATTGAAACGGTTGCCACGTTTATCAACACCTACTGGTTCTGGATCGACGGTGGTTTGTACTATGGCGTGCCGCCACAGAACTTTGCCGGCTGGTGGGTTGTCGGGTTCCTGATGGCGCTGATCGTTGCAACGATCCTTCGCCAGAACGGTGAGCACGAGCCTGACCGTATGCCACTGTCGCGCTTTACGCAGCGTGAGCGCATCGTTACATTCGTCTGGCAATATGTCCCCGCGCTGCTCTATATCCTGAGCAGTATCTTCTTCACTGCTGCAAATCTGGCGCGCGGGTATCCGCTGGCCGGTCTGGTCGGCGTGATCTTCCTGATAGTCGCTGCGTGGATCGGCGCCACACGGCGACAACATCCTCCCACACGCGGTTAATGCCGCGGCGTCCGCGAAGCAGGGTACGGTAGGATGCCAGTCGTTCTTCGTTTACCTCGTCGCGCAGTGCGTCAACGGCAGCGGTCAGGCGTGTCTGTACCATGCTCACAATCATCTCTTCGGGAAGTGTCGGGTCGCATAGATGGGGTGGACCTATGCGAATGAACGCTTCGGGGCGCTGCTCGCCGCGAAACTCGTAGCGCAGCGCAATTGGCCAGAAGAGGACATCCCCCACCTGCCTGGCAATGCGCGCCACTCCGGGATAGACCTTCAACGGACGACGATCGTTTGGTATGATCCGACCCTGTGGCAGTATCCAGAGCATGCGGTCCCGCCGTTCGCGCAACAAACGACTGATGTAGGCAATCGATCGCTCCGCCTCGCCAGGGCGATGTCGGTCGACCGAAAATGCGCCGCACCAGGTGAAGAACCGATACACACGCAACTGTTTCTCTTCCATCATGATGTAACTCTGGAACCGTTCGTTGAGCACGATCTTGTCCACCAGGAACGCCATGTAGCCATCCCACCATCCTGGATGGTTCATGTAGACAATCACCGGACCTTCGGCAGGATGAGGCACAGGACCTTCGATAGCAATCCAGACCCGGTTGAACATTGAGCGACAGGCTGGCAGCACCAGCGTGCGGTAGATCAACTCCTTCCCCACAGCGTTGCGACTCGCGGGGATGGCAGGAGTGGCATTATGCAGAACGGTCGCCTGCGGTTCGGTGATACGCATATGAAGCACTGCGGAGAGTGAAGGCGCTAAGAGCCTATCCGAATAACAGGGTCTATTGATGGGTAAGCGAAGGCATCGCCATCGCCTGCCCTTCCGGGATTGTTCGGACAGGCTCTCACACGACGGTTTGATTCAATAATACCATAGGATGTATGGAGTCGTATGGAACACAGGATGCGCGCCTGAAAACCCCTCTTTCGAGCGATCAGGAGAAGAAGTAGAAGTTTGTATCGCACTCACCCACTGCTGTTAGCGGATGAAGCGCAGCCGTAGTCGTAACCATCCACGCCGTAGCGCGATTTCGAGGGTCCAGAGGAACGCTGCGAGACCGATGAACCAGGGCCACAGTCCGGTACCTGGCAACCGTTCAGTGCTGACAGGAACAACGCCGGGAGTGGTGATCGATCCACCACGCAACACTGTTCCGCCGGTGATGGCGCTGATTTCGTTCAACAGCCGCGCGCCAGCCTGAGGATCGGTGGGGGGCAGGTACTCATCGGAGTAACGTTGCACATAGCCGATCTGCGCCGAGCGCACCTCATTTCCCTTTTGCTGACGTACTTCAATCGCATACGAACCATCGGTCGTTAGGGTCAACGCCTGTTCATAACGTCCGGGTGCCGTTTGACGGAGCGTGATCAGTTGAGATGAACCATCCGGCAGGACGATTGTCGCCTGGGTGTCCGCCAGGTCCAGCGGTCTGCCGCCTGGCGCCACAGAATCGGCGACGATGCGCACACTATCGCCGTCACGGATGGCGCGCACCTGAAGCGGACCGCTATCCGGCTCAGGGAGGGTGTAACGAATCAGTTGCGCCCAAAAGCGACCGTAATCGGGCCAGTTTGACCAGTCGGCAGCCCATGGCGCTTCTGCACTAGGCGTCCATGCAGCCGCGCGTCCCAGCCCATACTGCCAGACCGCCAGCACCGGGTCGCCGTCAGGAGAGCGAAGCACCAGATCGGCGCCGGGTTTGAGAAGCGTGGCTACGTATCCTTTCAAACCAGGGATCTGATCCGGTGCGAATTCACGCAACATGGGATGTGGAGCGATCTGCTCGGCGCGGAAATTACCCTCGACCTGCGGTTTTGTGCTCACGATTTCGCTTTCGAGCAGTGTCAGGCGCGGGATGTCGTTTGGTTCGGCGGCATAGTAATACCGTCCCGCGCCCCAACGCGCCAGTTCCTGGAGGAGATCGATGTCAGCGTCGGTACCGATGGCAATCGTCGAGAGGGTGATATTCTGGCTGCGTGCTTCCTCGAGTAGTGCCTGATACGCCTGCCGGTCATCGGTGAACGAACGTCCATCGGTGAGCAGCACTGCGTGGCGCACCTGTCCAGGTTGCCGCGCCAGCGCCGGTAATCCTTCGCGCAGCGCATTGTAGATGTCGGTTCCACCGCCAAGGGGCAGCGTGCTGATGCGGCGCTGCACATCAGCCAGACTCAAACCGGCGCCGACCGGTTGAAAATCGACCACCCAGCGCGCTGAGACATCGAATGCTAGAACGCCGATGCGATCCTCTTCGCGGAGCGACTCGGTCGCCATGATGGCGGCTTCTTTCGCCATCGTGAATTTGGAGATGCCGGTTTCGGGTCCCATACTGGCAGATTGGTCGATGATCAGCAACAGGGTCGTATCCGAACGTTCTGGACGGGGAGGCGGGGTCATTTCGACCGGCAGAGTTTCTTCGAGGGGGGTGTTCTTGTATGCGCCGAGAGCAAAACTTGATCGTCCGCCAATCGCCAGTAAGCCGCGTCCTTCGCTGCGGACAAACTCACGCAACGTTGCCATCTGATCGAGAGTCAGCACGCTTGCAGGTACGTTGAGCAGCACAATCCCTTCGTAGAGACCGAGCGCCGAGATTTGGGAGGGGAGCGCTGTCGGATCGGCGAGATCGGTAATCACGCCTGCTTCACGGAGCGCGCCCCGCAACGGCGTGCTGACAGCGCCGCCCGGTTCTTCCACCAGCAGAATGCGCGGCATTGGAGCGACCAGAATAGCCGCGCCAGCGCCGTTGTTGCGCGCAAGTGTGTCGGGCTGACCATTGATCGTCGCCTGGATGCGCAGAATGCCCGGCTTACCGGCGCGACCGGTGTACGGGAAGGTGTTCTCGCCGGGCGACAGACGCACCTGTTGCGTCAGCACACGCTCTGTGCCGGCGGTTATCTCCAGTTGCACACCAGTCGCGACGGTGCTGATCATCGTGATTCGGGCAGTAAACTTCTCCCCTTCACGCAGGATAGCTGGCGCCTCGACCGTTGCAATCCAGAATTCGGGCGATACTGGCGCCTGGTACTGCTCCGTATCAACCGGGATACCGGCAAGCGCCAGTGCCCGTGCTTCAGCAATTGCGTCCCCCGTGGTCTGAAGACCGTCGGAGAGCAGCACCACCCGGCCGCCGCTGGCGCCGATCAACCCGCGTGCTGCACGCAGCGCGGCAGCGATGTCGGTCTGGTCGCCGCGTACCACCCCGCTTTCTGCTGCCACAGTCGCACCGAAGGTGATAATCTGCACCGGGGTGCTGCTACTGGCGGCAAGCGCAGCGGCACGCGCGCGAAGCGCCGCCTTTCCCTGTTCGGTCAAACTGTCCGATTGATCGACCAGTACAACTGTAAGTGGCGCAGCAGCGATCTCAATACGACCATGCATCACGACGGGATTGGCCAGTGCAACGATGATGAGCGTAACGATGGCAATCCGCAGCACGAGCGCCGTTGCCGGCAGGCGTCCACGTCGCCAGAGCCAGCCGCCGATGATCAGCGGCACGATCATCAGAAGCGTCAGAAACTGTGGACTGCGAAGGATCATCAACGTCATCCTTTACCGGCGGCGTAGCACATAAACCCATTCAATCGTCAGAACGATGAGCGCAGCGCCAGCAAGCCAGGGCCACAGATCGATCATGTGCTGCCCGGATGCACTACCGGGGTCAGTTCCCGGCGCCCGCAACGGCGGTGCACTCTGCGGGCGCAGGTTCGATTCGATCGCCGCGCCGGCGCTGACGCCCACCACGCCGACGGGAACGGTTGTACCGCCACGCTGTGCTTCCACTGTGTAAAGTCCAGGTTCGATCAGAGTGTCGAGTGTGACGACCGATGCAACCGGCGCTTCGATACGCCGGTTGTCGGGACTGCGGATCACCAGCGCAGTTGTGCGCGGATCGGGTCGGATCGTCAGCATTTCGCCGGCGTGCACTGTCTGTGGCAACGGCGGTGGCGCCAGGTCGCGCACCGTGCGGGCAACCAGAAGCGGGAACGCCAGGCGTGTCGTCAGATTGCCATCGGCAGGGTCGAACGCCCAGATTGCAATTTCGTGACCCTCGGTTCGACCGCGTAGAATAAGCGGCAGGTCGCCGGATGCCAGCAGCACTTCCGCCCATGGCGGCGGCTCGATCCGTCGGACGGCGTTGAACACCACGCCGCCAAAACCAAGCCCTTCCAGTGTGCTGCCGCGTTGATGCAGCGGCGTTTCAGCATTGACAGGTCGATGACCCGGCGCCACACGCAGCAATGGCGATTCTTCTGGCGGCGCAATGACCAGCACCGAGCCCTGGGGCCAGGCATCGGGGAGAAAACCATCGAAGATCGTCAGATCGGCGATGGCGCGTTCGGGCGCCGTTTCATAAGCATCAGGATTCGTGGCAACGACAGTGACGCCAGGGAGAACTTCGAGCGCGCGGCGGAGAACCGCCGGTTGGTTCGACACCAGCAACACTGTAACCGGACGACCCTGCGCCACGCCCAGATACGCAGCATCGTCCTGTGGCAGCGCGTCGCGTCCATCGATCACCGCGCGCAGCGTCTCCACGCTGCCCGGTAATGTCCAGCTGATTTCGGTTTCGCCGTTGGGCGCAATAGTGACTTGATCTTCAGTCAACACCTGATCACCGGAGAAGACTCGTAACGTCCCGTTGAACGGCGCACTGTCATAACTGGCAACCCGCGCATAGACCTGGATGCGACCACCCCAGGGGCGACTGGCAAAGGCAATGATTGCGCGATTGGGAATATTCGAACCGATCTGCACCCACTCTACGGGCACAGCGACATCACGCGCCGGTTGCGGTGGCAACGCACCATCGGTGATCACAACAATCCGTCGGCTGAACTGTGGGTCGAGAGCGGCTTCTGCCAGCGTCAGCCCCTCGTTGATCGCGGATCCGACGCCGCCAGGTTGCAGTGCGTCGAGTGCCGCAGTGAGAGTGAAAGAGTCTTCGCCCGACGCAACAATCTGCGCCCGAGGTCCGGCAGCGATCAGCGTGAGTCGATCGCCGGGGGAGGTTGCTGCGATAAGGGCGCGGGCGCGTTGTCGCGCCTGTTCGAAGCGACTCGTCCCCCCGTCGATGGCTGCCATACTGGTCGAAGTATCGATGATCAGTGCAGTATGACGTGCATCGGGGACAAGCGCACCCGCGATCTGTGGTCCTCCCAGTGCTAAGCCAAGCAGTGTAGCAACCAGAAGATGCAGCAACAACAACAGTGTCAGCGGTAGATGCCGACTCCGCTCACCATCGATCCGGCGTGGTAAATTTGCCCAGAGCAACAGACTCGGAACCGGCACACGCTGACGTCGTTCGCGCAGCAGATGCAGGAGCACGATGATCGGCAGGGCGAGCAGTGCCAGTAATCCGAGTGGCAACAGAAAACTCATAGGCTAGGTCAGTATCTGGCGTGCACGCAGGTACGGAATGATCTGTCGTTCGAGCGGCCACGTGCTGAGCACGTGCGCATAGGTTGCCCCACGTCGCCCGCAGATCGATTCAAGCGTTCGCTGCCAGGCAGCAAGGTTGCGACGGTAGTGTGCAATTGTCTCATCATCGATAATCAACGGCAGGAGTTTGCCGGTCTCGACATCTTCGAGCTCGATAGGACCGAGACGTTCAGGATTCAGTTCACGCGGATCGAGAAGATGGAGCATGAGCGTCTGCCATGTTGGCGGTGGGTATGCCCGCAACCCTTCCTCAAGTCCTTCAGGTGCAAGCAGATCAGAACAGATCACCAGCAATCCCCCGCGCGGATGGCGCCGCGCATACGCTTCGAGCACCGCTTTGAGATTAGTTTCGCCGCCCGGTTGCATCCGCTCGATAAACTGCAACATCTCGATCAGGCGCGATTTTCCCTGTGCCGGTCCGAACTCACGGTGCACAGCGGCATCGAATGACGTCACATGCAGCCGATCATTGTGCGCCAGCGCCAGATACCCGAGCGTTCCGGCGATCAATTGCGCGGCACGCAGTTTGACAGGCGACCCCCATGCCATTGAGCGCGATGCGTCGAGCAACAGATGGACTGTCACATCCTGCTCGATCTCGCCCAGTTTGACAAAGAGTGCATCCTGGTGCGCATACACATTCCAGTCGACATACCGGTAATCGTCGCCGATACTGTACGGGCGATGATCGCTAAAGATGGATGTAGGCAACAGCCGATGGCTGAGATGTGCACCGCTGGATGGGCGACCACGCAGGGTACGTTGTGCCTGGAGGCTTAACCGTTCCAGGCGGCGGAGAAAGGCTTCGTTGAACAGAGGCGGGATTTCCGCCTGCGGTTTAGGGCTGAAAATATTCCTGAACCACATCGCGTTCATCAAGGGGAATGCGCAACGGATCGGTGCCGATGGCGCCGCCTGTGCCCGGTTCCCCGCCTGAGATCGTTCCAATGCTGCTCTGCCCGCCGCCCTGCCCGCCGTCCTGCCCGCCGCCCTGTGCCTCAATCGTTATCGGTTGCCCTTCGACGCCGAGGCGTCCAGCAGGAGCGATGGGACGTTGTTCACCGGAGGGATTTTTACCAGCTGCACTGCCAGGCATACCCGGCTGGTTTGCCCCTTCTGCACCGGGTTGTCCCGGTTGACCGCCAGGATTATTCGCCTGCCCCTCATCCGGTGCATTGGACGATGGGGCGCTGGCAGCCGACGATTGCCCTGCCTGATCGATTGCCTGTGCCAGCTCTTCAAGCCCCTGGGCAGCACTCTGCTGACCGGCAATGTCGCGTGCGGATTGACGGACCTGCCCGGCGAGCGCCGGATCATGTTGTTCGATAGTGCGTGCTGCGTCCTGCAACGCACGTTCAAGCCCCTGCCGCGCTTCTTCGGACAGTGCGCCCGTCTGATCGGCAAGTTCACGCAGGCGTTGCGCCGCAGTCGCAGTATCGCCACGGTCGAGGGCATCGGCAGCCGGTCGCGTTGCACCCAGGTCACGCAGGGCATTTGCCAGCGCTTCGAGCGTTCTGGGATCCGCGACAGATGGCTGCGTCGTCTGCGCCGGGGTCGAAGCAGGTTGTTGCTGACCGGCGGCGTTGCCCGGACGGAATGGCAGCATTTCCTCACCGGGATCGAGCGGAACAAACTGCTCACCGTCAGCAATCGGGGCGCCTTCCTCTGCCGGGAATGGCAGAGGAAGGGTGCCTGATTGAGGCAGCTCTGGCAACGATACCAGCGATGGATTGAGTGACATTCCGCCAATTCCCGAAAGCAGCAACAGACCACCTGCCACCAGCGCCAGCGCCAGCAGAGTGAGCACATCAGTCCATGGCGCCTTCTGGCGCTGATTGATGTATCGCTGCACCTGCTGCACTGTATGGGTTGATTGATCGAGCAGGCGCGCCGCTATTGGCGAGAGTCGCCTGCCGCTTTGAAGCATCTCGACCGCCGTCGCCAGTTGATCATTGAGGCGGAAGCGCCGGTCGAGGCGGCGCGCCACATCGGTCGGGCGCATTGGCGGGCGCAGCAGTGTAATCAGCGCAATACCCACGATCGCCAGAGCGATAGCTGTCAGCATCTGCACATCGATCGCCAGGTTCCAGATCAGCCGTGCGCCCATGCCGACACACCACACGCCGATGGCTACCGACACCGACTGCAGGAGGGTGCGCAGAGCGCGTCGCGCCCAGCGCTCGGTTGCCAGGCGGTGCAACTGTTCTATCAGGGGATGATGAAGTTCCGCCATCACCAGACCTCCGCCTCGCGCACAACCAGGCGACGTGTTACACCGACTGTAATGCCCCCCAGTCCCACGAGGAGCAGCACCGATCCGGCAAGGGTCTGCACACGGTCGATTTCGGCGCGCAGCGTAAGGGCGTGCGCAGCACGTTCCTGGTTGCCGAGCGAGAGAAACTCTGACGCAGCCAGATCGGCGACAGCCCGCGCATCGGCAAATGTTCGCCAATCGCCAGCAAGGATCTTTGCCCGTGCAAGCAGTTCGGTGGCGTGCAACCCGCGCTTTGCGATTGCCTCATAGACGCGCAGCGCCGCGATACGTTCAGCATTGCCGAGCTCGGTATAGGCTTCGAGCGCCCGCGACGCAAGATCGGCTGCTGCTGCATAATCCTGCATCTCGAGCGCGGCGCGTGTCTTGCGCGCAAGTTCTTCAGCAGTCAGCCCCAATTCGCTTCGTTTCAGCAAATCCTGCGCGTGCGTCAATACCTCGTTCTGTTGAGTGTTGCGTAACCGTGGGATCGCCAGTTCCAGTTCACGCTTGGCTTCGGCGTAGCGACCATCGGTCACCAGTGTCTCAACAGGTGTGAGGTCGTACTCGATGAGCGCGTTATGGCGAAACCCACCATCGAGGTACGATGGTAACCATTCACGCCACATACGCTCCAGATCGGTCACAGGTGTGCCATACACCCGTTCGAGCGCCGAGCGATAACCGCTGCTGCGCGCACTCACAGCAATAAACTCACGCAGTTTGATGAACGAATAGCGTTCGACCAGGAACGCAACGATGGAGAGGGTTTGCGGATACCCGATCTGTGGACTGCCATAGATCTGATCCCGATCATCGAGCGCACTCCAGGGAAGCAGTGCATCGCGCTCCATCGCTTGGTGCAGTGCCGTCACTTTCCGTTCCAGTTCTGGTGACGGTCGCTCGACATACTGGGCGATGCCTTCGTGGAAACCAACATTCAGGCGATTTTCAGAGAGTTCCGCCAGCACAATATGGGTTAACTCGTGGCGCACATTATTCTTGATCTCTTCCGGTGATTGCGCCCCTGTCTGGTCAAGAATGACCACCACCTCGTTCCGGCGAAAGTCGGCGTGTGCAATGATTCCCCGGATCGACGCTGCCAGCGGATTGGCTGCATCATACGCGCGGCGATTCGGGTAGAGACGCAGGGTGACCGGTGTTGGTGCGGCGTGGCTGAAGATCGATGTTATTTCGTCGTACACCTCATCGACGAACGTTGCATACTCCTCAGCATGCGCCAGATCACCATCGACATAGAGGATTGCAAAGCGTTGCGTGCGTAGTTCATACCATTTCGGCAGCGTCGCCTGCGCCTGAACCGATGCCGGCAATGAGTATATCGCCAGCGCCAGGAGAACGACTGTTACCGTTAGTAGACGCGCCAGCACCCGCATACGCCTCTCCCTGGCATGGAAAATCGCTTGAGAGCCAGCAGAAATGATTGAGCATGAAGAAGTCTACCACAAGATAACGGCTTCTGCCTGAGATGATAATGAGAAAAGTGAAAAAAGGGAAAACATCGTCTGTTCTCTTTGTCCATTGGCGCGCTTTCAACCGCGCCGAACCTCCCTCCCCGTGGTCTGTAGACAACCCATATATGATCGTCACCGGTTACGTGCTATAATAGCGGGTAGGAGTTTAGAGGTGAAAGGTCGTTCCATGCCATCGCAATCGCGTTCACAGCGTCGTCGTCAGCAACAGCGCGCCCGGTCGCAACAGCGCGCGGCATCCGGGCGTACCGTAGAAAAACGTCCATTGCCCGATGAAGCCGTGACAGAAACCCTGGCTCTAAGCGAAGATGAGGCAGTGCAGTCCCCGGTTTCAGCGCCGATGTCGGCAGCGACCGTTTATGAGCAATTTCCACCCGCCAGCGCTGCGAGTCGCGGGTCAACCGGGCGTGAGACGGCACTGAGCGCCTCGGCGCGTCGGCAGCGGCGGGTAGCGCGCCCTGCGGCTGAACCGGTTGATTACTCGCTCGATTATGAGATCGCCCGCCACGATCTCCGCCGGATTGCGATCCTTGCCACGCTCCTGCTTGCCGCAATGGTAGCGCTGCGCCTGTCCGGACTGGTCTAGCAGTCTGACAGCAGGCGTCGCTGAACCGGACCTCTTCATGTCAGATCGATCCCAGAGCAAAGCGGCGCGGTTACGTCGAATAGAACACCTGCTCTACAACGCTATCGATGGTCTGCGGGTCGTTGATCTTGCCGAGCGGTGTGGCGTTGATCGACGCACCATCTATCGCGATCTTGTTGCACTCGAAGAAATGGGCGTACCGGTGTGGCAGCACGGGGGACGTTACGGCATTGAGCGCGAGACCTATCTTTCGACGGTGCAATTGAACCTCAATGAAGCGGTTGCACTGTTCTTTGCGGCGCGTCTGCTGTCGCATCACAGCGACGAGCACAACCCGCATGTCGTTTCGGCGTTGCAGAAACTTGCCGCGAGCCTTCCTGACACGACCGTTTCCAACCACATTGCACGGGTGGCCGATCTCATTCGCGCACGAGCGCGACGAACGGAGTATATCCGCGTCCTCGAAACAATCATCCGCGCATGGGCTGATCGGCGATGTGTCGATATCCGCTACCGTGCAATGAACGGAGAGATAACGCAGCGAGTAATCGAGCCGTACCTGCTGGAAGTAGCGCGCAGCGAACCGGCGTCTTACGTTATTGCCTATGATCGATTACGTTGTGCACTGCGCACATTCAAACTCGAACGTATCGAGCAGGCGACGACTCTGGATGAACCATACATCATTCCTGAAACCTTCGATCCCTATGCGCATCTCGCCTCGGCGTGGGGTGTCATGAATGAAACCGAAGTAGAAGTACGGTTACGGTTCACCGGCGAGGCTGTCCGGCGTGTACGCGAGAGCGTCTGGCATCATAGCCAGCAGATCATTGATCGTACCGACGACGAATGTGAGATGATCTTGCACGTTGGAGGGGTTCGCGAGATTCGCTCGTGGATCCTGAGTTGGGGCGGGGATGTCGAAGTGCTGGCACCCGCCGCGCTGCGCGAAGATATTCGGGAGCATGCGCGGCGGATGGCGGCGATCTATCACGCCTCTTCGCCGTAGATTTCCTTCAACAGGCTGCGCTTCTTTGGTTCGGGCTTCTCGCGTTCCGCCCGGCGGCGCGCAATTTCTGCCTGCTGGTCCTGACTTGTGCGCAGGCGGCGCATGAAGCGATCAACCTGACCGGCAGTATCGACAATGCGCTGCTCGCCGGTGTAGAACGGATGGCAACGCGAACAAACATCGACGCGTTGATTTTGGCGGGTGCTGATAACGGGCCAGACCGTTCCGCATGTACCGCAGACCACCTGCGTATTATAGTTTTGCGGATGAATCCCCTTTTTCACGGATGCGCTCCTACTCTGTGGCGTAGACGCTGACACGCTTCTGGTTGCGCGAATGCTGCTCGAAGGTGACAACACCCTCGATCAATGAATAGATCGTATAATCACGCCCAAGACCGACGTTATTGCCCGGCTTGATCTTCGTGCCGCGCTGGCGGACGATAATTGTCCCGGGTTGGACGCGCTCACCGCCAAAGCGCTTGACTCCCAGCATTTTCGGGTTGCTGTCGCGCCCGTTGCGTGAACTACCGACCCCTTTCTTATGCGCCATTGGTCTCTCCTTCCGTACTGCCCGTCACATGCTGCTTATCGGCATCGACAATAATTTTGCTGATCGACACGCGCGTATACTCCTGCCGATGACCTGTGCGGCGGCGGTAGCGTTTCTTGTTCTTGTAGCGAAACACGACGATCTTCTTGCCCTTTGTGGTTCCCAGAACGGTTGCCACCACTTTTGCGCCATCGACCGTTGGTGTCCCAACCCGCGGTTGCTCACCACCGATCAATAACACGTCACCCAGTTCAATTTCGCTTCCCGGCTCGGCGTCGAGCAAAGCAATATCGAGCGCCTGCCCTTCCTCAACGCGGTATTGCATGCCGCGGTCGCGTACAATAGCGTACACTGCCCTGCTCCTCAACCTGTTGGGCGCAAGTATAGGCGCCCGACGTCACAGACAAGAAGAAGAGAGTGGTCGATCCACTCTCTCACAATTACTCTTGTTATTATACCAAAGTGACCGCATAGCGTCAAACACGGTTGCATATCCATACGGCTGGATATACAATAGCGGGCAAAACCTGCATGTTCGCGCGTTTGATTCCGACTCGTCAAACGTTGGCATGACCGAACTGGCTCACATCCTTGTGGTTGATGACGACGCCCATATGCGTCGTATGCTTCAGATTCTCCTGACCAATGTCGGGTATCGTGTGTCGCTTGCAACCACCGGCGAAGAGGCGCTGGCATACCTGGAACTTGTCACCCCTGATCTCGTGTTGCTGGATGTGGCACTGCCGGGGGTCAACGGTCGTCAGGTGATGGAGCACATCAAGTCCGACCCTGATCGTCCGTTCATCCCGGTTATCCTGGTTACCGGGCACAGCGATCCGGAAGCAAAGATTGCGGCGCTCGATGCCGGTGCAGACGATTTTGTGGTCAAACCGGTCGATCTGGCTGAACTCCTTGCACGGGTGCGCGCAATGTTGCGGTTGCAGCGCAGTCAGCGCTTGCTGCGCGCCGAGCAGCGGAAAACCGAATTATTGTTGCACCTGACCCGTGAATTGGGAACGACACTCGATCTGGATCGGTTGTTGACCCAGTTTCTCAACCGGCTGGCAGATGCCGTCGGTGCAGTGCGCGCCAGCATTCTGGTTCTTGCCAGCGACCAGCCGCGCCTTTTCTCCAGCACGCGCAACCGTCCAACTATTCCATTGACCGACATCCTCGGTCAGGGTGTGGCCGGATGGGTGCTGCGCGAGCGGCAACCGTTGATTATCCATGATACCCGCGACGATCCGCGCTGGATCGCAGTGAATGCCCAGCAGCGCGCAGTGCGAAGCGTCGCTGCCGTGCCGCTGGTGCGCGAAGGGCGCACCCTCGCCGCAATTACGCTGGTGCACCATACCCCTGGCTATTTTAGCGAGGAACATCTGGAACTGCTGAATGCTGTAGCCGCCCAAAGTGCAATTGCGCTCGAAAATGCAGAACTGTTCCGTCTGACCCGCACCCAGCGCGATCTGCTCGAGCGCCGCGCCGAGGAACTCCAACGCATCAATCAGATCAGTCGCTACCTGACCGAGTTGATGAGTCTGGATCAACTGCTCCGCTTAGTAGCGCATCTGATCCATCACACGTTTGGCTATCCACTGGTCGCCGTCGTTCTCCAAGAGGAGGAGCGTCTGGTGCTGCGCGCTGCCGCAGGTAACCGTACTATCGAACAGGCGATCGGTCGGGTGATGCTCTCTGAAATCAGTGCTGCCGGACAGGCGATTCTGCGCCGTGAACCCTGCCTCATCGCCGATATGCTGCAAACAGAACACGCTATACTGGCAGCTCTTGATCGCACCGTGCGCTCAGACCTGGCGGTGCCGATCCAAACGGCGCGCCAAATGTTTGGTGCCCTGTCGGTCATGTCACCTGTGCCTGAAGCGTTCGGAGACGCCGATATCCGTCTGCTTTCGACGCTGGCAAGCCAGCTTGGTATTGCGCTGGATAACGCACGCCTGTTCGATATTGAGCAGCGGCGCGTTCGTCAACTCGGCATGGTGAACAACCTGTCGCTGGCGATGACGGCGCGGCTGGATGCAGCAGAAAATCTGACTATCGCTGCACGCACAATTGCTGCGATCTTCGATATTGCCGGATGCGGCATTGTTCTCACCGAGCCGGGTGTCCATACCATGGATGGCGCAGTGCATGCCACCGATAGCATCAGGGAGCGTCTGCCCTGGCGCACGCTTGCCGAAACGGTCACACTTCCTGCTCCCCTCCTGCTCCCGATGAGCGATGATCGCCTGGCTGGATGCGCAGGCGAACTTATGGCGGCTGGCGTCACAACTCTGGCGATAGCGCCGCTACTGGCAGGCAGCCAGCAGATCGGGCTGATCGTGCTCGATGTCAGTGGGTATGAACGGCAGTTCCAGGCAACCGACCTCGCGCTGCTCGAGACGGTCGCAAGTTTACTGACGCAGGTGATAGAGAATGCGCGTCTGTACCACCGGGTGGAAGACGAACGCTCGACGCTCGGCGCGGTGCTGCGCAGCGCTGCCGATCCGATTCTGTTGATTGATCCGCACAACCGGTTGCTGCTGGCGAACCCGGCAGCCGAGCAACGTCTCCACCTGACGGCAACATCCGGTAGTTCACTCGACCAGCTGGTCGATAATCGCGATCTGCTCCGGGCGTTGAATGGCGCTTCCGACAATGGCCAACCAATGGTGGAAGTCGCTCTGCCCGACGGTGCGATCTTCAATGTCAGTGTTGCCCCGGTGCGTGGCGCCGATGGTGTCTTGCTCGGGCGAGTGGCGGTGATGCAGGATATTACTGCGATTAAAGAACTCGAGTACGCCGAACAGGAACGCCTGCGCGCGACGTTCCGACGCTATGTGTCGCCCCAGGTGGTCGAAGAGGTTCTGGCAGGCGGGGGAGAGTTTGGAGCGCCGCAGGAGTGCGATATTGTGGTGCTGTTCGCCGATATACGCGGCTATACCACGCTCGCTGAAGGTCTGGCGCCGCATATTCTCGTCGAAGAGATTCTCAACCGCTACTTTACCGCAATGACCGAGGCGCTCTACCGTCACGGCGGCACGGTCGATAAGTTTCTGGGCGATGGGCTGATCGGTGTATTTGGTGTACCTATCGCCCGTGATGACGATGTGCCCCGTTCGTTGCACGCAGCGGTCGATCTTCAACTGGCGTTCCACGATCTGCGCACGATCTGGCGTCGTACCCTTGGTCTCGATCTGGGGATGGGTGTGGGGGTCGCTTACGGATCGGCGCTCGTTGGGACGATTGGATCACCGCAACGTCTCGACTACACCGTGATCGGAGATGTCGTCAACACTGCGAATCGTCTGAGCGGGCTGGCGCGCGCCGACCAGATCATTGTCTCCCATCGTCTGATCGATGCGCTGCCGCCAGACTATGACCTTCCGTGGCAGTTGCGGCCGATCGGTCACGTTCAACTCAAAGGCAAGCACGAAGCGCACCTGGCGTATGAAATCGTGTATGCGGTGTAGCGCCACGTGTAATGATCGCGCGACCGTGTCCCGTCATTGTCGCCCTTCCCGCACGAATCGCGCTACAACCTCGACGATCAGACGGTGCTCCACCTCTTTGATGCGTTCGTGAAGCGTGGCTTCATCATCATCAGGCAGCACCGGCACTTCGACGCGCGCCAGCACTGGCCCGTCATCAACCACTGGAGTGACACGATGGATGGTACATCCGGTGACCGGCAGACCAAGCCGGATCGCATCGGCGACGACGTGTGCGCCACGGAGTGCCGGAATAACAATGCCGCGCGATGTGACAAAGGTATCGCCGCCATCGTCGGGGAGTAACGCCGGATGTTGATTGATGACCCGGTTGGGGAATCGATCAAGGAAAATCGGTGAGAGCACACGCATAAAGCCGGCGAGTACGACCAGGTCTGGTGCAAATGCGGCAACAACATCCGCCAGGCAGCGTTCCCAGGCGGCACGTGCAGCAGGATCGCGCGGGGAACGCAGCGGTATGAATGCCGCGGCGACACGGTGCTTCAGAGCGCGCTGCAATCCATAGGCGTCGGCGCGGTCGCTGACAACCAGGCCGATCTCTGCATTGCCAAGGTCTCCCATCTGCTGCGCATCCAGCAGCGCCTGAAGGTTCGACCCGCTCCCGGAGACCAGCACAGCAATCCGGTAGGGTTGCACCGAAGCGCTCATTGGAATGCCCCCGCGCCAATATCGCGGCGGTAGTGCATGCCGCGAAAATGAATCAGATCGATAGCGGCGTATGCCCGCGTCAGTGCTTCGCGCAGGCTGGCGCCAATGCCGGTGATGCCGAGCACCCGTCCACCAGCCGTGACCAACCGGTTGTGCTCCCACGCAGTGCCGGCATGAAAGATACACACATGCGGATCGGTAATTGCGTCAATACCGCTGATCACGTCGCCACGCTGCGGAGTGTCAGGATACCCTTCCGCTGCCAGCACCACACATGCCGCTGCATCACCGCTCCAGTGCACTATCTCATCGCTGAACCTGCGTTGTCCGGCGCACATGAGCAGCGCCTCCAGCAGATCGCCCCGCAGAAGCGGCAGGATCGCCTGGGTTTCCGGATCGCCGAAGCGTGCATTGAACTCCAGCACCCGTGGTCCCTGTCCGGTCAGCATCAACCCTGCATAGAGTGCGCCGCGAAACGACGATCCTGCGGCCACCAGCGCACGCAGCGCCGGCAGGATAACCAGCGCCGTCAGTTCGGCAATGTCGTCGGATGTAAGATGTGGTGCGGGAGCATATGCGCCCATTCCACCGGTGTTTGGACCGGCATTACCGTCGTACAGTCGCTTGTGGTCCTGGGCAGGAAGGAGCGGCAAGGCACGTTCGCCATCGCACAATGCAATCAGCGACACCTCTGGTCCGCTGATGCGTTCTTCCAGCAGCAAGCGTGCACCGGCGCGGGTGGCGCTCAGCAAGCGGATTGCATCCACCGTCTCGTTGACAGTCTCCGGCACAATCACACCCTTACCCGCAGCCAGCCCGTCCGCTTTGACCACCCATGCTCGCCTGCTCGACTGTACGAACTCGATTGCTGTATCAGAGTCGTCGAACATGCGCGCCTCGGTAGTTGGGATCCGCGCATCGATCATCAGGCGCTTGGCAAAGGCTTTGCTACTCTCGATCCGTGCCGCTGCTGCGGTGGGACCAAAGACGGGAATACCGTTGCGCAGACAGGCATCTGCCAGTCCCGCCGCCAGCGGCGCTTCGGGACCAACGACGACCAGACCGATCCGTTCACGTTGCGCCACCTCGATCACCGCCGGGATGTCCATACTATCGACGGGGACATTGCGCCCGATCTGTGCGGTGCCCGGATTACCCGGTGCGATGAAAAGCGTGTCGAGTAGCGGTGACTGCGCCAGTTTCCATGCCAGCGCGTGCTCTCGCCCGCCTGAACCGATGAGCAGAACATTCATGGCGCCCACTCCTTGAGCCTCGATCCTGTACGATTATAGCACTGCCCGGTGGTTGAGCATGGTTTGGCAGGTTGAGAAGATGACACCTTTCTTGTGCATCACGGGGAGAGGCGCTCCTGAGATTGGAGCATGCAAAAGCGGTGCAACTGTTGCACCGCTCGCGGGGCATACCTGCTGGACTGGAGGCAGCGCAAAAGAGGAGTATCGTTTAAGCCAGAGTTGATACTTCGCTCAACTATGTGCAAGAACACGCTCCATCCCTGCCTGCTGCCGCATAACGAACAGCAGGGTCACGATGGTAATCACAATCAGACCGAACGCAGCAGGCGCTGCTTGGGTATGCACCGACTCACTGGCAGCCACCCAGATACGCACCGGCAGGGTATCGAAGCCAGGTGGTCGAAGGAGAATGACCGTTGGCAATTCCTTCATAGCGGTAACGAATGCCAGTACCCAACTTGCAAGCAATCCTGGTGCAGCGACCGGCAGAGTGACGCGCTGAAAGGTACGGAAGCTGTTGTTGCCCAGAGTGCGTGCTGCCTGTTCGAGCGGCGGTGAAACTGCGCGCAGCGCCGACTCGTTGGCGGTGACTGCCTGCGGCAGCAGGCGGAACACGACGCCGATCACCAGCACGACGACGGTACCGTACAGCATTGGCGCCCAGCGGTTGAAAAGGAGCACAAAACTCAACCCGATGATGATTCCCGGTAGCGCAAATGGACTCTGGCAGGCCGCAAGCAGCAAACTGCTCCAGCGCCCTGGTCTGCGGGCTGCCACCAGTGCAGGAAACATCGCCAGGAGTATGGCGCCGGTGGCTGCTGCTGCAGCGAGTCCGACACTGTTCAATCCATAGCGGAGAATCCCCTCATTATTGACCCCCCAGATGCGGTCGACCTCGGTCGGGAACAGCCATCCCTGCAACGTCAGCCCGCCAAGGGTCAACAGCGGCAGCCCAAGCGCGAAGAAAGTCAGTGTGCCGATCACCGCCAGCGCCAGCGGTCGCCAGCGCCCCAGGCGCACCAGGCGGCGCGGTTGCCAGCGTGAACGTGTCATCTGGCGTTCGCGCCGCGCCATCCACGCCGCCGTATAGAGGATTGGCACCGCCATTCCGATTAGCACAAAACTCAGAATCGCAGCCGCCGACCGATCAACCTGACCGGCAAACTGCTGAAAGATCGCAAGCGTAAATGTTCGATAGCGCAGCATTGCCACCGTGCCGAAATCGGAGAGCACATACAGCGCCACAAGGAGCGCCCCGCCTGCCGCAGCCGGCATCGCCAGCGGCAGTACCACGCGCCAGAGCGTCGTCCATACAGAATGACCAGCCATACGCGCCGCTTCTTCGAGTGAGCGGTCGAGTGCACGGAACACGGCGCCGACCGGAAGGAACACATAGGGGAACACACACAGGCTGATAACAATCGTCGCGCCCCACAGATTGGTTATCTGCGGCAGAGGGAACGTTCCGCGCACGAATCCCAGCCATTCGATCGCCACCTGATCCACGACACCGCCGCGACGGAACAGAATCAGCCAGCAGATCGCCGCCACATACGCCGGGATCGCCAGTGGCAGCGCCAGCAATACCCGCCAGACGCGCGTACCCGGGAGATCGGTGCGTTCGACCAGCCATGCCGCGCCGATACCAAACAGAGCGCTCAGCAGCACCGTCGTCGCGGTCAACGCCAGCGTGTTGAACATGAGCAGCGGAATCTGGCGCGACCAGAGGCGTTCCCAGATGGCGGCATCCGCTTCGAGCGCCCGCAGCAGAATATAGATCAATGGAATGATCGCCAGCATACCAACCAGCAGCGCAATGCCGTTCAGCAGAACGGACGAACGCCATTGCAGCAAGGCGGTGCGCAACGTGCTACGGTTGGAGGGCAGGGAAATGGCAGGTTTCACGGCGATGGTCCTTCATGTATTCATAATGCAGGGATGCGACAAACCGCATCCCTGCACAGAAAACCACGCAGAGCGTATCACGCACTACGGGGTATCATTATGGCATACCAATTTTCTGCACGAGCGCCCTTGTCGGTTCCAGTTCATCCCGCAATGTTTTGAGCGGGAATGGGTTCAATCGGAACGAATCGAGTGGCGCGACTCCTTCCGCCAGCGGCACACCCGGAACGATCGGATACTCATAGTTCCGCTCGGCATACGTCTTCTGCCCAGTTGGTGAGAGCATGAAATCGACGAAGATGCGCGCCATTTCCGGGTTCGGTCCACCCTTGATGATACCGGCATTGGTCGAATTGACCATCAACCCCAATCCACCGTCCTCCTGATCGGGATAAATAACGCCAACCGGCATCCCTTCCGCCTTCGAGAGATGGTAGTAGTAATGGTTGACCAGCCCGAGTTTCAGTTCGCCGGCGCCAACTGCTTTGCGTACATCGGTGTGCCCGCCAAAGAACTGCGTGTTATTTTCCAGCAACCCCTGGATGAAGGCTTCGGTCGCTGGCTCGCCAAGCTGGTTGCGCATGATCACCAGTTGCGCCATCATCGCACCATTGGTGCTGTTGGCAGATCCAATGACATCTTTCCACTTCGGGTCGGCGAGATCCACCATTTTCTTCGGCAATTCTTCGGGTGACACCAGTTCTGTGTTGTACATGATGACACGCGCCCGTAGCGTCAGCGCGACCCAACTACCGTCATCGGCGCGATAATCTGCCGGAACTGCCATCACTGCCGCCGAGTCATTTGGTGCGAAAACGCCTTCGACAGCCAGGTTCTCCATTGTGAGGATGTCTGAGTTGATCAGTACATCCGCTTTTGGATTGTTGCGTTCTTCGAGAATACGTGCAGCCAGTTCGCTGTTGCTTCCGTTCAGAACGGTCACTTTGATGTTGGGGTAAACGGCGTTGAATGCTTCGATGACAGGCTTGAACAGCGCCTCTGCGCGTGACGTGTAGACGATGATCTCACCCTGCGGCGCAGCAGTCGGTGCTGCGGGCACAGTCGTCGGCGCGGTGGTCGGTGCGGCGGG
>DAOUBK010000097.1:0-11097 GCA_034432635.1 Roseiflexus sp.
CCGTCCACGCCGCAGCCTGCGTTGCTTTCAGCGGGGCGGCCTGCGGCTGGTGGTCGCGTTGATCCACGGGCACGCACTCTAGTCTGTGCAGGTGCCCCCCGAAGCCTGGCCGAAACGTCTTGACCCCCATGGTGCGCGTCCGCCAACCGACCAAGCGCATCAGAAAGCGGCCTAGCAAAAACCCTCCACCTGAGAGCTGCCCCTCTCCCGCGTGCGGGAGAAGGTCTGGAGGTGAGGGCATTCAGATTGCTCCCAAACCCCGACTACCCCGACCCTTCCGCTGTGATAGAATGGCATGTCCGTATCCGGTAGTTAAAAGGAGGCGACAGTATGCAACTGACCGGCAGGCGAATCGCTATTCTGCTGGCTGAAGGGGTGGAAGACCTCGAGTTCTACGTGCCGCTGATGCGGTTGCAGGAGGAAGGCGCCGATGTGGTGGCGGCGGGTCTGGACATACGCCCGGTGCGCGGGAAGAACGGGCTTGAGATAACACCCACCGCCACGATTGCCGACCTGCGCGCCGATGACCTCTTCGCGCTGGTGATCCCCGGCGGATGGGCGCCGGATAAACTTCGCCGCTATCCGGCAGTGACCGATCTGGTGCGGGCGATGGATGCAGCTGGCAAAGTGATCGGGATCATCTGCCATGGCGGATCGGTCGCAATCTCGGCGGGGATTGTCCGTGGCCGCCCGGCGACCGGTTCGACCGGCATCAAGGACGATCTGATCAACGCCGGTGCAACCTGGGTCGATGCCGCCGCATTCCGCGATGGGCATCTGGTCTGGGGGCGGGTGGTCGCCGATATTCCCGCCTTCTGCCGCGAACTGGTGGCAGCACTGGTGGAGCAGGCGTGATTGTGGGGATCATCCGCTTGCGGTTATGTGGAGCGGCCTGATATGATTGAGACCAACAGGCAATACTCTATTCGCCGGTCATCCTTGAGTTCATACGGCTTCATTGCACTCTCGTCTCGATGAGGAACGCATGCCGATCACGATCTCCTTCCATCGGACTGCCATTGATCGCGTGGAAGCACGGATTGATGCGTAGCCGCTGGCTTCCTTCGAGCCGGCAGCCTTGATGGTTGATCAACCCCTCTTCTCGCAACGCCCCGTCTCTGCCGACCCACAGGCGTATGGGCAGCGCCTGTTCGCCGCACTGGGCGGCGAGCGGTTCAGGTCTATGCTGGAGCACCTGCCGCGCGCGCCGCACCCGGACAGTCTGATCGCCATCCAGATTGCCGATATGGAGCTGGCGGCCATTCCCTGGGAATATCTCCACGACGACGCTGATTTCCTGATCTTCAACTTTCTGGTTATGCACGAGGTGCCGGGTGCGCCCTCCCTGAGCCGCCTGCGCCTGACCTCCCCTGGCGGCTGGTGGTCATGGGTAGCGACCCGCTGGTGCAGGAGGAGCGCAACCCGCAAACGGGGTTGTTCACCGGCTATGAACCGATGCGGCGGCTGAGGGTTGTGCAGGAACTCGACCTGTTGCGCGAAGACCTGCTACGTCAGAACCCGCCCGCGCCGATCCGCTGGCAGCGCACCGCGCCGACCCGCCAGGCGCTGATTGACGATCTCGATCCGCGCGAACCGATCCTGTTCCACTATACGGGTCACGGCGACGTTGCGAACGGCGTCCCGGTGCTGTGCTTCGATGATGGCATCGGCTGCATGGATCCGCGTCCGGTGGCCGACCTGGCTGCCGATCTGCGCGGATACGTCTATGTTGCCTTCCTGAACGCCTGCCGCACTGCCGATAGTCATGAGCCGGGGGTGAATCTGGCGCTGACGCTGGTACAGCACGGCATCCCGGTGGTTCTGGGAACGCAGTACGAGGTGCTCGACGAAGCGGCCGCTCATGTGGCCCGCACTTTCTATCGCTCTCTGGCGTCGGCCGGCATCCGGCGGAGGCGCTCTATCGGGCGCGCCTGCAGCTCAGGAACCAGTTTCGCAGCGATCCGCGCGAGAGGTTGTGTACAGCCTGCGCTGCAAAAACCCGATCGGCTGCAATGAGCGTATGCGCATTGCGGTGAAGCGCCAGGAGAAGTAGCCATGCGCCTTCTCGGACCCGAAACTGCCGATGATCGGGAGTTGCGCGAGTGGTTCGAGAGCCAGGAGCGCGGCAACATCGAGCGCCTGGAAGCGAGGGCGCAGACGATCGCTTGTGACCGGACTGTACGGCGCGCTCTTCGCGGTGCTAGCGCTGAGTGACCGGCCGGCATATCTGCAAAACCCGATCGTGCAATGGGCCGGCACGGTCGGCGTATGCGCGTTTTTTGGCTTGCTCCTGGCGGTCATGATGGTGGCAATCCCCCGTCGCATGGTCTATCAGAAGGACAATCTGACCGAGATGCAGCAGGTCTATCGCCGTCTTCAAGGCCGCAAGGTGACGCTCCTGCGAACGGCGCAGTTGATGTTCCTGATCGGAACCGCCTGTCTGGTCATGGTTATCCTGGCGAACCTCTGGAACCTGTAATGCGACACTTCTACGGCTTCTGCGGCGTCTACCTACGGCGCCTCGACTGTCGGTAGCGTGGCAACCTTTCTCTCCGGCACTGCCACCTGTATGCGGGAGTGCCCCTGGGCGGCGTGTGGCTGCTGTTCCGTGTTTTCGCGCCCGGAGGCGCGCGCTCCCAGGAGGGCATACCAGATTCTGCGCACCCTGGTTCTCCGTCTCCGTTCTCCGTCCTCAGTGCCTGGTTCCCGGTTCTCAGTAGACGCAGGCATCGACTCTGTGGTACTATATCAACACTATGTTGTGCTTTCATTCACAAGCTCGACGATGGCTCGCAGTCGGTGCGCTCTGTGCTCTGCTGGCGCTGGTGATTGTGCCGTCCGCTTCGGCGCACGTCGGCGATGCCGGTCCGGTGCAGACCATCGTGATGGATGCCGGTCCCTACGAACTGGCGGTCACAATGACCATTCCGCAAGCGCTTCCCGGTCCGTTGCTGGTTGACATTGCGCCTGATGGTGCGCCGTTCCCGGAAACGGCGGAGGTGCGCCTGACGCGCTATGGCAGCCCATTTCCCGAACGACCGGCTGCGCAGGTATCGCTTGTCGGCGTACTCAGCGCGACCACGCGCCTCGACATTGAGAGCCCCGGCGATTGGGAAGTCGAAATCATTGCGCGGGGCGGGCAGGGCACGGGGCAGATGCGTATCCCCGTCACCGTCTTTCAGCCGCCGTTGCCGCCAACAACGATCCCGCTGACGGTTGCGATTGGCGTGCTGATCATCAGTCTGCTGGCAGGCGCCGCCGTCGGGTCTGGCGGTCGCCATACCCGTCCTGGCTTCGCCGGGGTGCTGCGTGGGTTGAACTATATCGCATTTGCGTCGGCGGTTGCTGCAGCAGTGCTTGCCTGGTTGCAGTTCACGCCGCTCGAGGCGTCATCTCCGTCTGTTCCCCCGTATAGCGGCGGTGCTCCGCATGTCAATCTCCTGCTGACGACCGAACCATCCACGCTGGTTACAGGCGAGCCGGTGATCCTGACCCTCGACCTGCGCGATGGCGCCACCGGTTTGCCTGTCGATGATCTCTCGCCGCATCACGATGCGCTGCTGCACCTGGCAGTGGTTGACGACAGCGGCGGCTTCTTTGCCCATGTGCATCCTGCCCGTCTCGCGCCGGGATTGTACGCCGTCACGCTGACGCCTGATCGTCCCGGGGCGTACACAGTATACGCCGAGTTGATGCGGCACGGCGGCAGTTTACAGGTCGTAACCGGGCGTTTTGCAGTTGGCGGGGAGATGCAGGTGCATGACGACCGGGCGCCCGGGTTGGGAGTGCGAACCGTGGACGACCTGACGGTTGAGGTGCGCGCGCAGCCGGCGCCGTTGCGCAACGGTCAGTTGACGACCCTCTCACTGATCGTGAGCGATGCAAACGGTCCGGTGCGCGATCTGGAACCCTGGCTCGGCATGGGTGGGCATCTGATGATGCGTCACAATGAAGCTGCTCTGTTCAGCCATATCCATGCCGCAGCGCCGATAGCGACGCCGGGCAGCGGATTGCGCTACGGTCCGGAATTGCGCTTTGTGCACAGTTTCCCGCGCGCCGGCGTATATCAGGCGTGGTTCCAGTTTCGTCGCGCCGGTCGGGTTATCACCGTCCCGGTAACGCTGGATGTGGCTGCGAACACAAGCCGTTGAGGAACGTAGCAGAACTGCCCATGCTCTACTGCCTGTCACGCCATTGTGTGTTCATCGCCCTTACGCTCATTGCGCTACTGATCCTCACCGCCTGTGCGTCCGGCGGTCCTTCGACCGTCCAGACCTTGAGTTATCAGGTGACCCTGACCCTGGATGAGCGTCGGATTGGCGAGTACCCTGCGATCATTACCATCGAGCGTCGTGAGGGGATGCAGCCCGGTCCTATCGAGTCGGTCAGCGTCGTGCCGATGATGCGTCAGCACGGCATGGCATCACCGGAAGTCGTGGCGCAACAGTTGCCCGATGGACGCTACCGGGCAGATGGATTGCTCTTCTCGATGGATGGCGACTGGCAGATCGAAGTGTACATCGACCGGAGCGATGCCCGCGAGATTGCTACATTTCAGGTGCGAATCTGGCCCTGAGCGGGCATACTTTCAGGGGCGGACAGAACATGCGAGTGTGTGAGGGAGATAGGGCTCGGGGAGGTGCTGGAAGTCGGTTATTTTCACGGTCGCGTACGGTTTTTCAGTAGTGTGAGGGAGATAGGGCTTGGGGAGGTGCTGGAAGCCCTCACCCCCGGCCCCTCTCCCGCTTACGCGGGGGAGGGGGCAGCGGCCTGCGCCAGGGTGTCCCAATGTGGCAGAAGGTGCGTTGACCCATCCGTTTTGTCCGCCCTTAAACGGGCATACTCCGGATGCCCGCAGATAAAACGACATACCTCCCGGTCTTCTGTCGCCTGTTCACCCGGCACACCTGCGCGTTGACCGAAATTGATGTCGGTTGCCCTGCTTTCTGCTCCCACTCGTGCCGAAATGAATTTCGGCCAACTTTGTCACGCGCCCCGTGTCCTGTCCTCACCCATGCCGCAGTGCATGTTGGCGCACCTGCTCCATCCGATTTTGATTGCAATTGCCTGTGGTGGTATACTCTTTGAACCCTGTACTGGAATTAGTTTCGACATACTCGTTCGTAGACCGACATTGATCGCAATTACCTATCGTTCGCAAATCCGGCGGATGCGTGGAGAGGCGCCTGTTTTCCCAACCACCGGCGCACCACACCGGGTCGTGTATGCTCAGGCGAAATAGTCGTCAGTTGTGTCGCCTGTCTGTTTGAGAGAGGTCCGGACTATGACCAGAACTGTCGTACTCGCTGGAGCACTGGACACCAAAGGCCGAGAGTTCGAATTCGTGCGCGATCTGATTGCGCAACGCGGATTGCAGACGCTGGTGATTGACTTCGGCGTCATGGGCGAACCGGCATTTTCGCCCGATATTTCGCGCGCCGAAGTGGCAGCAGCCGGGAATGGCGATCTGGCAACGCTGGCTGATGGCAACCACAAAGATGAAGCCATGCGGGTGATGGCGGAAGGGCTAGCGAAGATCGTGCGGCGTCTGTACGAACAGGGGCAGTTGCAAGGCATACTGAGCATGGGTGGATCGGGCGGGACATCGATTGCGACAGCAGCGATGCGTACCCTGCCAGTTGGTGTGCCCAAAGTGATGGTTTCGACCGTCGGTGGTGGTGATGTTTCGGCATATGCCGGCACAAAAGATATCACCTTCATGCCGTCAGTTGTCGATGTGGCCGGTATCAATCGCATCAGCCGCGTGATTTACACCAACGCCGCCGCTGCGATCAGCGGCATGGTGAGTATGGAAGCGCCGCAGACGCACAGCGACGCGCCGCTGATCATTGCGTCGATGTTCGGCAACACAACCACCGCAGTGGATCACGCCCGTGGCATCCTTGAAGCAGCCGGGTATGAAGTCCTCGTCTTCCACGCGACCGGTACAGGCGGCAGAGCGATGGAAGGTTTGATCGCCGATGGGTATATTACCGCATCACTCGACATAACAACAACGGAACTCGCCGATGAGGTCTGCGGTGGTGTGTTAAGCGCCGGACCGGAGCGATGCCTGGCGGCGGCGCGCGCTGGCATTCCGACGGTGCTGGTCCCCGGATGTGTCGATATGGCAAACTTCTGGGGCATTGACACAGTTCCTGAAAAGTATCGTGAGCGCAAACTCTACCGCTGGAATCCAAACGTCACCCTGATGCGCACCAATGTCGCCGAAAATGTCGTCATCGGTGAAATGATCGCCCGTGCGGCGAATGAGTCGCGGGGCCCGGTTGCCGTGCTGATCCCGCTCAAAGGGGTCTCGATGCTGGATAGCCCCGGCGGTGATTTCTGGGATCCGGACGCCGATCGCGCGTGTTTCGAGACGATCAGGAAGAATCTCAAGCCCGACATTCCGTATATCGAAATCGATGCAAATATCAATGATCCGGCTTTCTCCGGTCAGGCCGTGCGAACGCTGCTGGACCTGATTACACAGAGTCGTCAGGAGGCATGAGATGACTTTCACACGCGAGGAGATTCTCCGCCGCCTGCGCGCACAGATTGCTGCCGGTAAACCGATTGTCGGTGCGGGCGCCGGCACAGGGATTTCGGCAAAGTTTGCCGAAGCGGGGGGCGCAGATATCATTATCATCTACAACTCAGGGCGTTATCGCATGGCTGGACGGGGATCGCTGGCGGGCCTGATGCCGTATGGTGATGCGAACAGCATTGTGCTGGAAATGGCAAACGAGGTGCTGCCGGTTGTGAAGCATACGCCGGTGCTCGCAGGAGTATGTGGCACCGACCCGTTTCGCCTGATGCCGGTGTTCCTCAAACAGTTGCGTGAGGCTGGCTTTTCGGGCGTGCAGAACTTCCCCACTGTCGGTCTGATCGACGGCAACTTTCGCGCGAACCTGGAAGCCACGGGTATGGGGTACGATAAAGAGATCGAAATGATTCATCTGGCGCACCAGATGGATCTGTTTACGTCACCGTATGTGTTCGATGTCGATCAGGCGCGCGAAATGGTGCGCGCTGGCGCCGATCAACTGGTGGCACACGTCGGACTGACCACGTCGGGCAGCATTGGCGCCAGTGTTGCGATGACCCTCGATGAAGCCATCGAGCGGGTGATGGAGATCGCCGAGGCTGGGCGTCAGGTGCGATCCGACATCATTGTGATCTGTCACGGTGGGCCGTTCGACGAACCCGAACAGGTCGGCATCGCACTGCGGCGCATGCCGGGGATCGCCGGGTTCTTCGGCGCTTCGAGCATCGAACGTCTGCCGACCGAGCGCGCTATCCGCGCGCAGGTCGAAGCGTTCAAGAATCTGGCGCCTGCTCCGTCGAATACTGCCGGTTAGGGTCCGGTGATTGCTGCACCGCTCTCACAACGTGCATCGCCCCGGGTAGTACGTCTTCTCTCTTCCAAAGGGCACGCGGTTGATAAACTCGATCGCGTGCGTGAAGCGCAATCAGGTCGATCTTTTGCAGACGACAGTGGTCTGTCAGTCAGAAATGACGATTTGATCGTCGTGTCGAGCAACTTGACAGGCGCAGAGGTAACAGATACGCTCACAGGTGTTTTGCCTGCGGCACAACTAAATAAGCATGTATGAGGGAGCCCGGGAAGCCGGGCTGAGAGGATGGTCACATCTACCATCGACCTCATGAACCTGATCTGGGTAATACCAGCAAAGGGAATACACGGTAGTAACGACCGGTACATATCCCGGTATTCGCGCCACCCTTTGCAGGTGGCGTTTCTTATTGGAGGAATAGTATGTCACTTCAGACTCATCACCGTAGGTGGCTAACACGCTTGCAAGTTCCACCAACTGCCTGTCTCGTGGCTGCCGCTTCTTATCGGTTACAATCGGTTTGCAGGCAGGTTGTGATCAAGCTTTTGGTGAACATACTTCGGCTATGCATTGACCAGTTTCTGGTTTTATGCACCTGGCGCTCTCTTTGTGCTGGCAGCAAATGTGAGCCAGCCTACTCCTGACTATCTCATCACTGCTTTGAATCGATGGATTTTGGCTTCTTCCGACACATGTCCCCGGAATCTGTGTTCTCGATGCAAGTTTGTTCTCTGGGGAAGGTGTATTCCTCAATATGGTTCCAGATGCAGTTGATCTGTATCTGGCAGCGCGATGATGTTCGATGGAGGTTCGGATGTTTCACAAATGGCTTTTGATGCGGACGATTCTTCCGATAGTGATCGTCATAGTGCCAGCGGCGTGTGGTTCTCAGCAGCCCCAGGCTCAACCAGCTACGGCGCCGGTAGCGCAGGCAACCAGTTCACCACTACCGCAACCGACTCCAGTGCTGGCTCCAACTGAAGTACCAACCGCAGTTCCTCAGCAAGGGGGGAAGCTCACCATTCTCTCCTGGCAGGCGGTCTCTACGCTTAATCCTCATCTGGCAACCGGTGTCAAAGACTTTAACGGCGCCACCGTTATCCTCGAACCATTAGCGCGCTTCAATGAGCAGGACGAACTGGTTCCCTTCCTCGCCTCAGAGATACCGACAGTAGAGAATGGTGGTGTGGCAGCCGATGGCACCAGCGTGATCTGGAAGATCAAGCCCGGACTAAAGTGGTCGGACGGTAGCGATTTCACAATTGACGACATTATCTTTACCTGGCGCTACTGTGTTGACGAAGCGACGGGCTGTACCAATAAAACATCGTTCGATCCTATCGCGAATATCGAGAGGATTGACGATACTACTTTCAGGATTACATGGAAGGAACCGAATCCTTCTCCCTACATCTCCTTCGTTGGCTCGGCAGGTATGATCCTGCAACAGAAGCAATTTGCGAACTGTATTGGCGCCGCTGCGAATACCAGCGCGGAGTGTCAGGCTGCGAATCTTGCTCCGATTGGCACCAATGCCTGGAAACTACGCGAGTTCCGTCCGGGTGATACGGTGATCTACGAGCGCAACTCCTTTTACCGTGACGCTGCTGACGTCTTCTTCGATGAGGTCGAGATCAAGGGTGGCGGCGATGCTGCCTCGGCGGCGCGTGCCGTCTGTACGACAGGGGAAGCCGATTTTGCTTTGAACCTGCAAGTTCCCAAGGCGGTACTAGAGCCGATCCTGGCTGGTGGCGATTGTGAAGTGATTGCCGGTGGATCGACCGGAGGGGTCGAGCGGGTTGTGATCAATTTTGCCAACCCTGATCCAGCGCTCGGCGACCGGCGCAGTGAGCCTGATCAGCCACATCCTTTTCTGACCGATCCGGCGGTGCGGAAGGCAATCGCGCTGGCTATCGATCGCCAGGCTATCGCTGAACAGCTTTATGGTCCAACCGGCGTACCGACCTGTAATCTGCTCGTGGTGCCGTCAAGTGTCAATTCGCCCAACACAACCTGTGAGCGTAACGTCGAAGCGGCGAAGCGTATTCTGGACGAAGCCGGGTGGGTGCTCAAGGGCTCGGTGCGTGAGAAGGATGGCGTGAAACTGATCGTTACGTTGCAGACCAGCGTCAATGCCTTACGTCAGAGTACCCAGGCGATCATAAAGTCGAATCTGGCCGAGATCGGGATTCAGGTATACCTCAAGGCAGTTGATCCTGCAGTTTTCTTCAGCGGTGATCCGGGCAACCCTGATACGCTCAACAAATTCTATGCCGATCTGCAAATGTACACGTTTGGACCAGCCTCACCCGATCCACAGTCGTATCTCGAAGGCTGGATCTGTGCTGAGGTAACGTCGTCGGCTAACCAGTGGAACGGTAACAATGTCAGTCGGTACTGTAATCCGGCATACGATGCACTCTTTGCACAATTGAAGAGTGAGTTCGATCCACAACGCCGGAAGCAACTGGCTATTCAGATGAACGACCTGCTGGTGAACGACGTTGTAGAAATCCCGTTGATCAACCGGTATACGCCAGCGGTCAAACTGAAGAACCTTATGGGACCCACGTTCAACACGTTTGACAGCAGTCTCTGGAATATTGCTACCTGGAGGCGGTTACCGTAAGCAGATGCCTATGTTGTTGCTCAAACCGACGCGCTCCACGCTACGACGAGACGCTGTCAGCCGCAGCGCCGGATGAGGCTGTGGATGGTGCTTCCGATCTAGAGGCTTTGTGTACGTTGAGCCTGACTAAACCATCCTGCCGGGCAGGGTAGGCGAAGGCACTGCTTTCCCCTACCCACGAGGATCGGGCGTGCAGGAATACACGGGTCGCATCGTCTGGCGTGCGGAAGTCATTCCGCGCGTGCCGGTCGAAAACGAAGGGGATTGCTCTGGCGCGCATCGACAGGGGCGACGCATGCGTCGCCCCTGCCCGTGCCCCTGGCGTCCATGGTTGAAAGAGATTCCCGGCAGCAGAAAGAGCAAATGTGTATGGTGTGAAAAGGCTCTCTTGCGCATGGGGTGCACGCTGCGGCTCGAACGTGATCAGCAGATGCCCCTCAGAGTCACAACCTGAATGTCAACGTCAGGCGTCCAAACTGGAGCCGTGCGCCATCTTTCAGCGGATGCGGCACCCCTGGCTCGATCCGCACGCCATCGACCCGCGTATAGTTTGTGCTTCCAAGATCAACAATTGACCACTGCTCGCCGCTCCTGATCAGCCGCGCATGCTGACGGCTCACGCCGCCGCTCTCGCCGCCGAACGGGGTCAGGTCGATCTCCGGATGGATGCCGCTGATCGGGTCTTCCCGCCCGATTGTGATCTCCGGTTTGTCTCCAGGGATCGGGATTTCGCCCACGCCGTTATCGAAAACGAGGCGTGGGCCGGCTGGCGGAATGTGTATCGTCGCACCCGATAGAATATCGGCTGGAGGCGAGGTGACCGTGGCAGCGGTATCGGGTGTTGCGGCAGGAACGGATGGCGGTGGTACGACCGGTTCTGCGGTAAACGGGTGTAGGACGCCACTCTCCATTGCTGACGGTACAGATGGCGCAGCCGGTGGTTCCTGGGGTGGCGGCGCAACCGGTACAGTGGAAGGTGCAGGTGGTGCGGCAGCAGGAGAAACGCCAAGCGCTGCCTGTTCTGCCTGCGCTCTGGCAAGCGCCTCGCGCGCTTCCGCCAGGGCAAGTGTGACAGCATGGGGCGTTGCCGCGCCGAACGTCTCCTGCAAC
>DAOUBK010000098.1:0-2065 GCA_034432635.1 Roseiflexus sp.
ACGACCGCATGGTAGACGGCTTCTTTTTCGTGGATTTCGGCAATTTCGGCTCGTTGAAGAGCACTGAAACTTCACCACCGTTCTCGCGCAGATAGCGAAGAGCGCATTTCGGCAATTTCGGCTCGTTGAAGAGCACTGAAACAAGAATACCGCATTAGGAAGCCAAAAACCGTCATGCATTTCGGCAATTTCGGCTCGTTGAAGAGCACTGAAACCTGCGTACTCACGAAACAGATCCGCCGCATACCCCAATTTCGGCAATTTCGGCTCGTTGAAGAGCACTGAAACCTAGCTTTACGCGAGCTGGGTTACACGATCACGCAATTTCGGCAATTTCGGCTCGTTGAAGAGCACTGAAACCAAGATCATCTCGTCGGCGGCGCCAGTACTGCCGCATTTCGGCAATTTCGGCTCGTTGAAGAGCACTGAAACTACACAGTCGCCCCGGTGTCGGAGGCGGAAATATAATTTCGGCAATTTCGGCTCGTTGAAGAGCACTGAAACATTGCTTCACAAAATTGCACAATAAGTACATCAAGATTTCGGCAATTTCGGCTCGTTGAAGAGCACTGAAACATCGATTACGACGACGGAAGTAGAGCATCATTACTATTTCGGCAATTTCGGCTCGTTGAAGAGCACTGAAACGTTTGGCGGCAAGTTATAATCATAGTTTGCAGTAAAGATTTCGGCAATTTCGGCTCGTTGAAGAGCACTGAAACGTTTTATGCGTTTTGGCTTTATGTCAAAAGCGCAAATTTCGGCAATTTCGGCTCGTTGAAGAGCACTGAAACCTTCACGCGCGTTTCGTGTTGCATGCAACGCGCGAAATTTCGGCAATTTCGGCTCGTTGAAGAGCACTGAAACCAAAAAACCTCTTGACAGATGCAGGAAGTCGTGGTATTTCGGCAATTTCGGCTCGTTGAAGAGCACTGAAACATTCTGGTTTCCCAACCGCGGTCGGCGCTGATCGGATTTCGGCAATTTCGGCTCGTTGAAGAGCACTGAAACTCTCCCCATAGCAGCCCGTGCAGCCCGCGCCCACACACATTTCGGCAATTTCGGCTCGTTGAAGAGCACTGAAACTGTTGAGAACGCTGACGATCGCGGCGTTGTCGCAAAGATTTCGGCAATTTCGGCTCGTTGAAGAGCACTGAAACCCAGCAGATGCTGGAGGTGATTGCTGGAGAAGCAAGATTTCGGCAATTTCGGCTCGTTGAAGAGCACTGAAACTTGGCCGATCGTATACTTTTGCGAGCGCTATTGGATTTCGGCAATTTCGGCTCGTTGAAGAGCACTGAAACTGAGCGACAATGACAATGACACACGCCCCGACGCGCATTTCGGCAATTTCGGCTCGTTGAAGAGCACTGAAACGCGAATGAATGCCGCAATTGTGGTTGGAGACGACGATTTCGGCAATTTCGGCTCGTTGAAGAGCACTGAAACCTCGGCAGTGCGGGCGGTGGCCATTCGCTGATTGAATTTCGGCAATTTCGGCTCGTTGAAGAGCACTGAAACCTGCGTCACTGCTGCGTCAGTTCGAGTCACTGCTGATTTCGGCAATTTCGGCTCGTTGAAGAGCACTGAAACCGCCGTTGAACGCAACGGCGGGGTGGTGTGCAAAAGATTTCGGCAATTTCGGCTCGTTGAAGAGCACTGAAACTTCGACGTCAATTGCATCATAATACGTCGTGCTGTATGATTTCGGCAATTTCGGCTCGTTGAAGAGCACTGAAACGATCGATACAGATGCACTGCTTCTGCCCAAATCTGGATTTCGGCAATTTCGGCTCGTTGAAGAGCACTGAAACCGCGCACGAGCAGGCCCCGCGCCGGATGCAGTTTCATTTCGGCAATTTCGGCTCGTTGAAGAGCACTGAAACGTCCTGGCCAGCGCCGGCATGACGATGGCGGGGTCATTTCGGCAATTTCGGCTCGTTGAAGAGCACTGAAACGCGCACGATGACGATCTGGCTCTGTCACAACACGCGATTTCGGCAATTTCGGCTCGTTGAAGAGCACTGAAACGCGTGTTGCAAACAACCTGCCGCGCCCCCCAGCC
>DAOUBK010000099.1:0-36529 GCA_034432635.1 Roseiflexus sp.
TGCTCGAACGTCCGCTTACCCGCCCGTTCGTTATGCTGGCGCCGGGTGAGCGGATCGAACTCTGGGTTGATCTCCGCGATATTCCACTCGACACCACCCTCAAACTGGTAAGTCAGCCGTTCAGCGGCGCCGAGGGCGTCGGCATGATGGGAGAGAGCGGGAACATGGATCACGGGATGGGTGGCATGCACGGTCAGATGGGAATGATGCGCAGCGGCAATGCTCCACCCCTTGGCGCACCGCTCGAGATTCTCCACGTGCGGGTGACACGTCAGGAGCAAGAAACGCTCGTGCTTCCCGTCTCGCTGACACCAATCCAGCGCTACCGGCGGGAAGAAGCCGTTAATGCAACAACACCACGGCGTATCGCCCTCTCGCTGCGCGGTATGGAATGGCGGATCAATGGGAAAACGTTCGTGATGGACGAAGTGGCGTCGGATGAGATTGTACGGCTGAATACGCTCGAACTGTGGGAGATTGTCAACGAGACGAATCCGGGTGAAATGATGGACCCCATGGGAATGGCGCATCCCATTCATATTCACGGTGGTCAGTTTCAGATCATTCAGCGCACGGTACTTCCCGAATTACGGGCCGGTTGGGAAGAGGTGAAGGACGGATACGTTGACGAAGGCTGGAAGGATACCTTCCTGGTGATGCCCGGCGAACGGGTGCAGGTATTGATAGCCTTCCGTGATTATACCGGTATGTATGTCTATCACTGCCATAACCTCGAACACGAAGATGCTGGCATGATGCGCAATTACCGGATTGAGGCATAACGGTCCGACCCTATCCTGGCAAACAAAGGATTGGATACATGCAAACATCACCCTCATCATACGACGACCACCAACACGCACCAAGGACTGCTCAGTCAACACACGATCACCACGATCATAGCAATCACCGTATGAGTGCCCCACACGCTGCCGGATATCTGTCGCACTAGGATCATGCGGCACATTCACCTGATCTATTTCGACGTCGATTCTGGCTGGCATTCGGGTTAACAATCCCGGTTGTGATCTACTCACCGATGATTCAGCAATTGCTGGGCTATACTGCCCCTGCCTTTCCTGGTAGCAATATGATCGGCTTCTTGTTGGGAACAGTCATCTTCTGGTATGGTGGATGGCCTTTTCTACAAGGAGCAATTGGTGAAATTCGGCAGCGCACACTCGGCATGATGACGCTGGTAGCACTGGCAATCAATTACGACTGCCTATAAGAATTAACAAAACCGGCGATCAAACCGTACTAGCCGGTATCATGCGCCTGGTGGCTGAAGCTCAGCGTAGTCGGTCGCGGATGCAGGATCTGGCTCATCGTGCCGCCTTCTGGCCGACCTGGATTGCATTAGGAACGGCATTCCTGACTGCGCTGGCCTGGGGGGTATCACCAATGGATTGAATGAAACAACGCTTGAGCGTGTGGTAACAGTCCTGGTTGTGGCTTGCCCACATGCGCCTGGCTATTCCGTTAGTTGTAGCAATTCCAACAACGCTCGCAGCGAAAAATGGCATACTCGTGCGTGAGCGACGTGCGATCGAGGCGGCGCGTCGCATTAACTCCGTCATGTTCGATAAAACCGGTACACTCACACGAGGTGAACCGGGTCTGGTAGCACTGGCGACCAATAGTACGCTTACCAATGACGAAGCGCTGAAAATCGTTGCCGCAGCCGAACGCAATAGTGAGCATCAGCTGGCACGCGCAGTTGTCACCGCAGCTCAGGAACAGGGTCTTGAACTACCAGAAGTTCAGCACTTCGAGACTCTACCTAGTCGTGGAGTCAAGGCGACTATTGGGGACGTAACCTATCTGGCAGATGGCCCACGCCTGTGGGAATATCCGGGGATGTTTCGTTTCCCGATGCGTTGTTCCAACAAATGATGATCTAGGAGCAACAAGGACAGACGGTCGTTGCGCTGATTCGGGATCGCAATGTGCTGACAGTGCTTTCACTCGCCAATGTTATTCGACCGGAGTCGTATCAGGCCCTGCGCATGCTTCAGTCCCAAGGGATTGAAATTGCCATGCTAACCGGTGACTCGCAGGCAGTTGCTGATTAGGACGCCAAAGAGTTGGGAATTTCGAGAGTGTTTGCCCAGGTGTTGCCAGAACATAAAGCTGCGAAGGAGCGCGAATTGCAACAACAAGGTAAACGTGTGGCAATGGTCGGCGATAGTGTCAACGATGCACCTGCACTGGCACAGGCTGATGTCGGGATTGCTATTGGTGCAGGCACCGACATTGCCCAGGCTTCTGCAGGAATGGTGCTCGTGCGCAATGATCGCGATATTGTGCGTATTGTGCGACTGAGCAGCGCCAGTTATGCCAGAATGGTGCAAAATCTGGCCTGGGCTACTTGGCTATAATGGAATTGCCTTACCGCTGGCTGCTGGCATCGCTGCACCGCTAGGTCTCACACTACCGGCATGGATGGGGGCATTGCTGATGTCACTGAGCACCATTATTGTCGCTCTCAATGCACAACAGTTACGCTGGCTCGACCTTCACGTCGATTTGGCAGACAGGACATACGATTAATTCTCTACGCCCTAACCGCACTGTACCGCCGCACTCCACCGCGCCAGGCAACCCGGATTGGGAACGAGGCTCCGATGTCCGCGCCTTGCATCGCCCTCGCCGTTCCTCTCCCCTATCTGCGTGTGGGTTCGGCATTGCTCCGCCGCCACTCTCCCCTTGCCCGCAATGCGGGAGAGGGGCCGGGGGTGAGTGCCATGGGTGACCGACATGAGTGTCGGTCTACGATCAGGCCGACGCACCTTCTGCCGTAGCGGGACGCCCCAGCGCAAACCGCTGCTTCCTTCGCCTGCAACACGAGACAGGGACCGGGGGTGAGGGTCACTTTCCCCATACCCGCGTGCGGTAGAGGGTCCGAGGGTGAGCGTCACGGATGACCGAAATCAATTTCGGTCTACAATCAGGCACCCGGGCGACCGCAACACGAAAGAGTGTCCGGCGGTGAGGGTCTCTCTCCTCGCCTGCGCGGCGGGAGAGGGGCTAGGGGTGAGGGCTATATGTCGTCCAGGAAGCGACGCCTACCTCTGGTAGATCTGCCGGTACAGTGCCTGCTGGCGGGCAATTGCAGCGCGGTAGCAGCTGTAGTGGTCGGGGTTGGGAACAAAACCAATCGCGCCGGTCGCAGCGTCGCGCTCTTCCACGCCTGATCCAAGTGCATCGAGCGCCAGGATTGCCGCGCCTCTGGCGCTGACTTCGGGTTCGGCGGCGACGATCAGTGGTCGTCCGAGGACGTCGGCGATGATCTGCATCCAGGCGGGTGATGCCAGCAGTGCGCCACCTCCGGCGACAAAAGCCGAAGGGGTGACGCCTGCCTGCTCGATCTGCTCCAGGATGAGCGCAAACCGGTACGCAACGGCTTCCATGCCGGCGCGCAGGATGTCGAGCGCCGTTACTCCCAGCGACAGACCGGTGATCGCAGCCCGGACATCGCCACCCCAACAAGGGCTGCGCTCGCCGGCCCAAAATGGCAGGATGGTCAACCCGTGACCATCGGGCGGCAGCGCGGATAGCGCCCGATCGAGGACATCGGGGTCTTCGTCGATCCGCAGGGTGTCCCGCAACCAGGCGACGACGTTGCCGCCCTCACTCGTTGCGCCGCCGAGCAGGGCGCAGTGACGATCAATGCGATAGCACCAGAGACCAGCGGGCACGTGCGCTACCTCTGGCAGTGTGATGCGCAACGCTCCAGTTGTGCCAACCGTAAGCGCAGCGCGTGTCGGTCCGCTGCAACCGCTGCCAATACTGGCTGCCGCACCGTCGCCGACTGCGGGAAACCACGGCACATCCGCCAGTTCCGCCCAGCGCGCCGTGTGCTCAGGGAGCAGCCCCTGAATGGGAACATCCCGATCGACGAGTGATGCCAGTTGTCCGGGGCGAATGCCTAGTTCGCCGAGCAACCGCAGATCCCACGACAGCAGCGCCCGGTCGAGCAGCCCGGTCCAGGAAGCTGCCGAATAACTGATGCGCCGTCGCCCGAAGAGGCGCAACTCCAGGTAGTCGCCGAATGTCGCCCAGAACGCAGCCTGGCGGAAGATCGCCGGGCGCGTGCGTCGCAGCCAGGCAAGTTGTGCGGGCCAGTAACTGGTGCGCAGCAGGCACCCGGTGCGCTGATGGATCTCACGTTCGTCGAGACGCGCCTGTAATGCGGCTGCATCCCGAGCGCAGCGCGTATCGGCATAGGTAAAGACCGGCGTCAGTGGAACGCCGTCACGGTCGAGCGCCACCAGAGTGGGCGCCAGGGTTGTCGCGGTAACGCCGGCGATAGCGTTGGGCGAGATACGATCGACAGACTGGGCAAGCGCGCCATCGAGGCACCGCGCCACTGCATCGAACAGTTCCGCTGCATCGATCTCCGCAGCGCCATCGGACGATACGCGCAGCATGACCGGTTCGCGCGCGCCAATGCCACTCACTCGCCTTCCACGCGCATCGAATACGAATGCGCGTACCGAAGAGGTACCGGCATCGAGCACGAGAACGAACGGCGGCGTAGCGTCTTTCGAGGTCATAGGCACGACGATAGAGCGATGACTCACACTAGCGTTAGGAACGCAATGGCAATCACTGTTGCTGCAACTGCCAGACCGGCGATAACCTGACCCGGCGTATGGTTACGGGTACGCACCCGCGCCCATGCGACCGCTGCGGCGCACACCCAGCACACGATTCCCAGAATGTTCGAGTACATGAGCGCCAGAGTAGCGAGGGCGCCGATTGCCGCCCCATGCATGCTGATCTTCCACATCAGGTTGATCAGACCACAGGTAACGCCGATGCCAAGCATGCCAATCGTCAGCGCCAGAAACGGGCGCGGCGCACCAAACGTCAACAGCAGCCCGATCGTCAGCAGTACGGACACGATGCCGAAAAGGTACAATTCGTTGCGCTCGTGTCGCACCGACACATCGGCATCGCTGAAACCACCCTGACGCAAACGCACCAGGTAGTACAGCAATGATGGCACCGTCTGGACGGCGATAATACCGCCAGCCCACGCCAGACCGGATTCATCCAGAAGGTGCAAGCCGACCAGAACATAGGCGACAATCGTGACGAAGACCGGATTGAAGATCTGTGACAGCAATCTGGCAAGTGTAAGACTACGGCTCTCCATCGCGTCGGTGTCGAGCGCTTCGCCGGAGAGCTCTGGTTGTTGCCTCATGCGATGCTCCCATTGATAACGTATGATACTGTTCGATAATCTGTCGAGCGGACGCTTCCCAACGAAACCGGCGCGCCTGTTCCAGACCCGCCCGACGCAACCGATCCCGTAGTGACTCGTCGGTCAACAGACAGATCATTCCTTCCGAAAGCGCCTCCACATCATCGGCGCGCACCAGGAGCGCAGCATTGCCCACCACCTCCAGGAGACTCGAATTGTCGGATGTCACCACTGGCGTGCCGCACGCCAGCGCTTCGAGCGGTGGTAAGCCAAACCCCTCGTACAGCGAGGGATACACGAATACCTGTGCAAGATTATACACTACCGGCAGGTCAGAATCCGCCACAAAATCGAGCAGTTGCACACGATCACGCACATGCAACCGGTCAATGGCGTCGAACACCGGTTGATACATCCATCCACGGCGACCGGCGATCACCAGGAAGAGTTCGTCGTTGCACCGATGGTTCAGTGTGGCGCGATCGATGCGGGCAAAGGCTTCCAGCAATCGCACCAGGTTTTTCCGCGGTTCGATGGTTCCCACGAACAGAACAAAACGACGCGGCAGGTTCAACCGGCGCCGTACCGGTTCGCATACATCCGGCGGCAACGGCCGGAAACGCGCATCGACCCCTGGATAGACCACTATCACACGGTCGGGAGCGATGTTCAGCAGTCGATGCAGGTCGCGCCTGGTCGACTCCGAATCGGCGATAATGACACTGGCTTGCTTCAAGGCGCGCGGCACAGCGGCGCGCAGGTATGCGGCGACTCCCGGAACGGCGCACTCAGGATGCACCATGTACGAGAGATCGTGGATGGTGACGAGGGTGCGGGCGTGGGTTGGCGGCGGCACAAAATCGGGAGCGTGCAGAATATCGAGTGGACCGGTCAGCCATTCAATCGGCAGCGGAATGCGCAGCCTGTGCCAGACCTGTGTCAGGCGACGCGGCGGCAGCGGGATCGGGACGGCGCGTGTTGCTCGATGGGAAGCGCAGAGCTGTTGCAGGTCCGCCAGATACGGCGGCGGCGGTGATCCCGGAAAGCCCGCAGCGTAGAACAGCGTGAAACGGATACCGGCGCCCTGGGCAATAACTGCGCCCATCAGTTCGCGCGTGTAGCGACCGATGCCAGCCCCCTGCCAGACGCCAGCCGTAAAATCAATACCGACATGCATGGACGGTTGGCCTGCTGTTACCGGCGCTTGCTGACCAGGTACAGAATGAACCCGATCACAACAATGCTCCAGAAATTGATGACCCGATCGAGGATGGTCACCGCGCTACCCAGGCTTGTCCCGACTTTGAAGAATGTCAGCACACCGGTAATCACCGTTTCGACCACACCGAGACCGGCCGGTGTAAACGGAATAGCGGTCAACAGCGACGATGCCAGCGCAACAAAGATGATTGCCGACAACGGTAATGCCAGCCCCTCGTGGCTGAGCGCCTGGATCACGAAATAGAGCCGCATCCCCTCGAGCAGCCAGACGCTGGAGGTCAACACGACCAGCCGTGGCAGAATACCCGGACGGAATGAGCGGAGTGCAGCATGCTCGAAGTTGCCGTAGACTCCGATCAGACGTTTAGGGATGAACCGCTGGATGACCGGACTCAACCAGCGCATACCGGCCAGACCGCTGAGGATTGCCACCACAAGCAGCGTGCCAAACCCGAATACAATCCGCGTGCTTTCCGGCATCTGTGCGCCGAACGTGAACCATGCCGACAGCACCAGCAAACCGAACAGACCCAGCATATCCAGCAGACGCTCGGCGAAAATGGTGCCGAATGTTGCCGAGAAGGAAACCCGTCCATTCTGCTTGAGCAGATAGCCGCGGTAGGCATCGCCCAGTTTGGCAGGCACCACGCAGTTGGCGAACCACGAAAGATAGATATACTCCATCAGCGCCGGCAGCGACGCCCAGCTCTTTCGCCCTTCACGTACCGGCACATTTGCATTTTCCAGCAACATGCGCCAGCGCAGCGCGCGGAGTGGAAACGTCAGATAGAAGATGCCGAAACCGGTCAGGAGCAACCATCCATTCGCGCCGCGCATGTACTGCCAGGTCTGTTGCACATCGATATCAAATCCGCGTACCGCAAAGACAACAATCGCAATGGCAAGCGCAAATGAAATCAGGGTGCGCGGGCTACGCAACGCCTTTGCCAGAGAGAACCCCTGGCGTTCGACTTCCTGAACCTCTGGCGTTTCCGGCAATGCGGCAGACTGTTCGGCGCCTGCATCGCCGACTCGTTCATTGATCATCGGTGAACCATCCTCTCGCGGGTTTCGTGAGATGCTCATCTCATTCCAGGCGTTTACACACCATATTCTCCCCGGTACCACTCCCAAAACCGCGCCAGCCCTTCTTCGAGCGACGTGCACGGCTGAAAACCGAGCAGCTGCGCCGCTTTGTCGATCCGTGCAAACGTCATCGGCGGATCTGCCGCCGGTAGCGGTTGCGCAACGATCCTGGCGCGTAAGCCGGTGATTTCTTCCAGGGTGCGCACAAAATCGATCAACTGCACCGGACTCGAATGCCCCAGATTGAATATCTCAAAGGCGGCGTTCATGTCGAGCGCAGCAATGACTCCTGCCACAATGTCAGCGATGTAGGTCCAATCGCGATAGACCCCGATCCCGCCGTTGAAGAGGGTGATCGCTTTCCCGGCCACCATCGCATCGACGAACAGGTGCGGCGTCATATCAGGGCGCCCGCGTGGCCCGTACACGGTGAAGAACCGCACGATGCGTATCGGAATGCCGTGGTGCCGGTGCGCTGTGTATGCCAGCACTTCGGTTGCTTTCTTAGTAGCGGCATAGTACGACAACGGGCGGTCGGTCGGCGACTCTTCCGACCACGGCGTTGGCGACAGACCGTAGACCGAGGATGTCGATGCCAGCACCAGACCATCGACCTGGTAGCGCGCCGCCATCTCCAGCACGGTCAGTGTTCCACGCACGTTGACATCTTCATAGAGCGCAGGGTTCCACATCGAGGGGCGTGGACCTGCCATTGCCCCGATATGCGCCACCCGTTGCGGTCGGTAGCGCGCAAAGATACGATCCATCGCGTCCACATCGCGAAAATCGGCTTCGACCAGCGTATAGCTGGGGTTCGTCAACGCACGGGCGATATTACGTCGCTTGCGCGCCGGATCGTAGTAGTCGTTAAAGTTGTCGATACACACCACCTGATCGCCACGCGCCAGCAGCGCATCGCTCAGATGGCTGCCGATGAATCCGGCGCCACCGGTAATGAGATATCGCATATCGATGGTTGCACGTGTTCTGGACATTGCGCAATCGCGCCCACGATCGCCCACATGACTGCCAGTTGAATGCCAAAATTGAGCACATGCAGATTCTCGAACAGGTTATGCCCTGCAACTGCTGCGATGATACCACATCCACCCACCACTGTACTACGCAAAACAGGATCAGTGGTATGTCGAAGCGCGTAGACCGTCTGCCGCACGACCACACCGATGAGCGACAGATACGCCAGCAGACCGATAACCCCGGCTTCCGCTGCCATGTGCAGATAGTAGTTGTGGGCATGCCCACGACCGGCATACCACGTACCAATCGCAAACGATGGATAGGCAACGGCATAATTGCCCGGTCCCACACCCAGTAGCGGCGCAGTGCGAACCATTTCCCAACCCGCCTGAAGATGCGCCATACGCTCAACGACGGCGAAGTTCACCGGGGTGACGGCAACCGTTGCAGCGTCGAACCACGCCAGGCTCTGCCAGATGCTGAGCAGGCGCGCGGTCAATGCGTCAGGCAGCACGCCCGTCGCCACGACTACCACGCCTGCCACTAGCAACCCAAAAACTGCTGGTAGTGCGCGTCTCCCCATGCTCAACACCATACCCAGCACCCCAATTGCTGCACCGATCCAGGCGCCGCGCGAAAATGATGCGACCAGCGCCGCCAGCAATACACCACCTGCTCCCCATAACGCAACTGTCGGCAACCAGACCAAGGCGGCAGTCAGACGGTGCGATGCGCGTATCTGCCAGGTACGCGCACTACCGGCAACAGCCAGCGCCAGGGGCCATGCCATGTTCAGGTATCCTGCAAACGAGTTCGGCTGCCCGATCGTGCCATATGCGCGCACATACGGCAGATCAGGCGCGATACGAAAGGCCGGCGGACCATCGCTGGCGACAAACTGAACAAGCCCAATACCGGCGCACACGGCAGGCGCCGTGATCAGGCAGACCAGCAGGTAGACGATGTGCCACCGTCGCGTGATCGTACTGGCTGCCACCACCCAGACCCCCGCTGCCACCACCCAGCGCAACGTCTCACGCACCGCTTCCACCCACGAATACGGCGTCGCCCCAGCAGACAGCAGCAGCGCACAGAACAGCGCCCCCCATGCTGCCACCATCCCCGGTGGTAACACACCCTGCTCACCCCGCACCAGCGTGTGAACCAGCCCGCTTCCGATCATCAACAGCACTGTTGCCTGGGTAACCGAAAGACCGCCCGGCAGTTCCACTAGGTCCTGCACCGGCACTGATAGCACTGCCATACCGACAGCCAGAACAGGATGCGCCAACGCCAGAATGACGATAAGACCTGTTCCTGCCGCCAGCGCAAGCGCATCGAGCGGAACGAGCGCTAGCGTCATCCCCAGCACAGCAGCCACGAACCAGGTAGCGGCAGTTCGCAGTGGAGAACGAAACGTCCTGAATAAGGTCAGCACATCATCTGTCAAAGCATTCCCCGGAGAAACGCGACAATCGCACACATCGTTTCAGGGTATCTCTCCACGTTTGCGCAACTCCTCCCGAAACCAGGGAATAGTGCGGCGCAATCCTTCTTCCAGACTGATCTGCGGCGTCCAACCGAGAATCCTGCGCGCCTTGGAAATGTCCGGCTGGCGTACCTGTGGATCATCCTGAGTGCGCAGATTTTTGTATACCACACCGGCAGTATTGCCGGTCAACGCATTGACCAGTTCGGCGAACGCCCTGATTGTAAACTCGCTCGGATTTCCGATATTGACCGGTTCGACCTCATCGGAAAAGAGCAGGCGATAGACCCCCTCGACCAGATCATCGACATACTGAAACGAGCGGGTTTGTGAACCATCGCCATAAATCGTCAGCGGTTCGCCGCGCAGCGCCTGCTGAATAAAATTCGGCACCACGCGCCCATCACGAAGGCGCATGCGCGGACCATACGTGTTGAAGATGCGCACAATGCGCGTCTCGACGCCGTGGTAGCGATGGTATGCCATCGTCATCGCCTCGGCGAACCGTTTGGCTTCATCGTAAACGCCGCGTGGACCGATGGGATTGACATGCCCGTAGTAACTTTCGGGTTGCGGGTGAACCTGTGGATCGCCATACACCTCAGATGTGGACGCCAGGAGAAAGCGCGCTTTTTTATCCTTTGCCAGACCCAGCGCCTTGTGCGTTCCCAGCGCGCCGACTTTCAGGGTCTGAATGGGCAATTCCAGATAATCGACCGGCGACGCAGGCGATGCAAGATGCAGGATAGCATTGAGCGGACCGTCGATAAAGATATAGTTCGTCACATCGTGCTTGATAAAACTGAAGCGTGGGTGACCGGCAAGATGGGCAATGTTATCGGTATTGCCGGTTATCAGGTTGTCCATTGCAACCACTGTGTGACCCTCGGCGAGGAACCGGTCACACAGATGAGATCCGAGAAAACCTGCACCACCGGTGATCAGGATACGCATGGGCATACAACCTCTTCCTCATTCATCTCTGGTATGGTACCGTCGTCTGGTGAAACTTCAGTGATCTGGCTGACGTGCACCGTGAACAAGGTGTTATACATGCGTCTCTATAGCGTTGAACATTGAGCGTTGAACGTTGAACGCTCAATACGCCCCGCGGCCGGAGATAACCACAGGGATCGTTTGCAGCAGAATGCGCAGATCCATGCCAGGAGTCCAGTTTTCGGTGTAGAAAATATCGAGACGCACCGTTTCATCGAATGAAATATCGCTCCGCCCCAACACCTGCGACAGACCGGTCAATCCAGGCACGACTGTCAACCGGCGATAGTGCCAGTCTTCGTACTGCGCAACTTCTTCTGGCGTTGCCGGACGCGGACCGACCCAACTCATATCGCCGCGCAGGATGTTCCACAGTTGCGGCAGTTCGTCCAGGCTATAGCGCCGCAAAAACCGCCCAACGCGGGTCATGCGCGGGTCGTTACGGATTTTGAAGAGCGGACCATCGGCTTCGTTCAGATCGGCCAGTTCAGCCTTCCGCTCCTCCGCATCAACCACCATGGTACGGAATTTGTAACAGATGAAGGGGCGCCCATCACGCCCAATCCGGCGCTGCCGAAAAATTGCCGGTCCCGGCGAGTCGAGCCGCACAATGATCGCCAGCAACATCCCCAGCGGGAGAACGACAGGCAGCGCCAACACTGTCAGTGCTATGTCCATCGTCCGTTTGACGACCAGGTTCCAGCCGCGCAGTGAGACTTCCTTCAAGCCGATCAGCGGAATACCGCTCAGATTGCCAATATCGATCCGGTCGAAACTCAACTCGTACAGATCGGGCACAACCCGAAACTCGACGCCCGCATAACGGCATATGGCGACCAGTTCCGGCAGACGATGATGCTCCCAGAAGGGGAGCGCCAGGATCACCAGATCGATATCGCCGCCGCGCAAACACACATCGAGATCGCTGATCGGACCCAGGCGACGAAAGTGAACCGTGCGGCGGTTGAGCGGCGTCTCGCGGTCATCGAGGAAGCCCACGAGCGCGTACCCTAGATCGGGCTGCGCCACCAGGCTTTCCATCACCTCACGTCCCAGACCGGTGTTACCAACGACCAACACCCGTTCACGGTCGATGCCGCGCACCCAGCGCCAGCGGCGCAGACCAATCACCACCGCGCGTGCGCCTGCCAGCAGAGTGCTGATCGACACCAGGGCAAAAGCAAAGATCAGGCGCGAGTAGAACTCGGAAGGCTTATAGAGAAAGACGACCACGATCAGAATCGCAATGCCGGTGGTCGTCGATCCGACGATGATGCCGGCATGATCGAGCACGCCAGCGGTGCGCGGCATGCGGTACAGCCCGCGTATGGCGAACTGAACAATCAGCAGCGCAGTCAGGAGAAAGGCGAAGGGAGCAAATGCGCTGAGCGGCACAAAGTTTTGCGCCTGAACTTCGCGCACCAGTTGATCGAATGGCGAGGGCCAGTCGACCACATAGCGCATCCAGTACGCAAGAGCAAATCCGATCAGGATCAGCAAGGCGTCGACCAGTGCCATCAGCACGCCTGCAGGCGCAGTCCGGCGACGACGAATCGGGAGCGGAGGGTGAGCGACGGATGGAGCGGGCGTCGCTTCTGTTGATTTTTTCACCGTCGGCTCCTTGTGAACGACACGGTTCATCCGATCACAATCGACTGTACGGCGCTTCATGACGGTGGTTTGCCTTCAGACATGCCAGCCGCTCTCGTTTCAGCAGCAGCCTGTCGATACAGGCGAATGTCATTCCGGCAGCAGAAAACCAACGCACCAGGGGACATTCAGCCAGGTTACAGCGCAGAACGTTACCCAGGCGCTGTACAGCATGGTCTGTCGGGTCTGTAAACAATTGCTCAGAACGGCACAGCATCGGTGATGAGACCGGAGAAGCCTGGCATTCAACAACAGGGAATTGCTGTCACCCTGGTTATCTGACACCCGGCATCAGGTATGTTATCTCGCCATCTTCCCACTCGAATGCTGCTTTTTCGATGTACACCACATCACCATTCTTGATGCCAGCTTCTTGCAACGCAGCACCAATGCCGCTGGCTTCGAGCACGCGCTGAATGCGCATGATTGCATCCGGTTGGGCGAAGTTGGTCATCGAAATCAGGCGTTCGATCTTGCGGCCACGCACACGCCAGCCATCGGAGACGCGCTCAATCGTGTACTGGCGCTCGTCGATCTCAGGCACGGGCCAGGTCAGGATCGCATCACGCGGTGCGCGGTAAGGCGCCGGCATTTCTTTCAGGCGCCCGGCGACACGCTGCAACAGGGCATCCACACCTTCGCGCGTCGCTGCCGAAATGACGAACACATCGTGTTCGGGCAGCGGAAGCGCATGGCGCAGACGGTTCAGGTTCGCCTGCGCTTCCGGCAGATCGGCTTTGTTCAAGGCAACAATTTGCGGGCGCTGCGCCAGTTCGGGTTGATAGAGGCGCAGTTCGTCGTTGATCGCATGGAAATCGCCGACCGGATCACGCCCATCGACGCCAGCTGCGTCGATAATGTGGATGATCAGGCGTGTGCGCTCGATGTGGCGTAGAAAACTGAACCCCAACCCGACACCACGATGCGCGCCTTCGATCAGACCAGGAATATCGGCAACCACGAATGAGTAGTCACCAACCTCAACAACCCCCAGGTTCGGCTGCAACGTGGTGAACGGGTACGGCGCAATTTTGGGGTGCGCTGCGCTGATGACCGATAGCAGGGTCGATTTGCCCGCGTTCGGAAACCCGACCAGCCCGACATCGGCAAGGAGTTTGAGTTCCAGTGCTATCTCACGGCACTCACCCGGTTCGCCGAGTTCGGCGATGCGTGGAACCTGATAACTCGGCGTGGCAAAGTGAACATTCCCCAAACCGCCACGCCCACCGCGCGCGGCAAGCAACCGAAGACCGGGAGCGTCGAGATCGACGCTGTACGTCTCACCATCGATGATCGTGCGCGCCACCGTGCCGACCGGTACACGGATCACAATATCACGCCCGTTGCGCCCGTGTTTGCGCGATCGCCCACCATTACCGCCACGCTCCGCCACAAAGCGCGTGCGTTCTCGAAACTGCAAAAGTGTATTGAGACCGGGATCGGCAACCAGATAGACATGCCCGCCCCGTCCGCCGTCGCCGCCGTCCGGTCCGCCGCGCGGCACATATTTTTCACGGCGAAAGGTTGCCGCACCATCACCGCCATCGCCAGCCTGCACGAAGATTCGCGCATAATCGTAAAAATCACCTGCCATAGATTGCACCAACACAGCGACGCCAGCCACAGAGCGAGGTCATCACACTGCGGCTGGCGCCGGCCTGTCTGCGCGCGGGCCGCATCTATCGCGCAGCGCCACTATCACAGCAAAGACGCCTTAAGCGTTCGTTTCGGCTTTTTTGTCGGTCGACTCAGCCGGCTCGCTCTTGCTGACGGGAACATCATCGTCGCGAACCGCTTTGCGGAATGCCTTGATGCTGCCTCCTAACGCACTGGCGACGCCGGTGATGCGCGAGGCGCCAAACAGCAACAGAACGATGATTAAGATGATAAGCAGTTCGCCCATTCCAAGGGTTGGCATGACATGTCTCCTCTGTCCACGTGCTGCGCGTACGCGCAATAGATGCCATCTTTTGCCGCAAGAAATCTGTGCTCCTAGCATTATACTACACCAGCAGGGACTGTCAAACCTGACCGGAAGCGTCACCTGTGGCGAACCGTTACTGATGAGCGTATAATGCCGCATGCATATCAAGGCATTGAAGCAGCAGACAATATGGCACCCACAATTGTTGCCAAACTGGCAAGCCCTGCATTTCTTGCCGATCCATACCCTGTGTACCGGCAGTTGATCGAGCAGACGCCGGTGTTCTGGTTGCCGCACACAAATGCGCCAGGCGGGATGTGGTGCATCGCACGGTACGAAGATATCGCTTTTGTGCTCAGAGAAGCGCCGATATTCAAAGACACCAGTCGCATTGCCCCACCGGACGCATTGACACCGCTGGACCGGGCGATGCTTCAGCGCGATCCGCCCGACCACACACGCCTGCGGCGACTGGCAAGCCATGCATTTACGCCGCGCCGAGTGCATGATCTGATGCTGCGCATCGAGCAGATCAGTCTGGACCTGATCGAACGCATCCGCGCGCACGGTGCGGCAGATTTCATTGCCGATTACGCCCGTCCACTGCCGATCATCGTCATTGCCGAACTGCTCGGTGTACCGTTCGAGGATCATGATCGGTTCAGCACCTGGTCAGATCAGATCATGGCGGGGAGCGACTCGGTGCTTGGCGGTGAAGAGGCAGCCCGTCGATCACAACAGGCAATGGCGGCGCTGGTCGATTATTTCACGGCGCTGATCCGGCAGCGCCGGCAACACCCGCGTGACGATCTGATCAGTGCGCTGATTGCCGCACACGATGCTGGGGATCGTTTGAGCGAGGATGAACTGCTGGGCATGTGCGTCCTGCTCTTGATCGCCGGGCACGAAACCACCGTCAACCTGATCGGCAATGGTTTGCTCACCCTGCTGCGTCACCCCGATCAACTGAACCTGCTCCGCCAGCAACCAGAGCTGCTGACATCAGCGATTGAGGAGATGCTGCGCTACGAAAGCCCGGTGCAACGCTCGACGCCCCGTTTTGCAGCAGAGCCGTTTGTCATTGGCGGAGTACGGATCGAAGCCGGGCAGCAGATCAGCTTGATGTTCGGCGCGGCCAACCGCGATCCGGCGCATTTTTACGATCCGGATCGCTTCGATATTACCCGTCAGCCGAATCCGCACCTGGGATTTGGGATGGGGAACCACTACTGCCTCGGCGCTCCGCTGGCGCGTATCGAAGCGTACGTCGCGTTTACGCACATCCTCGAGCGCATGCCGTCAATCCGGCTGGTAACCGACCCACCCGCCTGGAAACCGGTTACCTGGCTGCGCGGGTTGCAACGCCTGCCGGTGAGCGTCTAAGTCATACATCGGCGCGTTTGCTGCGCCCCCAGAGAAACTGCGCCATCCGCCGCGAGAGCACGATCCGTCGGTCAGCGCGCTGTACCACCAGTCCGTCGCAGGCATCGGGGCGACGAACGAGCGGGATGCCAGGACGCAGCCCGCGCGTCCAGAGAAACTGAAGCGCGCAACTGTCTTCACCTGCCTCTTCATCGATGCGCGCCACCACAAACCAGGCATTGATCGGCGCTGTGACGAGAACACCTTCGTCAGGCGATATTTCGCTACGTCCTGGAATTGGATTACCGTAAGGGCAGGTTGTCGCATCGGCGGTCAATGCCTCGATCCGCGTTTCCATAACCGCCGAAAGGAGCGGTTCGAGGTGTTTCGCCTCGCGGTACACCTCGTGCCACGGGACTTTGAGGGTATCGAAGAGAAAGCGTTCGAGCAGGCGACGGCGACGGAGGATGCGCATGCCGGCTCTGCGCCCCTCATCGGTCAAACAGAGCGCACCGGCGTCATCGTGTGCGACCAGACCCTTCCGTTCCAACCGACGCAGGGCGAGAGCAAGCGACGATGAAGTGAATTGTTTTCGCATCCGGTCGATCACGTACACGGGCATCACCGGCTCGCGCCGTTCACTCAACCCGGCGATCACTTCCAGACAGGTGCGTTCGATTCCTGCCACCTCATCGCCATCAGTCCGGTCGGCGCCTGTCAGATACACGATGCGCGATGTCATGCACTACCCTTCAAGCATCCGTTCGATACGTGCGCGCATTGCGGCATCGGCATGCCCGCCTTCACGCGTGCCGATGCACAGGCAATACACACCGCTCCCCGCCTCGCAGTGCACCTCGATCCAATAGGTTCCGGCGGAAGGCAGGGGTGGCACATAACTCTGGATCAGACGATACGTGCGCCCGGCAATCGTCAGCGGCGTGAAATGCGTGGTTGGAAACAGCCGACCTGCCGGTAAACCGGGACCGGCAAGTGCAAAGCGCGCCATAAAACCGGATTGACAGTCGCGCGATGGGATGAGCAGCATCACGCGCACACTGATCGCCTCAGGCACTGTAAACGTATAATAGGCGACCGGTGTTGCCGGGCTGAGCCGCCCGTAGATTGCCTGCGCTATCGTCGGATCGGCGATGACGAAGGGGGCGGAAGGATCGTGGGCGCCGTCTTCGTTGGCGATACCAAGATGCCACCGCGCCAGCGCCATCCATCCGGCAATGAGCGTCAGAATGCGCAACATCATGCTCATGAGACCAGACGCCACACATCGTAGAGAAAAGAGCCGACAATGATCGCCAGGATGGCCGCCGAAAGCGGCAACATATCAAAACGGTGCGGGTGGCGCGTCCGCCACAGGTAGCGCAACCCCGAGATCAGCAACCACAGTGCTACCAGATCCAGCGCCATCGCAATAACGAGCGAGAAACCGCTGGCGAGACCGATAAGCGGCAGCACGATGGGTAGAATAAGATACTGCAAAGTACACCGTACCCCGGAAATGACCAGCGCCAGACCAATCGTGCGCCCTTCCTTCGCTTCTTCCGGCATGACCTCTTCATCGGCTGGGGGCGGCGGTGTTACGAACAACACCCGTGCCATTACACGATCGACAGCATCAGCCAATGCCATTGCGTTTTCCTCCTCCAGGCCCCGGCACAGGCAAACACGTGGACAACGAGATGACAGTGTGCGTGGATTGATTATAGCATGGTCACTGGTCGCAGGATGCTTCGGGCCTTACCGGCGGCAAGAACGCACACGATCATACGCATACGTCGCCCCACTTATGACGACCAGCAGCGCTCCCGACGGCAATTCTCCGATCAGACCGGGTGACGGCAGCAGTACCGTCGCTCCACGGGCAGCAAGGTCGACGCCGACGAGCAGCAGCGCGCCCCACAATCCTGCCAGAATAATGCGTCGGACGGGCGATCCATCGGAAGCCTGTGCCCAGCATGCCGCCGTACTCCCGATCCATCCCAGCGCACCAGCGGCTACCGTTGCTACCGCAGTCGCCACCGTTGCGCCGGCATATTGGAGCCAGCGGCGCGGCGACGAACGGCGTTCCGCTGCTATCACCAGCAACGCACCGATCAAAAAACCGGGCCAGGCGCTGTTCCAGACCTGCCAGTCGCGCTGCTCCAGACTGCCAAGACACCAGCGCACCCAGGTGGCAACCTGTACCTCGCCGATGAGCAAACCAAATGCACATGCCGGTGCAACGAGCGCCGTGATGATACCAGAGGCGCGCTGCCACCGCCAGTTCTGGGTTGCAGCATACAATCCAACCCCTGCACCGCAACCGACCAGCGCACCCATTCCACTCCACCACGGACTCCCACTGAAAACCGTCAGTGCTATGACGGCGCCAAGCGCACCCAGTGGCATTATTCCGCTCCACCCTGGATCCGGAGGTGTTCCCCGATCAGGCGATGCAAGCAGCAACGCCGCGATTGCCGTAAGTGCGCCTGCACAGCACGCCAGTAGCACCTTGGGCAGGCGAACATTGAACACAATTGCCGCTGCAACCGGATCGGCGCCAGGCGTCGTGAGCGCAGTAAGGAAGCGGGCTGGCGTCAACCCAACCGGACCGAGCACAAGACTCAAGATCATCATCACGAGCAACGCACCCATACTCCAGAGCAGATGCCACGAGAGTGCATCACTCGACCATCGCAGCAAACGTGTCATTTCTCACCCGTACACCACATTTACGTATCGTCTGCGCGCGATTTCTCCTCGTGCGCCCGAAATGGCTTGCCACGCGGTTCGGGAACCAGATCGGGACGGCTGGTATCAAGAACGATCTCGTGTAACTCGAGTTTACTGGGAGCGCTGAACGTCTCCGGCGGAAGACTGCTCGAACGGGCATGCCCCAGACGAAACTCGTCTGAACGCACCCAGTTCTCAAAATGCACCCGACTCTCCCAGACGGTCAAGACGATGTAAGGATCGCCGGGATTTACCGGGCGCAGCAACTGGTTGCTGATGAATCCAGGCATAGTATCGACCAGCCTGGCACGATTGCGGAAATTCTCCTCAAACAGATCGGCATACTCAGGATTGACGAAGATACGATTGGCAGTTGTGATCATACGAATTCCTCCCGATACCCGATATTCCGCCGTCCCATCACTTTTGGGGCGCGACGTGACCGATCCAGAAGTCTGAGTGCATCGATATAACCATACAACAGCGCAGCGTGCCATGCCATCTAGGTCCGCTGGTCAGCAGGTACCGACAAGGTTTCAGGCGCAACGTCTGGTGCTGCCCCGGTTGTCCCCGACGCAGGTCTGTTCCCCGGTGTGCCTCCGTTCAGATCGCGCTTCAACGCACGCAGTCGCGCACTGACCTGCACCAGATAGACGGCAATCGTCACCCATACCAGCAGTACGGTTGCCATCGACGTATAGATAGCAATTGCACTTTCACTCATGCCAGCGCCACCTTTCGCTGCACGACCTGCGCTTCGAGACTCAATACCTGCGAACGAACGAGGAACATCCAGATAAAGAGCATAGTGAACCCGACATTGGCAGCCAGAAATACCCAGAGTGTCCGCTGGTTCTCCAGTAGACCGCTGCCAGGCGCTTCTATGTTGATCCGCGCTTCGCCGCGCGCCAGATCGACCGCTTCGAGCGCCAGCGTGAAGCGCTGACCGGGGAACGTTGGGCGATCGGTGTAACTGCGCGCGGTCAGATCATAACCGGGCAGCAGGATGGCTTCACTCTCCAGACCGGGCGTGCTGACTTTGACCTGAGCGACCACAATGTCACCCTGCTGTTCCAGACCCAACAACTGAACTTTCTGGTCACCCAGCAATCCGACATGCCCGACCTGCAAGGTGATGCCGTCACAGTCGCTTCCCTTGATGAAGGCACAGTTGGGGTGCAGGGTGCTTTCCGCCATGCGCGGGGCAACAAACATCAGGAACGGCATCGTGACGAATGCAAACAGACTGTAGACCGCCGCCATACGCCGCCGTCGCTCAGGATCATCGATAGCGCTGCGCAGTGCGAAGAGCGCCGCATAGATCAGCAACAACACTAGGATTGTCACCTGTCGCGGGTCCCAGTTCCAGAACACCCCCCAGGCGACCTGCGAAAAGACCATGCCGGAGAGCGTTGCCAGAAGCGTGAAGATCAACCCGCCCTCGGCGGCAGCCGTCGCCCTGGCATCATCGGTCGGTCGTCGCCGACGAAGATAGAGCGCACTGTAGACTGCCGATACGGTGAAGGCGATGACCGCAACCCAGGCAGTGGGAACATGAACAATCACGATACGCCCTGCGTCGCCAAGCCCCTGGTAGGGGGGAATGATTAGAAAGGTTGCGATGGTAACACCTGCCATCCACAGCCCTGTCAACAACTTGCCAAAGTCGCCGATTCGCTGAGCCATAGCATCTTCTCCTTTCATTCGAACACCGACCTGCATCTCCCTTGACTGCAACGCATTGCCCGGCACGATGTGTTTGCACTGCCCGCTACCGGCAGGCGTCAATTCCGGTCGCAATGGAGCGGGAACGATTGCGGTGCAAGCGCTATCTGACGACTCGCCTCACGGCAGAGTTGCACGAAGATAAGCAATTCCTGCGGCATAAATCGCAGAATCACCCCATCGAATGTCAGAAACAACGAACCATACTGCGGATCGATCCAGATGCTGCGCGCAGCGCCTGCATGCGCTACACAACCGGCAGTTGCCTGGCTATGCTGCGTGGCAGCCTCAACGAGACCGTGCAGCAAACCAAAGGCATCCTGATGCAGCGCCATCGCAAACGGTCCGAAGTCGAGCTGCAATCGTCCATCGCTCAGCAGCAAAATATGCCAGTTCCGCCCATTTTGAGCCAGAACACGATAGGGCGCCATGCGAAAATTCATTGGACGCTCCTGGAAATCATCCCCAACCATACTGTCGCCTCGCGCGCAAGATCAATGCCAGAAAGAATGGTCCACCGGCAAATGCGGTAATCAATCCCACCGGAACCTCAGCCGGCGCCGCCATCGTGCGTGCGACAAGATCCGCCAGCACCAGCAGACTGGCGCCGCCCGATGCACAGGCCGGCAAGAGCAACCGATGGTCGGGACCGGCGATCAGGCGCACAATGTGCGGTACGATCAGACCGATGAAACCGATAGGACCAACCAGCGCCACCGCTGTTCCGGTTGCAAGCGCAGCCAGCAGAATGGCTACCCGCTTGACCTGTTCGACCTCGATACCCAGATGACGCGCTTCCGTTTCGCCGAGCGCAAACAGGTTGAGCGCCCGTCCCAATCGCGGCGCCAGCGTCAGAGCAGCACCAATCAGGGGTGCAGCAACGAGCACCGTTTCCCAGAGTGCGCCACCCAATCCACCCATTGTCCAAAAGACAATTGATCGCAGTTGTGCATCGTCCGCCAGGTACGTCAGCAACCCGGTCGCAGCGCCTGCCAGAGCATTGAGCGCCAGACCAACCAACAGGAGGGTTGCCACGTCGGTACGCCCGTGACGCTGAGCCAGTCGGTAGACAAAGAACGTCGTCGCGGTTCCGCTAAGGAAGGCTGCCAGCGGCAGTGTCATCAATCCAGCCGATGAACCACCAAGAACGATCACCGCCACAGCGCCGAGTGCAGCGCCACTACTCACCCCAATCAAACCCGGATCGGCCAGTGGATTACGAAACACCCCCTGAAGCAGCGCGCCGCTGACTGCCAGTGCAGCGCCTGCAAGCACTCCCAGTAACACTCGCGGCAGGCGGATCGTCCAGAAAATTGCTTCCTGCTGCGCACTGACAGGCACATCCAGCACGATGCCGGCTTTGCGCAACAGGATCGCCAGCACAGCGTCAGGTGGAACCACGACCGGTCCGATGCCGGCGCCAAGCGTCACAGCTCCTGCCAACACCAGGAACAGAACGGGAAGCAGTCCCACACGCCGCCATCCGGCAATCCGCTGTAATGTGATTGTCGTCGCAGCACTCACGGACGCCCCCCCTGAGCCGCGTCGTAAAAGGCAATCGTCAGATCGGCGAGCGCCTGACCGGTGCGAGGACCCATGCCGAGCAGATAGAGATCGTCGAGCGCAATAATTCGACGCTGCCTGCCGGCTGGCGTGTCGGCAAGACCCGGTATCTTCAATAGACCATCAATGCCGCCGACCGATTCCAGTCCTTTGTCAAGAACCAGCAGCACGTCCGGTTGAGCAGCGATCACAACTTCAGGACTCAGCGGTTTGAACTCCACGATGCCAGCCTCAGATCCAGCATTGATCCCGCCAGCAGCAGCGATCATCACGTCGACGGGCGTGTTGCCTCCAGCAACCTGTTGCACATCAACACCCCGCAGGTAGAGAAACAGTACATGGGGCGGATTGGTGATCCGCTGCGCCATATCACGCGCAGCGGCGATTTCGGCTTCAACCTGCGCTGCCAGGCGCTCGCCGCGCTGTGGAACTCCAAGCGCCTGTGAGACAAATCGGATCTTCTGCTGCGGCGCATCAAGCGACGGCGGGTCGGCGGTGATCGCCAGCGGCACACCGGCAGCACGGATCTGCGCCAACGTCTCAGGCGGCCCGGCTGCCTCATCCCCGATCACCAGTGTTGGATTGAGCGACAGGATGCCTTCAGCGCTCAGGCGGCGCTGGTAGCCGATATTCGGTAGCGCCTTTGTGCGCTCCGGGGGATAGGTTGCACTACTATCGACACCAACCACATACTCCCCCATGCCAAGCGCGAAAATAATTTCGGTAATATCACCATTCAGGCTGACGATACGTTCGATTGACGTGATCGTGACTTGTTCTCCCTGATAATCGACAACTGTGGCCGGAAGCTGCGGTTCAGCCTCACCCGGCACACTCTCCCCACCACCCGACAGGCTTGCCGACGCCGTTGGAAGCAGCATCGGCGTGGGAGGCGTAGTTTCGGCGGACGACAGGCCGCCGGAGGACGACGTTGTCCCACACGCGGCGAGCAGTACTGCGACTGCCACGGTGAATAGAAGCAGAGTCCGACGCAGACGATCAGTGGTCGCCGGTGAACAATGATCGGGCTTCCAGGACTTCATAGACGCCTCCTTGTTCTAATGAAGGAACCTCGGGAAGGGCGAGCAATAACGGAGCGCCTGTGTGCGGATGTGGATGAACAGCTATTGGAATACCGTACACAGCGCTCAGCACTTCCGGGTGCAGCACATCCCAGGGAGCGCCAATGGCAACCAGCCGCCCCTGATGCAGAATGCCGATCCGGTCGGCATATCCGGCTGCCAGGTTGAGATCGTGGAGCACCAGAATGGCAGCGCCGCCACTATCGGCTATCGTGCGTGCCAGGTGCAGTGCTGCGTGCTGATGACGCAGATCGAGCGCAGCGGTCGGTTCATCGAGCAACACGAGCGGCGCCTGCTGCGCCAGCACACGCGCAAGACTGACGAGGGTCTGTTCACCACCAGAGAGCGTTGGAAACAGCCGTTCTGCAAACGGCGCCATCCCGGTACGGATCAGGGCACTCTGAGCAATAACGACATCCTCTCGTCCCTCTGATCGTCCGCGAAGATGCGGTGTGCGCCCCATGAGCACCACTTCGAAGGTGGTAAAGGGCAGCGCCACATGGATCCGTTGACGAAGAACTGCTCGCCGTAGCGCCTGATCACCGGTTTGCATCCGTTCCAGCGGGATGCCTTCGAGCAGCACATGACCGGCGGCTGGACGGAGATCACCGGCAAGCAGACCGATTAGTGTGCTCTTGCCGGTGCCGTTTGGACCTATGATGGCTACAACTTCGCCGCTATCGACCCGCAGTGACACACCTTCGAGCAGGCAGCGATCACCGGCGTAATAACTGAGCGCACGCGCTTCGATCAGAGGAGCGGACACCGAACTCCCGAATCCAGGTGCGCAACCACGGCGCACACGCACAAGAGTTGATTTGCCAGAACCGAGCAGAAGTGAGACGCTAATTTCACTGGTTAGTATATTCTAATAAATACTATTTGTCAACCATAAACAAAGAAAACAGCACAAAATTGGGAAAGGTGAGAGGAGTTGAGATCTCAAGGGTAGAGTTCGCGGGAGAGGTCACCGGTTCTTTGCGTTCCGATGCGCCTGTACCCTGCATTCCACTGCTCACGGGCACAACCCATCCGTCGAACAGGTGACACGACACCAGACAACACGCATGGCAACAGCGCATCGGCACTGCAAGCAGGGAAGGCAGGGACGCATCGCCGTGTACCTCTGCCAGTCTATGCGTCCAGCGTTGAGGCGCGCATCAACGATCCACGCGCCTGCACCTGTCCGTGTGTCCCTGCCGATGCGTCCGCGGCGCTCGCCGCATTCCCTGGCATCGCCACGTCGGTCCGGGTTCATTCACGTCCTGAGCCAGCCTGATGTGACAACCAGCGGGATCAGGGGACAGTGCCGATACCAGCGTGCCCTGGGAGCGTCGAGGCGTGGCACACGTAGGGGCGCACGGCCATGCGCCCCTACTGCCACCGGGTGGAGTCCTGCATGCAGTGTACCACAGGAATAACAAGGTGTGCGCCCTTACTCCCACCGAGTGGAGCAATGGCATCACGTTACGGGTAATGCGTAGCTTCTCCCACAAGGGGAGCAGGAAGAGGTGGCGCGGCAGTGCGCCCGCAATGACAGATGGCGCGCAGAGGGCATGGCATGCCACAAACCTGCTGCTGTCATTTCACACTTCCAGGCATGTATCTTCGGCGCGCGGCTCAACTCAGGCAGACAGGGACGTCCACGCATCCGGCACGCCAGGTCGACGGGGAACACCCTTAGCAGCGTGCATCTCGCAACTGTCACGCCGGTGCAGGCGTATTGAGCCAGTGGTGGGTTTCATTGGGACAGCGCATGACTGAGCACGTTCCACGAATCGTTCCTACGGTTTACGTGCTGACACAATATACTCATTGAACATGCAACGCTGCGTGTCGTCGTCACCCCAGCACCCTGGTGACCAGCGCCAGCAATGCGCCGCCGGCGACGACGCTGCCCAGTTGCCCGGCGGTGTTGGCGCCCATGGCGTGCATCAGAATGAAATTGTCGGCATTTTCGTCGAGCGCCACCTTTGCCGCAAGACGGCCCGCCATCGGGAAGGCGGAGATACCGGCTGCGCCGATCAGCGGGTTGATCGTGCCGCCGCTGACCAGCGCCAGGAATTTGCCGAACAGCAGCCCGGCAACTGTGTCGAGAATGAACGCCAGCAATCCCAATCCGAGCACTTGCAGCGTCACCAGGTTCAGAAACGACTCGGCGCTCATCGTCGAGCCGATAGTCAAGCCAAGAAACAGGGTCGCGATGTTGATGATCTCATGCTGCGCTGCTTTGCTCAACCGATCCACCACGCCGCTCTCACGCAGCAGATTGCCCAGCATCAGCATGCTGATCAGTGGCGTTGCAGCTGGAACCAGTACGCCAATCGTCAGGGTCACGACGATGGGGAATAACACCCGCGCCCGCTGCGAGACCGGACGCGGTGCATATGCCATGCGAATGCTCCGCTCGCGGCGCGACGTCAGCAACCGCATCAGCGGCGGCTGAATGATCGGCACCAGGCTCATGTACGAGTAGGCAGCGACTGCGATCGGCGCCAGCAGTTCTGGTGTGAGTTGTGAAGCGACATAGATCGAGGTGGGTCCGTCGATAGCACCGATGACCCCGATCGAAGCCGCCTGATTGAGGGGAAAACCGAGCAACGTCGCCAGGATCAACGTGCCAAAGATGCCAAACTGACCGGCAGCGCCAAGCAACGCCATACGCGGCATTGCCAGCAGCGATGCCTCTCCAGCCATCACGTCAGAAATGCGAAAAGCCTCAATGTGCCAGGTTCCCTGCCAGTCGTCCGCCCGGATTGACGCTGCCGCCGTCGTGGTACAATGCCGCACCAGGGAGGGTCTACCTATGGTTGAAGTCGTCACGCTTGGCGAGTGCATGGCTGTTCTGTACCCGCCTGAACCGATCTCGCTGGACGCCGCTCACACTCTGCTGATCGACATTGGCGGCGCGGAAGCGAACCTCGCCATTGCGCTCTGCCGTCTTGGTCACAGCGCGCGTTTCATCAGCCGTGTCGGCGATGACCCGTTCGGGAGGCGGGTACGCGCCGTTCTCTCTGCCGAGGGAGTCGATACATTCGCGCTGCTGATCGATCCCGAAGCGCCAACCGGTGTATTCTTTCGCGAATGGCTCATCGATGGCGCGCGACGTGTGTACTATTATCGCCGCAACTCAGCCGCAGGTCGAATCGCGCCGGATGATCTCACACCAGCACAGTTTAGCGGCGCGCGGATCGTTCACCTGACGGGCATCACCCCGGCGTTGAGCGCGTCGTGCGCTGCCGCCTGCGAGCGCGCGATTGAACTGGCGCATGCAGCCGGTGCGCTGGTCTCTTTCGACCCCAATTTCCGTCCGCGATTGTGGAATGCCCTCCAGGCGCGGGCTGCACTCCTGCCATTGATGCGCGCCGCCGACATCCTGTTGATCGGGCATGAAGACGCACAGGCGCTGCTGGAGGTCGACAACGACGACGACGCACTGACAGCAGCGGCAGCGCTGGGTGCACAGGTCGTGGTGCTGAAATGCGCCGAACGTGGCGCGCGAGCACTGGCGAACGGGCAACGCGTGACGACACCGGCTCATCCAGTCCGCCAGGTGGTCGACCCGGTCGGCGCCGGTGATGGGTTTGACGCCGGTTTTCTGGCAGGATGGCTGCGCGGATGGAGCATTTCCGATTCGCTGGCGCTCGGAGCGCGCATCGGCGCGGCTGCAGTCGAAACGCTGGGCGATTACACCGGATATCCGCGGGTCTGAACGGTACAACGTTACCAGGAGACGACGCGCGCCGTGTCACATCTGTTCACGGAACGAGACGCCGTACCGCTTACGCGCATCGAGCCAGGCGCGTCGGATGAGTTCACGCACCTCTTCCGGCTGGTGCACATTGCGCAGCATCACTTCCGGCGTCGAAGGATCTGCGCCGTGGAGATGAATGTCGCCGATCCCGAGAATGCGCTCGCCGGCATTCTGCGTGAAATCGATATCCTGCAGGCGCACCAGTTCGATATCATCGATATTGCGCCCGATGAGACCACGATAGATCCGTACCCGTTCGGTCGTCACAACGTAGCGTTCAGTGATCGAGAGGAACGGTCGCCCTTCCCACAGGATGCGCTCCTCCCCGGAGACGTCAGCAGACACCTGAGGCGCCACCTCATCGAGCATCTGATTGACGGTTGACAACAGATTGTCGGCAATCGTCGCCACCAGGTGATCCTGTTCTTCGCGCGGCATAGCCGAGAGATCAACGCCACTCTGGGCAATCGCCTGCCAGATAGCAGCGATGACACGGGCACGGTTCTGCTCGAGGTTCATCTGTTGCTCCTTCCCTTCTCAGCGGTTGATCGTCGCACCGCTGGGAACGACCGTCTGCGCGCCGAACGACGCTGTTGTGACCCGCGGACGGATCACCACATTTCTGCCGATGCGCACATTTGCCGGAATCTGCGCACTTCGCCCGATGAGGGTCAACCCGGTATTCAGCAGTTCAGGAGCGCGCTGGTTGGGGGTATTATCCTCGCCATCACCAACGAAGGCGTTGTTGCCGATCACGACTTCTTTATCGACAATGCAGCGATCCACCACTGCGCCTGCCTGGACAACTGCACCGCTCAGCAGGATCGAGTCGCGCACGGTCGCGCCTTCGGCGACCACCACACCGGGAGCGATGATCGAGCGTGCCACCGTGCCATAGATGCGGCAGCCATCACAGAGCAGATTGCCATCGACCCGTGCATTCTCACCGATCTCAGCAGCCGGACGCTCCTCGCTCTTCGTGTGGATCACCCATTCGGGATCGTGCAGATCGAGCGCCGGGGTTTCGACGAGTAGCGCCATATTCGCCTCATAGTACGCCTGCACCGTCCCAACATCAGCCCAGTACCCCTGGAAATGGTACGACACGACGCTCGTCTGATGCACCAGTTTCGGCATGAGGTCACGACCGATATTCTGCTCATCGCCGCCTGCCAGCACTTCCATCAGGAAGCTCTTGCTGAAGACATAGATCCCCATCGATGCCAGGCTCGAGCGCGGACGGCGCGGCTTCTCCTCGAACTGCGTCACAATGCCGTCGGCATCGACCGAAACAATGCCGTAGCGGTGCGCCTCATGCGGACTGACGCTATGCACCGCCAGAGTGAGATCGGCATCGAGGTCTTCGTGCAACTGAAGCATGGGGCGATAATCCATTTTATAAACATGATCGCCGGCGAGCACCAGCACCGCATCGACCTTTTGTTCGGTAATGATGTCGAGATTGGCACGCAGCGCATCGGCATTGCCCCGTTGCCACACCCCGCCCTCACTGGTCAGATAGGGATGCAGCACACGCACCCCACCGATACGCCGGTCGAGGTCCCACGGCTTGCCGACGCCGATGTGCTCGTGGAGCGACCGCGGGCGGTACTGGGTCAACACACCGACGTTGTAAATGCCGGAGTTGACGCAGTTCGAGAGGGTAAAATCGATAATCCGGTACTTGCCGGCAAACGGCACTGCCGCTTCCGAACGTTCGGCGGTCAGGACACTCAACGCCGGACTTTCGCCGCCAGCCAGGATCATTGCGAGTGTGCGAAGCATATGCGCCTCTAAATCGTCTCACCCGACTTGACATCGCCTGCCGGGAAATCTTCTTCCTCGCGGTCGGCATTAATGATAACGTTGCGCCCAATCCGGATGTGCGGCGGAATATGGGCGCCTTTACCGACGATGGTGATGCCGGTCATCAGTTTATCGGGCTGTTCGCGGTTCGGCGTGGTGAAATCATCGCCGCACCCCAGACGCACCCCTGCCCCAACGACCACATTCTTGTCCACGATCACCCGGTCGAGCACCGCGCCAGGACCGATCCAGGTATCGTTCATGACCACGCTATCGCGCACAATCGCGCCGGGAGAGACGTACACACCCGGCGAGAGCACCGAATGCTCGACGGTGCCACGAATGATGCACCCGTTGCAGATCAGGCTGCGACTGACCCGCGCCTGCGGTCCCGTCTTGGCGGGTGGACGTTCCTCGCTGCGCGTATGGATGACCCATTCAGTATCGTACAGGTTGAGGGTATTGTTCGGGTTGAGCAGATCCATGCTCGTTTCCCAGTACGACTGGATCGTTCCAACATCGACCCAGTACCCCTGGAAGGGAAACGCATACATCGCGTCGCACCCGATCATGGCAGGAATGACGTGCTTGCCGAAGTCGATACGCGGCGACCCTTCGCCATTCTCACTCAGACGTTTGATCAGGGTATCGACGTTGAAGAGATAGATCCCCATGCTCGCCAGGGTTCCTTTGTCGCGGTTCTTCGGCTTTTCGGTGAACTCGACGACCCGCTGGTTCTCATCGACGGTCATAATGCCGAAGCGATCGGTCTCTTCGAGCGGCACATGCATGACCGCAACGGTCATATCGGCGCGTTTTTGCTGATGAAACTCGATCATCTCGGCATAATTCATCTTATAGATGTGGTCGCCGCTCAGGATCAGCACCAGATCGGCGCGCCGTTCGCGAATGTAGTTGAGGTTCTGGTACACGGCGTCCGCCGTTCCTTTGTACCAGCTTTCATCGCGACGCCCCTGGTAGGGTTGCAGCAACTGCACGCCGCCATTGGCGCGATCAAGGTCCCACGGCTTGCCATTACCAATGTGAGCATTCAGCGAATGCGGACGGTACTGCGTCAGCACGGCCACATCGAAGATGCCGGAATTGACGCAGTTCGAGAGGGTAAAATCAATAATGCGGAACTTTCCGGCAAACGGTACCGAGGGCTTGGCACGTTTTTCTGAAAGGACACTCAGCCGTGTTCCCTCGCCGCCAGCCATAATCATGGCAACGACTCGCACAGTCGGCCTCCAGCCACTGACGACAGACGCAAAAGGGCCCTGCCAAAGGCGTGTTGCAGAACGTACAGACGGGCGACCTGAAGGATTCCCCTCCATTTCAGACTATACCATACACCTGCGTATGCTGTAAAGCGTTTCCGGCGCGTGGTTTGAAATTGAGGCAGGGTACATCATCATGTGATGCGGTACAGATGTGAAAACCGATCCCGCACAGACATGGACGTCCACCCTCTGCGGTGATAGTCCTCCGACCGCACCACCTGCGACCTGATATGTGCTATCGGTCAACCCTGCCGGAACGTCTGCAACACCTGTTCCAGCAGAAGGCGGTTGGTTCCGATTGCTTCGCCGGCGTGGATTGTCGCAACGCCATTCCAGTCGGTGAAGGTGCCGCCTGCCTCGGTCACGATCGGAAAAAGCGCCGCACAATCCCAGACACTCATCACCGGGTCGAGCATGATCTCGGCGCGACCGGTTGCCACCAGGCTGTAGCCGTAGGCATCGCCCCAGGTGCGCACCAGACGCACTGTTCCTGCCAGACGACAGTAGACAGACTCGCGTCCATGCAGCGCCATGCTCTCGGCGTCGCTGGAGAGCAGGGTAGCCTGGCGCAATTCGCCGACCGACGAGACGCGCGCACGCCTGCCGTTCCACTGGCATCCCTGCCCTTTCGCCGCGGTCAGAAAATCACCAAGCGCGGGGAACGATACCGCGCCGACCACCGGTTCGCCGTCGCGCTCCAGCCCAACCAGTACGCCATACAGCGGCACACCCTGAACGAACGATTTCGTGCCGTCAATCGGATCGAGGATCCAGCGGTGTGACGCGCCGGGGCGCGTTTCGCCCTCCTCCTCGCCAAGAATACTGTGGTGCGGATAGCGATCCTCGATCATACGACGCATCAACCGCTCCGCCTCGCGATCGGCAACGGTCACCGGCGTCTGATCGTCTTTGATGTCCGGTATGAGACCGGTTTGAAAATAACGCAGCGTCAACCGACCGGCATGCCATGCCAGGTCGGCGGCGAATTCACGGAGTGCGTCAAGCGTCTCAGAAGCCATGCGATTTCCTCTACAAACCACGAGTTTTCTGCTTACCCGTCTGCTGCATTATAGAATATCTTGCCGATCCGGTGCACGCCCCTCCAGGGTATGGTATAATGTCAGGGTTGTTATCATCGAGATTGAGCTGAGTGGACGACTTGGCTCAAACGTAGCCAGAGAGGACACTCAGTGTCGTTCGACTCATTTCATTTTCATCCGCAGATCACCGCCGGTATCCGTGACCTCGGGTACCATAAGCCGACTCCTATCCAGGAACAGGTTATTCCCCACGCCTTGAACGGGCGCGATGTCATCGGCATTGCGCAGACCGGCACCGGCAAGACGGCAGCGTTCGTGCTGCCAATTCTGCAACGTCTCATGCACGGTCCACGCGGTCGCGTGCGCGCCATGATCGTCACACCGACCCGCGAACTGGCGGAGCAGATTCAGGGGGTGATCGAGGCGCTCGGCAAGTACACCGGTCTCCGCAGCGTCACCCTGTACGGTGGTGTCGGGTATCAGGGGCAGACTCAGCGTTTGCGGCGCGGCGTCGAGATTGCGGTCGTCTGTCCGGGACGTCTGCTCGACCATCTGGAGCGCGGGACGTTGACACTCGATCATCTGGAGGTGCTGACCCTCGACGAAGCCGACCAGATGTTCGACATGGGATTTCTGCCCGATATCCGCCGGATTCTGCGTCTTGCACCGGTGCAGCGTCAGACGATGCTGTTCTCGGCGACCATGCCCGACGCGATTCGCGCACTGGCGCGCGAGGCGTTGCGCGATCCGCAAACCATTCAGATCGGGCGTAGTGCGCCGGTTTCCACCGTCACCCACGCGATCTATCCGGTTGCCGAGCACCTGAAGACGGCGCTGTTGATCGAACTGTTGCGCTATACCGACACCGGATCGGTCCTGATTTTCACCCGCACAAAGCACCGCGCGCAACATCTCAGCGATACGCTGGCGCGGATGGGGTACCGCGCGACAGCCTTGCAGGGCAATCTGTCGCAGAACCGTCGCCAGGCTGCGCTCGACGGGTTCCGTAGCGGCAGGTATCAGATCCTGGTCGCAACCGATATTGCCGCGCGCGGCATCGACGTGGCGCATATTTCGCACGTCATCAACTACGATATGCCCCAAACCGCCGAAGCCTACACCCATCGCATCGGGCGCACCGGGCGCGCAACGCGCACAGGGGACGCATTGACGCTGGTAACCCGCAGTGATACAACAATGGTGCGCGCTATCGAGCGACTGATCGGCGAACCGTTGAAGCGGGAAACTGTGCCCGGCTTCGACTATCATGCTGCAGCACCGGTGCGTGATGCCCGGTCCGATCATGCGCCGCGTCACCACGCAACACCGCGCCACTATGAGCCGCATCCCCGCGATGATCGGGATGATCGAGAACCACGCCGCAACGATGCGCGAGAGCGGCGGTCCGATAGCGCACCGCGCCGCCACAAACCCCATTCCCATAATCCATCTGTACGTTCGACCCGTGCCGATCGCTATGATCGAACGGTTTCAGGTCGGCGGCGACCGTAACGCTGTCGGATCACGATCAACATCGCACCGGATGAATTCCATCCGCAGACCCGCCGGGAGGCACCAGCGACGCGCGACCAAACACGCCTGGGAGCGCGGGCGTCCCCTCCCACAGGCACGCCGGGGGCGCTGGCAATACGCGACCAAACACGCCTGGGAGCGCAGGCGTCCCCGCCCGCAGGCACGCCAGGGGTGCTGGCGACGGGATGACCGACACGAATTTCGGTCTATGTTTCAGGCGTCAGGTGTCCTCGTCCACGGGGAACGCACCATCGCGTCAAACTGACGATCATGTTATGTTATCCGCTGTACTCTTTCATTGACGCCGTGATGTGCGTAAGGTATACTCGCCGCAGTGTCCCATCCTGGGATACGTATCGTATTTGCCTGTATACGGAGCCTGGATCATGCACGTACCAGACACCGCAGTTCGTTCGTTTTCGGCGCTGCGCCTCTTTCTTACCGGAATAGCGATGGGGATCGCTGACCTAATTCCCGGTGTGTCAGGTGGAACCATGGCCTTCATTCTGGGGATCTATGAGCACCTTCTGTCTGCAATCAAATCGTTTAATGTGCAACTGCTCCGCCTGCTCGGTCAGGGGCGCTGGCGTGCAGCGCTGACGAGCATCCCGTGGGGATTTCTCATCCCGCTGGGATTGGGGATCGGTGCAGCCGTGCTTGCGATGGCGCGCGTGATGCGCTACCTGCTCGAAAACTATCCGGTGTATCTCTTCGCTTTCTTTTTCGGACTGATTGTCGCGTCTATCATCGCTGTCGGCACTACCGTGCGCTGGACTACTGGCGCTGTGGTTGCCCTGGCAGGTGGCACTGTGGCGGCCTATGCGATCGTAGGGCTAGTTCCCCTGACCATGCCCCACGATCCGATCACGCTCTTCTTCAGCGGCGCCGTGGCGATTATGGCGATGATCCTGCCCGGTATTTCAGGATCGTTCATTTTGCTCATCCTGGGGCAGTATGCCTATGTGCTCGACGCGGTGGCAGACCTGAACCTGCTGGCAATTATCCCGGTCGCCCTGGGCGCGGTGGTGGGGCTGATCGGCTTTGTCCGCCTGTTGAGCTGGATGCTGCGACATTACCATAATGTTATGGTAGCGGTGCTGATGGGTTTCATGGTCGGCTCGTTGCGCAAGATCTGGCCCTGGAAAGATGTGGTCGAGACGATGCTGGATCGTCACGGCGATCCGATACCCATCCGTGAGCGCAACATTCTGCCCAATTTTGCGGCGTCGGAGTTCTGGGCAGCGCTGGCGATCGCGGTAGCAGGATTCATCCTTCTGAGTGTCATTGACCATATGCAGACTGGCGCAAATCCGTTGTTGCGCCCCTTCGTGCGGATGCGGCAGGGACGCCAGGAGCAGGACTGGCCCGTGACGGGGTAGATTTGCCTGTAATGAGACGATCTTCCAGGAGGTGCGGTAGAACAAGGTCCAGAGCCTGTGATGCACGTTGCTTCCTGATGGATGCGGCAGCGGCTGATCACATTAGTGCATCCCAGATGCGTGAGCGCTGCTCCCCATCATCCAGACATAGCGCGCTGTACTGTAGCGAATCGCTGTCAACCATGGACGCCAGGAGAACGTGCGCCAGGGCAATCCCCCTGGCTCATGACCGGCAGCGGGTGGACGCAGGGTTTCCGCAACGGATAAGATCCGGGCATTCCTGTGTGCCCAATCCTCGCCTATGCATTACCCATAACTCGGATCATGCATAGCCCGCGCAGGCGGAAGAGGGAAGGGGGTGAGGGTCGGCGAGGCGGCGGGTTCAAACCCCGCCTCACGCCGTGAAAGCCCCTGCGGGTCTGGTCTGGCGGCGGGGCGCGGCGCCGTGCGTGCTGCTGGATAGCCCCAGCGGGGCTTGCACGCGGTCAGGCAGGGCTTTAGCCCGCATGACCCGGCGGGGGAGCGTCGATCAGCGGGTTGGGTGGGGCCGCGGAGGACGGCGTGCCCGATCGCGGCGCAGGTTTCCAACCAGCGCACCAGCGGACACGGCGATCACCTGACGGCGGTGGCGGGGATGGCTGCACGCGAGCTGGCAACCCGCGCCACGGGCGTCCCGCACCCCATGAACGGTATCAACGTCGTGCTGATAACGCAGCAGGACGCGACGGAGCGCATGACCCCAGGGTGTGCGTGACGAACGAGGCGCCGTGTCCATCACGCTGTGCGATGAGGCATCATACCGGCTGCTGTGTGACGTGTGGGTAATGCATAGGATCCTCGGCGGGAGGCGATGGCAGTACCGTCGCCCCCGCCCGGCAGGATAGTTCAGTCAGGCTCCACAGTACACAACAGGCTCTAAGCTTCCCTCCTTCGCTTTTCAACCAACGCCGAGTGCTAGACACGCTACCCTGGTTTCGGACGATCGTCGCCGGCATCGTGTCCGGCAACAGTCTGGAGGTTGCGCTCGTCTGCGATCTATCAGGGTTACGGCTTGCTCATGGGCATGATCTCTACCATGGTATGGTGACCGCTCAGCAGACATACCCTGCTTCCTGCTCCACCAGTTCTCTCAGAGCGCGCAGCAGCGCGTCGTTCTGATCGGGACGCCCGACGCTGATACGAATACAATCATCGAGACCAGGGCGATTGAAGTAGCGAATGAGAATACCACGCTGCACGAGACCATCGCGAATGGCGCGCGCACGCGCAGAACCGCCGGTTATCCGGCAGAGCAGAAAGTTGGCAGCACTAGGATAGACCCAAACGCCGGGCAACGCCGCAAGCGCCGCCGCCAGATGCTCACGTTCGGCGACAATGCGGGCAACGGTCGTCAGACGCTCCTCCAGGTCGTCGAGTGAGGCGATTGCAGCAACTTCGGCAGCGACATTCACATTGTACGGTTGCTTGATCTTCCAGACATACGCCGCCACATCTTCATGCATCGCCGCATAGCCGATGCGCAACCCTGCAAGTCCGGCCCATTTGCTGAAGGTGCGCAGAACCACCAGGTTCGGATAGGCGCCGACCATATCAACGACGCTCGTTCCGGCAAACTCGGCATAGGCTTCATCAATCGCTAGGATGATCGGCAGGTCGAGCAGGCGCTCGACATCACCCCGCGCAAGCGGCGTACCAGTCGGATTGTTCGGTGCCGCCAGGAAGAGCAGTTTCGCCCCCTCACGCTCGACTGCTTCAGCCACTCCTTCGATATCGACATCGAACCGTTCGGTGCGCGGAACCGGAACTACACGCGCGCCATACAATGCAGCGTCGAAACTGTACATCGCAAAGGTTGGCGGACAATCGATCATCGTGTCTCCAGGGCGAAGCATTGCCCGCATCAGCAGGTCGATCAACTCATCGGATCCGGCACCACAGATGATCCGCTCCGGCGGCTGACCGATGTATCGGCTAAGCGCCGCCCGCAGACGAACATGATCCGGGTCGGGGTAGATGGCGTAGCGATGCGGCGCGTCGCGCTCAACAGCGGCAAGCGCTGCGAGTGCGCGCGGAGATGGACCATACGGATTCTCATTAGCGTCGAGCTTGATAATCTGTTCGACCGGCAACCCCAGGCGTTCAGCCAGGGTTTCCAGCGGCACAATTGGCGTGTATGGCTCGAGCGCGGCGATGTCGGGGCGCAGCAAACCGGTGATCGATACTGGCATGTCTCTCTCTTCCCAATCGTCCTGGATGTGGATTATGATGCCTGCTATCGTACCACACTTCGCCCGCGCTCTGTGACGACCAGTAAAGAGCGCAGGCATCACACCCAGGGACGCCTGCGCTCCGGAGTAAACATCATCATGCCACCTTATCTGTCAGAAGCACTCGATACAACGCGCTGCGGATCGGCGCTCTCCACGCCTGCGCTTCGTCCAAGCGTGAGATGGTAACCGTTCCCCGACGCATCATACGCTGTCTGACCGCTCCCTTCATCGAAGAGATAAAGCGCGATAGTAGGGACACCTGCCGACAGCGGCGCCGATGGTGGGGCGAAGCCGTCAGTGTAACGCACGATCCGTGAGACACGGACATCATCGATCTGACCTGCAAAGAAACCGTAACCACTCAAACCACCGATCAGTCAAGTATTTTTCTGTACATTGACGCGTGGTCTACCAACTTGACGTTGCGATTTTCGCACAAGCGTTCA